>NZ_JBGANA010000016.1:0-177862 GCF_044222565.1 Prosthecobacter sp.
GTGGTGGGCGGTGAGCGGTGAGCGGTGGTCAGTGGGCAGTAGGCGGTGGGTCAGAGCGAAGGGATGGTAGGGAACCGCTGCGTCGGGTCCGTGGTTATGGGTCTGTAGCGTCGAGGGCGATGAAAAAGGTGCGCCGTCCTTGAGGCGGGGAGAGGCAGTGGAGCGGGTAGCGGGGAGAGGCGAGGCGGTGAGGCTTGGGTAGCGGCGAGTGGAGACGGTGGGTGAGGTGCGGAGCGTGTGAGACGCGAGGCTGCGCTGGGACGAAGGATTCTTCGGACGCGGCGCAGCGCGTCCCTACCAGCCTGTGGTATCGAGAGGCGGTGGTAGGGAACCGCTGCGTCGGGTCCGTGGTTTTGGGTCTGTGGCGTCGAGGGCGATCAAAGAGGTTCGCCGTCCTTGAGGTGGGGATAGGCAGCGGAGCGGGGAGGCGGCGAGGCGGTGCGGCTTGGGTAGCGGCGCGTGGAGACGGTGGGTGAGGTGCGGTGCGTGGGGGACGCGAGGCCGCGCCGGGACGAAGGATTCTTCGGACGCGGCGCAGCGCGTTCCTACCAGCCCGTGGTATGCGGCACCTCGATGCTGCTGCGTGCCGCCGTCATCCTCAGCCGCCTCTGCCTCTGCCTCTGCCTCTGCCTCACTTTTTCTGCGCACGATCCTCGGTTTCGGCCTTGATGTAGGCTTTTTGGATTTGTGCGCGGCGCTCTTCCTCGGGGAGGTTTCGGAATTTCTGATCGCTGAAGAGTTCCCGCATGGCATCACGAAATTTGGATTTCGCATCGTCTGAGAGGCTTTCGTAGCGCCTCCTGTCCTCCTCCGTGGGGCCTCTGCGCTCTGCGGTGGCGGGTCTTCTGTTTTCAGGGCGCGAGGCTTCGGCGGGCGGTGTCGGCGGCACCTTCGGGGCTGGCGGAGTCTCGGTGGGCGTGAGGGTGATGGCGCAGACCATGCCGGAGATTTTCATGACCTCGTAGCTCTGTCCCGGCTTCAGCAGCAGCATGCCCATGGCCCCTGTTTTTTTGTATTGAAACGTGGAAGTCAGAGATTCGGCCGTGCCCGCCAGCCCTATCGTCTGCATGGGCACCGGCGTATCCACCCGCATGTCGTAGCTCAGCTTCAGGCTGCCGTCTGCCTGCTCGGCCAGAGCGCCGCGCAGGGTCAGGGGCTCGCCTTTGACATCGTCAGCGGTCGGCTCGATGGCGAAGCCGCTGATTTGAAAAGGAGAGGAGCAGGTCAGCACCGCGAGCTCGCTCTGCTTTTTGCCATTCACCGTCGTGGTGATGGCGATGCGGTAATTGGCCCCCAGCATCGTGGTCTCGGGCTCGGCCTCCCGGTGGCCCGGAGGTGGTGGCACATCCGTCGGGCGCTGCGCAGCGGCCGGTGTGAGGCCCGCACCCAGGGCGAGCGCCAGCAGCATGTGGAATGGAGAAGATTTCATCGGAGTGAATGCAAATGCGGATGCAGTGGGTGGAGATTCAGCGCATCCGCAGCGGGATGCGGCGTTGGCTTCATTTCAGCGGCTCGGCGGAAATCGTCAGCGAATACACCACGCCCGCCGTGGTCACGAGCTCGTAGGTTTTGCCGGCCTTCACCCGCACCGCGCCGCTGGAAAGATTGTCGCGGAAATTGATGATGCTCGTGACGGTGGTGCGCGGTGTTTCCGGCTTGGCCTCGCCTGCTTTCGCCTCAGCCTCCTGGCGCTTCGCTGAAGAGCCCGCAAAGCTGGAGGTGGACTGGATCACCGGCGCGTTCACGGCAAAAGAGTAGGTCAGCAGCAAGGCCCCGCCCTCCTCCTCCGCCAGCGTGCCGCGCAGGGAAAGCTGCGTGGCGGGCAGAGCGCCATCGGCGGGTTTTTCCAGCATGCCTGAGGCATCGATGGCCTTCGCGCAGGTGAGCACGGACACTTCTCCCAGGGCCTTTTCGCCCGACTTGGCGGCAAGCGTCAGCCGGTAGTTTGTGCTGAGCGTCGCGGCAGAGAGCGGCGGCGGAGCAGCGGCATCGCTCACGCGTATGCGGCTGGTCTGCGCATGGGCAGGCAGGCCGGCGGCCAGGAGAAGAAGAGCGGCGGTGAAAAGGCGCGGGAGATTCATGGTCGGGAGCAGTCAGTGGTGAGAGGTGGAAAGAAAACGCGCTGAGAAGAACGGGCCTGCGTGTGGTGCGGTGTCAGACGGGAACGATGCCGTGCGGATTCAGGCCAAATTGATATATCGGGGAGGTTTTCGGTTTTACGGAAATGGTGCAAGCTTATTCGGCAGGTGCTGAACCGCTGCGCGTGCAGCCAGCGCCTTCGCTGCATGCCGCGCGATGTAGGCGCACAGCCCACGCAAGCACCGCCGCGCGCCTGATTTTGCAGCGCCGGTTTGTTTGAATCGTCGTCTGGAGAGCGGCGTCTCAACCGATGACGCTCGATTTTCGAATGAGCGCAAACACACAGAAATCCTTAACCCCCTCATCACCATGAAAACGTTTCTCCCCATCGCCATTGCCACCGTGCTTGGTGCCGCCGCACTGCCGCAGAATGCCAGCGCCGCGTGGCCGTGGCATCCGCGGGTCAATGAAGTCAGCGGCAGGTTGAACAATGAGCAGCGACGCATCGGCAACGGCGTCGCCACCGGTCGGCTCAGTCCGGGACAGGCGAACCGCCTGGAACGCGGCGAGCAGCACATCCAGCGCCAGGAGTCGCGCGACCTCGCCCGGCACGGCGGTCACCTGACCGCGCGTGAGCAGCTGCGGCTCAACCGCGAGGAAAACCTGCAGTCCCGACGCATCAATCAGGCGGAACACCACAGCATCTTCCACCGCTGGTTCCATCGTTGATCGAAGCGGGTGATTCAGACGAAGAAAGCCTGAGTCATTCACTGTCCCAAGCGCGGCATCTTCACGGGTGCCGCGCTTTTTTGGTGAAAACGGCCGCCCGTAAAACCCTTGTCAGAAGAGCGGATGCAGGCACCGTTTCATCATGCGTGCTCACCTTCGTCCGAGATATTTTGCGCTGCTGCTCCTCCTCCCGCTCTGCTGCTGCATGGGGAAAGAGAAAGATTCAGGGCCGCCGATGCATGCCTCCGGAATATTTTCGGCCGAAACACTCGCCTCCAAAACTCGCCTGGCCAAGCTGGGGGACTCGGAGGCTGCCTATGCCATCCATCAGCACTGGATGTTCTCGCACGATCCCGCAGCCTCGCTCAAGTGGTTGCGAATCGCCGCCATCCAGGGCAACGCCAAAGCGCAGCACGCCATGTTTGTCTACCTCACCATTCCTGGAGAAAAAACTACGCTGGAAGACCGCATCGAAGCAGGCCTCTGGCTGCAAAAGGCTGGTGCGGCGGGGTTTGAGTTGGCAGTCGAGGCGTTGAAGCGGGGTGAGATCAAGCCGTGACAGGTGCCTGCACCACGTTGCCGTCCTTCATATTGCACAGGGTCATCCCCGTCGCCGTGATGGCCACCAGCAGAGCGATCCTCGCATTCAGTTTGCGCTCTCCCGCTTTCACCACGGTTTCCTAGATGGCCTCGGTGATCTCGCTCATGGGGCAAGGATGCGGTCCAGGGAATCAGGTGGCAAGAGCTGCCTTGTCAGGCGTGCTCGCCAGCCGCCTGGACTAGCCCTGTTCCTGCGGAAGGGGGGAGCGCACCGCAAAGGTCCGAACGCGAAGGACGACCGAAAGGTATGGACTCGGTCCCACCCGCCTCCCGCTAAAACAGCACGCATGACTTCACGCGCGTTCTCTCGTTTCAGCAGGGCTGCGGCACTCGCGGCGGCATTGTCTCTCGGGTCATGCGCTCCCATTCGCACGGTCACGGTCTCCACGCATCAGGCGCGCACGACGCTGCTGAACAACACGGTCGATTTCGGCTGGGATGGCGGCGGGGTGCGGCCAGATCTGCTGCGCAGCATGGGGGTGGAGCTCATGATTCATCGCGCCACGCGCGGCGGCTCTGGCGCGGATGTGGACTACTCCCGGCGCGAGCACGCGGCGCGTGTGGCCGGGCTGAAGTGGGGCGCGTATCACTATGTGAACCGCGCGGGAAACCTGCAGGCGCAGATCGAGCGCTTTGTGCACACCGTGGCCGCCACTGCGCATCGCAACGGCACCAGCGGGCATGCGGTGATGATGGTGCTGGACAATGAAGGGCGGGACCGCGTGTCGTGGTCGCAGCTTGCCTCTGCGGCGCAGCAGGTGCGCGCACACACGGGCGTCTGGCCGCTGCTGTATTGCAGTGTGCCACTTCCTGGTATGCCCACCTTCGCCCAGCAGGAGCGCGAGCTGGAGGCGCTGACCTCCGACCAGCGTCAGATCCTAAAAACCTGCGGCCTGTGGATCCCGCGCTATGGCGAGCAGTCCGGCCACCACATGACCTTCAGCGTGCCGCGTGTGTTTGGCAGCTGGACCTTCTGGCAGTACTGCGGAGACATCAGCGGCCATCCGAAGACCGCGCTGCTCGGGCCGGAGTTCACCGGAAACGTAGGCGGCGGCTACACCCGCAGCGGCGGCCGCGTGACCCTGCGCCACTTCTGCGACCGCAGTTTCTTCAATGGGTCACGCGGGGCGTTTGAGAAGTTTTACCGCGAGCATTCCTCGGCGGTGAGGGCTTGGAGGTAGAGGCGGTGCTTTCACCTTCATTCCAGCCACTTCATTCCGAGCACGTAAGCAGCCAGTTCATCGGGGTCCGTCGGCTCGCCAGGAAAGCGTGTGATGCATCCAGTCGCCACCCACCCGATTAATCCATCCAAATAATTGCTCACATCATCATAATGCTCTTCTGGTAGAGATGAGAAGGATGTCATAATCTCGCTTGCCAGATGGTATAGCTCCTTGCGGGTCCATCCTTCCTCAAAGAGCTGTGTCATGCGGCGCTCCAGCGCATCCCAGCCTGCATCCTGATCTCCTTTCGGCTGCTTGCGTATGTTCAAAAACAGGTGCGTCACTTCCTCGAGTGCTTGTGCATGGCTGGTTTTCATGCCGGGCGTTTGTTTCCTGTTTCTACCACTCGTTTCATCTTTCACTGCAGGCGGTCTCTCCAGTAGCCAGGACGGCGGTGCAGGTGCATCACAGAAATGATGCGCAGATCGTAATATTCGATCCGGGCATGCCTGTTCCAGAGGTGGCTTATGCGGCCTGCTTTTCTTTGCGGATGCGGGCCACCAGTTCGCGGGCACCGCTCATGACCTCCTCGTGCGGGACAAGCTGCGCAGTGCCCAGGCGGACGGATTCCACACGCCGGTTGAGTTCATCCCGCCATTCCTGGCTGACTTCGACATCATCGTCCTCATCCAGGCTGCCGATGAGCTTGGTGGCGAGGTAGGAGCGCTCCGCACGCGGCATGGACAGCGCACATTCGACAAGTTCGGCGATGTTGAGGGCGGCGGTGCTCATGCGCTGATTCTAAGAGACTGCGGCACTGATTTCAACTGGATGCGTGCCACATTCACCCTGCTCCCGCACCGCGTTTGAGAAGTGTTACCGCGAGCATTCTTCGGCGGTGAGTGCGTGGCGGTGAAAGGGGCTTGCTAGCTCAGGCCGAGCCAGCGCTTGAGGGCTGCTTCGACCTTTGACAGGGTGGCATCATCGCAAACAGTCAGACGCCGGATCAATTGCACGTCCGGGACGGTGCCGATTGATTGCGCATCAAACACGCCGGGGGCAAACTTCGCGTGTTCGTGGGGTACCTCGTATTCCGTGCCACGTGTGCTCGTTGTGCGCGCCACATAGCTCACCAAGGCCCGTTCTTCATCCTTGTAACGAACACTGAGGATGAGCACGGGCCGAACCTTTTGCGTCATGCCCAGATCAATGAGCCATATTTCGCCGCGCATGGCGGTCAGTCTTGCCACTGCTGCTCCGCCCCTTCCTCGGCATCGTAGAGGGAAAACACACTCGCAGAAGCGGAGAGCGTGGCATCACGCTCCATGAACCACTCGCGTAGTTCCTGCCACTGTTCGGGCGGCAGCGTCTCGATTGCTTTTTCGATTTCAAGGACGGTACTCATTAAGAGATTCTAAATGCTGGCTGAGCCAGTTTCAACCGGCGAGAGGCGCTCCCCACCCCCTCCGCATTTCCCCTGAGAGAAAGCTTGCCAAACTCCCGCCGCAGCGCCGTATTTTGCACTCCCTTTTTTATGACCTCCCGCCTTGCCCTGATTCTTCTTGGTTCGCTCAGCTTCGCCGCGTATTCGGCGCATGCCTCGCAGCCGACTTCGCTGGCTGACCTGCCGGACGCGAACCCTGATGCGGAGCTGAAGGCCTTCGTGGTGCCGGAGGGCTTTGAGGTAAATCTCTTTGCCTCGGAGCCGATGATCCAGAAGCCGGTGCAGATGAACTGGGACGCGCAGGGCCGCCTGTGGGTCGTCACCAGCACCACCTACCCGCACATCAAGCCCGGTGAAGAGGCCAAGGACCAGGTCGTCGTGCTGGAGGACACGAACGGCGACGGCAAGGCCGACAAATCCACCACCTTCGCCGAAGGCCTGCACATCCCCACCGCGCTGGCTCCCGGAGACGGCGGCCTGTATGTGGCCAATTCCACCGAGGTGCTCTTTTTGAAGGACACGAACGGCGATCTCAAAGAAGACGAGCGCACCGTCATGCTCAGCGGCTTCGGCACTGAGGACACGCACCACCTGCTGCACACCTTCCGCTGGGGTCCGGAGGGCATGCTGTATTTCCTGCAGTCCATCTATATTCACACCCACATGGAGACGCCCCACGGCGTGCGCCGCCTCATGGGCGGTGGCGTGTGGGAGTTCCGCCCCGAGACGCGCCGGGCGGAAATCATCAGCAAAGGGCTCATCAACCCCTGGGGCTTTGAGTTCGACCGCTGGGGCCAGAGCTTTGCCTGCGATGGCGCGGGCGGGGAAGGGGTGAATTTCATCTTCCCCGGCTCCGTCTTTGCCACCTCCCCCGGCGCCAAGCGCATCCTCCACGGCCTCAGCCCCGGCCAGCCGAAGCAGTGCGGCCTGGAAATCATCGAAGACCCCCACTTCCCGGCGGACTGGCAGGGCACGTTTGTCCTGAACGACTTCCGCGGCAACCGCGTGAACCGCTTCCAGCTCACCCCCAGCGGCAGCAGCTACATCGCCAAGCAGCTCCCGGACCTGCTCGCCTCCACGCACCGCGCCTTCCGTCCCATCGATGTCAAAATGGGGCCCGATGGCGCTCTTTACATCGCCGACTGGTACAATCCCATCATCCAGCACGGGGAAGTGGACTTCCGTGACCAGCGCCGCGACCACCAGCACGGTCGCATCTGGCGCGTCTCCGTCAAAGGCCGCCCCCTCAGCCCCAAACCCCAGATCGCCGGTGCCAAAACCACCGACCTGCTGGAAATGCTGAAGTCAGACCGCAACTACGTCCGCCGTTTTGCCAAGCGCGAGCTGCGCGATCAGGGCGCGGAGAAGGTGACCCTGGCCCTGGACGAGTGGGCCGCGAAGCTGGACGCCAGCAAGGAGGCAGACACCCACGCCCTGCTGGAGGCCGCCTGGGCGCGGGAAGGCACCAATTCCTTCTCCCCCGGCATCTGGCGCCGGCTGTGGGAAAATCCGGACTACCGCGTCCGCGCCGCCGCCCTGCGCATCCTCAGCCACCGCTGGAAGGAATATCCGGAGTCCATGAAGGTGCTGGAAAAGGCCGTGGCAGATGAGAATGCCCAGGTGCGACTGTGGGCGCTGGCCGTGCTGGCAGACATGCGCAAGCCCTCCGCTATCAGCCTGGCGCTCAAGGTTTTAGACCAGCCCATGGACGAGTCGCTGGACTTCCTGCTGGAGCAGACCTGCCGCGAGCAGGCAGACATCTGGATGCCCGCCGTGGCCAGCGGCAAGTTCAAGCTGGAGGAGCGCCCCAAGCACCTCGTGTACGCCATGAAGAGCACCGGCCGCAGCGATGCCCTGCCGCCCCTCTTTGCCGCGCTGAAAAGCGGGAAGCTCAGCGAGGAAGACGCCGCCGCCGTGCTCGGCATGGCCGGAGGCGCCGCAGACGCCGCCCAGGCCCGGCTCATGGCAGACATGGTCAATGACGCCGCCATGGCCCCTTACTACATCGGCCTGCAGGACGCCCTCGTCAAAGCCGCCACGGACCGCAAAATCATCCCTGAAGGCGCCAAAGAGACCGTCATGGCCTGGTTTGACCGCCCCGAGCCCCACGTGCAGCATCGCGCCGCCATCCTCGCCGGTCTTTGGAAGGTGGAACCCGCCCGTGAAAAGCTGGTGGACCTGCTCACCGACGCCAAAACCATCCCCCCCATCCGCGATGGCGCCATGCGCGGCCTCACCGCCCTCGGCGGCGTGAAGTCCCGCGACCTCTTTGACAAGCTCTTCGTGGAATCCCAGGACGCCAGCCTGCGCGCCCTCATGATCGACGGCCTCACCAGCGTCGGCCCGCAGCTCGCCGCCAAGCGCGCCGTGGAATTCCTCGCCAAGGCAGATGTCGAGTCCGCCAAGCCCATCCTGGCCGTGTTCCTCAAAAACAAGCAGCTCCCCGCCGTGCTGGCCAAGGAGCTGGAGGGGAAGACGATTCTTGACTCCGTCGCCGTGGAGGGCATCCGCATGGTCACCTCCCGCGGCATCCAGGGCCCGCTGGCAGACGCGCTGAAAAAAGCCGGTGGCGTCAAGCAGATGGACCGCCCCCTCACCGCCGAGGAAATGAGCGCCCTCGTGGCCAAGGTGAAGTCCCAGGGCGACCCCGCCCGCGGCGAGGCCGTTTACCGCCGCCAGCAGATGCTTTGCACCACCTGCCACGCCATTGGCGAATCCGGCGGCGTCCTCGGGCCAAACCTCGTCAGCATCGGCGCCAGCGCCCCGGTGGACTACCTCATCGAAAGCCTGCTGGAACCCAGCAAGAAAATCAAAGAAGGCTACCACATGGTCATCGTCAGTAAAAAGGACGGCGGAGTCATCTCCGGCGGCCTCATCAATGACGGTGCCGAGGAGTTGACGATTCGTGACCCCGCCAACCAGATCGTCAAGGTGGCCAAGTCCGCCATCGCCAGCCGCCAGATGAGCCCCGTGAGCATGATGCCCCCCGGCCTCACCGCCAGCCTGCGGGAGGACGAATTTGTCGATCTCGTGCGCTTCCTCTCCGAGCTCGGCAGGGAAGGGGCCTACAAAACCCAGCCCAACCGCTACGTCCGCACTTGGAAGGCGATGGGCAAAATGGAGCAGAAGGACGTCGATCATGTGCGCCATGTTGGCAGTTTCGCTCTCAACGATGAGAATTACGCCTATCCCTGGCAGATCGCCCTCAGCCAGGTCAATGGCGACCTCCCGCTGGCCGATTTGCCCGCTGCGCAAAAGATGTATCCGTGGTTCCCGAAAATCATTCAATTCGGTCTGAAATCCGATGCCGGGGGAAAGGTAAAGCTGGGCTTTAGCTCCGTGAAAGGCATTGTGGTCGCGGTGGACGGCGCTGAACTCAAGGAACTCAACCCTGAGCAGGCGTTTGACCTATCACCTGGAACACACAGAATCAGTGTGTTAGTCACGCGGGACGCCGCAGACTTGGCGGCCTTACGAGTGGAAATCTTAGATGGACCTGCGGTGGCGGTGCCGTGAAGAATTGCAATGCCGAAAATTCGTAAAGTCGATGTATTTGCATTGACGGAGCGGAACCATTTTCGCTATTCTGAACGCTGGCTCAAAATCCGTGTCATAAACCCGTCGCGTATTCGTGCCCCAACCATTGCATAGCATCTACATGAGAAACAAACCGGCCGACCCATCCCAGAACGAAACGCTCGTTGGGTCGAACGCTTGCGACTTTTTAGGGTTTGCATTGGAAGAAGTGCAGCAGTGTCTCAACGCCACCCGCCTGCATTCTTGTGCCTCTTTTTTCCGCCTTTCTTAAATTCTCCCGTTCCTCCCCCGAACAAGATCCTTTTCTCTGATGAAAACATTACGACACAATCGCATCCTCCTCGGCTGGTTCATGACCGTGCTGGTGTTCGCCATGCAAGTCGCCACGCCTCTACGGGGAGCCACCTTTTACTGGGACCCCACCGGCGTCTCCGGCAGCGGCCAGACCCAGTCTGGGACTTGGGACACGACCACGGCCAACTGGGTGCCTAATGCGCCTTCAGGTTCTTCGCAGACCACGGCCGCATGGGTGAATTCCAACTCCAGCATCGCTCAATTTGGCATCGTTGGCAGCTCCACCAGCCAGAACATCACGCTCGGCAGCGCCGTCACTGCCAATGGGCTCCAGCTTGACAACACCAGCGGCTTCACCCTCCTCGGCGGCGGCACCGTGGCCGCCCCCGGTGGCAGCCTCACCCTGGCCGGGACGAACCCCACCATCACCATCGGCAGCACCACTGCCGCGGCTTCCGCCACCATCAATGCCGTGCTCAGCGGCACCAACGGCGTGACTGTGCAGCCTGGCGGCACAGCCACCTCCGCACGCCTCATCCTCGGCGCTGCCGGCACCGGAGCCAACTACGCCAACAACCTCACCGGCGGCATCACCGTGGCCAACAAGGCGACCGTGGAGGCCATCGTCCGCACCGGAAACAACAATCCGCTGGGCACCAACGCCATCACCCTGCAGGGCGGTTCCAATCTCGACCTCACCGGCACTCGTAACTCCACCATCGGCATCTCCGGCCGTTTGTTTGACATTACCGCGACCGGGGACACCGCCCGCGTCAATTTCAACGGCGTCGCCACCGGCGAAACGCTGCCCAGCCAGAGCCTTGTCGCCAGCGGTGGCAGCGGCCAGAACGTGGTGACCTTGAGCACCACTGTCGTGGGAACCTCGGGCACGATCCCCACCACCGCCTCCCTGTCAGTCGGCCAGCAGTTGAGCGGACCCGGCATCCCGGCGGGTGCTCGCGTCGGCCAGATTCTCAATGGCACGCAGTTTACCGTGGTGAATGCCAGCAATCAGGAACTGGACCTCACCTCCGCGATTAGCTCCATCACCGTCACCCCGCTGCTGACCTCCCAGCTCACCACCAATCCCACCCCCAGCCTGCCGCTGTCCCCCACGTTCACCCTTAATGGTCTCGACGGCTCCGCAGTCACCTCCATCCGCTACCTGGATGCCAACAACACGGTGCAGACCGTGGCCAACTACGCCGTGCAGTGGGTGGGCAAGGTGAACATCACCACCGCTGGCGGTTACACCTTCTTCGCCAGGCCGGATGACGGCGCGCGTATTTACATCGACGGCGTTCTGGTGCTGAACAACGACGGCGGCAAGGGCGCCACCGACCTCTCCAGCGCCGTGCTGCAGCTCGGCGTCGGCTACCATGACATCCGCGTCGATTATGTGCAGGGCACCGGCGGTGGCTCGCTGGATCTGGCATACGCCGGCCCTCAGACCTCCTATACCCGCACCAACCTCACGGCCGCCCTCTTCCAGGCGGAAACGAACACTGCGGCCGGCTCCAGCAATGCCATCGCTCTCGGCAACGATGTGATCGTCACTGGCAACGCAGGCATCAATCTCAAGGGCAACGGGGCCTCTTCCATCGCGCTGGGCGGCCTGCAGCTGAACACCGGGCTGACGCTGACCGTGAAAGCAACAGACTCCACCGGCGCCAATGAAGTCGTGGGCGGCAGCAGCGGCTTCGGGCAGACGCTGCGCTTTGCTGGCAGTTCCGTCTTCGGCTCCTCAGTCACCATCGACGCCAATCCGAACGTGGCCTTCGACGGCTCGGTTTCTGACGGCGGCGCAGCCATGACCCTGGTCAAAAAGGGCAACGGGCGCCTGTTCTTCAATCAGACCGCCACGGCCAACAATCTCGGCGTCGGTCATACCTCGATCATTGAAATGCAGGGCGTCAGCACCACGCTGACTCCCACCCTGGTGGCGAATTCCAACACCTTCACCGTTTCGGACGCCTCCACCCTGCGTCTGGGCATGACGGTCAGCGGCAACGGCATTCCCACCGGCGCATTCATCACCGCCATCAACGGCACCTCGGTCACTCTCTCGGCCTCCGCCACCGCCGCAGGATCGCAGGTCCTCAACTTCTCCTCCACCCCCACGCTGGTTCTGTCTGGCGGCACGGACTCGACCTCCGGCACCTTCAACCCCATCGGTTCCGCCACTGTCAGGCTCAACGGTGGCAACATGATCCTGGACTCCAAAGGTTCCACGATCGCGGGTGTGGGCCCCACCTTTGCAAACAACGTGCAGGTGGTCAAAGACGCCAGCATCCAGTCCACCGCCAATGCGGCCATCACCATCCTGGGCAGCAACAGCAACACCATCACCATCACCAACCAGTCCATCAGTTCCACCGCGATTCTCAACAGCACGAGTGTCACCGTCCCCAGCGGCACGGGCACCCTGCATGTGGGCCAGGTGGTGAGCGGCCCCGGCATCAATCCCGGCACCACCATCGCCGCCATCGTGAGCGGCACTCAGATCACGCTTTCTCAGCAGGCCGGCGTCGGCGCGGGTACGGCCAATCTCACCTACGGCACTACTTTGGTGCTCGACGCCATCTCCGGTGGTCTGCCGGTGGGAGATCCCGGTGCCACCCTGACGGTGGCCTCCGGCATCGTCGGAGATGCCTCCACGACCATCGTGATCCGCTCCACAGTCATGAACGCGGGCACCACGATCAGCGCCTCCCAGGCGCAGGTCACCTCCAGTGCTCAGACCACGGGCAACAGCGGCGTCACCCCCGGTGTGGTGGCCCTGCGCGGAGACAACTCGAACTTCCTCGGCACCCTCAGCTTTGAAGCCAATGCCGGCCTGCGCATCGAAGGCGTGAACGCCCTTTTCGGCAGAACCTTCGCCCTCAACAACGCCAACACCCTCTTCCTGCTCGAAGACGGCAACGGCACCGGCGGTGCTCAAAACCTCAACTTCAATGTCAACATCACGGTCAACAACAGCAACACCATCCAGGTGGGCCGCATCGGCACCTTGTTTGCCCCGTATTTTGCCCAGGCTGCGAACAAGACCGCCCAGATCTCCACGCTGAACATCAGCCAGGCCACCCTCATCGTCGCCAACAACAATGGCTACGGGCTTGAAGTCACCGGAGCCACCGCCTTCACCGGAGCACCCACCTTCCAGGTCAACAACGGCACCAACTCCAACGTCGTGCAGGGCCTGACCCTCACCGGCGTGGTTTCTGGCAACTCCAGTCTCACGAAGACCGGCGGCGGCACCCTGGCCCTCATGAATGCGGGCAACACGTTTGGCGGCACCGCCACCATCACCGGCACCTATGGGGTCAATGGTTCGGCCATCATCACCGCCACCAGCGTGGCCCAGCTGGCCGTGGGTGAGCGCGTGAGCAACGGCACCACCATCCCAGCCGGCGCCTTCATCACGGCGGTGAACGTGCAGAACTTCGCCGCCAGCTCCGCGACCGGCGCTACGACGGTCTATATCACCACGGATCCCACCACCATCTTTGCCAACACCATGCCTGTGACCGGCACCGGCATCGCCGCCAACACGACCGTCACTGGCTTCAGCAACAATGTTACATCCACCACCACCGGCTCCTCGGGCACCAATACAGTTACGGTCACCGGCGGATCGCTTATTGGCACCTATTCGGTGGGCAACACCCTCATCGCCGGCACTGGTATTCCCGCTGGTACGGTGATCACGGCCATCAATGGCAACGTCCTTACGCTCAATCAAAACATCACGGCCAACAATCCGACCATCAAGCGCTACTCGCTCACCCTGAGCAACGCCACCACCACCGCCAACCCCACCGTGACGCTGCAGCAGGTGACGCTGAACGCCAATTTGACCGGAGCTCCTGGCACGGTCACCGCTACGCCTGTCATCAACATCGCCGCCGGCACGGTCGCCGCGGCATCGGACGGTGCGCTGGGCAATGTAGCCAACCAGATTCTCATCAACAACAACGCCACCACCGGCGGTCTGCGCGCCACCGGGACCTTCTCCACCTCCCGAGCGATCATTTTGAACCAGGCCAGCAACTCCATTGAAGTGACCAAGGGCAACACCCTCACGCTCAATGATTCGGGTGCCGGCTCAGGCCTGTGGGTCACCACCAGCACCAACAACCTGCAGAAGAACGACGAAGGCACGCTCGTGCTCACTGCAGCTCCGGAGAGCGGCACCGGCGGAGTCTCCGCTTGGAACGGCACGCTGACCGTGGCACAGGGCAGCCTGCAGGTCACCAGCGCCGCAGCGTTCGGCTCCACCGGCTCCACCAATGCCGCCCTGCGCACCATCATCAATGACATCTCCGCCGAAGTGGCCCTGAACATCCCGGCCGGTGCCACGATCAACGAAACCTTCCAGATCAACACCCAGAACGGCCGCAACGTCTCCGGTATCAACTCTCTGGGCGCCATCCGCAACATGGCGGGCAACAACACGATCACCGCCCCGGTCATCATTTCCGGCACCCCCGCCGACAACAACTCCAAGAACGTCATTATCGCCGGTGTGGACACCGGCACTCAGCTCACTCTGGCTGGTGGTGCCCGCTCCAACTGGAGCGTCGGCGGTTCCGGGCAGTCGATGAACTTCTATCTTTCCGCCACAGGCACCGGTGTGGGCACACTTTCCGCTCCCCTCGTCAACCTGAACAACACTCCGGCAACCACCACGCTCTATAAGATCGGCACCGGCACCTGGAACATCACCACGGCCAATGCCTTCACGCCGAGCTTCCTCGCCTCCACCACCAGCGGTTCCAACTCGGTCGTGGTGGGCAGCACCAGCGGCTTCTTTGTCGGCATGAACATCAGCGGCAACCCGAACATCCCCGCGGGCAGCACGGTCACCGCCATCGTGGACGACACCCACGTCACGATTTCCAACAACGCCTCCGCGACCGTCAACAACGTGCTCACCACCTTTGGCTCCGCCACCTCCGGCATTGGCAACTTCAACATCAACCTGGGCACCATCGGTCTGTCGGGTGCCGGGGTGGTCAGCGGCACGGGCACAGTCTCCGTCCTGCCGAGCGCCGTGCTGAACATCGACAACAGCACCACCAACGTCAACAACCGCCTCTCCAACGCCCCGCTGACCATGTATGGAGCCAGGCTCAACATCACAGGCAACAGCGCTGCTGCCACCGTTGAGCAGACCGGCACCTTTACTGCGGGCAATGGTTTCAGCACCATCACCCTGACGCCGAACGCGAACCAGTCCACCACGCTCGTCCTGGGCGTCGCTGCTGCTGTGGCACGCAGCGCGGGCGGTACAGTCCTGTTCCGCGGCACCAATCTCGGGAATGCCTCCGGAGCCAACACTGCGGTGGTCACCGGACCGACCACCACGACCGGCCTGACCTTCATCGGGCAGGCAGGAGTGACCGGCTCCACCAACAAGGCCATCGTGCCTTGGGCTCTCGTTGACTCCAGTGCTTCCGGAAACGGTACTTCCTTTGCCACGGCGGACTCCGCCGGTGCCACCACCACGGGCACGAACATTCTGCGCCCTCTGACAGCCGGTGAAATGTCCACCACGCTTGCCTCCCTGGCCAACGTCTCTCTCAGCACCACTGGGAACGTGACCGCGCCTCTGACCATCAACTCCCTCACCCTGAACAGCGGTGGCAGAGTGAACGTGGGCCTGGCTCAGACTCTGACGCTGGACAGCGGCGGCATTCTGGCCTTCACGGGCAACACCGGCATCAATGGCGGCCTGCTTAGCACCACCAGCAACCGCGAGCTGATCGTCTTTGCCCTCGGAAATCTGAACATCAGCAGCGCCATCGTCGGCAGCTCCGGTGGTCTTTCCAAATCCGGAGCAGGCACCCTGACTTTGGGAGCCGTCAATACTTACACCGGCCTCACCACCGTCAGCCAGGGCACTCTTCAGCTCGCGGCGGGCAGCACGAACTCCATCTATTATAACAATGACCTCGTGGTCAATGCCGGCGGCACACTGGATCTGAACAGCAGCGTTCTTTTTGCCAACCGTCTGCGCAACGACGGCAACGTTTTCGTAGCCGGCAACGGCGGCTTGGTGACCAACAGTGGCAGCAGCCAGGCCACGCTGGTCCTGGCCAATGGCGGCGTCAACTGGGCCGGACAGATCAATGGCAACATCGCCGTGGTGCGCTCCATCGTGGGTGCTGGAACCAACGACTGGAACGTGTATGACGCCCAGGGCTACAGCGGCGCCACCCTTCTCAACGGCGGCCGCCTCCAGCTGCTGGACGCGGGCACTCTGCTCAACACCTCCGCGATCTCGCTCAACAACGCGAACCTGCTCATTCAGAACGCCTCCAATCTGGGCATCAACATCAACAACCGCATCAACGACGCAGCCCCCATCGACCTGCGCGGCAGTATGATCCAGTACCGCAACCGCACCGGTGGCAGCACCAGTGAAACCTTCGGCACTTTGACGCTGAATGGTGCGCAGAACATCATCGACGCCCAGCTGAGCAGTGTGAACATCAGCTCCTCGGATCTCACCTTCACCAGCCTGACCCAGGCTGCAGGTTCCCGTGCCACGATGCTCTTCCGTGGTGCCACTGGCCTCATCGGCAACAACGGCCGCGTGTTCTTCTCCACCGCTCCGTCCTTGAACAACAACCTGATCGCCAACGCCTCCGGCCAGACCGGCTGGGCCGTGACAGACCGTGACTGGGCCAGCTACGCAGCGGGCACCGGCGTCGGTTCGCTCAGCCAGGTGGGCTATGCTGGTTACGCTGCCAATCCGCTGAACACCATCAATACCGGCACCGCCACGGACAACCTCAAGATCTCCATGCCGGCGCTGCTCACCACCGGCTCCGCAGGGACCAACCTGCTCACCGTCAGCAGCACGGCCAGTCTGCAGGTCGGGCAGGCCATCACCGGACCTGGCGTGCCGGACGGCACCACCATCACGTCCATCACCAACGGCACGCAGTTCGTGATCAGCAACAATCTCACCGGTAACAATCCGACGATTGCAGCTTACCAGACGATGAATTCGGACCGGACGCTGAACACCCTGAATCTGGACACCAGCCGTACCGCCACGCTGGATCTCGGCGGCCACACCCTCACCCTTGCCGGTGGCGGCATCATCGCCTCCCAGACCGCCGACAACACTGCAAACGTGGTGGTGCTGAGTGCCTCGCTCACCAGCAATCAGGTCGTCGTTCAGTCCATTCCCTCCACCCTGGTCGTCGGCTCCGTCAATTTCAGCGACTCGGGCAGGACGGTGACCGCCATCGACTACGTGAACAACATCATCACGCTCAGCGCCAACGCTGCTACGGCGATCAACACCCCCACCACGCGCTCCTACATCAGTGCGCTTCCTTCGCTGCTCACCATCACCAATGGTAATCTCACCAGCGGCACCACCTCCGCACCGGCGGATCTGTACTACTGGGCGCTGCCTTACGGTTCGGGTCCCACCAACAACCGCATCCAGGTGCTGGGAGCAAACATCGTGGACAACACTGCTGGCGGCTCCGTCAGCCTGGTGCTGGGCGGCAACGTCACCGGGGCGATTGTGGGGCCTTACGTCACCTCCGTGGCCACCACCATCACCGGAAACAACACCTACACCGGCGGCACTTTTGTGAACTCCGGCTCCTGGATCCTCAAAACCCCGGGCGCCAACGGCAACAGCATCGTCTCGATCCCTGGCAACATCACCATCTCCGGCGGCAACAATGAAGAAAACAACGTGTATGGCGGCCAGGTGACCCTGGGGTCCGCCAACCAGATCAAGTCCACCGGCATCCTGACCCTGTATGGCGGCGGTTCGCTCGACCTGAATGATTTTGACCAGACCCTCGGCGGCATCATCATCAACAACACCGGCGGCGCGGCACCCACCATCGACATGGGCAGTGCTGGCCTCGTCCTCAACGGCAACATCACCGCCAACGCCTCCTCCGTGGGCAATGTGTCCCTCATCACCAGCGGCAACATCAACTACTCCTCCACCACGACCAATGGCAGCCCTGTGGTCACCGTCGCCAGCACGGACGGCCTGCTCGTCGGCGCCTCGGTCACCGGTACCGGCATTCCTGGTGGCGCCACCATTGCCGCCATCGTTGACAGCAACACGTATGTCCTTTCCGCCAATGCCACCACCACCGCCACGAACAACCTGACTTATGTCAATCTGGGCCGTCTGGACCTCGGCGGCAGCCCCCGCGTCTTTGACGTCGGAGCCATTGTGGCCAATGGCCAGAGCGTCGCACCGCTGCAGGCCACGCTGAACATCAGCGCGCCCATCGTCAACGGCGCTATCACCAAGAACGGAGCAGGACTTCTGCAGCTCGGGGCGCAGAGCATCTACACAGGCGGCACCACGGTCAACAACGGCGGCCTGATCATCGGCGCCAGCAGCATCGGCTCCGCCGTCGGCGCCACCGTCACCAGCGGCCCGGTGGGCACCGGCACTCTGACGCTGAATGCCACCAAGGCCAGCCTTGCCTCCACCACCGTCAGCGGCAGCAAGCAGCTGACGCTGACCAGCACCGCCAGCCTCCTCACCGGCATGGCCGTCACTGGCACCGGCATCCCGGCCGGAGCCATCATCATCAGCATCGATGACCCCACGCATGTGACCCTGTCTGTGCCGGCGACTGCCAGTGGCAGCCCCACTCTGGCCTACGCCTCCACCCCGGTGCTGGTCTCCACGGCCGCCACCAACATTCTGGGCAACAGCATCGTGGCCAATGGCGACCTGCGCTTTGACGGTCTGAACAGCCTGACACTGAACGGCGATGCCACCCTGGGAGCCACCGCCGCCATCAATGTGGTTCTGCCAACGATGACGGCCACCTTTGGGGGCAAAATCACTGGCAACCACACCTTTGACAAAAACGGCCTCGGTGTGCTGGCCTTCGCCAACTCCTACGTCTCCTCGGGCAATCTCAACAGCAGCACGATGACAGGCACGATCAACGTCAACGACGGCACCCTGCGCCTCATCGGACCCACCGGCGCCGCTACGACGACGCCTCTGGGCACCATGGCCATCGTCCTGAAGGGCGGCACGCTCGATCTGCGCAGCAACGGCGCCTCTTCCTATGGCAGCATCGTCATGGGCAACAATGTCAGCCTCGATGCCGGTCAGACCACGGCCACCATCAGCGTGGATCACACCACGAACCTGCCGAACTACGCCACCTCCCCTGCCAATACCAACAATACCGTTCAGATGGGCACCCTCGGCATCGCCGGCGGCCAGACCCTCGTGGTTACCGGGTCCAGCAGCTACAATCTGCGCTTCACCGGTGGCTCCTACACCGGCAGCGGCACTATTAACTTTGCCCCCAGCCTTGGCACCTCGCTCACCATCGGTGGTGGCTTCACCCCCACGCTGGGCTATGCCAACACCGGCGCGGGCACCCTCCTGCTCGGAGGCAACAACACCAACACCAACGCCACGAACATCACCACCGGCACTTTGATCGGCGCGGCTCCCACCGTGGACACCGTGAGCACACCGTTTGGTGTTGGTGCTGGCGCGACAGTGACGCTGAACAGCGGCGTGACCTTCCCGATCGTTCCCATCGGCGGCATGCCGCAGCAGGGATCTCCTCCCAACGGCTACACGCAGGGCGGTCTGGCCGTCAGCTACTACTCTGGTGGCGCCAGCAATTTGAACTCTGCCTTCGGCTCGGGCATGGCGCCCGGCGCCGTCCTCACCGGGGTCCTGCCCAACGACGCCAACTTCAACAACCGTCCTGCCATTTCGACCCAGCTGGCAGGCACGCAGGCGGTGTATTCCGGCCTGCTGAAAATCAACACCGCAGGGGATTACAACTTCCAGATCAACTCCAAGCAGGGCATGCTCGTCATTGATGGCGTGCCGGTGGCGGGATCGAATGTGGATCTCACCAGCGGCGCAGGCAGCATGGCCCTCGTGGCCGCCGGCACCGGGTCCATCCGCCTCTCCGCTGGTTATCACACCATCGTGTTCAAATCGAACAGCACCACCGGCAACGGCGGCGTGCAGCTGCTCTATGGTGGTCCTGACACCGCTTCGAACAACCTGCCCACCGGTATCTACACCGGCAACCCTGCTCCCAATCCGGAAGCCAACCTCCAGGCCATTCCTTCCTCCGCCCTGTATTGGACCACGGCCACCGCATCCGCTGCCAACGACTACAACAGCGCCGCCCAGATCAACAACGCCTTCATCGTTCCCGCCGCCGCCACCGTCACACTCGATGGCCAGGGCACGGACATCAACAGCACCATCGCCAGCCTCAACGCGGGCAACGGCTCCAAGGTCAACGTCAACAACCAGCTCGGCACCGGATGGATCGGAGTGCTCGGCACCACGACTCTCGGCAGCGGCACGACCCTCTCCCCCAACACGGGCAAACTGTACCTCATCGGTGGCATCTCCGACGGCGGTAATGGTGTGACCAAAACTGGAGACGGCACGCTGATCCTCGGTTCCAGCTCTGCGTTTACCGGAGCCATGACGGTGAACCAGGGCTTTGTGCAGCTCGCCGGAGCTAACGCGCTTTCCACCGGCGGCACCCTCATCACCCGCTTCGTGCAGCCTGTCAGCAACGTCAATTCGAACACGACCGTCGGTACAAACGTGGTCACAGTGGCAGACACCTCCGTCCTGAAGGTGGGTATGGCGGTCAGTGGCACCGGCATTGCCGCCGGCTCCTTCATCAGTGCCATCACCAGTGGTACGACTTACACGCTTTCCGCCAATGCCACCGCCACCGGTTCAGCCGTCTCCCTCGCCTATGATCCGTCCAGGCTCACCATCGTGGGCACCCCCTCGCAGAATTCACAGACTCTCACGGTAACTTCCACGGCGGGTCTCTCCGTCGGCATGGCTGTCTCCGGCGGCATCATCAATCCCGGCACCTACATTTCCGCCATCACGAACAGCACCACGATTGTCCTTTCCCAGCTGACTCAGAACGTGGGCACCTCCACGGTCAACATCACCTTCAACACAGACACCTACGGTGCCCTGGACCTGAACGGTATCGCCTCCAGCGTGGGGCGCGACATCACCCTCAACGGTGTCTCCCCCATCTTCCGCAACACCATCACACCTGTGGCCCTGTTCAACAGCAGCAGCACTGCGGCCAGCTTTGCTGGGAACGTCTCCATCGGCTCTGCGGTTGCGCCATTGGCCACCGCCATCGGCGGCTATGGCGACATCGAAATCTCCGGCGTGGTGCAGGATGGCGGCACCGCCGGCGTGGCCTGGAGCAAGGTGGGCCCTGGTGTTTTGACGCTCAGCGGAAACAACACCTTCACCGGCGCCCTTTCCGTCAACAACAGCGTGCTGAAACTGGGCAGTTCCACAGCTCTGGGCAGCACTGCTGGCGCCACCACCGTGGCCAGCGGAGCAACGGTGGACCTCAACGGCCAGAACGTGGGTGCTGAGCCTATCACGATCAGTGGTGCTGGTACCACGAGCCTCCCTTTCGCGAACACCCTGGGCGCCCTGGTCAACAGCAGCACCACCACCGCCGTTTACTCGGGCACGCTTACACTGGGCGCTGCCAGCAGCATTGGCGGCAATGGCAACATCAACCTCACCGGCGTTGTCACGGGTTCCACGCTCCTCACCAAGACGGGTTCGGGCACGCTGAACATCAGCGGCATCAACTCCACAACCGGTGGCATCACCGTCAATGCAGGCAGTGTCGTGGTCAGCGGTTCTGGCGTCATCCTCGGCGCGGGCGGCACCACCACCGTCAACACGGGCGCGACCCTCACGCTGGACTACGCCACCAATGCTCCTGGCCGTCTGGGCGGACGTCCAGTGACACTGAGCGGCGGCCTTCTCAACTTCGCGGGCAACACCACCACCACCTCCAATGAAACCGTCGCCGGCCAGGCACTGACGATCAATGCTGGTGCATCCCTGATCAGCATGACCGGAGCCACCGCCTCCACTGGCGCGGTGCTCTCCTTTGGCTCGCTGGCCCGTGGCGGTGCCGGCACGGCGCTGTTCCAGGGAACGAACCTGGGGACCGCCGCAGCAGGAAACAACGTCAGCAACATCATCTTCACCACCGCGCCTGGCGCCACAGGGCAGGGGGGCGGTGCCGCCACCGCCAACCGCGGCATTCTGCCTTGGGCGATCATCACGAACAATGGTGGCGCCACCTACAGCTTTGCCGCTCCCAGCGCCGCTGCCAACAACGGCCTGCAGGCTCTCGCCGTGGGCAGCGACACTGCTCCGGTCAATACCCTGGCAGCCAACGCAAACATTTACCTGACCTCTGGCACCACCACTTCCAGCGGCGGTCCGCTGACGGTGAACTCGCTCACCTTTACTGGCGCTGGCAGCATTCTGGCTGTCAATGCCGGCAGCCGCATTGCCATCGACAGCGGTGGTATCCTGGCCACGGCCACCAGTTCAATCAACGGCACCGGGCAGCTGCTGACCACCAACAGTTTCAACCGCGAACTGATCGTCCACGTCGTGGGTGGCGGCAACACCCTGACCATCAATCCCTCGCTCTACATGATTGGCGGCGGTCTCACCAAGGCTGACTCCGGAACCCTGCTGCTGGCCTCTCCCCAGACCTACCTCGGCCAGACGACGGTCAACGGTGGTGTTCTCAAGCTCGGCGCCACGCAGACCCTCTTTACCCCCTTCACCACCATTCCAGTGGCCGGTGCCGTCAACTCGGGTCCGACCGGGCAGGTGCTGCAGCTGAACGCTGGTACGGGCATTGCCTTCGGTCTCTCCTCCACCACCAGCAACAACAGCCAGGTGATCACCGTGAGCAGCTCGACGGCGCTCAGCGTTGGCATGTCTGTCTCTGGCGGCAACATTCCTGCCGGAGCCATCATCACCGCCATCAACGGCAACTCGGTTCTCATTTCCATGCCCACGGCCAGCACCGGCGGCGGCAGCACCACCCTCAGCTTCGGCGCAGTGAGCTCCGGTGTGCTCGATCTCAATGGCAACAACCAGGGAGTCGGCGTCCTCAACAGCGCCAGCAACCTCGCGGGCATGGGCGGCATGGTTTTGAACTCCTCCGCCACTGCGGCGACCTTCCGTGTGGGAATGTCTGCCAGCGGCACCTTTTCCGGAACGATCGCAGACAACTCGGCTCTCACCTCCACCGGCACGCTCAACTTTGTGCGTGACAGCGGCAACACTCTCACGCTGACCAGCGCCAACACCTATTCCGGCACGACCACTCTGCAGGGCGGCGTCACTCTGCTTCAAGATGCCGGTACGCTGCAGGGCACCTCCGGCATCACCCTGCGCCGTGGCGTCCTCATTTGGGACGACAATGTGGGAACCCAGGCTCTCACCACGCGTCTGGCCGCCAATGTGCCTCTGACCATGGATGGTGGCGCCTTCGTCTTCCGCGGACGCTCCGGCACCGACGGCGTTGCCCAAGTGGGCGCGGTGACCCTGAATTCGGGAGCCTCCCTGATCCTCGCCAACCCCAACAATGGCACTGCAGCCCTGACCCTGGGATCCATCTCCCGCGTGGCCAACTCCGGCGCCGGCATCACCTTCAGCAGCGTTGGTGCCGTGGGTGACAATGGACGCGTCTTCATCAACAGCGCCCCAACCTTGGTGAACGGCATCATCGGCGCGTATGCCACGGCTCTCGGCATTGACCCCATCGCGGGCGGCGGCAACCAGGCTGAATTCGCCACCTACGATCCGGCTTCGGGTGTCCGCCTGGCCGGTACTTACAGCACCGCTCTGGTGGCCGGCTCGTTCGGCAACTCCCTGCAGTTTACCAACGTGCGCCAGTCCGGCAACGTCACCCTCGGTGCCGGTGGCATCACGGTGAACACCCTCACGATCAACAACGCGGTTGCGGCCCTCACCTTCGCGGAGTCCACCGATGTGCTGAAACTCACCGCCGGCGGCATTCTCACCGGCCTGGACAACAATGCCAAGAGCATCGGCACCGCGGCCGTTCGCGGCCAGATCACCGCAGGCACCGGAGTGAGCGAGCTCTTCATCCACGAAGGCGCCAACGTGCTGACCATCAATTCCGTGATCACCGACAACGGCAATCCGCTCAATGTGATCTTTGATGCCATGAGCCAGACCGGCAACAACCCCACGGTCACGCTGACCGGCGCGAACACCTACACCGGCACCACCTACGCCAACGGCATCATCCTCAACCTGAATTCTCCGGGCGGACCCGCCATCGCTGGCAATCTGGTCATCTCCGGCGGCACCAACAACGGCACGGACTCGGCACCCATTGGCAACTCCAGCGTCACGCTGCAGCAGAACAATCAGATCGCGACCACCTCCACCGTCACGATCAATGGTGGCTCCCAGTTGAATCTGAACGGCTTCGACAACACCATCGCCAGCCTCAACTTTACCAATGACGGCGGCTCGAATGGCAACAACGGACCGGCGGTGATCACCGGCCTCGGCACCCTCACGGTTAACTCAGGTGTGCCTCAGCCGGGTAAAACAGTGTTGGGATCGAATACACTCACGTTTGACACAGCGCCTGCAACGCCTCTGGCGTTCGGCACCCCCATCAGCGGTGCAGGAATCGCGCCAGGCACCTATGTGACAGGAGGCTCCGGGACTGTTTATACGCTTTCTCAAGCAGCGATTTCCCCTCTTCCCACGACTGACACCGTTTTGCTCGGCGGTAGTGCTCAGCCGCTAACGTATACAATCCCCCTTGATGGTAGCAACCAACCTACCAATCAGATTGTATTCGATGTCGGCCATCTGCCAGGGGCCACCATCCCTGTGGGAACCCATATTAGTGGTCCTGGCATTGCGCCAGGAGCAGTGATCACCGGGGGTTCAGGTAATACATACACCATGTCCACGGTGGGAACAGGGGTGGCGTCTGGTACGCTGGACATGAATGCCGCTGTCACGCCCGGTCTTAGCACGCTTACATTCCAGATCATGCCGAGCGGAGGAACATTGGCAGTTGGAACCCCTGTTACTGGTCCCGATATTGCTCCTGGGACGACGATCGCTGGAGGTTCGGGACTCTCCTACACACTTTCGGTCCCGGCTCTGAATCCTTCTGCAACGGTTGCAGCGGGCGGCATCATCTCCTCCTCCAACCTGCTCAACGCGAACAGCGTTCCAGTTCTTAATGGCTTCCTGAACGGCAGTGCCGGCCTCAACTTCAACGTGGCCTCGGTGAACTACGTGCCCGGCCAGATCGGTCTGGCCCTCAATGCGGCGATCAACTCAGGCTTCGTGATCAAAACCGGTGCCGGAGTGCTCGGCATCGGCGGGCAGAGCTCCTACAGCGGTGTCACCAATATCGTCGGCGGCACGCTGGCCTTTGGCCAGAACGGCGCGTTCATCGGCAATTCCCAGGTCATCCTCGGCAGCGGCACGACGCTGGATGTGCGTGGCCTTGCGGGCATCACCGGCCTGGTGGTCGGTTCCGGCACCATCACCAGCTACAATCTGAACTCGACGGGCGGTGTGCTGGTGACGGGCTATGACAACTCCAGCGGCACCTTCTCCGGCACCTTCACCAGCCCGTTTAGCAGCGGTCTGCTGAATGTCACCAAGGTCGGAACAGGCACCTGGACGCTGACAGGAGACAGCACGGCAGGTGCTTCCGCCACCACCTCCAACGTCCTGACCCTCAACCAGGGCACCACCATCCTCACCGGTTCTGCCGGCCGGGTGAACTTCCGCACCACCACGATCACCTCCGGCGGTGTGCTGACCATCGACAACTCCACAAACAATCTGGCCAACCGCCTCGGCAGTTCTTCGGACGGTTCGAATACGCCTGGCACCTACAACGACTTTAGCACGGCCGCGGCCACGAACCGCGCCATGAATCTGCAGGGTGGCGTGGTCAACGTGATCGGCTCGAGCTCCGGTGCGCTGGCGGAAAACCTGGGTGCGCTCACGATTTCGAACGGAGCCAGCACGCTGACCATCACCCCCGGCAGCGGCGGTACGAACATCCTCAACTTCCGGACCCTCAACGCCATCGCCAACAACGGTGCACTGGGCGGCACGCTGCTCCTGCGTGGCACCGGACTGGGCGGAACTGCCGGGACCACCACGACCAATTTCGTGGGCGTCAGCGCTCCGGGTCTCATCGGCGGCAACACGGGTGCCGGCACCGCGACCATGAGCATCCGTCCAGACATCATCGGAGACACCAGTCTCACCGGCTCCGGCACGGGTTTCGTGACCTACATCACTGGTACGGGCTTCCGTCTGCTGGTGGGCAATGAACTGACCGCCAACCTCGGCACCCAGCCTGTGATTCCCGCCTTCACCGCGATCACCGCCTCCAACACCAACGTGGCGCTCTCCTCGAACGTGGCGATGACCGTCAACACCCAGATCAACAGCCTCGTCCTGCAAAACAACGGCGGCGTGTTCTTCTCTGGAGGCGCGCTTCCCGCCCTGGCCAATCCTGCCGGCACCCTCTACAATGCCTCGGGTACTCTGCATACGTTCACCGTCGCCAGCGGCGGCATTCTTGCCATGACTGGCAACACGGGGATCACCGGCGGGGTGATCACCACGGGAACCACCAACCAGCTGATCTTCCATACCATTGGTGATCTTGCCCTGAATTCCTACATCAGTGCCACCGGCGCTCTGGGAGTGACCAAATCCGGCGCGGGCAAGCTTATTCTGGGCCGCAGCAGCCTCAGCGGTGGCACCACCACCGTGAACGCTGGCACGCTGGTGCTTAATTCCGGCTCCAACAATACGCTGCTGGTGGTCCCGACCGCCACCGTGGCCACGGTTTTTGATCTGCGCGTCAATGGCGGAGCGGTGGATTTGAGCGGCAGCAGCCAGATGGTGGGTGCGCTCAGCAGCAACGCCACCTCAAATGTCGGCGGCTCCACGACGGCGGTGGCCAACTCGGGCGGCAACATCACCAACTCTGGAGCCAATGCGGTGAATTTCTACACCAGCACGGCCACCAGTTCCTCCTTTGGCGGTATCATCTCCAATACCGGCGGCGCGCTGTCCGTGTACAAATCCGGCACGGGCGTCCTTACGCTGACCAGCGCCCAGACCTACACCGGCACCACCAACGTCCTCGGTGGCGGCCTCACCCTGCGTGACAACGGTGCCCTGACCCAGACCAGCGCCATCAACATCAAGTATGCCACACTGACTTTGGACAACCAGGGGATGGCGGACAACGCCTCGCGCGTGCCAGTTTCTGCGGCGATCAACCTCAGCGGCGGCGCCATCGTCATCAATGCGCGTCAGGCCAATGACGTGCAGACCGTCGGCACGGTGAATCTGGCCGAAGGCTCGTCCTCCCTGACGATGAACCAGTTTGGCACGGTCTCCTCCGGTGCCTATGCCTTGGTCGTTTCCAACCTCACCCGCACTGCCGCCAACGGTGGTGTGATCAATTTCGTCCCGGGTTCCAGCCAGACCTTTGGCGCCACCTCCAATGCGGTGACCACGGGAGATCCCGCGCAGCCGCAGGTCTTCTTCAACCAGATCAACGGCGTCACGTTCAATCAGGCCGCCATGGTCAACGGTATCATCGGTGGCTGGGCCGTCCTGAACGGCACTGAGTTTGCCAGCTACTCGAATGCCTATGGCATTAGCACCCTGGGCAATACCGGGGCGGGTTATCCGGGCTATGCCAGCACCAATCTGGCCACCGCCACCGCGGCCCAGAACGTCAATGACGCCACCGCGCGCACGCTGACCACCAACATCACCGCCAACTCCTACCGCACGACCGGAGCCATCACCAACACCCTGGGTTCATCCGGCAATGCGGTCCAGCTGACCTTGGGCAGCGGCGGCTTGCTTACCAACGTGGGCGGCGCGGTGAATTTCAACGCTGGCGCCGTGGGCTCCACTCTCACCTCCGGCTCCACCGATCTGTTTGTCTGGGTGAATCAGAACACCACCTCGATCAACAGCAAGATCACCGGCAACATCGGACTGGTGAAATCTGGGCCTGGCACTCTCGTCCTGAACGCCGCCGCCACCATTACCGGCACCACCACCAACGCCAGCGCTGTGGTGACGATGGCCAGCACCAACGGCCTTTCTGTTGGGCTGCCGGTTTCCGGCGCCGGAATTCCTGCGGGCACCACCATCCTCTCGGTGGACAGCCCCACGCAGATCACTCTGTCATCGGCTGCCACCGCCACAGCCTCCACAGGCGTGACCTACGGCCTGGGCAACAACGCCGCCAGCCTTGCTGCCAGCACGGTGGTGGCCCGCAACACCCTCACCCTGGCTACTACGGCCGGTCTGACCGTGGGCCAGACAGTCTCCGGCACGGGCATCAGCGGCACTGCCACCATCCAGTCCATTCTCAATGGCACCCAGGTGGTGATCTCCAGCAATGCCACGGCCACTGGCACGGCGAGTCTGACCTACTCCTCCGTGGCAGCGCAGTCGGGCTCCATCAACAGCACCACCGCCGCCAATTCCACAACGATCAGCGTGGCAAACACTCAAGGCTTGAGTGTTGGGCAGACGGTGACGGGGGCCAACATCCCCGCGGGGGCCACCATCACCGCCATTCTCAGCGGCACGCAGGTGCAGATCTCTGCGCCTGCCACCGCAGCCGCCACAGGGGCTCTGACCTACGGCACCTACACTCCCTTGAACGGATCTGTTGCGTCCACCACCACCGTCACGGGCACCCAGATCACTCTTGCCAGCACGGCCGGCCTCGTGGTCGGAGCTCCCGTGACAGGCGTGGGAATTCCGAGCGGCAGCACGATCGTTTCCGTGGACAGTCCGACGCAGGTGACCATCTCCCAGCCTGTCACCTCCTCCGGCACCGGCGTTTACGTGAACTACACGCCTGGACAAACTGTCACGCTCGCCAGCGTGATTACGAACGGCAGCAACTCGGTCACTGTGACCAGCACCACCGGCCTCGTCGTCGGGCAGCCGGTGACGGGCGCAGGCATCCCGGATGGCACCGTCATTCTGGCGATCGACAAGGCAAACAACACGGTGACGCTTTCGAAGGTCGCAACCGCGGATGGCACCACCGCCACTTACACCACGGCCCCGATTCAGCTGCGCAACGACTACACTGGCACAACCATCGTCAACCAAGGTACTCTGAGCCTCTCCTCCAGTGTGTCGGGCACGATCCTCGTCCCCGGAGATCTTACGATCAACGGCGGAGTGGTGTCCTTCGCAAACACGAACGTGGGCCAGATCGCCTCCACCAGCAACATCACCATCAGCGGCTCCGGCACCTTCACCCTGCCGAACTATTCCTCCGCCACCCCCATTACCTACGCCAGCCTGAAGCTGAACGGCACGGGCGGCGGCTCCGCACCGCTGTTCTCCTTTGGTTCTCCGACTGCCACCACCACCGTCACCCTCACGGCTCCCAATGCGATCACCGTGGTCAATGACAACCTTGCCTTCACCCCGACCATCAGTTCGGGTGCGGCGACCCAGGCGGTGCTGGCTCTGAGCGATGCCAGCCCGGTCATTAACGTCAGCGGTCTCTCCCCCATGGGATTGATCATCAACGGCGTGGCGCTCGACAGCACGGGTGGCGGCACCATCCAGAAGATGGGCAATGGGACGCTCATCTTCAGCGGAGGCACAGTCAATCCTCTGACCAATGGCCTTCGCATCAGCGGCGGCACGGTCGTGTTCGACAACACGGCAGCCAACGCCTATGGCACCGGCAACATTGTGCTCGATGACAAGGTCACCATCCAGGCCGGTACGGCGGCACGCACTATTTCCAACCCCATCGTCGTCAATGGTGATTTCACCTTCGGGGGAAGCCCAAGTGGCGCTGCGCCGACAACCAACAATCTGACGCTGAGCGGTGCGGTCACCCTTTCCACAGGCTCTCACACCATCACTGTGACCAGCCCGCTGGTGACTGACACGATCAGCGGCAAGATCTCGGGCGGCAGCGGACTGACCCTCGCTGGAGCCGGTACCCTGGTGCTCTCCAATGCAGGCAATAATTATGCTGGTACCACCACGGTGTCGGGCGGCCTGCTCAAGATCGCAGTGTCTGGGGGGGCCATCCCTGATTCCTCCAGTCTGTTGGTGGGTGCCGCCGGCGTGGTGGACCTCAACGGCGTCAGCGAAACCGTGGGTTCTCTTGCCGGCAACGGCTTGATCACCAACTCGAGCACGTCTGTTGCGTCTGTTCTGACCATCGGCTTCGACGGTACCAACTCCACCTTTGGTGGCTCCATTACCAATAGCGGTTCTGCTGCCGTGGCGTTGACCAAAATAGGGGCGGGCATACAGACCTTCACCGGCCTGAGCAGCTATCAGGGCAAGACTATCATCAAAAACGGCGCCATCAGCGTGAATTCGCTCAAGAGTGTCAACAGTGGTGCCAGCGCTCTGGGCAGTCCTACCGCCACGGCCACCGGTACGATCGATCTGGGTGACGCGGGCACGATGGGTGGCCTGATCTACACCGGCTCGGGGGACACGACCAACCGTGTCATCAACCTCTCAGGTGCCGCGGGGGGCGCCTATCTGGAATCCTCCGGCACCGGCGCCATCGTTTTCAGTGCCTCCGCCTTCACCGCCACGGGCGCGGGTTCCAAAACCCTCACACTCCAGGGCACCAACACCGGAGACAACACCATTGCGGCCAACATCATCAACAACAGCACCACCAACCTCACCTCGGTGGTGAAAACTGGCTCCGGCACCTGGGTGCTCAGTGGTGGAAACACCTACACGGGCAGCACTAGCGTGAACCAAGGCACCCTCATCCTGCGCAAAGGCACGGCGGGCACCCTGAACAACACCTCCATCACCGTGGCAGCCGGCGCCACCTTGCGGGTGGATGGAACCTACACCGCCGGTCTCACGAGCGCCTCGAACGCTGGCTCCTCGCTCAACATGAGCGCCGGCTCCAACTTCACGATGAGCGGTGACAACGCCATCAACGTCTTCACGCTGCAGCAGGGAGCTTCGGTCGGCACCAGTTTCACCGTGGATTCCTCGGGCGGACGCAATTCCTCCCTCAGCTTTGACATCGGAGGCACCACGACCAACACGGACAAGATTGTGGTAACCCGCCCCATCAGCTTTTCCGCCAACAATGGCAATCTGACCCGCATCACCATCAATGCGCTGACCGGCACCTCGAGCCTCACCACCAACACCACGAATGGCTATGACCTGATCACCTCCTCCGCAAACACGCTTACGGGGGCGGGCAATCTGACCCTCGCCACACCGTTCCTGCTGCTGAATCCCACCACGGCTTACAGCCTGACGCTCAAGACAGACGTCGCTGGCAAGGTATCCCTCCTCGTCGCAACCCAGACGGTGAACACTCTCTACTGGGCAGGCGGCGCCAGCAATCTCTGGAACAACGCAGCCAACTGGAAGGGCGACCTCGCGGGTTCGACTGCGGGATCTGTGCCTGACAATGTGGACACGATCAACTTCACAACCAGCAGCGCCTCCAATCTGGCCACCACGCTGGGACAGAACATCTTTGTCGGCACGGTCAATTTTGGTTCGGGCACGGCGTCCTCCAGCAGTGTGTCCATCGATGGCACCTTCAATCTGACCATTTATGGCTCGCTCAACGTTGCAGCCGGTTCCGCGGCCCATAGCATCAGCGCACCGGTCATCCTGGGTGCCAGCCAGACCTGGACCATCAGCAACAGCGCCGCCAACGCATTTACCGCGAGCGGAGTGATCAGTGACAACGGCAACAACTTCGGCCTGACCAAGGCTGACGTTGGAACTCTGGCGCTGACCAACCCGGCCAACACTTACACGGGAGCTACGACCATCACTGGCGGCATTCTGAACGCGGGCACCCTCCTCGATGGCGGACTGGCCAGCAGCATTGGCGCCTCCTCCGCCAGCGCTTCCAACCTCGTGCTCTCGGGCGGCACCTTGCAATACACGGGCAGCACGGCTGCCTCCACCGACCGCCTCTTCACCCTCCTGACCGCGGGCGGCACCATCGACTCGTCCGGCACCGGCACGCTGACCCTTAGCAGCTTTGGCCGCATGGAGCAGACGGACACGGGTTCCTTCCAGGGCACGCTGGTGAACTCGACGATCGACACCTCAGGAAACATCACCACCCCGTCTTACACGATCAACAATGTGAATACCGCGGGACTCGTCGTGGGCGCGTTCCTCGCAGGCCCAGGCATCCCCGCTGGAGCCACGATCGTCTCCATCAATTCAGGCGCCAACAGCATCACCATCAGCCTGCCCATCAATTATGATGACAATGGAGACCCCAACGACGGCGTTCCTCCCACGGTCACTGAATCGCTGTCTCTGGGCGTCAGCCGCACACTGACCCTTACGGGCAGCAACCCAGACGCCAACCTGTTCAACATTCTGCTCTCCGACTCAAACGGAGGCGCCCCTCTCAGCCTCGTCAAGAGCGGCGCTGGCAACTGGGTGCTCGGCGGTGCCAACACCTTCACAGGGGCTGTCAGCATCCAGAATGGCTCGCTCACTGTCAGCAGCCTGAACAGCGTGAACAGCGGCACGCCGCCGCTGGCGAGCAGCAGCCTCGGTGCACCTACCACCGTCGCGGGCGGCACCATCGCCCTGGGCAGCCTCGGCACCACTGGCAGCCTGATCTACACGGGCGTCGGAGAGCAGACTGACCGTGTGTTTAACCTGGCGGGTACCACGGGTGGCGGCACCATTTTCGCCTCCGGTTCCGGCGCGTTGATCATCAAGAGCGATCTGACCGCCTCCGGAGCAGGCAGCAAAACGCTCACCCTCAGCGGCAGCAACACGGGTGCGAATGCCTTCCAGGGAGCCATTGTGGACAACAGCGCCCTCAACATCACCTCGGTGGTCAAAGACGGTGCTGGCAGCTGGATTCTCTCCGGAGCAAACACCTTCTCCGGCAGCCTCAGCATTCTCAACGGTTCGCTGACCGTCAGTTCCATCAACAGCGTCGTCGGCGGCACGGCCAGCAGCAGCATGGGCGCTCCGAAATCCGTGGCCAACGGCACCGTCAATATTGGCAGTGACGCAAACTCCGCCACCCTGAGCTATACCGGCACGGGTGAGACCACCGACCGTGTCTTCAATCTTGCGGGCACCACCGGCGGAGCCACCATCCTGTCCAACGGCAGCGGCGCTCTGACCTTCAACGGAGCCTTCTCCTCCACCGGAGCAGGTGCCAAGACGCTCACCGTGGGCGGTACTTATGCCGACACACCAAACACCATCAATGGTGTCATCAGCGACAACGCCCCGGCCAATCCGACTTCGTTTGTGAAGGCGGCTGACACAAGTTCATGGGTGCTCCGCGGCGTGAACACCTACACCGGCACCACCACCGTCAATGGCGGCCTGCTGCAAGTCGGCGTGGGCGGCGTCGGCCGGACCGGCGCGGGAGCCACGGTCGTTAATTCCGGTGCGACTCTGGCGGGCTCCGGTCTCATTAATGGCACGGCCTCCGTCACCAACCACATCATCAACAGCGGTGCCACCATCGCTCCCGGTGACATGAGCGGCGCCAGCAACGGCACCCTGACCATCAACGGCAATCTGCAGCTCGCCAGCGGCTCCATCGCCAACTTCCAGGTCTCCTCCTCCACAGGGAACGATGGCAGCATCCTGGCCCAGCTCCTGGGTGGCACTTACGACAGTCTGGGTGGCTACCGCGACAGCGCCAGCACGCTGACTCTCTGGAACAACTACCTGCCCACCTCGGGCCAGAGTGACTTCATCAGCCTCAATGGCACACTCCTGCTCGGGCAGGCGACCTTCAATGTCATCGACAACGGCTTCGTGGCGAATGCGAAGCTGGGAGACGTGCTCAACCTGGGCAACTGGCTCGCGGTTGACGGTTCCTCCTCCTTCGATGCCGGCACCAACTACCGCAGCGGCGGCACCGGCGGGGGCAACCTCAACCTGCCGACCCTCAACGGTGGTCTGGTCTATGACATCAGCAAGTTCCTCACCGACGGCATCATTGTCATCATCACCACTCCTCCGGTGATTCCGGTCAAGCAGAGCTATTACAACCTGACCGGCAACGGATCGTGGAATCTCGCCACCAACTGGAAGCCCGCCACCGCGCCGGATGGCAGCGCCTACATCGCGGTGTTCACCTCCAACATTTCCTCCAACGCCATCGTTACCCTTGATGGCACCAAGACGGTGGGCAAGGTCATCATCGGTGACCAGAACAACACCAACTTCTTCACCCTGGCACAGGGCTCTGGCGGCAGCCTGGTCTTTGACAATGGCGCCTATGGCCGGGCCTTGCTGAGCAAAGTGCTGACCAACAGCGGCACGGTGGGCGTGGATGTGGTCGCTGCTCCGGTGCAGCTGAAGTCCTCCTTGAACATCAACGTCAACTCCGGCGGCGCTGCCGGCCGTCTGGACATCAGTGGTGCGATCTCGCAGTTCACACCTGCGATGGGCGTGACCATCATGGGAGCCGGTCGTGTGACCTACAGCGGCATCACCGCAAACACCTACACGGGAGACACCCGCGTCTTCAACCGCGGCTTTGGCGATGCCACCAATGCGCAGCTCGTCCTGGGCAAGGCGCAGTCCACCAACGGCGGCACGGCCACCTTCACCACCGCCAGCGGCAGCAACCTGGTCACCACCTCCGGCAACATCACCACGCAGATCTATCCGGGCATGACGATCTCTGGCGTTTCCTCCATTCCGGCCTCGGCCGTCGTCAGCAATGTGGTGTACAACTCCGCTCTGAATCGGACGGAGATCACCCTTTCAGCCAATGCCACGGGAGCCGCCACGACCTCGGCTGCCTATGGAGCGTTTGGATCTCTGGCGTTCAACAGCACCGCCGGCAGCGGCACGCTGACGATCACAGGTAATTTCGTCAACCGCCTCGTCACCGGCATGCCGTTGGGTGGCAACCCCAACCTTCCCGCGGGTGCTCTGGTGGGTGCGGTCAGCTACAATGCCGCCACCAACACGACCTCGGTCACCATGTTCTCAAACATCACCGGCTCTGGTGTGGGCGCCCTCACCACCGCTACGGGAGTGGCCACGACCTATGGCAGCTTTGCCACCACCACCAGCGGCAGCACCACGGTGACCGTGGGCTCCACCGCCGGCTTCTACCCTGGCATGCCAATCACCGGCAATCCTAACATCCCAGCGGGAGCCACCGTCGTCTCCGTGACCAATGCCACGCAGTTTGTCATGTCCACTTCCGCATCTGCCAGCGGCACGGCGGTGACCACCGTCTTTGGCACGAACGTGACCAATGGCGCCATCGCCGGCAATCTCATCATCGGCAACATGAGCCTGGGCGGCCTGGGCAGCGCAGTCGTCGCGCTCGCTGGCCGTGAGCAGATCGCCGACACCGCGCTCATTCGCTTTGACTCTGGCAACGGATCCGCAGCCACGGGCAACGGCGGCAACAACTCCTACTTCAAGCTCATGGGCAATGACGAGACGGTGAGAGGACTCTCCGACTATACCGCCAGCGGTGTCATCGAAAACACCGAAGGTGAGGCCAACCCATTTGACAGCACGCTGGCGCTCATGACCACCGATACACAGAGCTTCAATGGCTTCCTGCGCAACCGCGCCAACAACAACGGCACCGGCATCCTCAACCTGATCGTCGGCGGCACCGGCACGCAGGTGCTCGGGCTGGGCAACATCAACTATACCGGCTTCACCACCATCAATGCGGGAGCCACCCTGGTGCTGGACACCACCAGCAACTTCAACAGCATTCTCAACAACAACGGCACCCTCGGCATCCGCAGCACCGGCACATCGTGGAACTTTGCTGAAATTGTGGTGGGTGCCGGCACTGCCTTCCGCGACGGCGGCGGCGGCACGGTGAACATCACCGCACCCAACCAGCAGGCCACCTGGACCAGTGGCAGCACCACGGTGACGGTGGGTTCCACGACGGGACTCAGCGTCGGAATGGGCGTCTCCGGAACTGGCATACAGCCCGGCACCACCATCGCCAGCATCGTCAACGGCAGCCAGTATACGCTTAGTGTGGCTCCGACCGCAGGCGCCACGCTCACCAACCTTAACTACACCGGCACGGCGCTGAAGAGCGGCGCCACCACCAACTCCACGGTTCTCGGCAGCACCACGGTGACTCTGGCCAACACCACCGGTCTTTCGGTCGGGATGGCGGTGTCAGGCGCCGGCATTCCGAATGGCAGCGTGATCCGCAGCATCAGCGGCAATCAGATCACGATTTCCACGGCTGCCACTGCCAACAACAACGGCCAGTTCTTCTCCTTTGGCAGCATGGTCAACTTCGGCGGCGGCTTCTCCGTCTATGATGGCACTGTCAATGCCAGCAGCGTCACCACCATCAGCACACCCCTCACCGTTGGTGGCGCAGGGTTCAAGATTGAAGGCCTTGAAAGCCTTGTCACGGTGAACTGGCAGCAGCCAGTGAACGTCACGGCAGGCGGTCTGCACATCAAGGGCACCGGAGACAACACCATCAACGGCGCAGTGCTCAACGTGCAGTCTTTCAGCAATGTCTCCGGGGTGATCGACCTTGCCGGCGGAGATATCCGCATCAATGGCGTCAATGGCGCGATCACCGGCGTGACCGCCATCAACCTCTCTGGCAGCGGCAACTCGGCCAATAACAACAACCTGCCTGGCCTGAACATCCTCAACCGTGCCACGGTGGTGAACAGCGTGCTCGATAGCAGCGCCAACGTGGCCGACCGCCTGCCGAACAATGTCGCCATCAACATGAATGCAGGACGCCTGCTGCTCATCGGCCAGGGCGACAGTTCCAACACCTCCTCCGTCTTCGCCGAAACCCTCGGCGCTCTCAAGTACCTTGGAGGCTCCAACTACATCGGCAGCTTCATGAGCAATGCCACCAGCAACACCCTCACGTTCTCGAGCTTTGCAGGACGTTCCATCGGAGCCACCGCCTTGTTTGACACCTTCAATGGCAGCAATCCCGTGGGTACGATCAAGATCACCGGCCTGACCAACACTTCCACCGGCATCGTGGGCAGCTGGGCGGTCGTCTCCACCAATGTCAGCAACACCCAGTTGTATGAATGGGCTGCCTCCTCGTCTTCCACCGTCTCGGCCTACTCCGGCTACAGCACGTCCGCCATCAGCGGCTGGACGAACGCCTCGCTTAACATCAAGATGAGCGGTGGCAACCAGACCTCCGCCACCAACACCAACTACACGATCAACACCCTGAATATTCAGGACACTGCCGGGCGGACGCTTACCATCGCCAGCGGCAGCACCCTCAAGATCGAAAGCGGCGGCATCCTTTCCTCCCGTGCCAGCCACGTCATCGCGGGTCCTGGCATTCTCACAGCCGGAGCCGGCGCGGGTTCGGGCACCTCGGAACTCATCGTCTACAATCCGAACCAGCTGACCATCAATGCGGTCGTGGCTGACTACAGCGTCAATCCGGTTTCGCTGGTAAAATCTGGTGCGGGCACCCTGCTGCTCACGCCGATCACGGCCAAAACTTCCACCTATGTGGTGGGAAGCAACACCGTGACCGTCACAGCAGGCGGCACCACGGATCTCCGCGTGGGAGCCACGGTGACTGGCACGGGCATCCCGGCTGGCACCACCATCAACGCCATCAACGGCAACGTCGTCACCCTTTCCGCGGCGGCCACCGCCAATGGCACGAATGCCAACCTGACCTATGGCGTGGTGAACACCTACACCGGCAAAACCATCATCAACGAAGGCATCGTCCAGATCACCCGCGAATCGGATCTGGGTGCCAACCCGCAGCTGTATGTGGCCGACCAGCTCTTCCTCAACGGCGGCCGTCTTCTGGTGAACGACTCCATGAGCTTTGACGACACCAATCGTGGCATCACCATTGGCGCCACGGACGGCCTCATCTCCGTCTCCGACAGCCGCAGGGTGACCATGGGCGCCACCAATGCCATCGACGGCAGGCTGGGCCGCCTCATCTTCGTCACGGACTCCACTCACGAAGGGGTGCTGCAGATCGCCGGCAACAACATCCTCACCGGCGGCCTCGAAACCAACGGCTCCACCACGACGGGAACCACCACGCTTACCACCAGCTACGTGAACGGCAGCACCACTCTCAAAGTGGGCGCTGGTCTGGTGGATGCTCTTGAGATTGGCGCCACGGTGACGGGCCAGACGGTCACGCTTCCGGATGGCAGCACCACGACGACGAGCTATGGCATCCCCGCCGGCACAGTCATCACCGCCATCGACAAGAACACGGACACCATCACCATCTCCCAACCCGTCACTGCGGACGGTTCGAACATTGCTGTCAATTTCGGCGGCTTTAATGTGATGCGCCTTACCGGAGACAATGACATCGGCTTCATCCGCGTGCTGGGATCCGCCATTGAACTGCGTGGCAACAACACTCTTGAGAGCGACATTTCGGTGAACAACGGCACCCTCAGACTGGGCTATCAGGGCGGCGGCACCAACATCTTCAATGGAGTCCTCACACTCAATTCCGGCACGGTGATCCTTAACAGCGACACCGCGCTTCAGACGTCCACCGGCGGCGGCTACACGCTCAAGGTTCTCGGTGGCGTCATGGATCTCAATGGCTATGACACCACTGTCTCCAGCCTCACTGGCACTGGTGCTGTCACCAATGAAGGCACGGGCGTTTCCGTCATCACCATCAATTCGGACGCCAGCTTCAACTTCGCGGGCACCATTCGTGATGGCTTCTCCGGAACCGGCAGCGTATCCGTGGTCAAGTCGGGTTCGGGAGTGTTTGGCCTGAGCGGCACCAATGGCTACAGTGGCCCCACGGTCATCCAAGGCGGCACCGTCACGGTGGACAACCTCAGCTTCGGCGGCTTCAACAGCGGCATCGGCAACTCCTCCAGCGACGCCGCCAACCTGGTGCTCGATGGCGGCGCCCTGCGTTACTTCAATGCCTTCAGCACCTTCACCGACCGTGCCTTCACCCTTGGCACTGGAGTGAATGCCGGTGCGCTCATTGCAGACGGCACCCGTCTCAGCGCCACGGTGAACTGGGGAATTGACTTCTCGCCGGCGGTGGCATTCACCGGTTCCGGGGATCGCACCTTGACCCTGGGCGGCTCGAACCGCGGGGACAACGTCTTTGATGTCGTCCTGGGAGACGGCACGGGCGGCCTCACCTCGCTGACCAAAATTGGCAACGGCACCTGGGTTATCGAATCCACCGTCGCCCGTGAGGGCATCACGGTCACAGGCAGCAATCAGATCGCCATGACCGACACCTCCCGTATTGCCGTAGGCCAGCAGGTCAGCGGCACTGGCATCCCGGTCGGCAGCAAGGTGGTCAGCATTGATGCCAACCAGAGAATCACCATCAGCGCCAATGCCACGGCAAGCGGAGACATCTCCGTGTCCGTGATGGGCAACAGCTACGGCGGTGAAACCGTGGTGCTGGCGGGCATCCTGGCCGCGACTGTCGATGGCGCCTTCGGTGCGCAGGGCGGGGCAGGGGTGGTCATCGGCGGTGGCACCAATGGCAGCACCGTTCTGGGCAACCAGAATGCCACCTTGGATCTGCGCAACGTGACCTACAATACCATCGAGCAGATGTTCCTCTCTGGCGGCACGCTGGCCACCACCACCGGAAACAGCTCCTGGGCTGGCACGGTCACTGTTTCGGCAAACTCCAACATCCTCGTCAATGCGGGCGCGACTCTGACGTTGAGCGGCTCCATCGCAGGTGCGGGCGCCATCACGCAGCTGGGCGCTGGTACTCTCGTCCTGTCCGGCACGGCCGAAACGATCACGCGCAACACCGCAAGCACCTCCGTGGTGCCCAGCTTCACCCTTCAGGCTGGAACGCTGAAGCTTGATTATACTGTCAACAACACCTCGAAGCTGGCGGACACTGCCACGCTCACCCTGGGTGGTGGTCGTCTCGGCGGTTCCGTCATCCTCGTGGGTGGATCTCACACGGAAATCGTGTCCGGCACCACCATCGCCATTGGCAACAACTCCATCAGCCGTCAGAGCGGCAGCTCCATCCTTCGCCTGAACGGCCTGAGCGTTCAGACCGGCAGCACGCTGAATCTGAGTGCCAATGACATTGCCAGCACCGACACCAACAACATCAATGGCATCCTCGGCGGCTGGGCCACGGTGGGAGGATCCGACTGGGCCACGAAGAGCAGCTTCAATGAGTCGCTGGTGAACACCGGCTCCACCACAGGCGCTGACCTTCTCATCCGTGCCTACACCAACTACCTCTCCAGCAGCTCCAACAACGACTGGGTGCTGCCCACGACGGCCAACTTTGGTGCCAACATGGACATCGTCGGTCCCAGCACGCAGACGAACACCACGCCGAACACCCTGCGCTTCAACACTGGAAACGCCAGCGCCACGAACATGACCGTCACCCTGTCTGGCACCAACACCCTGCAGGGCAGCGGCATCCTCGTCACCTCAGGCGTGGGTACTGATGTGGTGGTGATCAATGGCACCGGCTCCCTCACCGGGGGCGCGGGCGTCAATACCGATCTCCGCATCTACCAGAACAACACGCAGGCCCCGCTGGAAATCTCTGCCGTGATCGCCAATCTGGCTCCGTCCAGCCGCTCCGGCACCGCGAATTCCGGTTCCAACCAGATTACGGGCATCAATGTGGCCGGCCTTGCTCCTGGCCTTGCTGTCACAGGCACTGGCATTGCGGCTGGTTCCACCATCAGCAGCATCGATGCAGTGAACGGCACGATCACCCTGAGCGCCAACACCACCGCGAGCGGCACGCCCACGCTGTCCTTCACTCCGGTGGCCAATGGCCTGAACAAGATCGGTCAGGGAAGCCTCATCCTGTCCGGCCTTAACACCTACACCGGCGTCAACTCGCTCAATGGTGGCGTGCTCACCCTGCGCAGCATGTCGGTGGAAGGCTTCCCCACCGGGGCCGTGCTTTCCACGGTGAACTCCACCACGACCAGGCTGGTCACCCTCTCTGGCACCACCACCAACGGCCTTACCTTTGGCCAGACCGTCACGGGCAACGGCTTGCCTGCTGTGCTTAACGTCAGCACCAACACGACCAGCGGTTCCAATGTGGTCGTGGTGTCCAGCACCACAGGACTGACGACCGGCTTGCCTGTGGTGGGACCTGGCATCCCTGCCGGCGCCATCATTTCCGCCATCACCGGCAACAACGTGACCATCAGTGTGAATGCCACGGCGACGGCATCGGGGGCTTCCATCAACTACGGCGGCGCCACCATCACCGCCATCAACAGTGACACTCAGATCACCCTCTCCAATGGTGCGACCATCTCGGCCACCCAAAACCTGGCCTATGGCACGATCACGGGACAGAGCGGGGCCGTCAATTCCACCACCACAAACAACAGCGCCACCGTCACCGTGGCCAGCACGGCGGGACTCACACCAGGTCAGGCGATCTCGGGCACGAACATTCCGGTGGGTGCGGTGATCGCCACCATCATCGACGGTACTCGTTTCACCATGTCTCTCACGGCCACCGGGTCTGGCACCAATGCCCTGACCTATGCGGCACCGACGCTGCAGAGCGGTGTTTCCCTGGCCTCCATCACCACCAGCTCCGCCCGCCTTGTGCTGCCAAGCACCGTCGGTCTCACCCTGGGCCAGACCGTCAGCGGCACCGGCATTCCTGCCGGCGCAGTCATCATCCGCATCCTGGACTCTCACAATGTTGACATCAGTGTTCCTGTCACCAGCACCGGCACGAACAACCTGACCTTCAGCGCTCCGACCGTCCTGGGCGCGACCTTGGCCGCCACCACCACCAGCGGCAGCACCACGGTCACGTTCGCCTCCTCCGTGACCGGACTTACAGTCGGTCAGGTCGTCACCGGCCCTGGCATCCCTGTGGGCACCACGATCGCCTCGATCATCAGCGGCACGCAGATCACCCTGTCCAATCCGGTCATGTTCACCTCTGCGGCCAACACGCTCGCCTTCGCGGGCCCTGCCAGCACGCTGGGAGCCTCGAGCAATGCTGCTGCAAACCTCATCCTCAACAATGGTACCTTCCAGTACAATGGCCTGAGCGCTGTCTCCGACCGCGGATTCACCATCAATGCCGACGGCATCTTTGATGTGGGCAATGCCAACACCCGCCTGGTGCTGGCCGGCAACATCACGACCCCGGCTGCCGAGGAAAACTACCGCATCATCAAGCTCGGAGCGGGCCTCCTGGAACTGCGCGGCACTCTTACCCCCAATGCCGGCAGCTACGGCATCAGCACACTTCTCGTCAATGACGGCACGCTGCGCCTCAATGCCACCTACAACGACCAGTTCATCCGCAACGACGTTGGTTCCATCACCATGGGTGGCGGTGCTCTTGAGCTCCTTGGCGCTCCAGATCGCAGCACGATCCAGAACGTCATCGGCACCTTCAGCCTTACTGAGGGCGCCTCCGTGGTCACCGTTGGCAATGTGACTGGAGCCAATGTGGACACCACGCTCAACCTGCAGGACTCCGCCAACCCGTCCAAGGTGAGCTTTGGCGCCGGCAGTTCCGCCCTCTTTGTGGAGAACCACAATGGTACCGGAGACGCCAACATCACTCTCGCCGGCCAGTTCGGCATTGACGTCCAGGTCGTGCTGCCACGCATCACCTACAAGACTGACATCGACATCAGGAATCCTGGCGTGAACTACTTCGCCTTTGTGGATTCGAACGGTTACAGTGTTGTGGCTTCGGACAACATCGCCATCGGTGGTGCCACGGCCCATACCATTGTTGGCAACCCCGCCAACTGGCAGTCCTTCCAGAATGTGATGGACGGCGCCCTGAGCTTTGACGCCTTCAGCGGCACGACCGCCTCGGCTGCCTCCGTAAACACGATCCGCTTCTTCAACAGCAGCATTGCACGTCAGGCCACCTTCACCAGCGGCAGCAATCAGGTGACCAATATTGTCACCACGGGTCTTGCGGTGGGTCAGGTCGTGCGCAGCATCCCGGGCATTTTGCCCTTCGGCACCACTTACACCATCACTGCCATCAACGCTGCGAACAACAGCATCACCCTGAGCGCCAATGCCCAGCTCTCCTCGTCCACGGACAGCCTCTACGTCGATGCCACGAACTTCAGCACCGTCACCATTGCGGACACCCTGACCATCCTCTCAGGAGCCATCCTGCAGACCACGCATGCCGGCAACCATGTGAACTCCATCACTGGTGGCACTCTGACCAGCGCCCTGAACAACACCGACGGCACTTCGGCGGATCTCATCATCCACAACTGGAATCCTTCGCGCTCGCTCACCATCGGCTCGGTCATCGCCAATAACTCCTCCAGCGGCAGGATCGTCAACCTGATCCAGACGGGCAATGGCACCACTGAGCTCACAGGCGCAAACACCTACTCGGGCGTCACTTACATCCAGGGCGGCACCCTGCGTATCGACTCCGCACTGGCTCTGTCACCGAACTCCAACGTCCATCTGGAAGGCGGCGTCCTCGGCCTCGGCTACGGTGGCGGCGACTTCACCCGCTTCATCGGCTACGGTGCAGGGCAGCTGACATGGATCACCAGCGGTGGCTTTGCCGCTTACTCCACCTCCCAAGTCGCCTCGACCACCATTTCCACGAAAAACGTGACCGTTGCCTCCACTGCGGGCCTGACGGTGGGAACCTTGGTTTCCGGCGTTGGCATCGCCCCCGGAACGACCATTACCGCCATCAATGCCAATGGCACGGACTTCACCATTTCCATCAACGCCACGGCGACTGGCAGCAACACGCTCACCTTCGCCACGGACCGCACTGTGAACATCGGCGGTGCTGGCGCCATGCTGGTCTGGGGCGCCGGTGGCTTCGTTCCGGACAATGACTCCCTCATCCTCGGCGCACAAGATGCGGACAGCACGCTGGTGTTTGCCAACGGCATCGATCTGGGCCGCAAGTCCCGCTTCGTGCAGGTGGTTTCCGGACGCGGCGCAGCCGCCACCACGGATGCCCGCATCACCGGTCTCATCCAAGGCGACGGCGGCAGCCTGATCAAGGGCGGCCTCGGCTCCCTTGAACTGACCAACACCGGCAGCACTTACTCTGGCGGCACCTATCTGGCTGAGGGCACTCTGATCAGCGCCAGCAGCGCGGCGTTCGGCACCGGCGGCATCTTTGTGGGCACCACCAGCGATACCCTGACACCGGACGAAACCCTGGTGCTTTCCTTCCAGCCGACCTCCACCGCCACGGTGTCCAACAACATCACCTACGGCTCCGCCAACTACGAAGGTGTCAGCGTCCTCAAGCTGGGCAACCTGGTGTCCACCATCTCCGGCAACGTTGCAATTGACCGTCCGGCAGGCAGCAATCTGCTGATCACCACCAGCAACGCCGCAGATCCGAGCACTATCGGCAGCACGGGTGGCGTGACCATGTCTGGAGCGCTCACTGGAGCTGGCGGCTTCACCCTCACGGGTTCCGGAACCGTCATCCTGACCAACAGCTCCAACAACTACGGCTCTCTTTCGGGCACTTCCGGCACGGCCATCAATGGTGCGACCGTCATTCGTAACGGCACCCTCACTGTCGGTGCCAACGGCGCCCTGAGCGGCTCGACGGTTGAACTTGGGGATGCCACCTTCAGGCTCTCCAGCGTGGTGATCGCCACCAATGGCGCTTCGGTGCTCGGGGTGGATCGCAATACCGTAGGATACACGGCTGACAATCGCGGTTCTCTCGGCGGCTCTTATGTTACCAATGGCACCGGAACCGTAGCTGGCAACGGCGACGCCGTCACCACTGGCAACGGCGCCTTCTACAACATCAGCCCGACTATCGACAACCGCACCTTCACGAATGCCAATGTGGGCCTCCGTATCTTGGTGAAAGACGAACTCGGCAATCCAGAGCGCAATGGCATCTATCAGATTGTCCAGTTCAATGCGGATGGCACGATGAACATCACCCGTGTGAGCGACTTCAACAGCTCCTCCAACATGCTCTACGGCACGCAGGTGCAGGTGACAGGCGGCACCAGCATCAACCAGATCTACTTCATGGCCTCGCCGAGCGTCACCACTCTCAATGCCAACGGCACGGACCCCGTCATCTGGCAGCAGGACACCAACACGACCAACACCGACGTCGCCATCCTGGAGATCAACAATCCCGCGGTCACATCGATCACCCAGAATATCGACGTTAACACCAACTTGAATGCGATCACCGGTCTTTACACTTCCAACTCGGTCAATTTCTCAGGCAACATCACCCTGCAGGATCTCAAGGCTGGCGTGAAGGAAAGTCAGACACTCAACATCGAGACACTGGCCAAAACTGGCACTGGTGTGGTCATCTCAGGTGTCATCAGCGAGGCGGCATCTGGCAGCACCGCTACTGACGACGTGCTTGGCGTTCAGATTAATTTCATTCCTTCGGCCGCCACCGCAGGCAACGTCACCTTTACCAATCAGAACACTTACAAGGGCACCACAGAGATCGTTCATGGCACCTTGTTCGTGAACAATGCCCCTGGCGGTTCAGGCACGGGCACGGGAGCCGTTCTTGTCGACAATACCGCCACGCTGGCCGGCACGGGCAGCATTGGGCCTGCCGCAGGCAAGAACGTCACCATTTCTGCCGGCGGCATCCTGAGCGTTGGGGTGCCTACCGACACCTCAGGCAGCCAGTTCACCATCAACCTGCAGACGGGCAGTGCGTTCACACTGGCGAACACGGTCTCCAGCCGTGTCAGCACCCTCACTCTGGACCTCTTCTCCAATCAGGCTGGCACCACCCTCGCTGAATCCGATCGTCTGGTGTTTACCAAGACGGGCACCCCCACCATCACCATCGGCACGGGCGCCAAGCTCATCGTGAACAACGTCAACAGCCTTCCTGCTTCCAGCTTTGCAGTGGGAGACACCTGGAAGTTGATCGACTGGGCGGGCATCACACCTACCGGAACCTTCACCTTCACCAACGTCACTGGCAACTACACCACCGATTTCACCGATCTGCCTGCTCTTACCGGCGGCCTCATGTGGGACATCAGCCAGCTCTACAGTGCCGGCACCATCATTGTGGCCGTGCCAGAACCGGGACGTCTGCTGCTGCTGGTCCTGAGCCTGCTTGCTCTGGGCTGGAGAAGGCGCCGCCGCTGGGCCGTTTGATGCGTGGAGCGGCAGTTCTTTGAGCTGCCGGGAGGATTTCGGTCTGTATTTACAAAATAAATACCTTGCTGTTTTCAAGGCTGTTTTGTAGCATCAGATAATTCACGAAATTCAACCACAAACCCTTTATGAATGCAGCACAATTCTCTCTCTCTGCCCGCAAACGCAGAAAGGCCATGGCGCTGGTGATGGTGATCACCGTGGTGGCGTTGATGTCCATTCTGATGGTGGCCATTTTTTCGGTCACCCGCATGGAGTACAAATCCACGCAGGCCTTCATTGCTGGCAAGACGGCCAAGCAGCTCGGGGACATCGGCACCGCCATCGTCCAGGCCCAGATTGAAAACGGCCAGAACACCTCCACTTCCGCAACTGCCCGCACCACCCATGCCACCCAGCCCGGCATGGTTCGCGTGTACAATGCCAATGGCAGCTTCAATGCGGCCTACAAGCTCTACTCCAGCTCCAATATGAAAGTGACTGGTTCAGAGAGCTCCCTTTACAGTGACCAGCATGTGCCGCCGTCCACCTGGACCACCATGACGGCACGCTATGTGGACCTCAACGAACCCGTGATCCGCCCTGGTCTCACCGCCGGAACGTTTGCCGTTTATTTCCCCATCCTGGACCCACGCGCTGCCTGGAATTACGGCAGCGGTGGTCAGGGCAGCACCAATTTGGTGGGAAGCACGCAGGTGGAAGGATTCTCGTATACCAAGACCGCAGCCACCGTCGGCGCCGGTGGTGGGCAGGACTATTCCACCTCCGTCGTGACTCCGACTGACACCAGCAATCCGGACAACCTGCGCCTGCCAATGCCGGTGGAGTGGCTGTACATCCTCGAGGACGGCACTGTTGGCGCCTTGGACGCATCCAACAAATTTATCAGCTCCGGCCCCACCCAGGCAAGTGCTGACAATCCTATCGTGGGCCGAATCGCCTTCTGGACGGATGATGAATCCTGCAAGGTGAACATCAACACTGCGGCTGAGCCCACCTTCATGACCTCACCGTTTTACTTCCATGAGCGCGATATGAAATGGGCGCACTTTCCGGCCGTCACCGGGGAGTATCAGCGTTATCCGGGGCACCCAGCCACGGTGGCTTTGAGCTCTGTGCTGGCGCCCAACTATATGCTGGACCCCCTGCTGCCTTCTCAGGACGGCTTCTCCGGTTTCATGGAGGTGGTCAATTTGAAGGAAAACATCTACAAGATCGCTCCCAAGATCAGCCCTGGCGGCTCGGAGGAGGGCACCCGCCCGTTTGCTCAGGACGACTTCTCGGGCCAGAACGGAGAGCGCAGCTCTGCGGTGGCCGTCGACCTGCAGGCCACCGCGAAAGCCCGCCTCTATGCCAATGTGGACGAGCTTTTGTTCGCAGATCTCGAATACAGTTCGCAGACAGGCCGCACACAAAACGGCAAGACGGCGCAGTTCACCAACCCCTTCAGGCTTCCCAACGGCACCGACTTCATCAATCACGACATCATCGAACGCTCCCGCTTTTTCCTCACTGCACAGAGCCGCTCCCCTGAATTCAACATTCACGGCCTGCCGCGGGTTTGCATGTGGCCCGTTTCGGATGAAAACGCACTGGGCCAGCAGTGGCGCACCAGCTTTGACAACCTGATCGCCTTCTGCTCCACCATCCAGAAGACCTCCTCTTCTGCGGGGTACGGCAACAGTTACATTTTCCGTCGCGCCAATGCACGCAATGGCAGCAGCGACATGAACATCAGCCGCAACACCCAGCTGCTCGACTACCTGGTGGACCAGATGTCCCAGCTTTCCTGGCCGGCGACTTCCTACAATTCGAGCACCAGCTATAACAACTACGTTTCGAAGTACGGTCAGGATAACGTCAACCAGATGGCCATCCAGTTCTTTGACTACGTCCGCAGCACCAACCTGTATGACGGCATCACCGCCCGCAACAACGATGCGTGGAGCGCCAACGGCATGAGCACGGTTAACCTTTACAACTACCGTGACACCAGCGTCAACGATTGCTACACCTTCACCAGCCAGCGCATTTCTCCGCAGCCCACCTCGGTGAATGTTTCCGGAGACGCCGCCTCCAGCAATACGAACGCTGTCTCTGCCAACAACATCCTGCCCGGTCATGGCCAGGTCTCTCCTGCCGTTTGGTCAAAAGGCGGACGCTCTTACAAAGGATTCGGTCGCATGATCACCGTCTCCGAGATCGGCTTCCAGTTCCTTTGCACGGCAGATGGCCAGCCAGACGGTCCTTCGAACGATCTTATGTCTGTTTTTGACCCAAGTGCGACACAGGGTGGTGGCGGCACTTCGTGGCGCTATGGGGTCAATCCCGGGGAAAGCTTCATTCCCGTGTCTGCCGTCTTTCCCAACCTTAATGTTCCGGATGGCAATGCCGCCTGGTACTCCAATTTCCCGCCGCTCATCACCGACGAAGACATCAATGCCGCCATCACCTATTATGGCTGCAAGACAGGAAAACTTGCCAAACAGCAGTACCATCCCTCCAAGCATCCGGCTTTCTACCCGGAAAACTGGAACATGACCCTCGCTCAAGGCACACCGCTCCAGCCCAATGAAAAGCGCATTCAGGTCATGCTCCTGCTGGAGACGTTCTGCCCCAGCCTGGGTTACACCGGCCTCTATCCCGAGTACACCATCGTGCTTGATGGTTCGACGATCGCACAGATGCAGGTCAACGGGCAGTCCCTGTTCAACACGACCGGCGACGTGCCGATCAAATCCTTCAACAACATTTACTCCACGGGGCGCAGTGCTGACATTCTCGGCGGTCATGCCAGCCCAACAGCGATCTCCGGTGGCAGGCACACGCGTCAGATCTCTCAGGGGGGCGGCGTCGTGCTCCTGCCCAAGGACGTCAACTATGACGTCAACAACACTTCGGGCCACAACGCCCTGCAAAACTATGCTTTCTGCAGTGACTTTATCACGGTGCCCCGCGACCAGCCTCTGACTGTCACCTTCCCCTCGGGAGATATCAAGGTGGCCATTTATGACACCCACAACTGGGAATCTGCCTCCCCGGTCCAGACCATGTATGTCAATTTTAGCTCCCTGAGCCCACAGGTGCCCGTGCCCAACCTGGCGAACTCGCATCCCTATTCTGAATCCATCGATTCCTTCGGCCGAATTGTTTATACCCGTTCTCGCCAGGGACCGCATGACTGGGTGGCGAACTACGAAGGCTGCCTGGGACGGTTGCAGGGCACGCCCAATCCGGAGTTCGGCATTGATCCTGACGCTGGCTTCTGGCTGGTGCCCCCCACTCCCGTTAACACGGCCAATGCCAACAACGCCCAGGAAGGGCGTGAAAGGCAGAGCCTGCGCGGACGCCTGGACTCCGCCGCAGGTCTCTTCCAAGACCAGCGAAACAATGTTTCCGCCCTTGGTCTCAGCGTCATCGCTCCGGATTCCACCCAGCCTACCGATGTGGTGCGAAGCATCGTCCCTGCCATGGGAGATTACCGCACTTTGGCCGCCAGATTCGACGTGCCCAGCAGCTGGTGGGTGCCGCACCCCATGGCCGGAAACTCTTCATTGTTCCAAGCCCACAGCTTTACCAGTTCGACCGCCAATTCTGAGCCTGGTTGCAAGCTGGCGCAGTCCAATGCGGACAACGTCTCCGGTACGTACGCCCAGTATTACCAGCCCAACATGCAGCTGATCGGTGGCGCCCGTTTCGACATCGCTCCCAACGGCACGATTTACAACAGCGTCCATCCGCGTCAGGCGGACCTGCCGCCGAGTGCGGACTTCGCTTCTGCGGCCAATGCCTTTGGAGACTTTGACACCGGACTCTCCAACGCCCGTGAAGGCCCCTACATCAACAAGGCGGATGAAGGCAACTTCTACGCGGGCAACGAAACCCTCAACAGCCAGACCAAATTCTACCGCTCCGCCTACTTCTTCAACACCTGGCATAATGCGGACGACTGGCGCAGCGGCATCTACATGACGCCAAACCGCATGATCTCCTCTCCGGTGATGTTTGGCTCCCTGCCCACTGGGGTGTGGGGAAATCCCTCGGGTCTGCCGACGGGTTCGAATGCCCTGCAGGACATGGCCCCATGGCAGACGCTGCTTTTCCGCCCCCATGCCCAGGTCACCAACCAGGACCCCAACTCGCAGGCAAGCCATCCTGGCATGATGGATCCGAGCGACCACTACCTGCTGGATCTCTTCTTCATGCCCGTGGTGGAGCCCTATGCCATCAGCGAGCCCCTTTCCATCGCCGGTCGAATCAACATGAATTATCAGATCATGCCCTTCACCAACATCCGTCGTGCCACTGGCATGCATGCCGTGATGAAAGGCGAGTTCATGACGGCCATTCCGAACAACCAGATCACCTCCGCAAAAGAGTTCTACCCGACTCCTTCCGGCTCCTCCACCGCCGCATGGGACCAGCGTTTCTGGAATGACGCCAGCGACCATCGCTACTGGCATCGCCCCATCGACGTGCCCGCCACACTGCGTCAGTTTGATCTCAAATTCTCGCACCAGTCCGGCGGTCAGGACACGTATCAGGGGCTGTTCCGCTCCGCGAGCCAGATCTGTGAAATGCACCTGATCCCCAAGACGATGCAGGACGGTTCCGGCACCTATGATGCCACCGGCGTGCTGAGCGCCACGAACCAGGGTCAGATCAACGACATCATGAACACGTTCTGGTCCAACAACCGTCCCACCGGGGACAATGTCCGCGAGCGTCCCTACTCCAACCTCTATGCGCGTCTGACCACCCGCAGCAATACCTTCCGTGTACACGTCCGCGCTCAAGTGCTCAAAAAGGCCCGTTCCTCAGACCCCACCATGTTTGACACCACCAAGGATGCAGTGATCAGCGAGTACCGCGGTTCCACTCTGCTGGAGCGCTACATCGACCCGAACGACATCAGCACTCCCATCCCTGACTATGCCCAGGGAGGCATCAATCAGGCGCCGCTGGACACCTTCTATCGCTTTCATGCCCTCGAAACCAAACGTTTCAATCCATGAACACCCCAGCCTTTACCTCTCCTTCCAGCATGAAGCGTTCTTCTTTGCGTCGCGTGTCCAGCGCGGGTTTCTCCCTGGTCGAAGTCGCCCTGGCGGTGGCGATCGCGGCGCTCGCGATCATCACGCTTCTGGGCCTGCTGCCCCAGGGGCTTGAGATGTCGCGCAAGACCGCGCTGCTCAACACCAACAGCAGCATCCTCGAGCAGATCATCCGTAATCTTGAAAACATGAAGTGGTCGGATATTCCGACGTCGGGCGTCACCACCAAATACTATTCTGATCAAGGCTTGGAAGTGACCTCCGACTCCAAGGAAATCAGCTTTGTGGCGGAAATTGACTACAGCAAACAGGCGACTTTGCCCCAGTCGGAGACATTGGAACCTTACTTGAACCGTGTCATTATTCGTGTGGCCACCAGCAGCAGCCCCACTTTCAAATTTGGCACCGACAACCGGATGTCTTACTCCGTTTTCAACCACCTCATCGCCAAGAGCCGCTGATCCATTCCAGCCATGAAACACCATTTTCGCATGGTCAATACCGCAGGTGCCAGCAGGGCCGGATCCCGGCGTCTTCAAAAGGGTGCCTTCACCTTGGTCGAACTGCTTGTGTCCATCACCTTCCTGGTCATCCTCATGCTTGTCGTCACTCAGGTGGTCGGCATCGTGCAGCGCACCTGGGTCCGGGCAAATTCGCGCGTCTCCCAGTTCCGGGAAGCACGCAAGGCCTTCGATCTGCTCTCGCAGAATCTCAGCCAGGCCACTCTGAACACGTATTGGACCAATGACTTGCAGCAGCTCTCGTCCGATGCGCTTGGGCAGGCCATCAAGGCTCCCACGGCGTACAAAAGGCAGTCAGAGCTCCACTTCATCTGCGGACCCACCACCCAGATCCTCAGTGGTGCCACTGGCACGAATTATCCAGGGCACGCCGTCTTTTTCCAAGCACCGCTCGGAGTGGTACGCACGGACACCAAAGGCACCGTGAACACGGCCAACCTTTCCAACCTCCTCTGCGGCCGCGGTTATTTTGTCGAATGGGGGAGTGACCAGTATTACCGCCCCACCTTTCTCGGTCAGGCGCCCTACACCACAATCGTTCCGGTGCGCAACCGCCTCCGCCTGATGGAGTGGAGCCCCACGGCGGAGATGAATGACATCTACAGTTCCGCTTTTCGCGACAATCCCAACAACATCAGGCAGTGGTATCAGGACCAGGCCACTGGCGCACTGGCTGGTGAGGTTTCGAGCGGCGATGACACCTCCGTCGCTGCCGGCCGTTACTTTACGCGGCCCATCGCAGAAAACATCCTGGCCCTCATCATTTCGCCCCAGACTGAAAATACCAACACCGCCTCCGGTGTCGTTTCCTCCAATGTCTATGACATTGCAAAGAACTACCTCTACGACTCCGCGCTGGTGGGCACTGCCAACACCGCCAACACCAGCGCCCAGGGGACGCAGCACCTCATGCCTCCCATGCTAAAGGTTACCATGGTTGCGTTGGACGAGCGGTCCGGGGAACTCCTTTCCTCTGCAGACAATGCCGCGACCCAGTCCAAAGTCATGCAGGGAATGTCCAGCCTCTTTACTTCTGCATCCAACTACACCGCCGACCTCGAGGGCACGCCTGATTCTCCAGGGACGCTCAAAACTCTCCTTCTGGGCGCAAAGCTGAACTATCGTGTGTTCACCACCACCATCGCCCTCCGGCAGGCGCGGTTTAGCTATTGATCCTGACTTCCGATAGACGCTATTTTGTCTGGCTCCCATCTTCCCACTCCTTGATTTTTGAGTTATGAAACGCCTTCTTTCGAACACTGCACAAAGCCGTCGTGGCTTCAGCCTCATCGAGATGCTCGTGGTGGTCTCGATCGTCGTCATGATTCTGGCGCTGGCTACTCCGGCGCTTACCCGCACCTTGCAGGCAAGCCGTCTGTCGTCCGCAGGTGAGTCCATCCTGGGTTCCATTTCGGAGGCGCAGCAGACCGCTTTCACGAACAACACACCCGTGGACATCCGCTTTTTCAGCTTCATGGAGGACTTGGATGATGCACCGGTTTTCCATTCCTATCAGTTGTTTAAGATCACGCAGACGACCCAGGGATCCGGAGGCAGCGCCACCATCAAGGAAACCATCACTCCGGTCGGCAATTTGATCCGGCTGCCGGAAGGCGTCATCATTCCTGTGGACTCCCAGCTCTCGTTCGCGCTTTCCGGTTCGGGAACCAACCTGACAGACACCAAGGAAAACTCGCAGGTGGGCTACTCTGGCGTATCCGGCGCCACCTACAGCGCCATCCGCTTCATGCCGGACGGAACCTGCCGCTCGGTGGGCAGCACCTCCAACGGTCTGGCCACGCTGACACTCCAGAGCCTTCAGAAGAATTTTTTCACCCTTACCTTTGGCAGTGGCTCAGCGGTGACGCTGGCCACTTTGCCCAAGAATTTCTTCACCGTGCAGATCGATCCCTACACGGGCAAAGCCCGCAGCTACAAGCCTGGGTTCTGAGCCGAGGGAGGCGTCCGGTTCTGCGGAGAGAGTGTACATCCGCCAAATTTCCGCATGACAGCGGCCTGATCGTCGCTTGAATGGCGTATGGGTGAACTGCCTTCTCTTGCTTTAAGTTTCGATGACGTTCTCGTCCTTCCCGGACTGAGTCAGGTGCTGCCTGGGGACGTCAATGTTTCCACCAAACTGGCCGCCATCGGCCTGAATGTGCCGATTCTTTCGTCGGCCATGGACACCGTCACGGAGTCCGAACTCGCCATCGCCCTTGCTCGCGAGGGCGGCCTCGGGGTTATTCACCGAAACTGCCCCATCGACCAGCAGGCCGAGCATGTGGCACGGGTGAAGCGCTCTGAAAACACCGTCATTCAGCAGCCACACACGGTCTCGCCAGACACCCGTCTTGGCGAAGTGCAGCGCCTGATGCATGAAAAAGGCGTCAGCGGCTTCCCGGTGGTGGATGCCCAGGGGAAACTGGCGGGCATGGTCACCAGCCGCGACATGTGGTACATCGAGGACGAATCCACCCCCGTCTCGGCCATCATGACCCCCCGGGACAAGCTCTCTGTCGGCACGCCGCAGACCAGCTTTGAAGACGCGCTGAAAATTCTCTACACGCATCGCATTGAAAAACTCCCGCTGGTGGACTCGAACGGCCAGCTCGCAGGTCTCATTACCAAGCAGGACATCGTTAAGCGCCAGATGTTTACCAACGCCGCCAAAGACGCCAACGGCCAGCTCCGCGTGGGTGCTGCCGTCGGCGTGGGTGAGGACTGCGTGGATCGTGGTCTCGCCATGCAGGCCGCCGGTGCGGATGCCGTCTTCATTGACGCTGCCACGGGCCATACCAGCCGCGTCATGCAGGTCATTGCACGCCTTCGCGAAAACCTTGGTACCAGCATTCCCATCGTCGCCGGCAATGTCGTCACCGCTGATGGTGCGAGGGACCTCGTCAAAGCGGGCGCTTCCGCCGTCAAAGTCGGTGTGGGCCCGGGCTCCATCTGCACCACGCGCATCATTTCCGGCGTGGGCATGCCGCAGTTCACCGCTGTGCAGGAGGTGGCCGAGGTGTGCCGCGCCGCAGGCGTCACCGTCATCGCCGATGGCGGCATCCGTTATTCAGGAGACATCGTCAAAGCCCTCGCCGCAGGTGCGGACTTCGTCATGCTCGGCTCCCTGCTGGCGGGCACGGCTGAAAGCCCCGGAAACATGGTCAAGTGGCAGGGCCGCACTTTCAAGGAATACCGCGGCATGGGCAGCCTGAAAGCCATGCGCAAAGGCGCGGGCGACCGCTACGGTCAGAACTCCAGCGGCAAGCTGGTTCCCGAAGGCGTCGAAGCACGCGTGCCTTACAAAGGCCCCCTCGCAGACGTCGTCTTCCAGCTCATCGGCGGCCTGCGCTCCGGCATGGGCTATGTGGGTGCCAACACTCTGGATGAACTTCGCGCCAAAGCCCGCTTCGTCCGCATCACTGCCGGCGGCCTCAAGGAAAGTCATCCGCATGACGTCGTCATCACCGAAGAGCCGGTGAACTACGAGCCGCATTGATGCTGCTGACGTCCGTCATTTTTCACTCTGCATTGTCATACCCCCTCTCATGACCGCCCAAGAAGTCGCCGTTCTCGATTACGGCTCCCAGTATTCCCAGCTCATTGTCCGCCGCGTGCGCGAGCTGGGTTTCGCCTCGCATCTCTATCCGCCTGCTGAACTCGCCAATCTGCAGTCTCCCGGCGCCATCATCCTCTCCGGAGGACCGCGCAGCACCTCGGAAGCCGATGCACCCGACGTCGATTACGACAAGCTGATGTCCTTCGGAGTTCCCGTGCTGGGCGTGTGCTATGGCATGCAGCTTCTTAACATCAAGCACGGCGGCACCGTGAAGCCCGGCGTCACGCGTGAGTATGGCCCCGCAAAGCTCGTCATCACCGATCACGAAGACCTCTTCAAAGGCATCTCGCACGAGTCCCAAGTCTGGATGAGCCACAGCGACACCTGCGCCAACCTCTCCGACACCACCAAGATCATCGCCACCAATGAAGACGCAGTGCCCGTGGCTCTCAAATGGTCCGACCGCTGCTGGGGCATTCAGTTTCACCCCGAGGTGACGCATTCCCACGAAGGCACGGCGATCCTGAAAAACTTCCTCACCCAGAGCGGCGCCACACTGGCCAAGTTCGACATCCAGGCCTTCAAAGCTCAGATGCTGGAGCGCATCAAAGCCGAGGTCGGCAGCCGCGAGGTGATCTGCGGTGTTTCCGGCGGCGTGGACAGCACCGTGCTCGCCGTGCTGCTCGCCAAGGCGGGTGTCAAGGTGCGCTGCATCTTTATCGACACCGGCATGATGCGCCTGAACGAGGCTGCGGAGGTGAAGGCGCTCTTCAATGAAGTGGGCGTGCCCATTGAGCAGATCGACGCCAGCGCCATATTCCTGGGTGCGCTCAAAGGCGTGACCGATCCCGAGCAGAAGCGTCGCATCATCGGCACGCTCTTTGTGGAAGAGTTCTGGAAGGTCGCTGACAACGTTGAACTTCTTGCGCAAGGCACGCTGTATCCGGACGTGATCGAAAGCGCCACCAGCGGCAGCATCGCCAGCAAGATCAAAACGCACCACAATCGTGTGGATCGCATCATGGAGCTCAAGGAGCAGGGCAAGGTGCTGGAACCGCTCGCTGAACTTTTCAAAGACGAAGTGCGTGCCCTCGGTGCCAGCCTTGGCATCCCGCACCAGGCGCTGTGGCGTCATCCCTTCCCGGGACCCGGCCTAGCCGTGCGCATTCCAGGAGAGATCACCGCCGAGCGCGTGGCCACCACGCAGCAGGCGGACGCCATTTTCATCGCTGAACTCCGCCGCAGCGGCTGGTATGAACAGACGTGGCAGGCCTATGCCGCGCTGCTTCCTGTCAAAACCGTTGGAGTTAAAGGTGATGAGCGCAGCTACGAGCAGGCCATCTCCCTTCGCGCCGTCATCAGTGAAGACGCCATGACCGCAGACTGGGTGGAACTGCCTTATTCCGTGCTGCGCAACGCCTCCAACAAGATCCTCAACAGCGTCAAAGGCGTGAACCGCGTGCTCTACGACATCAGCACCAAGCCGCCCGCCAGCATTGAGTGGGAGTGATGTCATGAGCACTGGCTTCCTGCTCTCCTTTGAAGGCTCCGAAGGCTGCGGCAAGTCCACGCAGATCGCGCTGCTTCGCTCACGGCTGGAGGCCGGCGGGCGCAGCGTCGTGGTGCTGCGCGAGCCCGGAGGGACGGAGCTGGGAGAGAGCATCCGCCATCTGCTCCAGCACGCCAAAGAAGGCGCTGCCATGACTTCCGAGACCGAGCTGCTCCTCTTCGCCGCAAGCCGCGCCCAGTTGGTGCGGGAAAAAATTCGCCCGCTGCTGGAGGCTGGAACCTTCGTCATCCTCGACCGCTTCCTGGACTCCACCACGGTCTATCAGGGCATCGCCCGCGGCCTCCCGCTGGAAAGCGTGAGGGCCATCAATCATTTCGCCATCGGAGGCACTCTGCCACAGCTGACTCTCGTGCTGGACATGGACAGCGCCACCGCCCGGCAGCGCATTCACCAGACAGGACGTGAGCTGGACCGCATCGAAAGCCAGCCGCAGTCCTTCTTTGAAAAAGTGCGCCAGGGATACCTTGAAGTGGCTCATGCCGAACCGGAACGCGTGAAAATCATCGACGCTTCAGCTTCGCCGGAAGCTGTTCACGCCAGCATCTGGCAGATCCTCACAGCCCAATCCCATGCCGTTTAAAAGCGATCATGCCCTGGAGCTTATCGCCCGCGCCCGTGACAACGGCCGCCTCGGGCACGCGTACCTGATCACCGGTCCCAAAGAAGCCCAGCATGAAGTCTTCGCCTCCAAAATGCTCGACCTCATCGTTGGCACCAAGATAGGCGCGCTCGAAGCCTGGGAAGGGCAGGGGGCCGTGGTGCTGCGGCCGCAGAGCAAATCCCGCCGCATCACCATTGGCGATGATGGAGACGATCCCGGCACCATTCGCTTTTTGGAAAAGATGATTCACCGCACCGCCGCTCCGAATGGCTGGAAGCTCGCGATCATCGTCGATGCCGAGCGCATGAATGTGCAGGCGCAGAATGCCTTCCTCAAAACGCTCGAAGAACCGCCGCCCAACACGCTGCTGCTGCTGCTGAGCACGCAGCCCCAGCAGTTGCTGCCGACCATCCAGTCCCGTGTGCTTGAAGTGGCGCTGATGCCTCCCGACGGCGCGCGCATTTTCACCGAGCATGAGGGCAAGCTGCTCTATGTGCTCAAGCAGATGGCCAAAAAAGACAGCGGCAGCATCTCCACGGCGCTCTCATTGAAAAAAGACTTCGAAGAAATCCTCGAAGCCATGCATGAGGCCATCAAAAAAGAGCAGGAGGCCGACTTCGAACGCGAGCAGGACCATTACGCGAAGACCACGGACGGTGCCTGGCTCAAGCAGCGCGAAGAGCAGGTGGAGGCCCAGATCGAGGCCGACTACCTTCAGCAGCGCACCTCGCTCATGGAGCTTCTCCTCTCCTGGATGGGAGATGTCGCCCGCCAGCAGGCCGGTGCCCAGCATCTCGATCTGCCCAAGTTTCAAGAAGCCACCGCGGCACTGGCTGCGAGGTGGGAGTCTGGAGACGTCGCCAAACGCATTCGCGTCCTGCGCCAGCTCGAAAGTCATCTGCACACCAACGTCAACGAAGGCCTCGCACTCGAGGTGTGCTTCATTGAGGCATTCGCGTAACAAATCCGGTCACACTGTTTCTCCGCGGTGCAGGTCTGGCATCAGGCGCACCGGCTTCGTGCTGGTGTGGCCGGTTTGCGCCAGCTCCAGCACCAGACGCGCGAGGCGTTTGGCAAACTTCGCCGCATCCGCGGAGTAGCGGGTAACCTTCGGGACCACATGGTCAAGAAACGCATCGTCATCGCGTGACACGACGGCGAAATCGCGCGGCAGCTTGTGGCCCAGCCGCAGAAGATGAGTCACCACGGTCAGCGTATGAATCGAGCGTGCGACCACAAACGCGGTCGGGGCAGGCTTGCGCTTCAGCGCTTCATTCAGGCTCTCGATCACCTGCTCGGCCGTTTCATGGTGCGGCAGCACGCATGGCTGCGCATCGCTGGTGGCAAAGGCTTCGCGAAAGCCCATGGCGCTGACGGCATCGCCGCCGTGCGCCAAATCAGGCAGCAGCAGGGCGATTCTCCGGTGGCCCTTCTGCATCAGCATGGTGGCGGCATGGCGGCAGGTGGCGCGGTAGTCCAAATCCACGGAGGGAAGCTCCACGTCCTCCGCACATGATCCGGCCACGATTGCGGGCAGCTTTTGTTCGCTGAACCAGCGCTGCATCACCGGCGTGGAGCGAAACATCACCCAAGCGGCGGCGGGCACACGCTGCGTGAGCTTTTTCAATCCGCCCGCGGGTTTGGTGCTGAAGCAATGCGGGCTCACATGCACTTCCATGGGATACCCGGCCTCTGCCAGCAGCTCGCGCAGCGCATCCATCCAGAACAGCACAAACGGCGGCATGGCCTGCTGCGGCACGGGCGTGAGGAGTGCGATCATGCGTGAGGTGGCCGGCCTGCCGCCTGCCTGAGACACTGCCAGGATTTGCCGGCGTTTGTTTACCACCGCGCCGATCACTCCTTCGCTCTCCAGCTGCGTCAGCACCGCCCGCAGCGTGGGCCTGCTGATGCGCATGCGCGTGCACAGCGTGCGCTCTGAAGGCAGAGCCCCCTCCCATTCTCCGCTTCGCAGGGCCTCGCGTAAAAAGTCGGCGCTGTGCGTGATGAGCGAAGGGCGTGGGGGAACGGCGTGCATGGTCGGAAGACCGGCAACATGCCGTGGTAAGCAGAAATGACCACAGAGAAATCAAGTGTCCTGCCGTTCTTGATGCCCCATCCTTCGCATCTCATGCTTCCTCATTCCGACCTTCTTCAACTCAAACGCTGGAACACCCCCACCATCTACAATGGCTGGGAGCAGATCACCAAACGCGATCCCGCCGCCGACGGCTTCAACCTCGAAGAGGTGCGCGACTTCATGCCGCAGATGGGGCCCATGGTCGGGTATGCCATCACCGTGGTGGTGGAGCCGAGCAACAAGGCGCATCGTGAATCCAACCCGGATGCTTGGAATGAATACCGCCAGTATGTCGCCAGCATCCCCGGACCTAAAATCGTCTGCGTACAAGATCTCGACAAACCGCGCACGATCGGGGCATTCTGGGGGGAGGTGAACAGCAACATGCATCGCGCCCTGGGCTGCGTGGGCACCATCATCGATGGCGCGATTCGTGATGTCGATGAGATGACCAATGCTGGCTTTAAAGCCCTCGCCCGTCGCTTCTGCGTGGGCCATGCGCACGTGCATCCGGTGCGCTGGAACTGCGAGGTGGAAGTCTTTGGCAGCAAGATCTCCCCCGGCGATCTCATTCACGCCGACAAACACGGATTCCTCGTCATCGAGCCCGAAGCACAGCCGCAGATTCTCGAAGCCTCCCGCTTCATGGACTCCAATGAGTGCCAGACCGTCATCCCTGCCGCGCGTGGCAGTGCGGGGCTGAGCAGTGCTGAGGTGCTGGCCAATCTAGCCGCCGCAGGTGCGCAGTTTGGCAGGAATGCCAAGGCGAAATTCCAACGCGGAGGGGAGTGGTGATCGTGAAGGCTTTGTTTCTGCTTCTTGCGACCGCTGGCCTCTGCTGCGGTGCCGACTTCCGCATCGAAAACAGCACCGTGCTCACCAGCACAGGCGCATATCATTGGTCCCAGTCCCGTGCGGCGCTCATTCCAGGAAATCCCGCGCGGGTGATGGTGACCACACAGGAGTTTGAGAAGCAGGGTTCTCACGGCTACCGCGACATCTTTTCCCTCGAAACCACGGATGGTGCCAAGACCTGGACCACGCCGAAGCGCATCGACAGCCTGACCCGCAAAATGAGTCCGCTCGGCGTTGAGATGGTCATGGGAGATCTGTGCCCGCAATGGCATGCCGCCACGCGCAAGGTGCTCGTCACGGGGAAAACCTTTGGCTTTCGCAAAGACGCCAAGCCCAGCGAGGCCAAGGACGACCGCGCTTATGAGCGCGTGGCCTACGCCATCTATTCGCCTGAAAAGAACGAATGGAGCGACCTCAAGATCATGGCCATGCCGGAGAAGGATCACGCCGGTCATCCGATCATCGAGCCGAACGCAGGGTGCAATCAGCGCTTCGATCTTCCCAGTGGCGAGGTGCTGCTGCCCGTGCGCTACCGTACCGATCCCAAGCTGCGTACCTACACCACCATCGTCGCACGTTGCACCTTTGACGGTGAAACGCTCACCTACCACGAACACGGTTCCGAACTCACCACCGCCGTGCCGCGTGGCCTTTACGAGCCGTCCGTCATCGGATTCAAAGGCCGCTACTTCCTCACCATGCGCGCGGAGAAAACTGGCTATGTGGCCCGCGGCACCGATGGAATCAATTACGAGCCTGTGGTGGAGTGGAAGTTCGATGACGGCAAGCCGGTCGGCACCTACTGCACCCAGCAGCACTGGATTGCGCACAGAGATGGCCTTTATCTCATCTACACCCGCAAGGGCGCGAACAACGACCACGTGTTCCGCCATCGTGCGCCCATTTTCATCGCCCGGGTCGATCCGGACAAACTGCACGTCATCCGCGCCACGGAACAGATCCTCATGCCGGAGACCGGTGTCGATCTAGGCGGCGGTTACGCACCCGTGAATGTGAGCGAAAAGGAAACCTGGGTCATCAGCACCGAGATGGCCTTTCCCAAGAATCGTCAGGGAGAGAACAACCGCATCCTGCTCGCCAAGATCCTCTGGAACCAACCATGAAAACGAACCTGCTTACCCTCGCCGCCATCTTTGCGGCCAGTCTCGCCATTGCCCAGGATTACCGAGGCGATGTCAAAGACGTTCGCGTCATCCGCCATATGGACCAGCACCTGGGCGCGGCTTTGGTTTGGGAACCCTACATCGCCCTGTGGAAGCCCAAGCACCTCGTAACTGCCTATGGCGTGGGCATTCCCGGTAAAACAGATATGGGCAGCATCTACGCCAGCGTCTCCACCAATGATGGCGACACCTGGAGCGAGGCTGTTCCCGTCTTTGATCACAATCACTGGCAGGGTTCCATCCACTATGCCTACGCCAATGCGATTTTGTTCAAGCCCTCCAAGCAGGATGTGATGTGGTGCTTCGCCATGCGCTGCCCCATGAATTTCAAACATAGCGAAGACTCTCAACTCGTGGCCGCCTACAGCGCCGACGGCGGCCGCTCATGGACGCCTGTGGAGCTGGCCATGCAGTACACCGGACCGCTCATCGTCGTTGCCGGCATCTTGGAAACGGAGGTGAAAGGGCAGAAGCGCTATCTGCTTCCCGCGCACCGCAATACTCTACGTAATGATCCGCTCGGCTCGCGCGATCAGTTCATGCTCAGCAGCACCAGCCTGCTGGAGTGGAAGTTTGAGGGCTACATTCCCCAGCCGGAGACCGGCAAGGTCTTCCTGCATGAGGGCGGCATCGCCGTGGGCGATGCGCCGGATGAACTTAAGCTCGTCATGCGCACCGCGAACTGGGAGGAAAAGGGCGCTCTCGATCCTCCCCGCGCCTTTTCCAGCTTCAGCAAAGACGGCGGCAGCACCTGGTCGCCTGCCAGGCAGGAGCCGGACCTCTGGAATGCGCGCTCCAAAGGCTTCTTCAGCCGCAATGCCGATGGCAGTCATCTCTACGTCTATAACGATGGTCCTGCCATGCCAGCCAAAGCCGCGCGTTCCTCGCTGCGCTACAAAGTGCAGCCGGCGGGCGGCCAGTGGAGCGAGGAGAAGACCTTCTATGAGGCTGGCATCAAGAACTCCTATCCCACGCTGATCGAGGTGGCCCCCGGAGACTTCCGCGCCGTGTGGGACAGCGGCACCGCCGACAAGACACGCACGCAGATCAAATTCGGTAAAATTAAAATCAAGCCATGACCGCTGCTGAACTCGCCCAGGCGCTGCGCCAGGGCAGACCCGTCTTCGGGACGCTCATTGTTTCGCCCTCGCCACGCTGGCCGGAGGTCGTGCGTGGCAGTGGCCTCGATTTTGTGTTCATCGACACCGAGCACATTGCCCTGGACCGCGCCGAGCTGAGCTGGATGTGCCAGACCTACGCGGCACTTGGCCTGCCCGCGCTGGTGCGCATCCCTTCTCCAGATCCGTATGCTGCCACGATGGTGCTGGATGGCGGCGCGGCCGGCGTCATCGCCCCCTATGTGGAATCCGTGGAGCAGGTCCGGGCCCTGCGCGGTGCCGTAAAGCTGCGCCCCATCAAAGGCCAGCGGCTGCAGCGCATGCTGAACGGGGCCGCGCCTGAGCCGGAGCTCGCTGCTTATATGGAAAAGGGCGCGGCAAACCGCCTCCTCATCGTCAACATCGAAAGCGTGCCCGCCATTGAGGCGCTGGATGAGATTCTCACGGTGCCAGGCCTCGATGCTGTGCTCATCGGTCCGCACGATCTGTCCTGCAGCCTTGGGATTCCTGAACAGTGGGATCATCCTCAATTCCTCGCCGCATGCGAAACGATCTTCCGCAAGGCACGCGCGGCGGGCATTGGCGCGGGGATTCATTTCTGGGGAGACGTGGCGCAGCAGGTGCGCTTCCTGAACCTCGGAGCCAACATGCTCATTCACAGCGCGGACATCTCGCTGTTTCAAAAACACCTCCGCCTTGAGCTTGAGTCGATCCGCCAGACGGCAGGCATCGCGGCGGACGCCTCTGCTGCCAGCACCGCACTCATTTGATCCCTATGAAACGTCTTTTGATTTCAGCACTCCTTTGCCTGCTCGCAACGCAAGTCGGAGCAATGGCGCAGGGCTTGGAAACCCAGGTTCCTGCGCCTGGTGCGGATGTTCATGCCGACGATGTATTGCAGCAGGCCATCGACAAGGTGTCAGCTGCCGGTGGTGGCACTGTGGTCCTTGGCGTTGGTGATTTCAAACTCTCCCGTAAAGAGGGCGATGAAACCGTGATCATCAAAAGCAATGTGACCCTCCGCGGCCAGGGCCATGCCACGCACATCTATCTGGATCCCAAGACGCCGCCGAATCCCCTGCGATATTTCCCAATGCGTATCGGCTCCGCCAAAGTGCCAGCGAACAATGTGGTGATCGAAAACCTGCGCTACACAGGCAACGACAAACTCATCGGAGGTGGTTCCATCATGGGCTTCAATGCACGCCTCGACGAGCCCGAATCCATGCTGCTCTCCTGCGACAACATCACCGTGCGCAACTGCTGGATCTACGACGCCAAGCAGGCCGCAGGCTGCACCAAGCCCGCCTCCAATCTTTATAATGCCAAGTATGTCATTCCCGCCGCCGAAGCCGCTGCAGCCAGCAAAGAGGGTGCAGGCGCGAAATTCTACGGCCAGCCGGAGCGTCAAGCCTCGCAGTTTAAGAACTGGCAGGTCCACCACAACTTCATCGACACCTGCGGTAACAAGGCGGTCGAACTCGCGGAATGCAACGGCGGCCTCATTGCGGACAATTACATCATCAACTGCGAAGACGGCCCGCAGGTGATCTTTGGCTCTCGCAACGTGCGCATCTGCGACAACCAGGTCTTTTTCATCCGCACCGGCATCAACATCACGGAAGGCTCGCACCACATCACCGTCAGTGGCAACATCGTCGAACCCGCCTCCGGGGCGAAGCTGAAAAACTGGGGCGCCTGCCTTGTGTTTCGCACTGAGCCGCTGCCTCTGGCCACCACCGTCTCTCATGTGGCAGTGACGGGGAATGTCTTCCGCAACCAGACCACAGACGCGAAGGTCACGCTCCGCTTTGAGACGCGCAAGGAATCGCTGGGCTGCTGCTATCAGGCCATCACGCTCACGGGCAATGTCTTCGATGGAGACCTCCAGTTTTATGACCGCGTCAATCCCGCGATGACGACGATGCAGGAAATCGTGTTTGCTGACAACATCTGTGAAGGCAGCTTCGTGAATGCACCGGTGGCTGAAGTGGCATCTTCCCGCATCACCGTTCGCGGCAACACCTTCCGCCTCCCCGGCAATCAGGTGCTGAAAGCGAGCCGATGGATCTGGTCGGACAACACTCACACCGCCGGCACGCTGGAGCTCGACGCCGCCGCCAAAAGCAACATCGTGCGCAACAACGTGACGACCTCGGCCATCCGTGATCAAGGCGTCAAAACCAGCCTCAATGGCAACGAAGTGCTCACGAACGATCCGTAATCTGCAATCCCCGACCAAGCCAACCATGAAAATCCTCGCATCCTTCCTGCTGCTCTGCGGAACCCTCTCCGCCGCCGAACCCTTCATTGAGAAACAAGACCTCTTTATCGTGGGCGATGATCCCGCGTATCAGCTTTACCACATCCCCGGCATCGTGGTGACGGCGAAGGGCAGCGTGCTGGCCTGGTGTGAGGCGCGCAAACGTGCCGCTGGTGTCAGCGACTGGGATGACATCCGCATTCTTCTCCGCCGCAGCACGGATGAGGGCAAGACCTGGAGCGCCCCGCAGAGCATCGCCGATGTGGAGGGACCCAAGACGAAAAACCCCTTCGCCATGCGAATGAAGAACGTCGATCCCAACGACGTCACTTACAACAACCCCGTGCTCATCGCGGACAAAGACGGCACCGTGCACATGCTCTTCTGCCTGGAGTATGAGCGCTGCTTCTACCAGCGCAGCACGGACGATGGAGTGACCTGGAGCAAGCCGGCCGAGATCACCGCCACGTTTGGTGCCTTCAAAAAGGACTACGACTGGAAGGTGCTGGCCACTGGACCGGACCATAGCATCCAGCTCAAGAACGGCCGCCTCGTCGTTCCCGTCTGGCTCTCCACCGGCACCGGTGGCAATGCCCACCGCCCCAGCGTAACCGCCACCATCTACAGCGATGACCAGGGCAAAACGTGGAAGGCTGGCGACATCGCTGTGCCATGCACCGAGGAATGGATCAACCCCAACGAGACCGTGGCCATCGAGCTCAATGACGGCAGCGTCATGCTCAATGTGCGCAGTGAATCGAAGGCCCACCGCCGCCTCGTCACCGTGAGCAAAGACGGCGCCACCGGCTGGAGCACGCCGCGGTTTGACGAAGCCCTGCTCGAACCGATCTGCATGGGCGGCATCGTGCGCTACAGTCACAACGGCCAGAACCTCATCCTGTTCTCGAATCCGCACAATCTGGAAAAGGAGAAGGGCAAAGCCGAGCCGGGCAAAAACCGCGACCGCAAAAACGTCAGCGTGAAGCTCAGCCGCGATGAAGGCAAAACATGGCCGGTGAGCAAACCCATCGAGCCCGGACCGAGCATGTACTCGGACATCGCCGTGACAAAAAGCGGCACCATCCTCTGCTTCTACGGGCGCAGCGGCGATGGCTCCGCGCTGGCCCATTTTGCCGGTGGTCGCCTCACGCTGGCGCGTTTCAATCTGGAGTGGCTCACGACTCCCTGAGCAAGTTCGCGCCAGAACCAGATGGCGGAGGGCGTTCAGGTGGCGATGAAGAACGTCACCACCGCCATGCTCGCTTTGAGCTATTGTCTGGCCCAGGCTGCCGAGCCACGCACGCTTGCATTCCCCGGTGCCGATGGCGCGGGAATGCATGCCAGTGGCGGGCGCGGTGGTTCCGTGGTCGTTGTGACCAATCTCAACGCGGATGGTCCCGGCTCGCTTGCGGACGCGGTAAGCCAGCCGAACCGCACTGTGGTCTTCGCCGTCTCGGGCATCATCGATCTCTCCAAGGTGGGCAAGCCCGGCAAAGAAAAGCCGGGCAAGATCTCCATCTCCCAGCCCAACATCACCATCGCAGGCCAAACCGCCCCCGGCGAAGGCATCTGCATCAAAGGCGGTCCGCTGCAAATTCACGCCAGCAACGTGATCGTGCGTTATCTCCGCTCCCGTCGCGGATGGAACTTCGAAGGTGACACCGGCGACTCCATCGAGTTCAAAGCACCCAGCACCGGTGAGGCCCAGGCTGCGCCAGGGCAGAGCGATGAGGCCTTCAAGAAGCGGAAGGAGAAGAAGGAGGAGCGCGGCAAGATCGTGCATGATTTTGCCGGCATGACCGATGTCATCGTGGACCACTGCTCCGCCTCCTGGGCCACGGATGAAAACCTGACCTGCACGCATGTGGACCGCGCCACGCTTTCCTGGAACATTGCATCCGAAGGACTGGATTACACGAACCCAAAACAGACGCCGCCCAACCACTCCGAAGGCGGTCTCTGGGGCAGCGGCGCACCCGATGGCCGCGCCACCATGCACCACATGCTCTACGCGCACAATCGCCTGCGCAACCCGCGTCTCACCGGCGGCGATGACGTGCCCGCCGTGCTCACGATGTACAACTCCATCGTTTACGACTGGCTGGAGTACGCCACCCACACCGGCAGCGAGCGCGTGCATTTCAACTGGGTGAACAACTACTACAAGCCAGGGCCATCGACACCGGCGGAGATCGCCACGCATGCCTTCGAGTTTCACGGCGATCCCGAGGCACGCGTTTACGCCCACGGAAATCACATCGCTGCCTCCGCGGAAGCCACGGCCAACAACAAGCTGGCGGTGTTTCACAATCAAAAGTTCAAAAAGGTGTCTGCTGCGGAAAAAGAGGCCATGAAGGTGGATGCTCCCTTCGGCGGAGCCCTTCCCGCGATGCAGCCAGCGCAGGCCGCCTATGAATCCTTGCTGGCCGATGCCGGCGCCACACTGCCAGCGCGAGATGCAGTGGACCTGCGCATCGTCGAAGCGGTGCGCGAGGGCAGGGGAGGTGTGATTCAGAAGGAAACAGATCTGCCGGAGCATCAGCGCTGGCCGGATTATCGTTCGCTGCCTGCACCCACTGACACAGACAAAGACGGTCTCCCAGATATGTGGGAAGTCCATGCTGGGTTGAATCCGCAAGATGCCAGCGACAGCGCCCGCATCGCCGCCGGGGGCTATGCCAATATCGAGCATTACTTCAACAACACCGATCCGCGTGGCGGCACGATGTCCTATGTCCGAATCTCCTCTTCCGTCTCACGTGCGCTGACCGGTCAGCCGGGCGAATGGATTGTGACGAGAAGCGGCCCCCTGCAAGCACCTCTGACCGTTCGCTATGCTGTGAGTGGTACTGCGAAAAGTGGTGCCGACTTCATCCCCCTGAGTGGCAGCGTGATCATTCCTGCCGGTGAGACTTCCGCGAAAATTGAAACTAAGTCCCTGGCAGGTGCTGCGGATGACAAGACAATTGTCCTGACGATCGAGGGATGCGCCCCAGACTATCTTGTCGGCTGCCCATCCTCTTCGCTGGTCGTCATTCGCAACGCGGGAAAGTGAAGGCATCTGCACCATGAAGCATTGGGTCCATTACATCGTCCTTTTTTCCTGCTGCCCCATGGTGGTCGCTGCAGACATCTTTCCCGGCGCTGAATGGGAGCGAGCGACACCTGCAGAGGCACATTTGGACGAAGCCAAACTCTCGGCCGCGCGTGACTACGCCCTGACGGGTGGCGGCTCCGGTTGCATCATCCAGGGTGGCAGGCTTGTGATGTCCTGGGGTGATTTCAAACAGCGCTACGATTTGAAATCGACCGCAAAGTCCTTCGGCGCTGCTGCGCTCGGGCTCGCCATTGCCGACGGCAAGATGAAGCTTCATGACAAGGCTCGTCTGCACCATCCCACCTTCGGCGTGCCTCCGGAGAGCAATGCGCAGACAGGCTGGATCGATGAGATCACCCTCTGGCACCTCGCCACTCAGACGGCGGGTTTTGACAAGGCGGGCGGATATGTCCCGCTGCTCTTCAAGCCGGGCACTCAATGGAGCTACAGCGACTCAGGACCGAACTGGCTGGCGGAGTGTGTGACGCTCGCGTACCGGCGGGACCTGGATGAGCTCATGTTTGAGCGCCTCTTCACTCCCCTGGGCATCCAGCGCGCCGACCTCGTCTGGCGGAAGAATGCGTATCGCCCTGATTTGATCGACGGCATCAAACGCCGTGAATTCGGCTCCGGCATCAGCGCCAATGTGGATGCCATGGCGCGCTTTGGCCTGCTGTGGCTGCGCGAGGGACAGTGGAAAGGGCATCCCATTCTGCCGCGCGATTTTGTGAAGCAGGTCCGCTCAGCCCAGCCGGGTGTTCCGGGCCTGAAAGTGCGCAATCCGGAGCACTACGGCCATGCCTCCCATCATTACGGCCTCCTCTGGTGGAACAATGCGGATGAGACCATCGAAGGACTCCCGCTGGACACCTTCTGGACCTGGGGTCTTTACGACAGCCTCATCGTTGTGATACCCACACTCGACATCGTGATCGCACGTGCGGGGCAGTCGTGGAAGCGTACAGAGGGCGCGGATCACTACGAGGTTTTGAAGCCTTTCCTCCTGCCGGTCGTCGCTGCGGCGAGGAGCTCTGGCGCCGCATTCGTCGAAACGAAATCAGTCGTCGCTCAGAGCCCCGTGATCGCAGGCATCGAATGGGAATCTGCGGGCAAAATCATCCGGCAGGCCAAAGGCAGCGACAACTGGCCTCTGACCTGGGCGGATGACGATGCGCTCTACTCCGCCTATGGCGATGGCAAGGGCTTCGCGCCCTTCGTTGAAAAGAAGCTCAGCCTCGGACTGGTCAAGATTACCGGCACACCTCCTGACGTCACTGGAGTCAACCTGCGCTCCTCCACCGCGGAGGCTCTCGGCGATGGCAAAAACGGCCGAAAGGCCAGCGGCATGCTGTGTGTGGATGGCGTGCTCTACATGCTCGTGCGCAATGCCGCGAACTCCCAGATCGGCTGGTCGCTGGATCACGGCGCGAGCTGGACATGGGCGGACTGGAAATTCACTGAGAGTTTCGGCTGCCCCGGGTTTGTGAATTTCGGCAAGGATTACGCCGGCGCGCGGGATGGCTATGTTTACCTGTATTCACACGATTCCAGCAGCGCGTATGAGCGCGCGGATAGGTTTGTCATGGCTCGTGTGCCCAAAGACAGAATACGGGAGAGGGCGGCCTATGAGTTCTTTGTTCAAACCGGCAAAGATGGAGTGGCACAGTGGTCGTCTGACATCGCGAAACGCGGCGCCGTCTTCGAAGATCCGGGCGCGTGCTACCGCTCCAGCATCTCCTTCAATCCCGCGCTCAAGCGCTATCTCTGGTGCCAGACCGGACGTGGCGAGGACACACGCTATCGCGGTGGTTTTGCCATTTACGATGCTCCAGAACCCTGGGGGCCGTGGACTCTGGCTTATCAGACGAAGGAGTGGGATGTAGGGCCGGGCGAAACGCTGCATCTCCCTGTGAAATGGATGAGCGCTGACGGTCTCACCGTTCACCTCGTCTTTTCTGGGGATGACTGTTTCTCGGTGCGGCGCGGCACTCTCCGCCTGCGCCAGCCTTCTGGTCATCCCCGTTGACCAGTGAGAGGCACGAGGCCATCACGTTACAGCCCTTCATGAAATTTGCCGTCCTACTAGCCTGCGCCCTGATCAGTTGCCTCCATGCCGCGGAGCCGCTGTTTGAAACCACGCGCCTGTTTGCGCTGACACCAAAGAACAAGCCTAACTACCGCATCCCCTCCATCATCCAGGCGCCCAATGGCGACATTCTTGTGATCTGCGAGCGGCGCAATGACGGCCCGGGGGACATCGGTAATCACGACATCGTGATGAAGCGCAGCTCCGACAAAGGTAAAACCTGGAGCGACGAAATCACCGTTCTGGATGACGAAAACAACGTGTGCACCGACCTGACCGTAGGACTGGACCGCGATACCAAAAAGCTCTGGCTCTTCTTCCTGCAGGACAAAAAGCAATACGCCCATCTCACCAGCACTGACAACGGCTTAACCTGGCAGGGCCCCGTCGTTATTCACGATCAAGTCATCAAGCCGGAGTGGCAGACACTCCAGGGAAAGGGCGAAGAGGATGAGCCGAAGGGAAACCCCAAAAGCCACGCCGTGCAGTGGGAGAAAGGCTGGGTCCAGCGCTACGGCTGCGGTCCGGGCAATGCCATGATCCAGCTCAAGTCTGGCCGCCTCCTCGTGCCGGGGCGGCATCGCGAGGATGTCGGCAAAGGCCGCCTGCGCAGCTTTGCCCACTGCTTTTACAGCGATGATCACGGCGCCACCTGGCATCTCGGCGGCACCATCGGCATCCACACCAGCGAGTGCCAGTTCGTCGAACTATGCAGTGGCGATGTGCGTGTGATCTCACGCAACGAAAGCAGCGAGGACTCTCCAGACAATCTTCGCCACCTCACCGCCATCAGCAAAGATGGCGGCGTGACGTGGGGAGATCTGCGTCGCCTTGAAGAACTCATCACGCCCCGCTGCCATGGGCCCGTGGAGCGCTACGATGAAAAAACTCTTCTCTTCTCCAGTCCCGCCTCCCCCTTCCGCCAGAAGGAGCATCCCTACGGCCGCTACAATCTGACTATCCGCCTCAGCCGCGACGAAGGCGAAACCTGGACGGCCGGAAGAACCATCTGGCCGCACCCCGGATCATACTCAGACATCGTCGTGCTCGATGACAAAACCATCGCCTTCATTTACGAACGCGCTGACAAAGGCAGCACGCACTACTGGGATGAGTTGCATTTCGCCCGTTTTAATCTGGAATGGCTCACCAACGGCAAAGCGCTCCCACCATGATGCATCGTCTCCTCCCTCTCCTCCTGCTCTTAGGCACCGCCCATGCTGAAGAAGCCATCCACCGCGAGGTCGTCGTTTATGGGGGGACACCGGCGGGAATCATGGCCGCGATCGCCGCGGCGCGTCAGGGGCATGACGTGGCGCTGGTGGAAATGAATGCCCACGTCGGCGGCATGGTCAGCGGCGGCCTGGTGGCCACGGACATGGGGGATCGCGCCACCGTGGGCGGTCTGGCGGACGATTTTTTCAAGCGCATCGTCAAATACTACAGCGACAAATACGGTGCGGACTCGAAGGTACTCAAGGCCGCAAGCAATGGCGCCACCTTCGAGCCCCACGTCGCCGAGCTCATCTTTGAGCAAATGCTGTCTGAACACCCGCGGATCAAGGTCTGGAAAAAGCATCGCTACAATTCCACGCGGATCGATGCCGATCGTTCGAAAGCTGGCACTCGCGTCACCGCGCTCATTGTGGATGACCTCGCCACGAAAACAACACGCACCTTCACCGGCGATGTCTTCATCGATGCCAGCTACGAGGGGGATCTGATGGCCGGCGCGAAGGTGCCCTATCGGGTGGGCCGTGAAGGTCGCGGTGAATACGGCGAGCAGCTTGCCGGAGTGAGCATGGGGCCGAAGGAACAGATCGGCCTGGGAGATCATCGCACACAGTCCTACAACTACCGCGTCTCCATCACCTCAAACACCGCCAATCGCGTACTCTTCCCCAAGCCCGAGCACTACGATCCCACGCCCTTCATCCCGACGGATGGCAAACGCATCAAGGAAGGCAAGGCCACCGGCTTCGGCAGCTTCTTTACCACCATCGACAAAGCGCATCCTGGTGCCAAGTATGATGCCAACTGGGGAGACTTCGCCGGCAACAGTGAAGGCTACGCAGAGGGCAGTTGGGAGACACGGGAGCGCATCGCTGCGCGCATCCGCGACGGCTTCATGAGCCGCCTGTACTACTTCCAGAACGACCCCGAACTCCCCGAAGCCTTTCGCAACGAAGCACGCACGTGGGGCCTGCCGAAAGATGAATTCACAGACAGCGGCCACTGGCCCTTCCAGCTCTACGTGCGCGAGGGGCGTCGCATGGTGGGTGCTTATGTGCTGCGCGAAAATGATCTGACCCAGGACCGTTGGAAGCCCGATGGCATCGCCACCGGCAGCTATGGCATCGACTGCCACGTGGTGCAGTACCTGCGTGAAAATGGCAAGCTGGTGCCCGAGCACACGCGGCATGTGGCGGTGAACAATTACGACATCCCCTATCGCAGTCTCGTGCCGCCCGATGTCGAAAATCTGCTCGTGCCCGTGTGCGCTTCTGCCACTCACGTCGCATATTGCTCGCTGCGCATGGAGCCTGTTTATATGATGCTCGGCCAGGCTGCGGGAACAGCCGCAGGCATTTCGCTGGCCGACAAAAAGCCTGTGCAGATGGTGGACACGAAAAAGCTGCGCGGCCTGCTCACGGAGCAAGGTGCCGTGCTGGATGCGGGCTATCAGCCGCAGCTCAAACTCACCTGGACGCCTGCGCACCCAAAGCCAGGAGACAAAGTCATCTTCAAAGCCATCCCAAGCGGCCACAACAAAGACGCTCTGAAGCAGATCCAGTGGGACTTCATCGGCAATGGCGCTGTCACAGGTGAGGGAGAGCGTGTTGTGCATGTCTTTGAGATCGAAAAAGTCCATCACGTGAGTCTGCTCGTCACGGATGTCGCTGGGCGTCGTCGCCTGCTCACGGCGGAGGTGCCTGTGGGCATCGCCGAGCGGCTGGATGTCACACTCGATGACTTTGAAGGAGAGCTCGCGGGGCGCTGGAACGGCACCTTTCCCGACTACATCGCCGGCTTGCCCCTTCGCTACTCGGATGTCTTCCATGGTCCCGGCATCCATCGCGATCAGGTGGTGCGTGGCAAGGTGGCCCCTGCGCGTGCGCATTTCCAACCCACACTGACACGTGAGGGACGGTACCAGGTCTGCCTGGGATTCCGCCCATCAAAATCCCAGGCCACCAATACTCCCGTCGTCATCAAACATGCGGACGGCAGTTCGAAGCTCACCGTGAATCAGCGCGAACAGACCACGTCATTCATTTGGGTGCCGTTGGGGGAATTCAATTTCAAGGCTGGCGATGGCAGCTTTCTTGAACTCCGCAATGCCGATACGGATGGGCGTATTGCCGTGGATGGCGTGCGCTGGGTCTGGCTCGGTGAAACTCAATCTGCCAAGCGTCCATGAAAACCGCCGTTTATCTGACGTCACTACTGCTGCTCGCATCTGCGATGGCAGACGCGCAGGATGCGGCAACCGCGCCACTCCATCGCATTCACCCGCAGACGGCGCAGGACCTGCAGGCAGTGCTCGCCTTCAAAGGACATCACCTGCCCTTTGTCAGCGCCCACCGTGGCGGTCCCGACAAGGGCTTTCCGGAGAACTGCATACCCACTTTCGAGCACACACTTCAGCACACCTTCTCCATGCTGGAGATCGACCCCCGCCGCACCAAGGACGGTGCCATCGTCGTCCTGCACGATGCCACTCTTGAGCGTACCACCACGGGTACAGGAAAGCTGGCGGATTTCACCCTCGCGGAGCTGAAGAAGCTGCACCTCAAAGACACCGGAGGCCAGGCAACCGCCTTCCGGATGCCGACGCTGGATGAAGTGATCGAATGGGCGCGTGGAAAGACAATTCTGGTGCTGGATCAGAAAGACGTGACGCCAATCGAGCGCGCCGAGATCGTCACGCGGCACAAAGCCGAGGCTTATGTCATGTTGATCGTGTCCAGCTTCAAGGATGCCGTCGCTGTTCACAAGCTGAACCCGGACATCTTGATGGAAGTCATGATCCCCACCGTGGCCAAGGCAGAGGAGTTTGACCGCCTCGGCATTCCCTGGAGAAACGTCATCGCCTTCGTCGGCCACACCCCGCCTCAGGAGGTGGCGCTGTATGACTTCATTCACCGCAAAGGCGCCTGCTGCATGGCCGGCACCTCGCGTCATCTCGACCTCAAGGTCATCCGGGGCGAGGTCGCAGACATCCAGGAGATCGAAGAAGGCTATCGCAGCTTTCTCAGCCTCGGCGCGGACATTTTCGAGACGGATATTCCGGTCCGCCTGGGACCCATGCTGCACAAAGACGAAATCGCATTGAAGCAGCCTTTTTTCGAACTGAAATGAGCAGCCGGGCTCCGTTGGTCTTCATCTATGAATCGCCGCCACTGCTTCCTCGCCATTCTGACGTTCGCCACGCTGGCTCAAGGTCATGCTGAAGACGTGACCATGCCCTCGCGGGGCCTATGCGCTCATCGCGGGGCCATGAGCACGCATCCTGAAAACACGGTTCCCGCCTTTTTGGAGGCTGTGCGCCTCGGTGCGCACATGATCGAGTTTGATGTGCAGCTTACCAAGGACGGGGCGCTTGTGCTGATGCATGACGGCACCGTGGACCGCACCACCGATGGCAAAGGCAAGGTGTCCGATCTGACGCTGGCGGAGATCAAGGCGCTGGATGCGGGGGCAAAAATGGACGCCCGCTTCGCCGGCACACGCATCCCCACCTTTGAAGAGGCGCTGGCGGTGTTTCCGAATAACGTCTGGCTCAACTGCCACCTCAAAGGCGGGGCCGCTCTCGGCGAGGCCACGGCGAAGGTGATTGCCAAAACTGGACGCAAACACCAGGCGTTTCTGGCTGCGACCGCCGATGCAGCAAAGGCCGCCCGTGCAGTGGTGCCGGACATTCTCATCTGCAACATGGAGCGGCAGAATGAATCGATCGCCTATGCTCGGGAGACCATCGCCATGAAGGCGCAGTTCATCCAGCTTCTAGGCAAGGGCGAAGTTCCGCTGGACGCCGTCAAGCTGCTCCATGCCGCCGGAGTGCGCGTGAACTATTACCACGATGAAACCCCTGAAGGATTGCGCCGCCAGTGGAATGCCGGTGTGAATTTTCCCCTGGTGAACGATCTCGCCAAGGCCATATCCGTGGCGCATGAGTTCGGCATCAAACCTCTTGTGCCTCAGCCATGAGATCCACCATCGTTCTTCTCTTTCTCTGCTGCCTGCCGTCCTTCGCGGCCGAGCTGACGACCGCTGATGTCTGCGTGTATGGCGGCACGTCGGGTGGCGTCATCGCTGCCGTCGAAGCCGCACGACTTGGCAAGAAAACCGTGCTCATTGAGTCCACCCAGCGCCTCGGCGGCATGAGCAGCGGGGGGCTCGGCATGACGGACAATGGTTCCACCGAAACCATCGGCGGCCTGTCGCGCGAGTTCTATCAGCGCGTGTATCAGTTCTACCGCAGGCCCGAAAACTGGCGCTTTCAGAAGCGCGAAGACTATCTCTCATGGCTGCCGAAGATCTGGGGTGTGGACGGTCCGCGCATGGAGGAAATCCAGGCGCAGTTCCTCTTTGAACCGCGTGCCGCCAAGGCTGTGTACGATGACATGGTCCGCGAGGCAGGCGTGCAGGTCGTCTTCGGTGAACGGCTTGATTTGAAAAACGGTGTGGTGAAAGACGGGGTGAAAATCAAAAGCATTCGGATGGAGAGCGGGCGTGAATTCGCCGCGAAAGTCTTTATCGATGCCAGCTACGAAGGCGATCTCATGGCGAAGGCCGGTGTGAAGTACATCGTGGGGCGTGAATCAAACGCCCAGTATAATGAAACACTCAACGGCACCTTTCCCTTCACGCCCGCACCCTTTCCCAAGATCAGCCCCTACGTTGTCCCCGGCGATCCTAAAAGCGGCCTGCTGCCGCGGGTGGAGCCGAAGCCACCCGCTCCGAAAGGCAGCGCCGATCACCGAGTGCAGGCCTACAATTTCCGTGTCTGTCTCACCGACATCGAAGACAACCGCGTGCCCATCGAAAAGCCATCGGCCTACAACCCACTCGACTACGAACTGCTCGCCCGTCACATCGCCACCATGAAGAACGTGAAGCCCGGCCCGCGAAAGCACGCCGCCATCGGCCTGCGCGGCAATGGCGGCGACCTCGGTCTCAACTTTGAACTCGTGCCCAACCGCAAGACCGACTCCAACAGCGGCAGCGAGTTCGGCACGGACATGTTTGGCGCCAGCTACGGCTGGCCTGAAGGCGATTACGCCACACGCGATAGGCTGTTCCAGCTGCACAAGGACTACACCCTCGGCCTTCTCTGGTTTTTGGGCCACGATGAACGCCTCCCCGCAGAAGTGCGCGCCGAGATGCAGCGCTGGGGCCTGCCCAAGGATGAGTTTGCAGACACCGGCCACTTCCCGCATCAGATCTACGTGCGCGAAGCGCGGCGCATGATCAGCGACTACGTCGTCACCGAGCACGACGCCAAAGGCGGGCCGCATGCGCAAGACAGCGTGGCTTTGGCCTCTTATCCGCTCGATTCCCATGGCGTCACGCTTTATGTGGATGAAACCGGTCTGCTGCATCGCGAGCGTGGCTTCTTTGTGGGCGGCTTCTCCGCCTTCCCCATCAGCTACCGTTCGCTGCGTCCCAGGGCAGGGGAATGCAGCAATCTCCTCGTTGTAAGCTGCCTTTCCGCCTCACATGCGGCCTACGGGTCCGTGCGCATGGAGCCTGTTTTCATGATGGTGGGACACGCCGCAGGGGCTGCTGCCAGCATCGCGGTGGATCAAAGTCTCACCGTCCAGGACGTTCCCTATCCCATGTTGAGCGAGCGCTTGCTGGCTGAGAAACAGATTCTTGAAGGCAAGGCTCGCCCAACGGCTACAGTGCCCACCCCGGCAGCATCCATGCCGCCGAATGACCAGCTCAAAGCCGATGTGGCTGCGCTCGTGGCTAACAAGATCGTCGATTCGGGAGACTACTGGCTGTCCCATGCGCAAAAGGGCCAAAGCTGTGACGGATCCCAGGTGGCCTCCCTCCTGCTCAAGATGGCAAAAAGCTTCGCTCCCTCCGTTCAGAGCACCGATGAAGCTTTGAAAGTGCTTACCACTCACAAAGTTCTGTCATCAGCCACCTACTGGAGTGAGCGCGCCACGCCAGGCCGCACCTGCGGCGGCGACAACGTTCGCGCCATCATCCGGAACTTCGCACGTCTGGCTCCGAAGTAGTGGTCAGGTGGCTTGACCAGCAACAAAGCCCCCGGCAGCTCGTCTTGGAGGCATGTTTTCAGCCATGAGACCCCTTACGCTGCTCCTTCTCGCCTCGACTTCTCTCCATGCGCTGGAGCCGCTGCCTCTCATGGAAACGGTGACGGTCAATGGCATCGATGTGAATGCCAAATCTCCGCCGAAGGGGCTCATGCTGGATCAAGACACCGGCCTCCTCATGGTCTCGGCCATGAAAGGGCAGGTGGTGCACCGCACGCAGACGCGCATTCTCGAGACCCGCGCCACCCTCACGCCAAAGGGCGACTTCCTGCTGATGTTTCCCGAAGGCGACCACTACGCCAAGAGCAAGGGGGAGAAGATCAATTCCATGATGGCCTGCCGTTCCTCAGATCATGGTAAAACCTGGAGCAAGCCCGCCGTGGCCTATGACATCCCGTATGGGCAGCACGGCTTCATTCCGCTGATCCCACGCGGCACGCAGCGCATCTACGCCTTCGGCACCCAGCCAGTTCCTGGCAAATGGACCTGGGAGAACGGCCAGCGTGAGAATGCACCCATCGGCTGGCGCACTTCCGATGACGACGGCCACACCTGGTCCGAAGTGAACCTCATCTCTCCGGTGAACGATCCCGATTTCAAAGGCATGTCCGTCATGCGCATGACAGAGACGGATGCCGGCACCTGGCTCCTCGGCTCGCATCTTGCCGACTGGTCCGTGAAGCCCTTCACCACCCAGCAGTACCTGCTGCGCAGCGAAGATCAGGGCAAAACTTGGGCCCTGCTCCCCGGCGCGCGCCCCAAGGGCTGGACTGCCGAAGGCTTCAACCGCATGGACGAAGGCCGCCCGCTCAGTCTCGGTGGCGGCCGCGTGCTCTTCATGTCCCGCACGCCGCAGGGCCACCTCTTCACCGCCTGGAGCAAAGACGATGGCAAAACATGGACGCAGCCCGCGCCGAGCATCCTCGTTCATCCCGACGCACCGCCCATGCTCTTTCCTCTCTCCGATGGCAAAACGCTCGTGGCCTTTCACCACAACAAAGTCCCCGTCACCGGCAATGGCGAACTCAGCGACAAAGCCGAACTCATGAAGATGCGCAGCGAAGTCTGGGCCTCCGTCTCCACCGACGAAGGCCACACCTGGAGCGAGCCGCGCTTTGTCTGTGCCAATGCCGTCGCACCGGTGCATGCCGTGTCCGGTTTCAATTCCCAGTGCTCCTATCTCGATGCCTTCACGGAAAACGGCCTCATGCACCTCTTCATGCCCCACCGCTGGCAGCAGGTGCTGCATCTCACGATTCCAGAAAGCTCATTCGAAAAGCTGCCCACCAAAGCCCAGCTGGGCAAGCTGGCCGCGGCTGCGAAACCTCCGGTTTACACCGCACAACTGACCCGGGGAATGAAGCCTACACGCCGGGTGATCTATAAAAAAGTGGGCGACCGGGAATTGCATCTCGAGCTCTTCACTCCTGCCGGAATGAAGGCCGGTGACAAACGCGCCTGCTTTGTGGCCATTCACGGCGGCGGCTGGACCAGCGGCGCCCCCGGCTCCATGTATGCCTTCACGGATCACTGCGCAAAGCAAGGCATGGTGGCCATCAGTGTGGAATACCGGCTCTACAAAGCGAAGACACCCGTGAGCGTCTTAGAATGCGTGAAGGATGCCCGTGCCGCCCTGCGCTATGTTCGCGCCCACGCGGCAGAGCTGGGCATCGATCCGCACAAGATCATAGCGAATGGGGCCTCCGCAGGCGGCCATCTCGCGGCAGCCACCGCCATGTTTGACGGCGTGGATCACGCCAATGAGGATCTGTCCGTTTCATGCCACCCTGATGCGCTCGTGCTCTTTTCTCCCGTGATCGACACATCCCTGGAAGGCTACGGCAATGCCAAGATCGGCGAGCGCTGGCAGGAGCTTTCTCCAGCACATCAGGTCCGCGCGGGCCTGCCGCCCACACTGCTCTTTCACGGCACCGGAGACACCACCACGCCCTTCAAAGGAGCCCAGATCTTCACGGATGCGATGCAGAGGGCTGGCAACCGTATCGAACTAGTCGCGCCGAAGGATGCCATCCACACCTACATGTTCAAAGACGCGGTCTCTTATGCAGAGACGCTGAAACGGATGGACGCCTTTTTCGCGGACCTTGGCCTGTTGCCTTCCAAATGACTCAGCGCAGGTAGATGAATTCGTTGCTCATCATGAGTGCCTGGCAGAGCAGCGCCCAGGCCTGCTGCTCGCGTTTGGTGGAGTCTTGCTGGCTGGAGTTGAGCGCGGCATCCGCGGCAGTCAGATAGTTTTCAGCACGGCGGATCTCACCGGCCGTGGCCTCCCTGGCGAAGGCCAGAAGATACGCGGTGCGGAGGCGCTGCTCCTTGTCCGGTGAGGCTTTGAAAAGGCGTGCAGCAAAAGCTCGCGCAGCATCTCCGGCAAGGTCGCTGTTCATCAGCAGCAGTGCCTGTGGCGAGACGACAGTGCTGTTTCGCAGGCCGGTGCTTGTCGAAGGATCCGGATAGTCAAACTGCTGGAAGAGATCGTAGAGATTGTTGCGGATGATCGGCATGTACAGCGCGCGGCGCGTGCTGCCATAGCTGGTGAAGTCCTTCGAAGTGTGATTGAAGACAAACTCGCGGTTGCGACGAGGGATCGTCTTGCCGCCGATGGTACTGTCGAGGTTGCCTGCCACATCGAGCAAGGCATCGCGGATTTCCTCCGCTTCGAGGCGGCGCACCGGGAAGTGATTGAGAAGACGGTTTTCAGGATCGCTCAGCGCGGCGGCGGCTGGCACCTCGGAGCTTTGCTGATAGGTGCGCGAGCTCATGATCAGGCGGTGCATGTCCTTGAGGCTCCAGCCATTGCTGGTGAACCAGTGAGCGAGCCAGTCCAGCAGTTCAGGATGCGAAGGCTTCTGGCCGAGCAGGCCGAAGTTGTCCGTGGAAGAGACAATGCCCTGCGCGAAATGCCATGACCACACACGGTTGGCAATGACGCGTGAGGTGAGCGGATGCTCAGGGCTGGCAAGCCAGCGGGCGAGTTCAAGACGGCCGCTCTGACTGGCTGGGAACTGCGGCTTCGTGTTGAGCGAGGCCTGCACCACCTGGATGACACCTCGCGCCACCGGTTTGCCAAGCGCAAGGTGGCTGCCGCGAATGTGCACGGGCAGTTCTTTGAGGATTTTCGGCGCGTCGGAAACGGCGAGCGTCGTGGGCAGGTCGGGGAGATTGCTCTCCGTGGCCATCATCGTGTCCTTCAGGCTGCGGACCTTTTCAGCCACCTCCTTCGGAAAGAGGATGATGGGTTCCGGAGGCAGCGCCAGAAATCCTGCAGGTGCATCCAGGGCAGCTCGGGCCTGATGCAGCAGCGAACCTTCGTCGGAGTCGCTGCTTGCTGCTTTTCCTTTTGCCTTGGGTTTGGCTTTGGGAGCAGGGGAGATCTTTTCCGCTGCGGCAAAGATGGCGGCATAGTAGCCGCGCAGTGCGGTGACATCGGCGTGTTTTTCCACCGCATCCTGCCAGGGCTTGAAGAAGGGCAGGGTCTCATTCGCGGCGAGATAGACGCGGCAGTTCAGCAGCACGTGGGCGCGCAGGCCATGGGCTTTGGCAATCGGTTGCACCTGGCTCATCACCGGAGTCTCTGGCAACGCGGCGGCGGCCATGAGGTAGTCCACTGCATGCTCACGCACTTCTTTGCGCAGATCGGCGATCGCTGCGGCTTCGGCCTTGGAAACGGCCGCGCGCTGATCTTTGAGGATTCGCTCGGAAGATTTGACCGCCGCGAAATCATCGAGCGAGCCCATGGGCGCCTCATACGCCGTGCTCAGCGCGCCAATGCGGTCCACGCTGAAGCTCTGCGTGCTCTTGAAGATGGCGGCCAGCGCGTAGTAGTCGTCCTGCGGAATGGGGTCAAACTTGTGATCATGGCAGCGCACGCAGCCGAGCGTGAGCCCCATGAAGGCGCGGCCCATGACGTCGATCTGCTCATCCACGACGTCCATGGTCAGCTTCTCCTTGTCCGGCTCCGCCAGCACTTTGGCCCCGAGATTGAGAAACGCGGTGGCGGTTACATGTTCTTTGCGCGTTGGGAGGTCTTTCGCCTCCAGGAGGTCGCCGGCGATCTGCTCGGTCAGGAACTGGTCGAATGGTTTGTCTGCGTTGATCGCCTGAACCACATAGTCTCGGTATTTCCAGGCAGTGCCGAGCGCGATGTTTTCATCCAGGCCGTTGGAGTCTGAGTAGCGCGCCACATCCAGCCAGTGGCGGCCCCATTTTTCACCGTATTGCGGCGAGCGGAGCAGCCGATCCACCACTTTGGCAAAGGAGTCCGGAGACTTGTCTGCGAGAAAGGCATCCACCTCCTGCGGGCTGGGCGGCAGACCGGTGAGGTCAAAGGTGGCACGGCGGATGAGTGTGCGTTTGTCCGCAGGTGCCGCAAGAGTGAGACCTTTTTCGGCGAGCTTCGTGGTGATGAAGGCATCGATGGGATTGGCCACATCAGCCTTGGGCACGGGGGGCTGCGAGATGGGACGGAAAGCCCAGTGCTTGGCGCCCTCCTTGAGGTCGATGATGCGTGGCGCGCTGGGTTTGCCGGAGATGACGGCCTCACGCGGATCTGGCGCCCCCATTTTGATCCATTCTTCCAGCGCCTTCACTTCCGCGGCAGGCATGGCTCCCTTGGGCGGCATTTGCAGGTCTTGGTTCTGGTAGCGGACGGACTCGATGATGTGGCTCTTGTCGGGATCACCTGCGACGAGGGCAGGACCGCTGTCTCCGCCCTTGAGGATGGAGTCTCGAGAGTCGATGAGGAGGCCGCCCTTGCTCTTGCCTGCCTCCACGGAGTGGCACTCGTAGCAGCGCTTGACCAGAATGGGGCGGACGGTCTTTTCAAAGAAGGCGATCCTGGCATCGTCCGCAGGCGCGGCGGCCATGGCGCTGCGTACGAGCAGAGCAAAGGCGAGGGCGATGGAAAAAGAGGGCTTCATATGACAGCAAAAGTACGGCCAGAAAACAGCGCTTCTTGCCGAGGGAGCAGCCCCGCTTAGGCTGTGGGATGTCTCCCGTCCTTCAGACCCTGGCCGACCTCGTCCGCATCAACAGCGTGAACAGCTCCTATGAAGGCGGGCCGGGAGAGGCGGCGGCTGCGGCTTACGTCCGGCGTTTTTTTGAGCAGCGCGGCATCGAAACCTGGGAGCAGGAGGTGTTTCCGGGACGCAACAACGTCATCGCCCGTGTGCCGGGGCGAGATGCATCGCGGCGCATCGTGTTTGAGGCACACATGGACACCGTTTCCATCAAGGGCATGACGATTGATCCCTTTGACCCCGTGATCCGCGACGGGAAACTGCATGGCCGTGGCTCGGTGGATGACAAGGCGGGGCTGGCGGCCATGATGCATGCGGTGGCTGACATTCATGCCAGCGGCGAGGCGCCACCCTGTGAGGTATGGCTGGCCGCCGTGGTGGACGAGGAGTTTTCCTTTCGCGGTGTAGTCAAACTTTGCGAAGGACTCAAGGCGGACGCCGCCGTGGTGGCAGAACCGACGGAGTTCAAATGTGTGATCGCCAGCAAAGGCGTGCTGCGCTGGCGCATCCGCACCAAGGGCAAGGCGGCGCACAGTTCCAAGCCGCATCTCGGCATCAATGCCATCACCGCGATGTCACGCGTTGTGCTGGCATTGAATGAAGACCACGAGCGCATGCAGGTGGAGAAACACCCGCTGCTCGGTCCAGGCACCTGCAATGTGGGCGTGATCCACGGCGGCGTGCAGGTGAACTTTGTGCCGGACGAGGCGGTGATCGAGATCGACCGCCGCTTGCTGCCGGGCGAGGAGGTGCCGGAGGTGCTGGCGCATTATCAGGTGCTGCTGGATGCACTCATGAAACAGCACCCGGAGGTGCTGGCGGAAATGGATGAGCCGATGCTGCAGGACTGGCCGTTTCAGACGGATGCGGACGCGCCACTGGTGAAGCTCGCGCAAACCCTGCTGGGCGAAATGGGACGCGATGTTGGCGTGTGCGGCGTGCCCTTTGGCAGCGATGCCAGCAAGTTCTCACGGATGGGCATTCCGACGATTTTGTTTGGCCCTGGCAGCATCGATCAGGCTCACGCTGCGGTAGAGTATGTCGAATGCGCGGAGGTGGAAAAGGCGCTGGTGTTTTACACGCAGATTGCGCGGCAGTTTGTGTGACGGCGCATTTGGAAACGGGCCGCCCGGATTTTGAACTGCTCACTTTGGCGCTTTCCGGGCAGGCGCGGGGCCGTCGAAAAAGCGCGCTCCATTGCCCATGTGGTCGTAGTCACCAAGATCCATGCGTGCTTCGTGCGCTAGCTGACGGAGGCGGGCCAATATTTCTGGGTGCTCCGCTGCGACGTTCGTTGTCTCTCCAATGTCTTTCTCCAGATCGTAGAGTGACAGTTGATCCACGGCATTGCCTGCAAAGCGACCGCTGAAGCCGGTCCAGGGCGGATGTTCCGGTCGTTTACGAACGAACTTCCACTTCCCGCTGCGCACGGCCTGCAGGTGTGTGAAACAGTAGTAGTAAAAGGCTTCGTGAGGGTCTGCCGCCGTGTCTGGATTCAACATGAGAGAAGTCAAGTCATGACCATCGATGATGCGGTCAGCAGGTGTCCGGGCTCCTCCGAGAGATGCGAAAGTCGGCAGGAGATCGAGGGTGGAGGTGATTGCGCCGCTTGCAGTGGCGGCGGGTATTTTTCCGGGCCACCAAAAGATGCAGGGCACCCGCAGACCACCTTCCCAGGTGAGCATCTTGTAACCGCGTAGAGGATCGGAGTGGCCGGAGTGATCACGTGGGATAAACGGCTTGCCATTTGCTTTCATGCCCGCCGTGGTCTCGATCCACGGGCCATTGTCAGACGTGAAGATCACCAGGGTGTTTTCCGCGAGATTGAGTTCTCGTAGCGCCTTCAATATTTCACCGCAGCTCCAGTCGATCTCCTCCACCGCATCCCCAAACGGACCGGCGGCGCTTCTTCCTTTGAATTTCTCCGATGCTCCGAGCGGGATGTGGGGCATGTTGTGGGCCAGGTAGAGGAGGAACGGCTGTTCCCGAGTTCGGCGGATGAAATCCACCGCCTCGCGGGTGTAATCCTGTGTGATGTGGTCCCAGGACTCCACTGCGGAGGCCTCGACTTCCACATTGCGCAGAATGGTGCTGCGAAACTTCGAGTCGTCGACATGCACTGTCGCGCCGTTGTAAAGCGGTGTGCCATAAAAGTAGTCAAAGCCCTGCCCGTTCGGCATCGTGGCCGGATCAAATCCAGTGGGTGTGTTTTTCATGTGCTCCCCAAGGTGCCATTTGCCTATGCAGGCGGTGGCGTAGCCTGCCTCCCGAAGGACTTCCGCCATTGTGACTTCTTTCGTATGCAGCACCGTGTGCTGGTTCTTCTTGTTGCCAGGCTCGGCTACGCGAATCGGGTAGCAGCCCGTCATCAGTGCAGCCCGTGACGGGCCACACACCGCCTGCGCATAGAAACTTGTGAGCCGCAGGCCCTCTGCGGCCATCTTGTCGAGGTGAGGCGTCTTGATTTGAGTGGAGCCGAAGCAGCCGAGATCACCGTAGCCCAGATCATCCGCGAGAATAAGAATGATGTTTGGGCGGTCCGCTGCCAGGAGCGAAGTGCAGAGAGTGAACAGAAACAGCAGGGCGCGCATGATCGTGTACACGTTCGGCAGCCCGACTGCTGACAGGGCTGCATGCACGGACGCATGTCTAAAATGCACGGTCTTCGCCGTCAGCGCTGAGGGAGGAAAAGTGCTGGCATCGCTCCGCGATGCGAGGGAATTCGGGAGTGTGGGGATGCACTTACGAGGGGTGTCGCTTCGCTCAACCCCTCGCTACAAGCTGGGATGGCTCCGCCATCGGGAAGAGCGCGGAGTGCATGTCCTGTCAGGACAGCGGTGAAGCTCCCGAACTTGCCCCGTGTCTCGAACGTCAAATTACGAAAACGACTTCCGCAAATGGCTCGGCAGGATGTTCAGCGCTTCGCGGTACTTCGCCACGGTGCGGCGCGCGACTTTGATGCCTTGCCCATCCAGCAGCTTCGCGAGCTTGTCGTCGCTGAGGGGCTTGTGCTTGGGCTCGTTCTTGATGAGTTCGGCGATGGCGTTTTTGACGCTGGTGTTGCTCAAATCATCGCCTGACTCGGTCTTCACGCCGTGGGAGAAGAAGAACTTCATGTCGAACACGCCATGCGGGGTGGCGATGTATTTGCCGGCGATGGCGCGGCTGACGGTGGTCTCGTGCACGCCGACTTCATCGGCCACGGTGGCCATGTTGAGGGGGCGGAGGAAATTGGTGCCTTTCTCCAAAAACTCGCGCTGATACTTGAGGATCTGCGTGGCGATGCGGTGGATCGTCTGCTGGCGCTGATGGATCGAGCGGATCAGGAACTTGCCGCTGCGGATTTTGTCGCGCACGTAGTTGCGCACCTCGCCGTTGTTGCCGGGTGCGCTGAGCAGGTCTTTGTAGGTGTTGCTGATGCGCAGATGCGGCAGGTCGTCATTTGTCATCACGGCCACCCAGTCGCGGCCCTGACGCTCCACCACGACGTCTGGAGTGACGTAGTTGTTTGAGGAGACGGCGAAGCGCTGCGCTGGTCGCGGATCGAGCGTGCTGATGAAGTCCGCCGCGCGCGAGATCTGCTCCAGCGGCACGCCGAGCTTGCGGGCGAGGATGGGGTAGCGCTTGTTGGCGAGGTCGTCGATGTATTGATCCACCAGACGCCAGGCGAGGCTCTGCTTTTTACCGAGACGGTCCAGCTGCACCATCAGGCACTCGCGCAGATCTTCCGACCCGACACCCACGGGATCAAAACTCTGCAGCAGCTTTTTGGCGCTGATGAGAACATCAATCGGAATGCCGTGCTGCAGGCTGAGATCATCGATGCGGGTGTTGAGAAACCCGCGGTCGTCCAGATTTCCGATCAGGAACTCCACGTGCGGTGCCAGGCTCTCCTTGGCGTCAGAGGTGTGGAGCTGGGAGAGCAGATGTTCCTGCAGGGTGGTGGGCGCCACGATGGAGTCCATGAGGAACTGCCAGCGCTCCTGGTCATCGCTGCGGTGCGTGGCGGTCTGCTGCCGGCTCTGCTGCCAGTATTCGCGCCACTCGTCGTCCATCTGGGTCAGAGCGTCGATGTCGCTGTCATCCACGCTGCGGTCGTCCGGATCATCGGGAATAGCGTCCTGGATGGAGGTTTCAGGCGCTTCGAGCTCCAGCACGGGATTGATCTCGATCTCCTGCTGGATGATCTGTCTCAGCTCAAGCGTCGGAGCCTGCAGAATCTGCAAACTCTGTTGCATCTGCGGCCCAATGGCGAGCTTTTGCGTCTGTAACTGCTGGAGTCCGTGGTCGGCCATGAATGGTTGGGAAGACAGCCAAGCGCTGCCCCAACAGCTATGCAAGCAAACATCGGGCCAGAGGCTCGTTTATTTTAAATTTCGTCAAAAGAGCCGCTGCTGGCATAAAAGCAGAAATCCCGGCTGAGGCCGGGACTTCTGAGGTGACTTCGCTCGTGTCGAAGGCCTCACGGCACCTCGAAGACCTTCTGGGTCGTGGGATCGAGTGCCAGCGAGCCGCTTTCGAGCCCGGTGATGTCGAGTTCCTTGTAGGGCGGGTAGGGGCTGATCACACGCCCCGGCTTTGACGTTTTTTTGCCCTTCAAAAACGAACCCGATGAGCCGCTGGAAGAAGATGAGGTGGTGGGAAACTCCTTCGGAGCGGACTCTGAGCGCCGAGTGGTCGTCTGGGGCGGCGGCGGGGATTCCTTCACCGTTTCCTTCTTGGGCGTCACCGGAGCGGAAGTCTTGCTGCTGGTCCTCGGAGACGGGGGAGGCGAGTCCTCAATCTTCGGCGGGGTGTAAGTGCGCTTGCTGCTGCTGCTGGAGGACTTGGTCGATGAAGCCGGTGCAGGAGGGGTGCTCTTCGTGCGGGATGAGGTGGAGGGCTGCTGCGGAGGCACCGTCGATTGCTGCTGCTGAGGAGGGTAGCTGTAGCGTGGCTGATTCTGTGACTGCGCCTGCGGCTGCTGCTGCGGCGGATACTGATAGCCCGGCTGCTGCTGAGGTGTCTGGGAGTAGCCTGGAGGAAGCTGCTGCGGGCTGTAGCCGGACCCGGGCATGGGGTAACCCTGCGGAGATTGCTGGGGATAGCTGGGGACGGACTGCTGGCGTGGGCTGGCATCCAGACTGTAGCCGCCCTGGCCATAACCACCCTGCGGGGGATAATCATATCCCGTGGGGTTCTTGCCATAAAACAGGCGGCGCGCCATTTCGCTCAGGCGCTGGCCAAATTTTGGCAGAAACTGGATCGGGCTCTCATACTGCGAAGGCGGCTGAGAGTAGGGGTAGCTCTGCGGCTGTTGCTGCTGGTAATAGGGATTGGCAGGCTGGCTGTACGGCTGCTGCGGATATCCACCTTGGGGCTGCGGGTAGTAGCGCTGTTGCTGCGCCGTGGCCGTCGAAGCCAGCACAGTGACAGCACAGAAGCCCAATCCGAATGAGCTGATCAGCCCTCTGTGAGTGGATCGAAAGTTCATAATGGTTAATAGTTCTTAAATTCGAGAGAACTTCAAGCCACATTTATGGCGCTCCGTTCCCACGGATGAGATCGTATCTGGATAGACGAATGCGGCTGAAGTTTGTTCAGCCGCATCGTCAAATGCCTCAAATATCATTGAACGGCGCGTGTCCTTACTGCGCCAGACGGGCGTCGATGTCCTTGTCCAGCCAGGCCCACATGGAAGCCAGTCCGTCGGAGACCTTGGTCTTGGCGGCGGCGAGTTCCTCGGCGCTGAGGCTCTTGCCTGCGGCGGGGACGCTGCGGCCAAACATGTAGTATTTGATCTTCGGCTCGGTGCCGGAGGGGCGCACGGCAAAGCTGCGGCCGTCAGCCAGATCCACAAAGAGCATCTTTTCCTTCAGCACCACATCGCCTTCTTCATCGGTGATCTCGTCCTTGCGGAAGTCGCGCACCTTGATCACGGCGGAGCCATCCACTTCCTTTGGCGGATTGCTGCCGTAGCTATCTGCCAGCTTGGCGATCTGAGCGGCACCGGTGGCGCCTTCGAAGACCTTGCTCTCGTTTCTTTCCAGGAAGTAGCCGACTTCGCAATACACCTGGTCGAGCAGCCCGGCCACGGTGAGACCCAGGCTGGCGGCGTAGGCGGCCAGTTCGGCAAACATCACCACCGCACCGTTGCCGTCTTTGTCGCGGCTGAAGTCATCGCCCATGTAGCCGTAGCTTTCCTCACCGCCGAAGATGAGGAATTTGCTGTGCTTCAGGCGTGCGGCGCGGCTCTCCACATTGTTCAGGTCGCGGTAGCGGCTCTGGATGTCCGCAGGCAGCGCGGCCTCGTATTTGGCCAGCTTGGCGCTGATCCATTTGAACCCGGTGAGCGTGTTCACGCAGCCCACGCCAAATTTCGCGGCGATGGCGTCCTGGAGCGGGCTGGTGACAAAGGTCTTCAGCAGCACGGCATGGCTCTTGTTTTCAGGCGTGAGGATGCCCAGCTCAAACATGGTCTTGGTGCGGTACCAGGCCATGAGGGAGCCGACCTGGTTGCCGGTCAGGAGGACCATTTCTCCAGCGGCATTGCGCACGCCCACGCCCATGCGGTCGCAGTCGGGATCGGTGCCGATGATGATGTCCGCGCCTTCCTTGTTTGCCAGATCGACCGCCATTTTCAAAGCGGATGCGTTTTCCGGATTCGGCGACTTCACGGTGGGGAAGCGGCCGTCCCGCACGTCCTGCTCCGGCACGGTAAGGAAATTGAAGCCCAGCTTTTTCAGCAGCACTGGCACCAGCACACCACCGGTGCCATGCAGCGCGGTGAAGACGATCTTGAGCTTCTTGGCCTCCTCTTTCTGCAGCAGTTCGGGCTGCAGCATCATGGTTTCCACGCGGGCGAGGTATTTCTGGTCCATCTCATTGGCCAGCGTGGTGATCTTGCCGCGCTGGGCTTCGGGGAGGGCTTCGTATTCCTCGCCTTTGATGGCGTTCACTTCCTTGATGATGCCCGTGGCGTGCGGCTCCACGATGCCTGCACCGTCGTTGAAGTTCACCTTGTAGCCGTTGTCATGCGGCGGGTTGTGGGAGGCGGTCAGCATCACGCCCGCGTCCGCACGGAGCTGGCGCACGGCAAAGGACATCTCAGGCGTGGCGCGGCAGTAGTCGAAGAGGTAAACGTTGGCGCCGTGGTCCGTGGCGATCTTCGCGCAGAATTTCGCGAACTCCGGCGAGAAATGCCGTGTGTCGTGCGCGAAGACGATGCTCGGCTTGCCGCTCAGCTTGGCATTGGCGCGGTAGTTCTTGATGTAGGTCACCAGGCCGCGGGTGGCGCGGCTGACGTTGTAGAAATTCATCGCGTTCGTGCCCACGCAGGGGTGCTCCGGGCGCTGGTCCTCCGGGGCGCTTCCGCGTTCGGCCTTCGTCACATTTCGGCCCACCGTGCGTCCGCGCAGGCCGCCGGTGCCAAATTTGAGCGCCTGGAAGAAGCGGTCGTTCAGCTCATCCCACTGGCCCGCCGTGGCGAGTTCCTCGATGCTGGCTCGGTACAGCGGGCTGTCGCTGGCGGCGAGCAGGGCGCGGATGTTGTCATGACTGGCGGCGAGGAGTTGCCCGGAGGAGGCGGCGGCTTGGAGTTGATCGGCAAGGGACATATGAAATATCAATCTGAACCGGACCTTTAAGGAATCAAACGGCAAAGCGCTCAGCGCCGCCTGAGGGATGCTTTATCTGAATCCTGGGAGCGCGGCATTCCAATGCCGCAGCAACCCCGCAAGCAGGTGCACACTCCGCGCTGACCTCTAGCCCTGGGAGCGCGGCTCTCCGAAGCCGCAGCAACTCCGCAAGTAGCAAGGCGCTCCGCCTTCGCCGCAGGCTCATGCTTGCCACCCGCTGCGGACTCGGAGGTCCGCGCGCCTGGGGCGCCGTTGCGCTTACAAACTCCCGCGCAGAATTGCACTCGCCAAAAGCAAGCGCGCTCTCTAAACTCGCCTTCGTTCCCAGCCAAACCACAACGCTAACTCTCACCTCTCTACGATCATGGGCCTGATGGATTACCTCAAAGGACAGTTTCTGGAAATCATCCAGTGGACTGACGACTCGCGCGACACGCTCTCCTGGCGCTTTCCGGATGAGGACAAGGAAATCAAGCGCGGAGCGCAGCTCATCGTGCGCGAATCGCAGGTGGCGCAGTTTGTTTACCTCGGCGAATTCGGCGACACCTTCGGCCCCGGCAAGCACACGCTGAGCACGGAGAACATCCCCATCCTCTCCACGCTCAAGGGCTGGAAGTACGGCTTTGAGTCTCCCTTTAAAGCGGACGTGTACTACGTCACCACCCGACTCTTCACCGGCAACAAGTGGGGCACCAGCAACCCCATCATGATGCGCGATCAGGATTTCGGCATCGTGCGGGTGCGCGCTTTTGGCACCTTTGATTTCCGCATCAGCGAGCCCAAGCTCTTCCTCAAGGAAGTGGCTGGCACAGACAACCAGTTCCGCCTGGATGAATTTGCCGACACCATGCGCAGCCGCATCGTCAGCGTGTTCACTGACGCGCTTGCCACTGCCAAGGTGCCCGTGCTCGACCTCGCCACCCGCTACTCGGAGCTTGGCGAGGCGCTGCTGCCCATCATCAACCCTACTACGCAGGGCAAGTACGGCATTGAGATCACCAGCTTCATCCTGGAAAACGCCAGCGTGCCGCCAGAAGTCGAGGCCGCCATCGACAAACGCAGCAGCATGGGCGCGATCGGGAATCTTAACGACTACGTCAAATTCCAGATGGCCGAAGGCATGGCCAAAGGTGGCGGTGGCGCAGCAGGTTCCGCCGCGGAAATCGCCATGGGTTTTGGCATGGCGCAGAACATGATGGCCCAGGGCGTCTTCAATCCCAATCAAGGCTCCAGCCCTCCGCCGCTGCCGGGTGCAGGGGCTCCGCCGCCTCTTCCTTCCGCAGACATCCTCACCCCTGCCCAGGTGGCGCAGACCCTCGGCGTCGCCGAGGCAGATGTCCTCGCCAGCATTGAAGCGGGCGACATCAAAGCCAAGAAGATCGGCACGCAGTTCCGCATCACCAAAGCGGCGCTGGACGAGTTTCTGGCGAAGTAAGCGCGCGGGCCATGACACCTCGTGTGAAATGCCGAAGGTGCTCCGCAATGATTTTGGAAATCACCGCGAGCACCAACGGCGGTTTCTGCGGTCAGTGTGTGAAGACGCAGCGCGCGGGTTATCGTCTACGACCGGTAACCTCATTCTTTAAGGATCTGGTGGGTCTGGTCGTGTTCCCTTTTGGCGTTCTAGCCTGGGTGCTTCGCACGGCATGGCTGCATTGGCGATTTCCATTCGACCGCTCCGCGCTGCGAACGGCAATCCGAGCAGGCATGGGTGATGAGGACTTCGTCTGGTCGTATTTGGATGGCGTGGTCGAAGGCTACTGGAAATCGACGCCCGCAAACCAGGCAATGTTTACATCAAACCGTGCACGGTTATACGGGGAAGAAGACGGCGGCCGACTGCGAAGGGGCGAAATCGCTGTTTCAGACATTCCCACCCGCAGGCCTCCGTGGATGAGCGAGGCGAATTAATCGAAGGTTTGATCAAGATGGAGTGCAATCAAGCACTCAAGTTAAAGGACAGTCTGTTGCCTCCGGACTCCGAGTTCTGTGGGGCTTTCAAGGCTTTCCATGCAGCGCGCTCCGCTGGTTGCCATGCATCTTTGTCCGATTGCCCATGGAAACCGCCTTCCGTGCTTCATTCTGCAACTTCGCTCCACTTGCTGCGCTTTCCTGCAACGTCTCTTTTCCCCTCGGTTTCCAGTTTCCCACCCTAAGCACAGCAGTTTGGAAACTGGCAACCATCGTCATGCGGAGAGGTTGCTTCGCTCCCAGAGTCCACCCATGGCAGCTCTCGGCTTGGCATGGAGGAAGAAAAAGAATGCAGGCAACGGCTTGCGCGACATCTGTCCGGCCAGCGACACCGACCGCTTGTCGTCGGCTGACATTGCAAAAGTTCGAAGGTTTTCTCCACTCGACAAGGCGCCAAGGCTCTCACTGCATGAAACTCAAACGCACCCTCATTCTCGCAGCGGCGGTGCTGCTCATCGGCTGGGCGGTTCTCGGCCGGCGTGCTGCGAGCATTGAGCCATTGCCGGAGTCTGAGGTGGAGCAGACGGTGACGGAGAAGGGGACGACCTACAAGCTGCACAAGGGCCGACTCTACCGCGTGCAGCCGCTGTCTGGCAGGTGGGAGCTGGTGCAGCAGTTTTATGATCCCGACTACTACGCGAAAAACTACGTCGAAAAGAATGGCACCCTCTTTCGCAAGGGCGCGGAGGGCGAACTCGTGCCGGTCAAACGAGCGTTTGCGGATGACTTTGAAGGGACTCAGCGGCTCGTGGATTTGATCAGCCTTCAGCGCGGTTGGACCACCTGCGAGCTGCAATCCCCCAAAACACCGGGTGTGAACGACTACGTGAAGCTGCGGAATCGCATTCTAAAGGGAGAAGGAGACTTCCTGGACAACCGCATCGAGCCCAGCGTGGAACTGGTGCACGGAGGAAAGACGGCGCTAAAGTGCGTGGCGGTGCCGCCAAGTGCTGGGATGGTCACCGCAAAAGCATCGCTTTCCACGGAGTTGATGCATTTTGTGAAGGGAGATGATGTGTGGATCTCCCTTTGGTGCCAAGTGCCCAAGGGCAGCGGCATGCCTTTCACGGTGCTGGACCTCGAAACTACGTGGCTGCACCAGCACCCGGGGATGCGCATCGTCATCTCGGGAGGCAAGCATGCCTGCTTTCAACTCAAGGGCTTTGACCAGCCCTACTATCGCCAGCCACAGGGCAGGGAGGTGATCTTCCCCACCGGTCAGTGGGTGCATTTGCGCGCACACCTGGGGCTCACCGAGAAAGACGATGGCGTGATCGAACTATGGCAGGATGAGCAGAAGATCATCGACACACGCGGGAAGACGCTGGTGCTGGCGCATGCCATCTACAACAGCATCGAGATCGGCATCAGTGCTTACAATGAGCAGGGAAAGACCGCAACGCTGTATGTCGATGATTTCTGCATCTCGGATCAGCCCATCAAGGACTGATCCAGTCTCAGTGCCTCAGGAATGGATCCCCATTCCTGCTCTGTTGCTTACCAGCGGAAACGCTCGCGCAGGGTAGGCTCATGGTGGTGGGACAAGCCCAGCAGAGCACCGAGGGTGAGACCGATGGCGAAGGCGCCGAGCACGGTAGGCACGGGGTTTTCACGCACATACTTCTTGGACTGGTCCAAGGTTTCTCCAGCGCGTGCAGCGGCGGTTTTATACAGATCTTCGGCGCGGTGAGCCGCGGTGTGGTAAACGTCTTCGGCACGACTCGCTGCGGTGTTATAGAGTTCCTTGGCGGTCTGGCCGGCGTGCTGGGCGGCATCCTTGACGACAGCATAGCCATGCTGAGTGGCGTCTTTGGCGGCGGCGAGACCATTTTGAGCCGCATCCTTGGCGGCAGAGATGCCGTTCTGAGCGGAGTTGGCGGCGTGCTGCGCCAGGTCTTTGGCGGCATAGCCGGCCTGCTGGGCGGCGTCTTTGGCGTTTTGCGCTGCCTGCTGGGCGGATTCCTTGGCGGCCTGGGAATGCTGGTCGTAGGCGAGGGTGTTGGTGTCAGTGCTCATGGGGATAATTGTTGTTCGAGCAGTCATCGTCTCTGCCCGCAAAGTCGAGTGTCTCAAAATTTACCAACTGTTCCCCTGAGGGTGAGATCAGGCGCTTTCACCTGGCGGAGCGTGCCACCCAAACGCCAGGTGCCGGTTTCGTAGGTTTCGTTGGTTTTGATGGTTCTTTTTTGAGGGGAGAGATTTTATCGGTGGGGGAACCGACCGAGAAACTTCAAGAACTTCAACCGATTCAACGTTGGGGTGTTTCTCCCAGACGACTGGCCCTGGCTGGCGAGAGCCTTCTGCGTAGGGGTTGGTGTGACATACCCCGTTGAAGTTGTTGATGTTCGTATTGGCAGCTCCTGGTCCCCGGTGGGCTCGGTTTCCAGTTTCCAACCCTATGTACTTAGGGTGGGAAACTGGAAACCAAGCGGAGGTCGCGTTTTCGGCGGATTCTCCGCCTTCACGGAAAAGTACCTCTCTGGAAAAGCACCAACAAAACCAACGAAACCACCAAAACCGGTCTCTGTGGTTCCTTTTGCCGGGACGACGAAGCTCTACCAGCGGTGGCATCTTCCTTATCTTTCCTACCTTTGCACACTCACCCTCACCACGGCGCACTCTGCTGCAACTGCAGCGGGGCGGTGCGGATGAGGAAGTAGCCGTGGAAGGGCTGCAAGGTGGCGGCGGGGGCTGGGGTGGTCTGCGGCACCCAGGCGGGTGGGGTGGTAGAGCCGTCGAGGTAGTAGCCGGTGTAGCTGCTGGCGCCGGCGGTGGTGTCACCATCCCAGAGGCGGAAGCGGTCGGCGGTTTCGGCGGTGAGGCCGGAGCTGAGACCGGTGACCGGGGCAGGGGAGATGACGGGCCAGCCAGGGGCCACGAGCTGCGTGCCAGAGACGAGCGGTGTCACGAAGCTGGTCACGCGCACTTCACCGGTGAACATGAGCGTGGTGCCGTTGCCGCGCACCTGCACCAGCGCGGCTTCATGTGCGGCCACGGGGCGGGCGCTCATGCTGAGCACACCGCTGAGCCAGGTGTCCGTGTCCTGCGTGAGAGTGGTGAAGTTGCTCGCGGCAGGATCAAAGAAGAGCACGCGGTCGTCGCTGCTGAATGCGGCCGGCGGCAGCAGTTCGGCCAGCGTGTGGTGCAGGCGGATGGCGATGCGTGCATTGGCGAGCCCGGCATATGACTGACTGGTATTTTGCAGCACCACGGTGTTTCCGGAGCTGGCGGCGCTGTCGATGTCAAAGCGCTGTCCGGCCAGCGTGCCATCGAGTGCTTCGAGGTAGAGCGATCCGGCTGGCAGCGTGAGAATCGCCGGCAGCATGATCTCATTGGAGCTGGCGGAGACGGCGCGGCCGGTGAAGAAGGCGGCATTGAGCAGCGGCATGCTGAAGGTGCGCGAACCGGTCGCGAAGCTCTGGCGGCCCCAGCCCTGAATGGCGGATGTTACAGTGGCTTCAGGCACGCCGTCGCGGTTGGCATCGAGATCCACGTGCAGGCGGACGAATCCGGTGTCGAGCCCCTTGAAGACGAGGAGTTTTTCCAGGCTCGCATACGCGCGGGTCAGGGTGCCGTCGGCGTTGATCGTCGTGGTGGCGGCCATGGAGAGCTTCTTCCATGCGGAGGCGTTGCCCGCCTGGGAGAGATCGGTGAGGGTTTCCAGGCTGATGCTGAGATCGTCATGCGTGCCGGAGGGCACCGTGAGCAGCGCGGTGAGGCTGCCAGTGGCGGCGTCATGCGTGAGGGTGAAGCGATTTGCCTGCAGCGGGTTGCCGGGGTCGGTGCCGAGCGCGTACTCCATCAGGTTGGCCAGTCCGTCTTCATCAGGGTCATCGGTGGCCTTGCCGATGTTGCTGTCCTGGCTCCACAGCGCAAAGGTGGTGGCTCCGGGCAGCACGCTGGCGGTGAAGCCGCCGGTGACGATGTAGCGGCGGATGGCCTCGCTGGCGGCAAAGCCGGTGCCCGCAGGAGCGACGATGCCGAGATCGCGTGTCAGATCCACCCGTGCGTCCATGCTGTCATCAATGCTGCCTTCAGCACCGGATTCAGCGGTGCCCGTTGGGCAGAATCCAGGGCGCAGGGTGAAGAGGCTCGTGCTGGCGCCGTTCACGGCGGGGTTGCTGTTGTAGATGAGGTCCTGGCCTGCGTCGTCATCGCCTGCCACCACGTTGGACATTGGCAGCAGTCCTTCCAGCGGAGCGCCCGAGGAGAATTGCGATGGCGGAATGTAGAGGAAGTAGGTGCCGGGGTTCAGGCCGTCGAGGAAGTAGCGGCCTTTGCAGGAGCAGCCGGAGGTGCCTGCGCTCACGGGATCATCCACGCCCGGTGTGGCGCCCTGGGCGTAGAGTTCCACGTAGATGTTGCCAAGGCTTTCACCTTCATTGCGGTGGCCGTCGCCGTTGATGTCCAGGAAGATCATGTTGCCCACGCCCACGCTGGACCAGAGGCCAAAGTCCACAGTGAGATTGGTGTCTGGGTCTGAATCGCCATCGGTGATGGATTCCGCGCCGCCGGAGAGCGTGACGATGGGGCTGAAGAGAGGCTTGCCGGAGCCGCCGGGCTGCGCGCCATCGTTGTTGTTGTCGATGTTGTCATCGCTCGTGTCCGCCGTGCCGCCGGTGAAGAGGTAGTCCGAGGGAGGCGTCACTTTGATGTAGTATTTGCCGGCGGGCAGGGAGTTGAAGAGGTAGGCGCCCGTGCCGTCTGTGGTGAGGCTGCTGCCCACCTGGGTGTCCGCCGCAGTGCCGCTGCCGCCGATGGCGTTGTCATCGCCGGGGGTGAAGAGCTGCACGGTGGCGCTGGCTACGCCGGGTTCGCTCGTATCCTTGACTCCGTTGTTGTTGGAATCTTCAAAGACGAGGTTGCCAATGGAGAGCGTGTGCACCTGCAGCGTGACGTTGAAGGACTGTGCGCAGGCATTTGCATCGGTCACGCGGATGGTCACAGGGAAGACGCCCTTGGCATTCGGAGTGCCGCTGAGCACGCCGTTGGAGGCCAGCAGCACGCCGCCGGGTAGGTCGCCGCTCAGGAGGGCAAAGGTGTAGGCAGAGGTGCCGCCGGAAGCCGTGAGAGTCTGCGTGTAGGGAGCACCCAGATACGCGGGCGGCAGCGTGCCATTCGGAGAAATGGCCAGCGTGGGGCAGACCGGTGTGAGCGTGTAGCTGGCGGTGCCCGCGCAGCCGTCCGCAGCTGTGGCTTTCACGGTAAAGGTGGCGGAGGTGGAGCTTGGTGTGGTGCCGCTGATCGTACCGCTGCTGCTCAGTGTCATGCCCGTGGGCAGGCTGCCGCTGGTCAGCGTGAAGGTGTAGGGAGAGACACCGCCCGCTGCGGTGATGACCTGCGTGTAAGCCGTGCCCACCGTCGGTGTGGCCAGCGTGGCTGGCGTTTGCGTGATGACGGGGCAGATCTTGATGGAGACCACGGAACTGCCCGTGCAGCCATTCGCATCCGTGGTGCGGATGGTCACGCTGACTCCGGTGCCATTGGCAGTGGTGGGTGTGCCGCTGATCACACCGCTGCTCGGATTGAGCGAGAGACCCGCTGGCAGCGCGCCGCTGGTAACCGTCCACGCGGAGTAAGGCGCGATACCGCCCGCACCGGCTAGCGTCTGGGTGTAGGCCACTCCGACATTGCCTGTCGTGAGTGTGGCAGGACCCACGGTGACCGTGGGGCACGCAGGTGTCACCGTGTAGCTCGTGCTGCCCGTGCAACCATTGGAGTCCGTGGCACGCACTGTGAAGGTGGCCGCCAGAGTGCTTGTCGGTGTGCCCGAGATCACTCCCGTGCTGGCGTTCAAACTCAGGCCCGCAGGCAGGGTGCCGCTGCTGACCGCAAAGGTCACAGTGCCGATGCCGCTGGTGGAGGTGACGGTCTGTGAGTAGGCGCTGTTCACGGTGCCGTTGATCAGCGTGGCAGGACCGACGGTGATGGTCTGGCAGGCAGGTGTCAGCGAGTAGCTGCGTGAGCCCGAGCAGCCGTTCGCGTCGGTGGCGCTGATTGTGAAGTTTGCAGCCGTGGTGGTGGTGGGCGTTCCGGAGATCACACCGGTGCTGCTATTGATCGTCAAACCGGTCGGCAGACTGCCGCTGGCCAAGGCATACACATACGGCGTAGCTCCGCCGGATGCGCTGATGGTCTGCGAGTAGCTGCTGCCCGCTGTGGCCGCAGCCAATGTGGTGGGGCTGACCGAGACGACCGGGCAGATCTTGAGCGAGATCACTCCGGAGACGCTGCAACCCCGTGCATCGGTGGTACGCACCGTGAAGCTCACGCCGGCACCGTTGGAGGCCGTCGGCGTGCCGGAGATGACGCCAGCAAGGCTGAGCGAGAGGCCTGAGGGCAACGTGCCGCTGGTGACCACCCACGAGCCATACGGGGCCGTGCCGCCATTGCCGCTGAGCGTTTGAGAATAGAGGGAGCCCACTGTGCCAGCGGCTGCTGTCGTCGGCGTGATGGACATCGTCGGGCATGCCGGAGTGATGGTGTAGCTCTGCGTGCCGCTGCAGCCGTTCGCATCCGTGGCCTTGATCGTGAAGGTGGCGCTGTTCGGACTGTCCGGCATGCCGCTCAGCGTTCCCGAAGTGCTCAGCGTGGCCCAGGTGGGCAGTGCTCCACCGGCCACTGAGAAGGTGTAGGAGCCAGTGCTGCCGGAAGCCGTGAAGGTCTGGGAGTAAGCTGTGCTCACCGTCGGCGTCGCAGGCGTGGTGGGCGCCAGCGTGATGACCGGGCAGACCTGCAGCGTGAAGGCCTGCGTGCCCTGGCAGCCATAGGTGTCCGTCACGCGGATGGAAACGCTCACGCCTGCGCCATTGGTGGCGGTGGGAGTGCCGCTGATCACACCCGTGCTCGCATTGAGCGTGAGTCCCGCCGGCAGCGTGCCGCTGGTCACGGTGAATCCGCTGTAAGGTGCGGTGCCGCCGGATGGCGTGAGTGTCTGCGAATACAGAGCGCCCACGATGCTCTGTGCGGGCACGGCAGGCGCAAGGCTGATGGCCGGACACCCCGGCGTAACCGTGTAGCTCTGCGTGCCGGCGCAGCCATTGGCATCCGTGGCCTTCACCGCGAAAGTGGCGGCGGTGGTCGTCGTCGGCGTGCCGCTCAGCACTCCCGCGGAACTCAGCGTTGCCCAGGCGGGCAGCGTGCCGCTGGCAAGCGTGAAGGTATAAGGGACAGTGCCGTTGGCAGCGGAGAGTGACTGCGAATACGCCGTGCCCACCACCGGAGCTGGCAGAGTCGCTGGCGAGAGCGTCACGACCGGGCAGATCTGCAGGATGATGGAGCGCGAGCCCTGGCAGCCATTGGCGTCATTCACACGCACGGTGATCGTCGTCGCAGGGCTGACGACGGCCGTCGGCGTGCCGCTGATCACACCGCTGCTCGCATTGAGAGAGAGACCTGCCGGAAGCGTGCCGCTGGTGAGCGTCCATGCGCTGTAAGGCGCGGTGCCGCCGCTGGCGGTCAGCGTCTGCGAATATGCCGTGCCCACCGTGCCTTGTGCCAGCGCTGACTGGGTGATGGTTATCGTCGGGCAAACCGGTGCCACTGTATAACTCAGCGTGCCCGTGCAGCCGTTCGCATCGGTGGCTTTCACCGTGAAGGTGGCGGAGGTGGTCGTCGTCGGTGTGCCGCTCAGCACCCCGGCGGAGGAAAGCGTGGCCCAGGTGGGCAGCGCACCGCCCGCAAGCGTGTAGGTGTAGGCAGCAGAGCTGCCGCTCGCGGTGATGCTCTGCGAGTAGGCAGTGCCCACTATCGGTGTGGGCAGCGTGGCCGGCGCGAGCGTGATGACCGGGCAGATGATCAGATTGATCGTGCGTGTGCCACTGCAACCGTTCGCATCCGTGGCGCGGAAGGTGAGCAAGACGCCGCTGGCATTGCTGGTGGTCGGTGTGCCGCTGAGGACTCCCGTTCCTGCATTGAGCGTGAGGCCCGCTGGCAGCGTGCCGCTGCTCACGGCAAAGGTGTAGCCTGCCGTGCCACCGCTGGCGGTGAGCGTCTGCGAGTAGGCCGTGCCGACGAGACCGCTCGGAAGCGTGGTCGGATTCACCGTGACCGTCGGACACACCGGCGTGATCGTGTAGCTGGTGCTGCCGGTGCAGCCATAGGAGTCCGTGGCCAGAATGCTGAAGGTCGCGCTGCTGCTGCTCGTCGGCGTGCCGGAGATGACACCCGCGCTGCTCAACGTGAGGCCTGCCGGCAGGGCGCCGCTGCCGACGCTGAAGGTGTAAGGCGCCAGACCGCCGCTCGAAGTCACCGTCTGCGAATAAGCCGTGCCCACCGTCGGCGTAGCTATCGTGGACGGCGTCACCGCGATGGGCAGACAGGTGATGGTGACGAGGTAGTCTTCCACTTCGCCCGTTCCGCTCGCTCCGATGGAGGTCGGATTTTGAGTGCTTGTCAGGCGGAAGCGCGCGCCCCGCTGGCCGGGCACTGCACCCACCGGCACGACGAAGTTCACCGTCTGCGTCACACCATTGGTGCCCGTGGCGATGCTCGTGTTCGTGGCGATCTGCTCGCCTGCATCGGCAAACGAGCCGTTGTTGTTGAAGTCGATCCACGCATTCAGGTAGCCCGCCGCGCCGCTGTTGTTCGTCACCACGACGCTGGCGCTGCCTGCGGTGCCGGGCGTCTGGCTTCCCAGAGTCACTCCATCTTCGTCATCGCTGCCGGTGATGTCATCGCCCGTTGCCGTGCCATTGAGAGTGGAGAGGTATTCTGTGTCTGCCAGCGCACCCATGCGCAGATTGGAACTTGCGATGCTGGAGGCGTCCGCCGCTCCGTTCCAGTCGCCAAAGTCAGTCGTCGGCACAGCGATCGGCGTCACATAGTCCTCCACTTCGCCATTGCCCGCGGTGCCGGTCACGCCCGGAGAGGCGACATCCGTCAGACGCACGCGCAGGCCCAGGTTGGACCCAGTCACTGCATTCGCCGGGACGGTGATGTTGATGTTCTGTGTGCCGCCATTGACGCCGTTGGCAATGACCACATTGGTGGCGATCTGTTCTCCCGCATCCGTGAGCACGCCGTTGTTGTTGTAGTCGATCCAGATGTTCAGATACGCATTCGCTCCACTGGTGTTGGTCACCACCACCGGGATCGTTGCGGGAGCGCCGGCGGTGAAGGAAGGCAGCGTCACGCCGTCTTCATCGTCCGTGCCGGTGATGTCATCTCCCGTGGCGCCGACGTTGCGGGTGGAGACATATTCGGTGTCCACCAGCGCACCGAGGCGCAGGGTTCCATTGGCGGTGGAGGCCGCGTCCGCCAGTCCGCTCCAGTCGCCGTAATCCAGCTGCGGACGTGCGATGTTGACCAGATAATCCTCCACCTCACCAAGACCAGCAGCGCCCGTGGAGCCTGGGGATGAAACCGAGGTGAGACGCACGCGCACGGCCAGATTGGTGCCCGTCAGCGCGGTCGCGGGAACGGTGATGCTGAGATTCTGTGTGGCGTTTGCGGTGCCGGTGGGGATGCTGACATTTGTAGCGACCTGTTCGCCCGCATCCGTGAGGATGCTGTTGTTGTTGTAGTCGATCCACACGTTCAGGAATGCAGCGGCGCCAGTGTTGTTGGTCACGACGACAGGCAGCGTCGCGGGAGCGCCCGCTGTCAGCGTCGGCAGTGTCAGGCCGTCTTCGTCCGCCTGACCGGTGATGTCGTCGCCAGTGGCTGTCAGGTTCGTGGTGGCCACGTATTCCACATCCGTCAGCAGGCCGAGTTTCAAATTCGAATTGGCAGTGCTGCTTGCGTTTGCCAGCGCAGAGTTGTCGCCGAAATCCGTTGTAGGCAGCGCGATGGTCACAGTGTAATCTTCCACCTCGCCCAGGCTGGCGAGCGCGCCGCTGGCTCCGGGCGAACTGACTGCCGTGAGGCGGAAGCGCACGCCCAGCGCCGTCCCCGTCACCGCGCTCGCAGGCACCGTGATGCTTGGGTTCATCGTCACGCCATTGCTGCCGGTGGCGACGCTCAAGTTGGTGATGATCTGCTCACCGCTGTCCGTCGGCACGCCATTGTTGTTGAAATCGATCCACGCATTGAGGAAGGCCGCTGACCCGGTGGTGTTGGTCACCACGACCGGGATGGTCAGAGTCTGTCCTGCGGTCATGGCGGGCAGCACCACACCGTCTTCGTCCGCCTGGCCGGTGATGTCATCGCCCGTTGCCGTGGCATTCGATGTGCCGGTATACTCCGCGTCCACCAGCGCCCCCAGGCGCAGGCCGGTGCCGGCGGCGTTGCTGGCGCTGGAGAAGCCGCTGAAGTCGCCGAAATCTGTCGTTGGGGAGGCGATGTTGACCAGATAGTCCTCCACTTCACCATTGCCGCTCTGGCCCGTGGAGCCGGGCGTGCTGGTGGAGGTGAGGCGCACGCGCACGCCGAGATTGGTGCCCACCGTCGCGGTGGCCGGCACGGTGATGTTCAGGTTTTGCACCGCGTTGCTCGTGCCGTTGGCAACGACCGTGTTGCTGGCGATCTGCTCGCCCGCATCCGTGAGCACGCCGTTGTTGTTGTAGTCGATCCAGGCATTGATGAAGGCGGTCGCTCCGCTGGTGTTGGTCACGGTGACCGGAATGACGGCCGGTCCTCCCGCGGTCATGGATGGCAGCGTCACTCCGTCTTCGTCGTCCGTGCCGGTGATGTCGTCTCCCGTGGCGGTGGTGTTTGTGGTCTGCGCATATTCAGTGTCGGTCAGCGCACCGATTTTCATCGTGCTGATCTGTGTGCTGCTGGCGCTGCCAAAGCCGGAGAAGTCGCCGAAGTCCGTTGTCGGCGCGGCGATGTTCACCACATAGTCTTCCACTTCACCAGCCAGACCGTTTGCCCCGGTGGGGCCGAGGCCGCTGGGGGCGGAAAGGCGGAAGCGCAGGCCCACGTTCGTGCCGGTCACGGCATTGGCTGGCACGGCTACAGTGAGGTTGGTCACCCCATTGTTCGTTCCCGTGGCGATATTGAGATTGGTCGCAATCTGCTCTCCGCTGTCAGTGAGCACGCCATTGTTGTTGAAATCGATCCACGCATTCAGGTAGCCGATCGCGCCGGTGGTGTTCGTGATGGTCACGGGGATCGTCACCGTCTGGCCAGCGATCATCGAAGGCACGGTCACACCGTCTTCATCGTCCGTGCCGGTCGTGTCATCACCCGTGGCGGTGGCATTGCGGGTGGAGGCAAATTCCGTGTCGATCAGCGCGCCGATGTGCAGAGCGGGGTTGGCGCCTTGGGAGGCGTCCGCAAAGCCGCTGAAGTCGCCAAAGTCCGTCGTCGGCGCGGAGATGTTCACGATGTAATCCTCCACCTCTCCATTGCCCGCTGCTCCCGTGGAAAGTGCTCCACTCGTGCTGGTGAGGCGGAAGCGTGCTCCCAGGTTCACGCCCGTCAAAGCCGTCGCCGGAATGTTGATGTTCAGGTTTTGTGCCACATTGCTGGTGCCCGTGGAGACAGCCAAGTTCGTGGCGATCTGTTCGCCCGAGTCCGTCAGCACGCCGTTGTTGTTGTAGTCGATCCAGGCGTTGAGGTACACCGTCGCACCGCTGGTGTTCGTGGCCAGCACTGGAAGGGTCACCGGCGCTCCGGCCGTCAGGGCAGGGAAGGTCACCGCGTCTTCGTCATCCAGGGCCGTGATGTCGTCCCCGGTGGCGGTGGCATTCGTTGTCTGCACATATTCGGTGTCGGTCAGCAGGCCCAGCTTGATCGTGCTGTTCTGCACGCTGCTGGCGCTGCCAAAGCTGGCGAAGTCGCCGAAGTCCGTCGTCGCCGGTGCGATGTTCACCACATAGTCTTCCACTTCGCCCACGCCGCCCGCGCCGGTGGAGCCTGGGGAGATGTCCGTGCTGATGCGGAACCGCGCGCCCACGTTGGTGCCCGTCTGCGCCGCCGCCGGCACGGTGATGTTGAGGTTCTGCGTGGCATTGCTCGTGCCTGTGACGATGGAAACATTGCTGGCGATCTGCTCGCCCGCATCGGTGAAGACGCCGTTGTTGTTGTAGTCTATCCATGCGTTCAGATAACCCACGCTGCCCGAGGTGTTGGTCACGACGACCGGAATGGTGGCCGGTGCGCCCGCCATCAGAGAGGGCAGCGTTACGCCGTCTTCGTCATCACTGCCGATCACATCATCCCCCGTGGCCGTGGCGTTCCGGGTCGAGCTGTATTCCGTGTCCACCAGCGTGCCCAGGCGTACATTGGTGCTGGCTGTGTTGGACACGTCCGGCGCTCCGCTGAAGTCACCGAAATCTGTCAGCGGTGCCAGGATCACGATGGTGTGGTCTTCCACTTCGCCATTGCCGGCGCCGCCGGTGGGGCCGGGGCTGGCCACACTGGTCAGGCGCAAACGTGTGCCCAGGCTGGTGGCGGCCGTCACGGCGTTCGTCGGCACCGTAAAGTTCACCACCTGGCTGTCGCCGTCGGTTCCATCCGCGATGAGAATGTCACTGGCAATCTGTTCTCCCGCATCCAGCAGCGAGCCATTGTTGTTGAAGTCGATCCAGGCGTTCAAGTAAGCCGGAGCGCCGCTGGTGTTCGTCAGGATGACGGAGACAGAACCTGGCTGGCCCGCCGTCATGGACGGGAAGACCACGCTGTCCTCGTCATCGCTGCCGGTGGTGTCATCCCCTGTGGCCGCAGTGTTCTTGGTGGCGCTGCCTTCCGCATCCACCAGGGCGCCGAGCATCAGGCTGCTGTTCACGGTGCTGAAGGCGTCTGCAAAGCCCGAGTAGTCTCCAAAGTCCGTGGTCGGCACCACGATCGTAGTCACGTAGTCCTCCACTTCGCCGTTGCCGCTCAAACCGGTGGAGCCTGGAGAGCTGGTGCTGGTCAGGCGCACGCGCACACCTGCCGTGCCGAGGCTGGCACCTACGGGTGCGGTGAAGTTGATGACCTGTGTTCCATTGGACGTGCCGGTCGTGATGGCGGTGTTCACCGCGATCTGCTCTCCTGAGTCCGTAAGCAAGCCGTTGCGGTTGAAGTCGATCCACGCATTCAGGTAGCTCGCGCTGCCGGAGGTGTTGGTGACTCTTGCCGTGAGGCTGCCTGCCGCTCCCTGCGCAATGTTGAGCGGCACCGTCACTCCGTCTTCGTCATCCGTGCCGTCTAGGTCGTCTCCTGTCGCTGTGCTGTCAGGCATGTTGCTGCCTTCCGCATCCACCAGCAGCCCCAGTTTCAGAGTGTTGTTCGACTTGCTGCTCGCACTGCCAAAGCTGGCATAGTCTCCAAAGTCTGACGTCGCCACGATCGTGGTGGTGTAGTCCTCCACCTCGCCGGTGCCGATGGTGCCGGTCGGGCCCGGGCTGCTGACGGAGGTCAGGCGCACGCGCACTCCAGTGGTGCCCGTTTTCACTGCGGCGGGCACTGTGAAGCTGATCGTTTTGTTGGAGTTGGAGGTGCCTGTCGCGATCACCGTGTTGGTGGCGATCTGCTCTCCGGAGTCCGTCAGCACGCCGTTGCCATTGTAGTCGATCCAGGCGTTCAGGTAGGCGCTTGCGCCCGAGGTGTTGCTCACGTTCACCGTCATTGAGCTGGCGACGTTTTGAGTGATGGTCGCGGGCACAGTCACACCGTCTTCATCATCGCTTCCCGTTGTGTCATCACCCGTGGCCGTGGCGCTCATCGTGGATTGCCCTTCCACGTCCGTCAGTGCGCCGATCTTCAGCGTCGAGTTCAGGGTGCTGCCAGCCGGGCCGAAGGAGCTGTAGTCGCCGTAATCGATGGTCGGCGCTCCAATCGTCACGATGTAGTCTTCCGTCTCTCCCACGCCACCCGTTCCGGTGGAGCCTGGAGTCGCCGCGCCTGTGAGACGAACTCGTACTCCGCGTGAGGCACCCACGGATGCCCCCACAGGGACGGTGAAGGTCACATTCACCGTGGCCGCACTGGTGCCAGCCGTCACGGGAGTGTCCACGGCGATCTGTTCACCCGAATCCGTCAGCACGCCGTTGTTGTTGAAATCAATCCACGCATTCAGGTAAGCCGTCGTGCTGCCGCTGTTGGTCACCACCACCGGAATGGTCACAGTTGACCCTGCGGTGATCGAGCCGGGCAAGGTTGCACCATCTTCATCATCGCTTCCCGTGGTGTCATCGCCCGTGGCGCTGGCATTGCTGGTGCCGGTGACTTCCATGTCAATCAGCGAGCCGATTTTCAAAGTGCCGTTGCTTGTGTTGCTGGTGCTGGCAAAGCCGCTGAAGTCTCCGAAGTCCGTGTTTGGCGCGGGAGTGATCGTGTAGCTGATCGAGCCTGCGCATCCGTTCGCATCCGTGGCGGAGATCGTGAAGTTCGCGGTGGTCGGAGTCGTGGGCGTGCCAGAGATGACACCCGAGGACGTGTTCAGGCTCAGGCCCGCGGGCAGAGTGCCGGTGCTGACCGCAAACACATACGGCGTGGTGCCGTTGCTGGCGGTGACGGTCTGCGAATAGGCCGTTCCCACCGTGCTCGATGCGGGTGTGGACGGAGTAAGAGTGATCACCGGACAGATTCGCATGCTGTAGGCACGCGTGGCACTGCATGCAGACGGGATGGGGGGCGAGACCTTGGCTGAATTCACCAGACTGGTGCTGCTGGCGTCCACCCGTATTTCCATGTGGTCGTCATAGGTGGTCTGGCCGTTGCGGACGATGTAGATGCGGAACTGGCCCGTTCCACTGTTTCCTCCCGCCGTGGCGTCTGCATTGGTGGTCGTCACTGGCAGTCCCGCATTGAAGCTGGTGAGATTCCAGTCCGCAGGGCTGGTCGGATCATTTGCTCCTGCGCCTGTGTAGGTGAATTGGACCTGGCTCCAGTCGATGGGGCTGTTGGATCCGTCTTTGGGCAGCACGTAATCGCGAATGTTAAAGGTGTCGCCGGGGTTCAGGTCCAGGTTGTATGTGGAGAACGTGAGCTGGGGAACTGTGGCGGGTCCGGTGCCAGCTTTGACTGTGAACGAGTAGGCCCCTGCTGCCGATGGTGTGCCGCCAAGCGCGCCTGTGCTGGCGTTCAGGGTCAACCCCGTCGGCAGTGTTCCGCTGGCCACCGTCCAGGTGTAGCTCGCCGTAGGGGTGGCGCTCAAAGCAGCAGAGTACGCTGTGCCTTGCCGTCCCGGGTTGAGTGTGGTCGGTGTGATGGCAATGGCCGCGCAGGCGGGCGCGAGGGTGTAGGCACTGGTGGTGGAGCACCCGTTTGCATCCATCGCCCTGATGGTAAAGGTGGTGGAGGCCGTGCTTGTGGGGGTGCCGCTGATGACCCCCGTGCTGCTCAGGCTCAATCCTGCTGGCAATGTGCCGCTGCTCAAAGTGAAGGTGCATGCCGTCGCACTGCCGGATGCTGTGATGGTTTGAGAATACGCCGTGCCTGCCGTCGGTACGGAAAGAGTGGCTGGGGACAGAATCATCGACGGACACACCTGCAGGGAATAGGTCCTGCTGCTGGCGCAGCCGAAGCTGTTGGTGGCGGTGATGGTGATGCTGGTGCCAGCAGCGTTGCTGGTGGTGGGAGTGCCGCTGATGAGGCCGGTGCTGGCATTCAGCGTCAAGCCTGCCGGAAGCGTGCCGCTGGTCACGGTGAAGCTAAAAGCGGCCGAACCGCCGCTGGCGGTGATGGTCTGCGAGTAGGCCGTCCCGACGCTGCTGACGGCGAGAGTGCTCGGCGCAAGGGTGATCACAGGACAGGACTTGAGTGTGCGAACGAAGCTCGCCTGACATCCGTTGGCGTCGGTGACGAGGAAAGTAAGATTGGCGTCCGCGCCATTGCTTGCCGTGGGTGTGCCGGAGATGACACCTGCGCTGCTCAGCGTCAGACCGGCTGGCAGCGTTCCGCTGGAGAGGGAGTACGTGTAAGCGGCCGTCCCCCCTGTGGTGGTGAGGCTCTGGCTGTAGGCGGATCCTTGAATGGCAGTCGTCAGCGTGGCCGGACTCATGGACAGCACCGGGCAGACTTGCAGCGTGGCCGTCAGCGTCCCCTGGCAGCCGTTGGCATCTGTGGCGCGGAAGGTCAGGCTCACGCCCGCTCCGTTGGCAGTGGTCGGTGTGCCGCTGATCACACCGGTGCTTGCATTGAGCGTAAGTCCTGCGGGCAGAGTGCCGCTGCTCACCGCCCATGTGTATGAGGCCGTGCCACCGGTGGCGTTCAGTGTCTGACTGTAAGCCGTGCCAATGGCCGCATCTGGCAGCGTGGTGGGGGAAATGGTCACCACCGGGCAGGTCTGCAGGACGAGGGGCTTGGTGGCCGCACAGCTTTTCGCATCCGTGACGGCGAAGGTCACGCTAACACCGGCACCGTTCGCCGTGGTCGCTGTACCACTGATGACCCCGCTGCTGCTGAGGCTGAGGCCTGTGGGCAGCGTGCCTGAGCTCACCGTCCACGTATAAGGCGTTGTCCCGCCTGACGCAGCCAGCGTCTGGCTGTACGCGGTCCCCAGGAAGGCATCCGGTAGCGTGCTGGTGGTCACCGAAACGGTCGTGCAGGTCGGTGTGACGGTGTAGGAACGTGTGCCGGTGCATCCTCCCGCGTCGGTTGCACGGAGGGTGAAGCTGGCTGCCGCACCGCTCGTCGGTGTGCCGCTGACCACACCGGTGCTGGTGTTCAGGCTGAGTCCCGCTGGCAGCGTGCCGCTGCTCACCGCCCAGGTGTAGGGGGAGATGCCTCCCGATGCCGTGAATGTCTGCGTGTAGGCTGTCCCGAATGTCATCGCCGCAGGCGTCGTCGGAGCCACCGTGACCGATGCACATCCCAGGAATCCGAAGTCGATGCTCAGGTTGGTGTTGGAGTCGGTGTCGCCATCGGTGATTGATTCCGTGCCACCCGCGAGCCCGATCAGCGGACTCTGCACCGGCAGTCCTTGAGAGGTCTGGATGCCGTTGTCATCATTGTCCACGTCGTTATCGCTGCTGACCGTGGTGGTGCTGCTCAGCGGGAAAGACGCGGGCGGCGTCGGTATGTAGATGAAATACTGGCCCGGGGAGAGATTGCTGAAGGAATACAATCCGCCACCGGCGGTGGTGACGGTCGCAGCGGGAGTCGCCGTGACCGGATTCTGCCCGCCGAGGAAGAGCTGCAGGGTCACACCGTCGATGCCTGCTTCTCCCGTGTCTTTGATGCCGTTGTTGTTCACATCATTCCAGACCAAGCTGCCCAGCTTCATGGAAGGTGGTGCGCCGGGGCATGCCGCGCCATCCGAGTTTGTCACCGTCGGTCCGGAACCCACGATGGTGACTGATCCGTTCAAAACTCCGCTGGTGCGGTTGAACACGTAGAGAGTGTCCTGAGCGTTGGAAAGGTTCGAACTGCCGTAACCGTAGGCGAGGCCGTTGGCATCGATTGTCAGGGATCCAAAGGTCGAAAGAACCGCGGAGCCGATACGCGTGCACATACCAGTCGTGGTGTTGATTTCATGCAGACCGAGATTGGTGGTGTCATTGGTGTTGTATCCGTAGATTTTGCTCGTCAGCGGGTCCCAGACGATGTCTCCAAAGTTGCCGGTCGTGTTGGCTCCGGTTGAGGCATATTTGGTGATCACGGGACTGCCAACGACGGTGGCCGAGTTCAGGTCGATGGTGTAGAGGGCCGTCTGCGCATTGGAGAACGTATAGCGGTTGATGATCATCAAACCCGAGGTCAGCGCCGTTCCGCCGCCCCATTGGCCATCGGTCGGTGAGTTGGGAATTCCGGCGATCAGCCCCATGTCCACCAGGACGCCGAGAGAATTGATGCGGTACAGGTTTCCGCCGTTCTGATCCACGCAGTAGAGGTAGCCGCCGTAAGCAACAAGGCCGTTGAGCTTCTTGCCGTCGAACACGAAAATGGGCACCAAGGTCTGGTTGGTGTCGATGTAGTAGAGCGTGGTGTCCCAGTCGCCGGCCCCCGGAGTTCCTTCAACGTTTTGGATGATGTAGAAACGGTTGTCGCAAACAAAGGGGGAGCCGATGTTTGCCGCGAATCCGAAGTCAACGGTGTTGTCGATGTTGCCCGTGCCGGTGGAGCCTGGCTCGGTGCCTGGAACAAGCTGGATCACCGGGCTGTAGGCCGCAGTGCCGGAGCCGCCCGGCTGGCTGGCGTTGTTGTCGCCGTCCTGGCCGTTGTCGGTGGAATCTACAACGATGCTCGTGCGTGAAAGAGGCGGTGTGGGCACCTTGACATAATAATAACCACTGGTGAGACCGGAGAAATTGTACAAGCCGCCGCCTGAGCTCGTCATTGAGGTGACCTTCGTATCCGCACTGGTGCCGGTTCCGCCAATGGCATTGTCAACACCCGTCGACCATAGCTCGACGAGCACGCCATCGATGCCGCTTTCTCCGGGATCGAAGAGGCCGTTCTCATCGGAGTCATTCCAGATCATGTTGCCGATGCCGAGGCTGGGGGCGATCACAACGGTGTAGTCTTCGACCTCGCCATTGCCACTCGCGCCGGTGGATCCCGGACTGCTGGTGGAGGTCAGGCGCACACGCACGCCTGTGGTGCCGATTGACGCGCCGCTTGGAACGGTGAAGCTGATGGTCTTGTTGGAGTTCGACGTGCCGGTGGCGATGACTGTATTGGTCGCGATCTGCTCGCCGCTGTCGGTCAGGACCCCGTTTCGATTGTAGTCGATCCACGCGTTGAGATAAGCCGTGGCCCCGCTGGTGTTGGAGACGTTGACCGTGATCGTGCCCGCCGAGCCGAGCATGAGAGAGGCGGGAACGGTGACCCCGTCTTCGTCGTCACTGCCTGTGATGTCATCGCCCGTGGCTGTGGCATTCGTGGTCGCGCTCGCCTCAACGTCGATGGTTGCGCCTATCTTGAGGGTGGCGTTCATCGTGCTGCTGACGCTGCCAAAGCCGGAATAGTCACCGTAGTCTGCGGAGGTGGCCGGAGTGACCGTGTAGCTGCGTGTCGCGAGGCAGGCATTCGCATCCGTGGCACGAATTGTAAACGTGGCCGCCGTCCCGCTCGTGGGTGTGCCGGAAATCACACCCGTGCTCGTATTCAAACTCAAACCCGATGGCAGGCTGCCGCTGCTGACTGCATAGGTATAGGAGGAAACCCCGCCCGTGGCGCTCACAGTCTGGCTGTATGCCGCTCCCACGGAGCCGTTGGAAAGGGATGTGGGACTGATGGTGATGGTCGGGCAGGCTGTGGTGATCGAGAGGGATTGAGTTCCGTAGCCGCCATCAGCATCCAGGGCTTGAAGAACAAAACTGGCCGTTCCTCCCGTGCCGGTCGGCGTGCCGCTGATCACACCGGTGCTCGTGTTCAAAGTGAGGCCGCCCGGCAATGTCCCGCTGGCGATGCTCCATGTGTAAGTCGGGGACGAACGCACGACACTGAGGCCGCCGCTGCCTCCGACAAGTTTGAAGGAGGTGCTGAAGGCGCTCAGCGTGCCTGACGCCGCGAAGAGCTCGACGGCTTCACCACCGCCGAGTTCAAAGAACACGAGCTCGATGCTGTGCGTGCCCGCGGTGAGGGTGACCGTCCCGAACTTGTCGGTCGTCGCGTGCTGCGTGTCGTCGTTGATGACATTGACACCATCGATCCTCACGCGCACTCCGTCGTCGGAAGCCGTGGCGAAGGTCCATGCCCCAGCCGTCGGTATGGTGATAATACCTGAGGCTTTCAAGGCAAAATTATCCCCGGGTCCTCCTGGAAAGTCGGAGTCGGTGAAGTGGCCCCCACCCGCGCCGCTGCTGTTGAAAGAGACTGTCGCAGCCGCGCCGGTCCAGTTGCTCGTCCGGTTTGTGCCCGCCAGAACGGCGTCCGCGTTGGCGAGTGTTGCGATCGAAGTCGACGAAAAGGCTTGTTGAATGTCAAAGCCCGCCTCTTTGGCAGTCATCGTTTGCGAATACGCGGTGCCGCTGGTGCCATTCGGCATCGTGGTCGGAGTGATCGTGATGAGCGGACTGGTGGTGAATGACACCGTTTGATTTTTGGAACAGCCATACGCGTCCGTAGCTGTGATCGTGATCGAGTAAGTGTCGGAAAAAAGCGGCGTGCCGGTGATCACCTTGTTCGTCGCGTCAAAATCCATGCCTGCGGGCAGTCCCGTGGCGCTGAAGGTGTAAGGGGCCGTCCCCCCGGAAGCGCTGAAAGCGGTGGTTTGACTGTAGGCGCTGCCGATGATGCCCTGAGCGAGGGAAGTGGGCGCGATGCTGATGGCGGGACAGACCGGCGTGAGCGAGTAGTTGCGCGTGGTGGCCGGCGTGGTGCTGGTGGCCGTGCCGGATATCACCCCCGTGCTTGTATTGAGGCTCAGGCCCGAAGGCAGGCTGCCGGTGGAGATGGCATACGTGTAGGCGCTGGACCCGCCTGAAGCGGTGATCGTCTGGCTGTAGGCCACGCCCACTGTGCTGCCGGCCACCGTCGTGGGGCTGAGACTGATCGTGGGGCAGACCTGGACGTTGTAAGCCAGGCTGACCTGGCAGCCGGTGGAATCAGTGGCGCGGATGGTGACGCTGCTGCCGGAGCCGTTGCTGCCGGTGGGAGTACCGCTGATTACCCCCGAAGTGCTGAGCGAGAGGCCTGAGGGCATGGAACCCGAAGTGACCGCATAGGTGTAGGACCCTGTGCCGCCGGATGCGCTGATCGTCTGGCTGAAGGCTGTCCCCACATAGGCGTCTGGAATCGCCGTGGCCCCAGGACTCAGGCTGAGCGTGGGGCAGGCCAGCGTCATAACATAGTCTTCCACTTCTCCATTGCCGACGAGGCCGGTGGAGCCCGGTGTGCTTGTGGAAGTCAGGCGCACGCGCACACCTGCGGTGCCGACGCTCGCCGTGGCCGGCACCGTGAAGTTCACGGTCTTGTTGACCCCCGAAGTGCCGGTGGCGATCGTGGTGTTCGTAGCGACCTGTTCGCCGCTGTCGGTCAGCACGCCATTGCGGTTGAAGTCGATCCACACATTGAGATACACCGTGCTGCCGCTGGTGTTGGTGACATTCACCGTCATCGAGCTGGAGGCCCCAAGAGCCACGCTGCCCGGCACGGTCACGCCGTCTTCGTCATCGGAGCCGGTGGTGTCGTCCCCCGTCGCAGTGCTGTTGGACGTGATGGCGGTTTCGCTGTCCGTCGTGGCGCCGATTTTGATGGTGCTCACCGTAGTGCTGCTCGCGCTGGCAAACACCGAGTAATCGCTGAAATCCGTCGCCGCGCTGGCGGCCGATGCCCCGGCAAAGAATGCGCAGCACATGGAAACGATGAGACGCACCGCTTTCAGGCGGCACGTCAGGCTCGTTGAACGTGATGCTTTTTCCCTCATGGGGTGGCTTCAGAACTGGGACATGCGGCTCAGGCGACGTGCGCGGCGGGTCAGGTGGGCGGCGGCGGCCGCCATCAGCAGCAGCACGGATCCAGGCTCCGGCACCACGGCGGTTTGCAGGCTGAAAACTCCGGGGGTGGCCGTGTAAGTGCCGGGTCCCTGGACATTGTTGGCCCCACCGATCACGGCCGTGCTGGCATCGCTCAGGTTCCAATTGTAGGATCCCAGGGTGTCGGCTGGGTCAGGGATGATCCATGGATCGCCGCTGTTTCCCAAGGTAGTGCCATCAGTCAGCAGCGCCCATTCACTGCTGGGCACGATGGATTTCGAATTGTAAGCCCACAGATAAACAACCTCGCCCTGCGTAAACACATCCACTGGATTGGCGTCCGGGGAATCCGAGGTGCCGTCCGTGTTGAACCCCACCGTGCCCACAAAAAACTGATCCGTTGAGTTCCAGCCATTGGAGTCGGGGTCAAACGCACGGTCAATCACGTGCCAGTTGGCCTGCCATTGATCGACGTTCTGGTAGGTCGGAGTGAAGGCCCCAAACGTGCCGATTTCGAAGGAGTAGGTGGGGTCAAGTGCGTTGCCGGAGCTGTCAAAAAGGTTGTCCTGGAACACGCTGCTCCAAAAGACCGTGCTGGCCTGGGCTCCTTGGGTCCATGCCAGCACAAAGGCGAGGCAGAGGAGTCTGCGTAGGTAGGAGGTCGTTTTCATGGGAGCGTGGGGTTTTAAGGCTTCGGGGGAGGAAAGGGGGCGGTGCGGATCAGGCTGCTTGGCTCGGAGGGCTTCGTGGAAAGGTGGGGGCAAAGTGAAGAAACTCCGCCTTATATATCACATATACTATAATTATAATAATAACAAATCCAGCAAACAAGCGTGAATTGAAGTTTATTTTGGAATTCCTGATTGTTTGATTTCGGCCCCCATTTGTGGGCTGCCTGGCCGGTCCTTCCCCCCAAATGGGGGGGCTCCCCCACTCAATTTCCTCCTCTCCGAGGCCCGCCTGGGTCCATTCACTGCAAAAAGATCATGGCGCAGTCGGCATCCACGGCTACAGGATCCGATGAAGTTGGAACAAGGGCAGATCTGGAAAAAGGGAGACGAGTACCTCCGCATCGTCGAATGGGCGCGCCTGTCCATTGAGTACAAGCAGATGAAAGACCCCGCGACCAAGCTGGGGACCCTGCACAAAGTGACGAAGAAGGAATTCTGCCGCCTCCTCAAGGGTGCGGTGCTGCTCAAACAGGAAGATCTGCCCGCTCCTCAGGGGCCCGCGGAACCCGAGGAAGATTTCTCCCCTGAGCTGGAAAGCGCGATCACCGAAAGCATTGCCGCCGACCTCCGGCTCATCCTTGCTGGCAGCAAGGATGGAGAGGCAGACGAAGTGCTGGAAGCTCAAGCACGGCTCAAAGCTGCTGTCTGCGCCGACGATCTCCCAGTGCTTCTGGACGCTCTGAAGTCGCCTGAGAACACTTTCTGGTCCCGCGAACTCATTGCTGAACTCGTGGCCAAAACCGGTGGCGTGGACTGCCTGGAAGATTTGCTCGACGCTCTTGAAGCAGGAGCTGCCCAGGGCCATGACAACGACGGCCTGCAGGGCTCCCTGATCGAACTGGCCAGGCGCGATCCGGAAGAATGCCGGAGCAAACTACTCGAACTCAAGACCGGTCAAAAATCAAAAAACCAGGAGTCCATCGAGTGGCTGCTGGACTTCGTCTCCTGACTGCACGGTACTCCCTCAGACAGTTTCAAAGAACAGCGTGAACTCATGCCGGTTGTAGGTCAGATGCGTCTGCGCAAAAAGTCGCAGACCCGCCCCCTTGCCCATCGAGACAATGAGCCGAAACAGTTCATTCGGTTCGTCCAGGGAATCAATGCGCGGCACTTTCAGTGTAAACACCACGAGGCCCCCCGGCCGTAGAAAACGCGAAAGCCGGATCACCTGCTCGATCGACTCCTCGGGCGGACCGTTCATGTCGCACAGCAGCGCATCATAAGTCGTGCCGGCCTTTGGCTGAAACACCGCCACATCCTCGAGGAAAAACTTCAGTCCCGGCCTGCCATCCAGGCGCGTGTCCAGCGGCGCACGATCAATCGCAGTCACGCGTTGCTTGCGCGCCAGCAGCTCTGACGTCATGCCTCCCGGGCAGGCCCCGAGCTCGATCCAGTGGCTTCCTTCTTTCATGGCCGGGCGGTACAGCAGCAGGTAGTGCAGCGCCTCGGCGATCTTGGCCCCCGCCCGGCTGATTGTGTCCGGTGCATCCTGGTCAATGTACTTGCTGCCTCCGGCGTACAGGCCGTTGGCGGCACGCGGACTCTGCATCCCGCAAAACAGGCCCTCTTTCCCCACCAGGCAGAACAGGGTCTCCTCCTTTGGGTCCTGCTCCTCCACCGTCGCAGCCTTCAGCTTCGGAAACAGCTGCAGCACCCGCCCGCGCAGGTTCGACGCCAGCCCTTTGTAGTACTTGTCTGGAGAAGTCGGCTGCAGTGTGCCGATGAAAAGGCCCTGCGGATTGCGCTCTCCAAACTTCTTCAGCAGCGTTTGCGCCGCTTTCTCGATGAAACCTTCCATCTTCTGCGCGTTGCACGGCCAGGTGTGGTCCATCGGAAGATTCCAGCGGACGAATTTCGCCGCCTCGGAGCCGCGAATCGCCGACGGAGTCGCCGTCTTGATCAAGTAGTAATCCTGCCCCAGCTTCGTGCTCGAAACCGCGCCCAGCTTTCTTAGAACCTCGTTCGCGATCCCGGCAAAAATCTCAGGGATGCGCACCAGCCAGGGCTGCACGGCAGGGGGGGAGTCATTCTTCTCGATCTCGCTCATTCGCACCTGCCCTCGCCCCGCATTGTCCCCTTCGCAAGCCCGGGAGTTGTGTCGGCACACTCTGGCGCCTTTCATCCGCATTTGAAGGCACCGATCTTCTTCTACTGGCTCAGGATTCCTTCTGCCATCGGCAGGGTTTCTCGCGTGGGCGTTGCGTTGTTCTTGACCGTTCGCGGCAGCAGTTGCTCCAGAAGGCGCTGCAGCCGTTCCGTTTCCTGGCCTTCATCCATCAGCATCGTCCAGTGCCGCTCACCGCCAAGCCGGCGGCAGCAGATCTGCAGCCGTGCGCCACGTGGACTGCGCCCATGGATCCGCACCTGATGCTCGATCGACCAGTTCAGGATTTGCGCCTTCGTCAGGCGGCCCAGGCCGGACACCTGCACCTGTCCATGCTCACAGCAGACGAAGCGAGGCGCCGCCTGCCAGATGAACACCGCCGCACGGAACATGAAGAGGGTGAACCAGCCTGCCAGAAGACCGCACACCCAGCGTTCGGGAGAGATGTGCTGGCCTCCACCGGCCTTCCATGCCAGCACCATTAAAACCAGGGTCGTCAGCACCCATGCCGCGATCCTGCATTTCCCGCGCATCCTCGCTGCCAGACGGTCATGGCGCGCCCTGTGAAGCCTTGCCGGCTCTTCGATGCGGATCCTGATGTCTTCAGCACACGAGGGATTCGCAGCGCGCTCCCTTCGTCTGCGTTCGCGCAGTGCTTGAAAGCGGCACTTCTCCGCCACCACCTGCCCGGCTCGGGAATTTCCGGACAGCAAAAAGCCTTCGTACAGACGGGCTGCTCTGAAGTGGCTGTTCATGTCCTCCTCCTGTCATCGAATTCCTTGCTTGATGGGGTCCATTTTCTCGATCAGTCAGCGCTGGGAGAAGCTCCCGGCACCGTGTGTTCCATGCCGCCCTGGAAGGCGTTCAGGACCAGCCTCTCGTTGCCAGGGAGAGCTCGCTGTCCATGGCATAGCAGGAAGCCTCCTCCGTCTCCCGTTCCCAGAAATCATCCAGCCGGTCTGCATCCACGGGTGTCATTGGGCGTCCTTCCGAGGCATAGGCCGCCAGCAGTTCTTTCTCGGCCGTGAGCCAGTGCTCAGGACGCAGGTGCAGGCAGCCTTCGTCCTTCCAGTGTTTAAACGCGAGCAGCGCTATCTCTTTGTCTGATGGTGGCGGGCACGGAGTGGCCGTGGCGCGGGGCATGGTTGTCGCGAGGGCATTCATGGCTTAATGGGAGGTCAAAGATGAAATGCTGAACCGGGTGCTAAACGGTGTTTTATTCCGGCCAGTCTGAACCTCTACGCATTTCGACGCAATAGGACGTGTCCTTCTCGTGGCATCAGGGAAACCCTGAACGACCTGTCAGGAAATTTAATTCCAGCTTCTGCTTTCAGGCCCCTTTAATCCTTGGCGAATCCCATTCCCTTTCTACTCTCCGCGCCCCCATGTCCGTCAAGCTCCGCCTCAACACCGCCACCGTCACCAAAGTCGTTCTTGCCAAAGTCGGCAACCCTCTGCGCGAGGAGCCCCTGCAAACCTCCCGCGAAGTCTTTCAGGTCGCCGAGGGAGATCAGGAAACCCTCACCTCTCTCTTTCTGAAACCCTTCAAGGCCTGCATCGCCCACCGTTTCACCCACCACGCCTCCCTAAAGCAGCACGAGGTCAACAACTGCGCCAAGGCCATCTTCGAGGACGAGGACAAGCTCCTCGCCAAAGGCGTCGAGATCGCCCAGCGCCTCTACGCCAAGTCCAATCATCCCAACATCAAGGCCGGCGATCTCTGCATCGCCATGCTCAAGGAAGTCCACATCGAAGGAGAGCTCGTGAGCGGCATCTGCATCCTGAAAAGCGACAGCGTCGTGCCCTTCCTCACCATCACCCCGCGTAATGGCGACCTCCAGCTCAGCACCGAGCACGGCATCAATCCCGACAAGATCGACAAAGGCTGCCTCATCCTGAACTACTGGGCCGAAAAAGGCTACTACGTCCTCACCTTTGACCGCAGCGGTGGAGACACCCGCTTCTGGGTCCGCGAATTCCTCGGCGTCGAAGCTGTGCCAGACGCCGCCTTCCTCACCAACGCCTACGCCAAGATGGCCGTCTCCTTCCTCGAAGAGCAGCAGCCTGCCGATGACGACACTCCCCCCTGGGAAACCGCCACCGCCGCCAAGGATGCCCTCGACTACTTCGAAGACCGCGAAAACTTCAACCTCGAAGAGTTCGGCCAGACCGTCCTCAAAAACCCCGAAGTCATCGCCAAGTTCGACGAACATCGCGCCCGCATCGAAGAAGAGCAGGGCCAGCCCCTCGAAACCAATTTCGAAATCTCCAAGAAAGACCTCACCAAAGCCAAAAAACGCATCGCTGCCGTCCTTAAGCTCGACACCGGCGTCGAGATCCACATCAAGCCCGGCAAAAGCGAAACTGACCCCCAGCTCGAACGCGGCTTCGACGACGACAAGGGCATGAAGTACGTGAAGGTGTACTACAACAAGGACCTCAGCGCCAGCAGCTGATTGACGCTCCGCGATCACGCAAAGCAGCACGGGCAATCCAGCTCGTGCAGGGCGCCCCGCCTGCGGGCAGCATTGCCTTGCCTCCACCCCGCTGTTCAAAGATGAAATGGCGAAGTGCTGTATTAGCCATTACAGAAATCGCACCCGTCCCATGCCTCCCGATCCCGACTCTCCCCAGCGCCTCTGGAAAATGGGGCGCGTCGTCCTCCAGCGTGAAACCGCCCACCGCGGAGGCAAGACCGTCATCGTCATCAAAGACTTCGCCACGCACCTGCCGATCTCTGTCATCGAGACCATCGCCAAACGCGTCCGCTCCGCCTGCGGCTGCGGCGGCACCGTGCGTGACAAGCGCATCGAAATCCAGGGCGATCAGGCCGCCAAAGTCCGCGCCGTCCTGGAAGCCGAAGGCTTTGAAGTGCGCGGCGTGAAGTAGCGCATTGCATTTGTTTGCTGTTGCGGATTATCCTACGCAAATGCTTCGCTGTTTTGTCCTGCTCTTCTGTATCCTGCTCGGTTCCTTGCGCGCAGATCCCGTGATCCCCGGCAACGTGCTGGACCCCAAGACAGCACCGGAAGCCTGGAACGTCATCCGCCTTGCCACCACCAACGTCGAGCGCCTTCTGCAAGAAGGCCGACTTGCGGAGATCGCCGTGCAAATCGCCTACTGCAGCCCGGCTCTGCGCGTGCTGCCGCAGGTTTCCGGCAGCGCTGAAAACCTGCAAAAAGTGGGTCCGCTCTCCGAGCGCGCACTGATGCTGGTCAACACCCTGGCCAAGGCCGCCAAGGACAACAACCCCGGTGGGGCCGAGGCTGTGTACGAAAACCTGCATCAGACCCTCGATGCCATCGCGCAGCACTTCGATCCCAAGGTCGTGAAGGCAGACATCTTCTTCTGCCCCATGCACCCCAACTTCATCGCCGGTGCCGCCACCACTCCCTGCGACAAATGCGGCATGCACCTCCTCACGCGCCGCATTCCCTACAGCTTCATCTACATGAAGCCCGGCGAGCCCACCTTCCGCCTCACCGCCCAGGCCAGCGCGCCAGTCGAAGCGGGAAAAAAGCTGGAGGTGAAAGTAAGGCTCAAAAAAGCGGATGACTCGCCTGTACTCTACGAAGACCTGCTGGTCATGCACACGCAGCCCATTCACCTTCTCATCGAAGATCCTTCACTCAGTGACTATCACCACGAGCATCCGGTGGAAACAGACGTCCCCGGCGAGTACACCTTTTCATTCACCCCTCAGCGCACCGCCCCCTATCGCATCTGGGCAGACCTTGTGCCTTCCGCCACCGGCGTGCAGGAGCTGCCCTTCACCGATCTGCCCTCGTCCGGTGCCGCGGGGTCCGTCACCGACAAGGGAACCAAGTTCACGTCACAGGTGGATGGGTTCAGCTTTGTACTCACACTCGGGGCTGGCAACGGCGAGCCGCTGAAGGCGAATCAAGCCCGCCGCATGGACATCATGGTCACCGATGCGGAAGGCAAACCCGTCACGCACCTGGAACCCGTGATGAACGCCTTCGCTCATCTCGTCGGTTTTTACGATGACTACCGCACCGTCGTTCATCTCCATCCCACCGGGGGCGATGTGGTCGACCTCGCAGCCCGCGGCGGCCCCGGCCTCAGCTTCATGTTCTTCCCTCCACGTGCCGGCTTCATCCGCCTCTACTGCCAGGTCAGCGTGAACGGCCGAATGCTCTTCGCCCCCTTCAATGTCAACGTGGCTCCGTAGCTGCCCGCTGGTGAATGCCTGAAATCATGGTATTTCATGGTCAATCATGCTGCGATGACACATGGTAAACGTCCTCTCTCCACCGTGGGCAGGGAAAGCCCCCAGTTCACTCTTTGGGGAGAAGCGGGGTGAAGAGCGCCCCGGCGATGGATTTCTGCCACTCCTTGCCCCGGCACTCCTACTTCACCACCACATCATCCGACGTCCACATTTTTTTGTCCGGCCCTGCGGAATGGATCTCCATGACTGTGGCTGACATCTGATGAAAAAAGTACGGCGTGCCCCAGCGGTCCATCAATTCTCCCTTCTCATTCAATCCTTCTCCGCCTGCGGGCCCCAGCCGCGCGTGCTTGGGATTTCCTCCCATCAGCGCCGCCATGATCTCAGCGTTCGTGCCCACGGGATTCTCGCGCATGAGCGTGCGGTAGTCCCGCAGCATCAGCCCCACTTGCTCCAGTTCTTCCGCGTACTGTTTGCGTACGTCCAGCGCCATGGGGGAGATCGGCGGCGGATAAGATTTCTTCTCTGCCTCCGCCGCAGGCTTTGCTTCGACCACGGGCGCGACAGGGGCAGGCACTGGCGCCAGCGCCGTAGGCAGGGCAGGGGAGGGCGGCTGCGCAGGCGCACTCTGAACAGCGGGCTTGCGTGCTGGAGGGGACGGACGCGCGGCAACAGCCGGCAGCGGCCTGGAGGAGGACATCCTCCATCCGGCAGCCAGCGCGCCTGCCACCAGCAGGCCGAGCAGAAGCATGGGACGCGTTTGCATGACGGCTGTCAGGTCAGGTTCATGTAACCCAGATCAGAGGTCGGGAAGCGCCCGATATTTGGGAATATGTTGGAGATCTCAGACGGATCCACGCCGAACCATTTCGCCAGCGTCGCGGAATGCTGGTCAACGGAGATGGTGGGAATCCATCGCCCGAGCCCCGTGTCGTTCGGACCATTGATGGCAAAGACGGGCAGGTGGCCGTAAGTCAGCCCCCCGTTTACCGCGCCGCCCATCACCAGGTGGTGGCTGCCCCAGCCATGATCGCTGCCCTGGCTGTTTGTTGGCAGAGTGCGGGAGAAATCACTCGTCGTAAATGAGGTGACGCTGTTGCCCACGCCGAGCTGCTCCATCGCACGCTGGAACGCAAACATGCAAAGGCTCACATCCGCCAGCAGCTTGTAGTGTGCGCCGTTGGCATTGGTAGGCTGGTCCGTGCCATTCACGAGCACCTGCGAAGTGTGCGTGTCATACCCGCCCACGGAACAGAAGAAAATCTGCCGGTTCATGTTGAACGCGCCCGCTCCGCGCGCCTGGATCAACCGCGCGACCATCTTCAGCTGCGTGCCCAGCGTGGTGTTGGGAAATCCTCCCAGCCCGTTGGGTTGTGCCGCTGCTGAATAAATGCCCGTCAGCCCCGTGTTCCATCGCCACGGCGCACTGCTGTTCTGCGAGGTGTAGGTGGCGGGAGAGTCCGTGGGGTCCAGCGAGCTGGCAATGTTTGTGTTCAGCGCGTCTCCCACCGCGATCGCATTGCTGCTCACGCCTGCATAGGCTTTGCGTTGGAGGTTGGTGTGCGAGACTCCGAGGATGTTTTTCAGCGCGCGCGCACGTGCGCTGGTTCCCGACATGAGGCTGCCGCTCAGGACGATCGCGCCACTGGTGGCCACCTGATACTGGCTGATCAAATTCCCCACTTCAAACGTGTTCGCTCCGCTCAGGGACACAGACATCGAAATCGAACCCGAAGGATTTGCCACCGAGTTCAGCAGATCTGCCACCCGCCCGCCCCATCCCGTCGTGGGCGGCTGGTCGGGAATGGAAGTCTGCCATTGCGTCACCTGGTCGCTGTGGGAAAAAAGCTGCGGCGGCCGGTACGCGGCCAGTCCTGAGACATAGTCCGCGCGCGTGGTGGGCCGCACCAGAGTGCCTACGTTGAAGAGCACTCCGAGTTTCTTCTCGCCAAACAACGTCTGCAGATGCGGGCACCCGGGGTGAAAGCCATACGTGTGCCCGTCGGCGTCCGTAAAGGCGGCGTCCGTGGTGTTCGGCCCCTGGCGCAGAGGCAGCAGCGAGGACTGCGGCAGCGCCAGGTTTCCACGAATGGCCGTGTAATCCGCAAACGTGGTGTTGTCCGTCGGCACGATCCAGTTGTTCGAATCATTGCCTCCGCTCAGGAAGATGCACACCAGCGCCTTGTAGCCGGACAGCGGCCCCTGCGCGGCCATTGCCGTGTTGATCAGGCGCAGATCGCGGATCGTATGGCTGGCCACGGCGGCGCTGCCGCCCAGCACGGCGCTTCGGTGCAGAAATCCGCGCCGGGTCAGGATGTTGGGAGCTTGGAAGGGCTTCATGTCGGGTTATCTCTGGATGGTGTAGTCCGGGCTGGTCAGGATCAGGTGCAAAATGTTGCGCAGCCGGTCGCGGATGTTCGTCGTCGATGGCGATGAGTTCGTGTAGGGAATGATTCCCGCATTGGAGCTCGTCAGCACCAGGTTCGTCGTGTTGTTGCAGGTGATCGGCACGGTGAAGGTGGTGGTGCTGCCCCCCGGTACTGTGATCGTAAAGGTGGCGTTGATCGAGCTGCTGAAGTTGCCGCCCGTCACTCCCGTGATCGTCACCGAATCCCCCGTCTGCAGCCCATGCGCGCCTGGCATCGTGATCGTGCACGGATTCCCCGTGCTGATGCCGGCGATCTGCCCCCCCAGCATGTTCATGATCGCCGTTTTAGCACCGGCGGGCAGCTGTCCTGCCAGCAGCAGTGTGTTAAAGCGGTCGATCAGGGTGCTCACGTTCGAGTTGCTCGTCCACACCTCGGTTTGCACCGGCCCTGCCCCCAGCCCTTTGTCCGTGGCATTGCCCATCCATCCGCTCAGATCCAGCACCAGCGAGTTCGTGCCCGTTTTGAAGCTGCTGATTCCCGTCGTGTTGGAGGGATTGAAAATGCCGTTGTACAGGAAGTTCGCCTGGTAGACCGTGCTCGTTTCCGCCGTCAGCTGGAACTCCGGCGTCGTGATGCCCTGGGAGGCCAGCGTGCCGGAGAACTTGAACCCCGGCAGGAAGTAGTTGAACACCGTCGGCGAATACAGCGGCGTCTGCACCAGTTCCAGGTCCGTGTTGTCCATCGTGAAGGTGGAGGCCACGCTCTTAATCGTTCCGTTGCGCACCAGCGGCTGGGACTTCTGCGGGAAGACCACCACCTGGTCGTCACTGTTGATCGCCGCATTCGCCGCGCTCCGCGCCGTTACCTTAAAGGTGGTCGGATCCGGCACGCTCACGATCGTGTACACGAGGTCATTCTCCGTCGAAGTTTCGTTGAACGATGTGGTGTCGCGCGAATTCGTAAAGTTCAGGAAGACAGAGTCTCCCACCGACAGTCCGTGATTCGCCATCCCACCATAGACCGTGGTGCCTCCGTTCGAGGTGTCGATCGTGATCGTTCCTCCCGCTCCCGTGCACGAGTAAGACCCCGCAAATCGCGCGATCATCACATTCCCGCTGCGCGCCGTGGTGTCTGGCGCAGTGAGTGTGAAGGTGCTTCCAGACACATTGCCCACGCCGCTCGGCGTATCGAAAGCGGTGGAGGTCACCACTGTCAGCACCTGGGTGTCCAGGGAGGCGTTTCCATTCGCCGAGCCACTGGTGAAGTCAAACCACGCCTTCCCGCCCGCAGGCAGCCAGTGGCCGTTCATGGTGACTGTGATCGTGCCGGAGCCTGAGACCTGGCTGTACGTGCCCGTCATCCATCCAGGAGAGTTGATGTTGTATTGCGTCGTGCTGCCGATGCTCGCCACCGAATACGTGCCATCGGCCGGAGGCGTGTTGCCGGAGGTGTCGGTAAAGCTCAGCTGCGTGTTGTTCCCTGACTGCAGCAGATGCGCCGCGCTCGTGGCGATGGTGATGGCGTTGGTCCCATTCTGCGTGTATGTGCCCGTCAGATCCGCGGGGCGGAACGCACGTGCTGCCGCCGTGATGCGCATCAGAGGCTCCCGTTGCTTGCCAAAGGCCGGAATGCCGACGAGGTCCGGGCTGCGTGCCTCATAGTCCAGCAGGATCGCCTTGATCACCGCCTTCATGTCCCCCCGCACACCGGAGCCGTTGTCATTGAACTTCTGCACCACGCGGTACAGGTAGTCACGCGAAGGGTTGCTCGTCACCAGCCGCTGAATCAGCTGGCGGCAGATGAAGGGCCCCACGTTGGGGTGGTTGAAAAGCATGTCATGCACCGCATTGAACTCCTGTGCCGGCAGTGCGCGGTACGCGGCGTCCTGGTAATGCGTCGGGTTGTGCGTTGCATAGGGATCCAGCGGCTGGCCGCCTACCGTGCTCAGGCCCGGCAGCACTTGATTGTTCAGCACGCGCTTCGTTCCCATGAAGTGGCGTGCCGGAGTCTCGCGCATTGGGCGCATCCAGTTCGTGGCAGAGGAGAACGAGGTGTGCATGTCGCCGTCGTAGCCGTAGTCCCAGCCCGTGAAGGTATGCGCCAGCCCCACCACCTCGCGCTGCGAGTAAGTGTCGATCGGCGCGTCCTGGGAGCTCAGCATCAGCGTGCCGTCCGGCCACATGCGGTACAGTCCTATGGAGAAGAGCTGCTTGATCTCTCGCGCGTAGTTTTCGTTCGCCGTGCGTCCCACCGTCAGGTCTGGCTTGTCATTGCGCAGCATGTCCAGGTACCGCCCCATACCCGGCGTCAGCGTGGTACCGGCCAGAATGTCGCGGAAGTTCCCAAACGCATTGCTCAGGAGTGTATCGTAGAAATGGGAGATCGCCTGCGAGTTGTCCTCCAGCGGCCCCTGTCCGGACACCACATGGATTTCGCTCAGCGCAAAAGCGATGCGCTGGCGCAGCTGGTCCGCGCCGGTGATCGAGTTCTTCCACCACGTGTTCGAGCTCAGCTTCGTGTCGAACGAGCCAAACACATCCGCCAGCTCGTGGGAAAGCACCTCGGGCAGATGTTGAGTGGCCGGCTTGGTGAACTGGTCGTCGATCCATGCCTCATAGCTCGCCATTCCTTTCAAAGCCGAGATGTCGCCCAGACTCGGGCCAAACGTGGCCTGTGTGAGGAAGCGCACCGCCCCGTTGTCTGTCGTGTGGTCATCCGCAAACGTGGGCGGCGCCGGCGGAGCCGAGAAGGTGCGCGTGCCATTTGCCAGGGTGAAGTTGCCGCGGATTTCTCCGTTGGGATAGGCCGCCGTGTGCAGATTGATGTAGGCCTTCCCTTCCTTGATGATTTCGATGATGTCAGCCTTCGTCAGCGTGCCCACTGGCAGGATCGTCCACTTCCAGCGCCCGTCCGGCTGCAGGCCGTCACCTGCCGTGACTGGCGTGTCGATGTCGAAAACGATGATCGAAGGGTGTGTCAAATACGGGTCCACATGGATGTGCTCGGAGGTGATCGGTCCGGTCAGCCCGCTATAGGTTCGCGTCAGGTATGCGGTGTTCTCATCCTCGCTCACCCTTAGCGTGGCATTGCCCACACCGGTTGTCGTTGCACCATTCTGAGACAGCATCGTGGCCACATACAGCTGCCCCGGCGTGGAGCCCGCGGCTGGTGCCACGTAAGGATTCAGCACATAGCCCGGGATCACCTCGCTCGGCGCTGTGGCCGCCTCTCCCGGCTTGCTCCAGCCCACGGCCAGATTGTCCGTGCTTCCCGTTCCCGCCTTGTGCAGCACTTCAAAGTAATACCTCTGCCCCTGCTCCAGCGCCAGCCAGGGAGACTGCTGCCCGGCTTCATTGGTCCAGTTCCTCGGCGTGCTGCTGCCCGTGCTGACCGCCGCACGGCGGAAAATGTTCACCGGTTCGTCATCGTTCGAGATCCACAGCTCCGCGCTGTTGTTCGCGGCGATCCAGAAGTAGTAGTTTCCGCTCACCGGTGCGGTGATGTAGCCGCGAATGCGCGCGCCATAGTCAGAGCCGGAATTCGTCGGTCCTTCCAGCGTCGTCAGGTCTCCCGTGCCGCTGCTGGGAGAGGTGAGGGGAATGCTTGCCACGCTGTTGCCGCTCACGCTGTCCCAGTGCTCGCGCGGCACCGTGCCTGCATTCTGGTCCACGTGCAAGTTCAGCACCGAGGTGCCCGTTCCCGCGCCGTTTGTGGTGGTGATGATCACCTGGTAGTCTCCTGCCGATCCCGCCGGGGGCGTCCCGCTCAGCACCCCGTTGCTATACGTCAGCCACGCTGGATTCCCGCTCACACTGATGTTTGCCCCGTTGCTGCCGCCGATCTGGTACGAGAAGCTTCCCCCCGTCAGCGCAGTCGCGGACGTATCGCTGATGTGCGCCGGCGGCGCCTGCGGCACGCTTGAAGGATAAAGGCGCTCCGCCGGAATGATCTGCTTCGTCTGGCTCTCGCTGTACCACGAAAGGAAGCACCGCGCCGCCGCGCTGCTCTCCATGTAGTCCAGCTGAATATCATACCGCACTCCCCCGATCATCGGCATTCTCACATAGCGTTCGTTGCCCATCGAGGACCAGTCCTTCAGCGGCTTGTTCACGATGTCCACGCTCATGTTCCCGACGCTCCCGTTTGCGTATTTCCCGGTGCCCATGTTGAAGGCAAAGCCCGAGGTCTGAGCCAGCGGGATGGGACCGCCCGGCTGGGCGCGGATGTTGATGGTGCCCGTCCCTGTGGAGAAGGCCCCCGCTCCGAAGCTCACCGTAAATGTCGTGCCGCTCGTCGCGGTCACAGTATAAGGCGTCGAAAAGAGTCCGTTGAGATTGCCGGAGGTAGGCATCAGTTCCACGCTCGAGTTCACCGGAAAGCTCCCTGCCGCCACGCCCGTCAGGTTCGTGTAATCAATCACCGCCAGTCCGGTGCCGTTGTTGTAGCTGTAGGAGCTGCCCGTCGCATACAGCTTTGTGATCGCTGCATTGCGCGTGTCCGCCACCGTGATGTTGCCCGTCCCGCTCACATACACGCCTGTCCCAAAATTCACCGTGAAGGTGTTTCCTGACACCTCAGTGATCGGATAGGCCACCGTGCTCAGAGCGCTCAGGCTGCCGCTGGTGGGGTCCAGCTCGATGTACTCTCCCACTGCAAAGCTCCCCGCCACGACTGTACCGCCCGGCTGTCCAACAACGAGGTTCGCGTAATCGATCACCGCCAGCCCGGTGCTGCCATCATAGGTGTACGTCGGAACTGTGGCAGGCGCGTGTGAGAGGTTTCCGGACGTGGGATCCAGCCGCACCGTCTCGCCGATCAAAAAGCTTCCAAACGCCGCGGCCAGTGCCGAGTAGTTGAACACCACCTCTCCCGTGCCCGCATTGTAGAGGTAGTTGCTCGTGCCGCCCACGCTCGTGGACGGCGCCGGCATCAGCGTTTGCAACTGCCCGTTGATCCTCAATGTGCAGCCGTCATCCGACTGCACCACGAACGTGTAGTCCTCGCTGAACTGCGGCTGCACCTGCCCGGTCCAGCGCGCCGAAAAAGTATCCGGCTGGATCTTGGCCGCATCCGGAGTTCCCGTGTACCAGATGCCATTGTTTCCGCTCGTCACTGCGGAGTCCACCCCAACGCGGCCCGGTGAACCGCTGAAGCTCGTGTTGGCGTAGCAGAGATTGTACAATCCGGTCGTGGTGCTGCTGCTGTTGCCCAGGATAAAGCCGTTGCCTGTGAGTGTTCCCGTGGCCGGCAGCGCCGCCGTGATCGTCGTGTTCGCCTGCGTGGTCACACTGGTGCCCGTGGTGATCGAAAGCAGCCCTGGGGCGATCGCCGTGATGAGTTCGCCTGCAGGCAGTCCCGTGCCGGTCACCGCCATGCCCGTGCTCAGCCCGTTGATCGATGGCACAGTCACCGTCGGGCTGCCTGCGGTCGTCGCCGCGCTTGCGATGGGGATGGTAAATCCGCTCACCGGCACCGTAAATGCAGTCGTCCCGTTCACAGCGGAAATGGTGTACGTGCCGTTGTAAGTGTTGGTGACGCCCGGCGTGAACATCGCTCCCGTGGAAAACGCCAGCTGCACCGTGTTGCCCACGCTGTAGCTGTGCCCGCCTGTCGGCGTCACCACCAGGTTGCCACCCGAATAGCTGTACGACATCGCCTGCGTATGCGTGAACACGTTTGCCTGCGGGATGTTCGCATAGCTCGTGGTGCCCGGCACCAGCCATTGCAGCCGGCAGCGCGCATCTCCCGTCGTTTCCACCTGGTGTACCACCAGATGGTAGCGCTGCGCCGGGCTCGCCGGAATTGCGAGCGTGATTGCTGCGCTCTGCTTGAAAGTCCCCACAGCATCCGAACCCGGCGTGGTCCAGTTGTGCTGCACGATCTGCGTCAGCCCTGAGCCTGTATCAAGCAGCACCTCCGCCTTGTCATCGGCATCCAGCTGAAAGGTGTAGTTGCCTGCCACGGTCGGGTGCAGATAGCAATCCCAGGTCGATGAGTAGTTGTCCGGCGAATTCATCGGCGAGATCGTGACGCCGTTCGGCGTCCCATACTGCCAGTCAAAGTTCACCGTCGAGTCGATGCGCTCCACGATTCCCGGGTGCGGGAAGGACTGGATGTTGAAGCTGCAGCTACCGTTGGTGGAGGTCGTCCCCCCGAACGAAGTAGCCGAGGAAAGAGACACCGAGAAGGTGGAAGCGGTCACTGCCGTCACCGAGTAGATCAGCAATCGTGCCGCCTGTGTAGGTCACCACGGCCGTTCCCGTGGTTGTAGGGCTTGCAGACCGCGTGAAAGCATACATCCCCACCTGTCCGAAGTTCGCCGCATCCACATACGTGGAGCTGGCCGTGTCATAATAGCGCGCCGTCAGGCCCGTGCCCGTCGCAGCGGTGGAGGAGTTGATGATCACCGTCGCAGCTTTCTGCGCCCCCAGTGTGTAGGCATTTCCGGTGTCCGCCGCCAGCGTTGCCGTCACCGAGCGCCCGCCTTTCACCGCGCTTTGGATTTTCGGGTTCACAAAAATATCCGCCGTCGCAGATCGCCCCGCCGGAAACGTCACCGTTCCCGCCAGCGGAGTGTAGTCTGTGTTCGGCTGCGCCGTCCCCCCCACGCTGTAGCTCAGTGTCAGCGGAAACAGCGTCTGCGTCCGCGTCACCGTCAGCCTGCCCGCAGTGGGGCCGTCCTCGGAGGCAAATGCCTCCGGCGCATTGATGGACACCACATTCGTCAGCGCCACCTGCTGGCTTACATACGTGTAGTCATCCGTGCCCGCAACCGTCTGCGCCTGGTTCGGACTCAGCGCCACCGCTCCCTCCAGCCAGTCGCCCAGCCCGTCCGAGTCCGTGTCAAAATCCGTCACCACGATCCGGTAAAACGAATTCGCCAGATACGGCGCGCTCAGCGTCATCACCGTCCCGTCGCCCAGCGTCTGCACCGGCGTCGCATGCAGCGCCCAGGTGGTCGAAGCACTCATCGCAGTCGCATACTGCACCTGGTACAGCTTCCCCAGCTCCGTTGGAAACTGCATGTCGACCGAGGCACCATTCTTCACGATGTTCTTCACCCGGATCGTCTTTTGTGAGTCAAACGGGTTCGTCCCTGCCGTGATCTCGTCCGAATTCTTCAGCCCGTCCCCGTCGCTGTCCTTCGACATCCACGTCGCATCGATCATTTGCGCATCCGTGACTCCATATTTCAGCTTCCAAGTCGAGCGGGTGAGGCTCGAGTCGATCGCGTTGCCGGCTCCCGTGCCGGCCAGCCAGCAGGCGCAGAGCAGCAGCCACAGGGCTGGGCATGAGGGCAGGGCAAAACTGCGGAACAGCGGGTGACAGCTGCGGTTCTTCATAAACGGTTGGAATTGAGCGCCGCAATTTTGCGGCACTTAATGAGAATACCCAAAAGCCACATCCCATGTCCAGCCTGCAGTTTTTGGCAGTGCGTCTAGTTTAGCGCCCCGTGCAGGGCGGACAGCAGCGAGAGCTCCCCCTTCGCATCCGAGTTCAGCGACCAGATCATCACCCCGCCAAACCCTTGCTCCCGCACCAGCCTTGCCTTGGCCTTCATCGTTCGCAGTCCGTTGTACCAGATCGTATCCCCCGTCTCATCCACCTCCGCAGCCCTGGCATCCTGCTTCACCAGGTCCGCGTAACAGTACTCCTCCTGCCGGAAAGCCTTGCCAAAGCCCCAACCATAAAACGGCACCCCCAGCACCAGCCGCTCCCTGGCCATGCCACGTCCCAGCCAGTAGTCCAAGTTCTGCTGCGCAAACTCCAGCGATGAATGCGGGCCGCCTTTCTTCGGCTGCCACGGTCCCGTCGCGTCGTACGCCATCACATTCACAAAATCAAAGCACCCCAGCGCCGCCTCCGGCACATCCTTGCCACCGTACCCCTTGGACAGCGCCGCCGTCAGCAGTTTGTTCTTCGCCTTCAGGGCGGCCGCCAGCTCCTGAATAAACGCCCCATAGTCCCCGTTGATCGCCGGCCCTTCGAGATCCACGTCCATGCCGTCAAACTCATGCGCGCTCACGTAAGCCGCCAGCCTCGCCACAAACCCCGCACGCTTCGCGGCGCCGATCAGCTCAAAGTACCGCTTTCGCATCCCCTCGTTCTCCGAGGCTGATCCGCCACCTATCGATACCAGCACTTTGACGCCATGCGCATGAGCTTCCTTGATAACCACCTCATCCCCTTCATGAAACGAAAGCGAGCCCTCCGCATCCCGCGGATTCTCAAACGCCAGGTTGATGTGCGTGATCTTCGCGTAGTCGATCTGCGGCGCAAAGACCTTCAGGTCCGTCCAGTTCGGCACATACGCCACCACCTTCGGCTGCGCCCCAGCCACGCCGGTGAGCACGAAAGCCACAGTGGCGAAAAACAGCCGGAACGCTGAAAGAGGGGCGGAAAGCATGGAGAACACAACAGCAGACAATACTCCGAATAAATCAATACCGCAGGAAATGTAATCTCAGAGCTCCAGCGCTCAAGGCTGCTTGAGTGTGGCACAAAAAGTAACAGTCAAAGTTGCTCGGAAGTCATTGATGTAAAACCTCCGTCTCCGAACTTTTTACCACTCATCCATTACCAGCATCCTCACCAACCCTCGAGACTCTTGACCGCAACGAAAGTGATTCAGGAGCCCTCATTCAGAAAATATTCTCTGCGGTCTTCTCATCTCTTGCGTTGCAAAATCACTCGCTCCCTAAATTCCATTTACGCCACCCTCCAGTCGTGACACAATCCCCAACATCATGAGCAGCCGCATCAGCTTCGGGATCATTGGCATCACAGCCATCGCCCTCGCCGCCATGCTGTACTCTCAGCTCCATCAGTCGGCAGCCACAGCCCGCGCCATCCGGGAAAAGACAGCGGAGGAGGCACCGTCAGTTCAGACCCCGCTGCCACCAGCCCCCGTCATCCTGCCCGATCTCGTCCCCGCTCGTCCCGCACCCGCAAAGAAAGGCAAGCCTCCACCCCAAGACCCTGCGGCGCGCGCCGCCCTCAGCCTGGTGGGAAAAGACGCCACAGCAGAGCAGATCTGGCTGGAGGCCATCAACAATCCAAACCTCCCCAGGCAGGAGCGCTCAGACCTCATCGAAGACCTGAACGAAGACGGCTTCTCCAATCGCAAGCAGCCCACCCCTGCCGATCTCCCCCTCATCGAAGCCCGCCTCAAACTCATCGAACGCCTCATGCCCGAAGCCACCGACGAGACCAACCTCAACGCCTTCGGCGAAGCCCGCAAAGACCTCATCAATCTCCGCGCCAAGCTCGGTCAATAACCACCTCAGGCCACTTTCGCTGGCATCATCTCATGCCCACCGCATCAAATGCCGAAATCGACCCACCCGGCGCCGTATGGCAGCAGCGACTTCAGCAGGCTCCGGATCAGGCGCACTCACGTCGGCCCTCTGAAAGCCCGTAGGGCTGTCACAATCGTAGCCGTGGGTGCCAACCCACGGACCTGCATCACCCACACCCCTCAAATCGTGGAACCGCGTAGCGGTGACACAAACCTCCCTCCGCTCTCAACTCTCAACCCCCAGCTCACCAGCATCTGCACCTCCTGAATCTCTCTTCAACTTCCGGCCATAAGCCCACGAGAACTCGATACATCCTGCAAATCATGGCCAGGCTTGCCGCATGAAAACGGCTGATGATACAGCATTTTAAAATTGCCTCTCATCCCGGTTTTCACGGAGGATAGTCCTGATGCACCTCATCAGACACTTCATCGCGCTGACGGTCTCATTCCTCTGCGTGGCTTCCCTCAGTAGGGCCCAAACAATGGCGACGCAATTGTTTCTTCCGAACGGTACTTTGGAAAATAGACCTGCAATCGGCGAGCACTCCACTGAGGTCATTTGGCATCCTAAAAGTGGTGGGCACGAGCACGTGCACACCACAAGTGGCGGAGATAACAATGATTGGACGATTGAGGCAGCATTTGCATCCGAGGGAGTTCTGTCTCTGTGCAGAGGCGCCAGCACTGGAGCGCTGGAGCATTGGCAGTTCAGAAAGAGCGGTTCCGATTGGAAGCTCGCGGCCCGGGCGTTTCTTGGCAGCGGAACCGATGTATATGGTGTCACCATGCCAGACGCTCAAACCATCGAATTCGGGCGCAAAGATCGCACTATCGACAGATTAACCGTCTCAAATCGGCCCATCGGTGGAAATTCGCTCTATCGAGAGGTGATGATCAATGGGAAAGAACTCAGGCCATACAGTCGAGATGTAAGCGTGATAGTAATCACGGGTGAAAAGGTTCCTGAAGGGTCCAGTCCTCAGAGCGCTGCGCCACCTCTCAAATCCGTGCCAGCGCTTCCATCAGTAACGCCCCAGAAAGCCCCTTCATCTGTGCCGTTATCTCAAGCCAGCGAAGTCCCGATCTCAGCCACTGCTTGGAGCTTCATCGCAGCCCTGGCCGTGGTTGCGCTGGGTCTTGTGTGTTTGCTGCTCAAGCGGCGTGGGTGATGCAGGGGGAAGCGGGCCAGGGTGCAAAAAATCAAAAATACCCTCTGACGAACCATCATCAACTCCTCCTCCGCTCTTCTTCATCCACTTCTTCCCCTCCCTCTCTTCCGGACAAACCACCGTCAACAACAGTCAACCACCGTCAACCATCGTAAACTCCCGCCTCCTCTACCGCCCCACATGCACCCGCGTGTCATACTCAAAGCACACCTGCCCTGACACCTCATAGGCCTCAAAGATCCGACGCAGTTCCGCCAGCATCTCCTCATGCCTCGGCTGTCCCTCCGCAGGCGCATAGGAGCTGGAAAGCAGCCGTCCCTTCAGCCCCTCAAAATCGAAGCGCTGCTCATTCGCAAACGTGTGCGTCACATACGCCCCCTGGAAGAACGCACTCAGCGCATCCGCATTCACGTTCTCATGCCGGATCGCCGTGTAGTCCGTGCCAAACGTCAGCAGCAGTTGCTCAAAGGCCTGCAGAAACGGCGTCGCATCCAGCTTGCGCTCATTCCAGATCAGCACCACCCGCCCTCCCGGTTTCAGAATCCGCGTAAATTCCGCCCGCGTCTCCGGCGTGTTGAACCAATGAAACGCCTGCGCCGCCACAATGAAATCCACGCTCGCATCCGCCAGCGTCGTCTCCTGCGCGCTCGCTGCCACACTGTGAAAATTGGGAAAATGCGCCAGCAGCCGCTCCGCCGCCTCCCTCATCTCCCGGTTTGGCTCCACCGCATGCACCCCATTCCCCGCACGCAAAAACAGCTCCGCCGAAATGCCCGTCCCCGATCCCACATCGGCGACCACCGACTGCGGCACCAGCCCCGCCTCCCGTTGCAGCATGGCGATAACCTCCTGCGGGTAGCTCGGGCGATACCTCACATAGTTCTCCACCCGGTCGGAGAAGCGTTGTTCAGGGGCGGCGTTCATTGCATCACCCGAAACACCGTCTTGTCATTCTCCTCTTCGTGGAAACTGCTCCACGTGTAGTCAAAAACATACTCCGCTGTGCGCTTGTCCGCCCAGGTGATGCGCATCTTGTTATTCGCCAGCGTCTCCCACTGCGGCAGTCCTTCAAAGCCATAGCCCGTGGCCGTGTGATCAGCATGAAACTGCAGCTCTCCCTTCTCAGCCTTCCAGCGGCTTTCCGGCAGCCACTTCGTCAGCTCATTCGCATCCTGCGGCCCATAAAAACTCTCCGGCAGAATGTGCTCGTTTTCATACCGCCGCACCTCATGCCGCACCCCATCCTTCACATACGCGATCCACAAGCTCTTCTGCCAGTAAGGAATGGGATCAACGCCCATCGACTCTGGATTGAGCGCAAACCACGTCCTCTTCTCCTCCACCAGTTCCTTCAGCTTCATCGTCACGTCCGCATTTCGGTCCCCGCTGCCCCACATCCCATACAAGATCTGCACCGGCCACCGCTTCGGCGTCACCAGTTCCTTTGGCGCCGCAGGCTGCGTCACCTCTTTGACCGGCACCGATTCCACCACCGGCTTCGCCTGGCCTTTCGGCGCCACATACTTGATCCACGTCGAAGCCCCGCCACCCCACAGCGGCTTGCCCGAAAACCCCGCCCCCGCATTCTGCCTCATGTGCTCATCCCCCTCCTCCCAGGGCTTGGCGATGGCGCTCGCCCGCACCTCCGTCCCCTCATCCCGGCGGCGGATGAAGTCCCTCACCCGGTCCGGATCATCGCACGCCGACCAGGCTTCCATTGCCGGATCCGACACAAAACCGAACTCATTTTCACCCAAAATTCCCGCCACCGCGAAGTATTTCGAGCCGCCCCAGCGCAGGTGATTATTCACCACATGAAACACCAGCCAGTCCCCCGGCCGCACCTCCACATCCATCCGCTCCACCGTCGCCCCAAAGATTTCATTCAAAAGCACCCTCTTTCCATCCTCAATGCGCTTCCCGTTTTTGTAAGCCTCCACCACAAAGTCATCCGTCACCGTGATCAGATGTCTGGCCACCACATTTTTCCTTTCTTTGCCCTCCTTTGCCGCTCCCTGCGCGGAAATGTCGGCAAGGAGCGGCGCAGCGGCTCCCAGGTAAATCAATAGACTCAGCAAGATCGAGGCATTCATAAAGGCAGGAGGTGGAAAGAAGATGAAAAACGGCGCAATTTACCATCGGCGGTCATCCAAGACACGAACTCATTTCCTCCCTTCTTGGGGTGCGGGCCGGATTCCAGCCGGGGAAAACCAGTTGCCAGCCCCCCTTCGGCTGCTAACGCTCAGCCACCCAATCTATGATCGTCGCCCCTAAAATCCGCGGATTCATCTGCACCACCGCACACCCCACCGGCTGTGCTAAACACGTCGCTGAACAGATCGCCGTCGTAAAGTCACGCGGCCCCATCGCCAACGGCCCCAAGAAGGTGCTCGTTGTTGGCTCTTCGACTGGTTATGGCCTCTCTTCCCGCATTGCAGCTGCGTTTGGCTCCGGTGCCGCCACCATGGGTGTCTTTTTTGAGAAACCCGGTGAACCAGAGCGCTGCGGCACCGCGGGCTGGTACAACTCCGTCGCCTTTGAAAACGAAGCCATGGCCGCCGGACTCTACGCCCGTTCCTTCAATGGGGACGCCTTCTCCGACGCCATGAAGACCACCGTCATCGACGCCATCAAGGCGGATCTCGGCCAGGTCGATTGCGTGATTTACAGCCTTGCCTCCCCACGCCGCACCCACCCGAAAACTGCCGAGGTTTTCAAATCCGTCCTCAAGCCCATCGGCTCCGATTCATACACGAACAAGAACCTCAACACCGGCAACGGCGTGGTGAATGAAGTGACCATCGAGCCCGCCAACGAAGACGAAATCGCGCAAACCGTGGCCGTCATGGGTGGTGAAGACTGGGAAATGTGGATCGATGCGCTGCAAAGCGCCGGCGTTCTCGCCGAAGGCGTGCAGACCGTGGCCTACAGCTACATCGGGCCCGAAGTCACCTGGCCCATCTACAAGAACGGCACCATCGGCCGTGCCAAGGAAGATCTGGAGCGCGTGCAGCGCGTGCTGGACGGCAAGCTCGCCCTTCTGAAGGGCAAGGCCTGGGTCTCCGTGAACAAGGCCCTCGTTACGCAGGCCAGTTCCGCGATTCCCGTGGTGCCTCTCTACATCTCCTTGCTCTACAAGGCCATGAAGGCCGAGGGCACCCATGAAGACTGCATCGAGCAGATGGACCGTCTCTTCCGCGAGCGCCTCTACAACGGCAATCCGCAGCCTGATGAAGCTGGACGCATCCGTGTGGACGACTGGGAGATGAAACCCGCTCTGCAGGAGCTTGTGGGTCAGCGCTGGGCCGAGGTGAACACCGAAAACCTCGCGCAGCTCGGCGACTTCGAAGGCTACCAGACCAGCTTCCTCCGCCTCTTCGGCTTCGGCCTCGCAGGCGTGGATTACAACGCCGAGGTGGACACTGGCATCGCCGTGCCATCGATTGCCTGATTTTTCCCATGGAGACGAACCGGCTTGAGGCTTTCAGCGATGGCGTGTTGGCCATTATCATCACCATCATGGTGCTGGAGCTGAAGGTGCCGCATGGCGCCGATCTGGAGGCGCTCAAGCCGCTGCTCCCCGTGTTTCTCAGCTACGTGCTGAGTTTTATCTACGTGGGAATCTATTGGAACAACCATCACCACCTGCTGAAGGCCTGCCGCAGGGTCACAGGCCCGATCATGTGGGCGAATCTGCACCTGCTCTTCTGGCTCTCCCTCTTTCCGTTCGCCACCGGATGGATGGGGGAGAACCACGTCGCGCCCCTGCCCACGGCGCTCTATGGCGTGGTTCTGCTCTGTGCTGCCATCGCTTACTACATTCTGCAGAGCTGCATCCTGAAAGGGCAGGGGGACTCCAAGCTCGCCGGAGCCTTGGGCAGCGATCTCAAAGGCAAGCTGTCACCGTTGGTCTATCTCGCCGCCATCGGCGCCGCCTTTTACCAGCCCTGGATTTCCGCCAGCTTCTACGTCGCAGCCGCTCTTGTCTGGCTCATCCCAGACCGCCGCATCGAGCGTGTGATCGCGGAATGCGAGTGAGCCCTATTTTTCCTTCGCCAGGTCCAGGAACACGATGCTCGAAGGATTGCCCACCGCAGCATAGTGCCCGGTGAAGGTCAAAGCTCCGGTTTTCTTATCCACGCGGAAAATGGCCACGTTGTCACCACGCTGGTTGAGGCAGTAGAAAAACTCGCCGGTGGGGTCAAAGTTGAAGCTGCGCGGATAGTCCCCATGAGTCCATTCCTCGCCCACAAAGCTGAGCGTGCCGTCTTTGCCCACCGAAAAAATGCCAATGCTGTCGTGCAGACGGTTTCCGGCATAGACATATCGGCCGTCCGCGGAGACCAGGATTTCCGAGCAGAAATTGCTGCCCGCAAACCCAGGCGGCAGGCTGGAGATCGTCTGCCGTGAGCTGAGGCGGCCTTTGTCAGCATCATAGTCAAACAGCACCACCGTGGAGCCTTCCTCCTGAAGCGAGTAGAGCCAGCGGTTGTTGGGGTGAAACGCAAAATGGCGCGGACCGTCTCCTGGCGGCAGCGACACATGGGGCGGATCATTGGGTGTCAGTTTGCCCTGCTTTTCATCAAATTTCCAAACGAGGATCTGATCCAGCCCCAAATCGACGGACAGCACATGACGCCCCGAGGCATCTGCCGCGATCATGTGCGAGTGCGTCTGGTCATGCCCGCTGAAGGCAAAGCTGCCGGGAGGCGCATTCGTGGCCTTCTTGGGGCCGATGGTGCCGGCATCCTGCTTGAAGTCCGTGGCTTCGCCCAGGCTGCCATCCGCCTTGATCGGCAGCACTGAGGCGGAGCCGCCGAAGTAATTGGCCACCAGCAGATAGCGTCCTGAGGGGTGCAGGCTCACATACGTCGGACCCTTGCCACCAGAGCTGACTGTGTTCAGCAGTGTCAAATGACCATCCTTGGGATTGATCCCGAAAGCGCTGACAGATCCAGCTTCATTTTCGCCCTGATGGTCCGTTTCATTGGTGGAATACAGGACCGTCTTCGCAGCGTTGAAGGTCAGGCAGTTCGGGCTGGTGCCCAGCTTGTGAATGCCGATGGGCTTCATGGCCCCGGTACTGCGATTCACTTCAAACAGGTGAATGCCCTGTCCGTTTCCAGGCGGCAGGTCCACCTGTGTGGGCTTCATGTTTTGCAGCGGAGAAGTGAAGGTGCCCACGTAGGCGATCAGCGGCGCCGGGTCCTTGGCATGAACCGTAAGGGCTGCGCTGGCAGCGAGCGCTGTGCTGAGGAAAGAACGGCGTGAAATGAGAGAGAGCATGAAGTGGTGGGAATGATTATTTGATGATGGGCAGAATCACGCGGGAGGAATGCGCTGAGTCATGCCAGATGGTGTTGATGGCGCTCACGCCGGGTTCGGTGATGAAATGGCTGATGGGGGCGCCGGTCTGCGTATTGGGTTCAAAGTAGGGCGCGCCAGTGCTTCCCATGGTGATGCGGATGCGGTGGCCTTTGTTGAAGATGATGCTGACCCAGCCGATGTCCCAGGAGAGCTTGGCCACTTCTCCCGGAACCAGCAGCTTCTGATGATCGAAACCTTCACGATATCGTGCGCGCAAAGGGTAGTCCACGATCAGGATGGAGCGGCCGTCCGGATAGACGTCCGTCACGCGCAGGAAGAAGTCTGTATCCTTGGCGGTGGAGGAAACAAAAGCCTCGGCCTTGATGCGGCCGGTGACTTCCAGCGGTTGCGTCAGCACCTCGCTCGTCCAGGTGCGGACCTCCGCCTGTTCTTCAAAGCCGCGTGCATCGCGTGCTCCGGGAAAGCCGGTGTAGGGCAGGCTCATCGGATGCACGGGATCGCTGAGATAAGAGGTGCTCGCTTTGGCGGCGGACGGCTTGGCGGGGGCCAGTTTGCCATCTGGCTGCAGGAACCAGTCAGCACTTGTGCTGGCGGGAGGAAAGTCTTTGGCCTCGCGCCACACATTGCCGGGTGCGCCTTCCTCGCCGGTGGCACCCATGACGTAGTACTTCACCGGTGTGTCTTTCTCGATGCCATTGTCCTCACCTTTGAGGTAGTGGTTGAACCACTTCGTCATGTGCGCATAGACGTCGAACATGGCATTCTCAGGGAAGACCAGTTCACCGATCTTGTTCGACTTTGGATAGCCGCCGTGCAGCCAGGGGCCGATGATGAGCTGCTGCTGGCCGCGTGAATTAGGGCCGCCGTGCTGGTTGCGGCCGATGAAGCTGGCCACGCTGCCCTGGCACATGAAGTCAAACCAGCTCCCAATCGTGAAGCAGGGGTAGTTCATTTTGTCGAAATGCAGGGAGGCATCTTCGTCCTTCCAGTATTGGTCATAGTCCGGGTGCTGGTCCCACTCGCGCAGCATGTCCTCATTGTCCTTGATGTCGCGAGCGACGGCACCGCCCTTGATGAAGCGCTGCGGCTTGGTGGCGCCGCCGATGCGGTAGCCCTCATGATACAAGCTCAGTCCTGTGTCTGTCATGTACTGCGCCACGAGATGCGGCGGCTGGGTGACGGCGAGATAGTTCTGCGCATAACCGGCCTGGGAGCCGCCATAAGTGCCGATCTTGCCGGTGCACCAGGGCTGGGCTGCCATCCACTCGCAAACATCATAGCCATCGCGCAGCGGGCCCCATTGCAGGCCGCGGTAGCCGCGGTACACGCCCTCGCTCTCATGCGTGCCGCGGTAGTTCACGAGAGCGATGACGAAGCCGCCTTCGGCAAACTTTGCGGCGGCCTTGCGCGATCCGGCGCTGCTGATGTCCGCGTAGCGCTGCTCAAAGATGGCCGGGAATTTGCCCTCACCTTTGGGAAAGAACACGTAAGCGGAGAGCTTCTTGCCATCGCGCATGGGAATCATGAGGTGCTCCTCACGAACGGTGCCGAAGTCGATCTTGGCGGGAGCCGCGGCGTGCAGGGAGGCGCAGGCGGCGAGGGAGAAAAAGAAAGCGTGGCGCATCAGTCCATTACGGGTGCCATGGACGGCACGTTTCAGCCACATGCTATGCGAAAGAGGCGAATCCTGATACTCTCAGCTCGCGCCGATGCCACGAATCACCGCAGGCAGCGTTTGCGCCAGGATGCGCAGATCCAGCCAGAAGGACCAGTTGTCGATGTACTTGAGGTCCAGCGCGACCCATTCCTCGAAGTTCTTGATGCCGTTGCGTCCGGTGACCTGCCAGAGACAGGTGAGGCCGGGTTTCACGCTGAGGCGGCGGCGCTGGGCGTGCTTCTCGATGCGCTGAATTTCATAAACAGGCAGGGGGCGCGGGCCGACGAGGCTCATCTCTCCGCGCAGCACGTTAATGAGCTGAGGCAGTTCATCGATGCTGGTGCGGCGCAGCCAGCGGCCAAAGGCAAAGATGCGAGGATCATTCGTGATTTTGAAGACCGGTCCGTCCATCTCATTGTGGGCCTCCAGTTGCTGGCGCTGAGATTCCGCGCCCACGTGCATGGTGCGAAACTTCCACATGGTGAAGGGCTTGCCGTAATGACCGGCGCGTTCCTGCTTGAAGAACACCGGGCCGCGCGAGCCCAGCCGAATGCCGATGATGGCCACCAGCCATACCGGAAGGGAAAGCACGAGAAGAATGAGCGCTCCGACGAAATCCACGATGCCTTTGGACAGAAGTTCCCAGGAGGCTTGCGGAGTGGAATGAAACACCAGCATGAGACGACCGCCCAGAACATCAAAGGTGGGCCGGGCGATGGCGGTCTGGAAAAAGTCCGCAGCGATCCATGCCTCCACGCCTTCCGTTTCACAGGCCTGGACCGCTTCTTCGATTTTGCTGAAATGCACATGCTGTGCCGCAAAGAGTACGCGGCTGATGGAGTGCTCATGGAGGGCCTCCACCAGGTCAGAGATCGGGCGCTGCATGATGTCGATCTGTCCTACGATCTCGATTTCGGCACTTTGCGTGCTGGTCATGCTGGCCACGAAGGCCTCCAGGTCTTTCTGAGCCCCTGCGATGATGACGCGTTCACGTCCTTTCCCAGAGGCCATCTGCCGCCGCAGGATGTCGCGCTGCCAGGCCTCGCGCAGCAGCAGTGACAGGGCGCCGAGCGCGACGGAAAACACGACTACGGCGCGGCTTTCCACCGTCCATTTGAAAAACACGATGCAGAAGGCGATGCACATGCCGATGACGGCCAGCGCCTCAGCCAGCTGGCGGAGCGAGCGTGCGGGGGTCTTGTTATAGATGTTGGAATAAAACCCCCGGGCTTCCAAAATGATAGGCGTGAACGGGGCCACCAGCGCGATCACCCAATAAAATCTATCGATGGGGGGGATTTCAACGGCATCCGGAAAAAACACCGGCACAAGATCGGCACGCAGATAATGACCGAACCACAGACAGAACGCCAGCAGCGTGGTGTCGAGCAGTTCGGTGAGCTGCAAATTGATTTCTTGCTTCCGGCCCAGCATAATGCGCGTAGGATACTGAAACTTCTTTAGATTTATTAAAATTATACTCAAACTAGCCAATGGGACAACTTGTTTCCAACAAAAGCCTGCTTTTCTCCTCCCGTCCCCTAGCCGTGGGGGTGCTTGCAGATGCTGCTGCCTTTGAACACTTTACCTCGCTCGATCCGGCCAACCGCGCCAACCTCTGCGATGTGGCGGAACTGCGTCTGGATCAGTTGAAAATACCGGCGGCAGATCTGCGTGCCGCATTGGCAGGCAACGAAATACCGCTCCTTTTGACCGCAAGACATCCGGCGGAGGGTGGCCAGGCACCGGAAGATCCGGCTGCCCGGGCAGCCATGATCGAGCCCCTGCTGGATCTTGCGACACTCATTGATGTGGAGCTGCGCAGTGCGGCACAGATGCAGGGGACCCTGCAAAAAGCGCGTGCGGCCGGCGTGGGCGTGGTGGGTTCCTTCCACGACTTCCAGGCCACTCCGGCTGATGAAGTACTGCGTGGCGCGGTGAACTTCGCCCAGCAGGCCGGTCTGGACAGCGTGAAACTGGCCACCTACCTGAACACTCAGGACGATCTGGCACGGCTCATGAAACTTGCAGGGGACACCCACCGGCTGCGCCTTTCGGTCATGGGAATGGGCCCCCTGGGGCGGGTTTCCCGGCTGGTGCTGGCTAAATGTGGCAGTCTGCTGAATTACGGCTTTATTGGTGCCTCAAATGCTCCCGGCCAGTGGCCCGTGGCCCGCCTGAAAGAAATCCTCGCTGAACTTTGAAATGATGACCTCCCGAAAGTTTCATCCCCTCCGCCATGGTCTGCTGGCGGGTCTTTTCTGCATTTCCGTGACTGGATGCGGGGACCCTAAGCGCGAGCAGCAGCTCCAGTGGAGGGAGGAGGAAGTCGAAGCCAAAGCCGCCGCCATTGCCAAGCGGGAGCAGGATTTTGCCGGAGAGAAGCAGATGATCGCTCAGGCCAAAGCCGACATCGCCGCGCGCGAGGCCGCCGTGGAGCAGCTCAAGAAAAAGCTGGAGACCCAGCTCGCTGAAGAGATCGAAAAAACCAAGAAGATCCGCAGGGAGATCGAGATCAAAAACCTCCGCGGCTCCATCCCGCAAATCAGTGCCGGACGCTGCATCATCATCGATCCTGAGAATGGTGATGTGCTGTTTGAAAAAAATCCCGATCAAAAGGGGGCAATCGCCAGCACGACGAAGATCATGACCGGTCTGCTCGTGGTGGAAGCCGGGGACCTCGACAAAGTGGTCACCATTGAGCTGGCGGACACGCAGTGCGCTCCGGTGCGCATCGGCCTGAAGGTGGGGGAAACCTACACCCGCCGCCAGCTGCTCACCGCCATGCTGGTGAAAAGCTCCAACGACATCGCCCAGGCGCTGGCCCGGGACAATGCCGGCAGCGTGGCCGCTTTTGCGGAAAAAATGGACGCCCGTGCGCAGGCGCTCGGCCTCAAAAACACGCACTTCGTCAATCCGCACGGCCTGCCATCCCTCACCGACGAAGATCCCTACTCCACGGCACGTGACCTTGCAGTGATCGCCAAGGAGGCGGACAAGCTGCCGGACATCCGCGCCATCGTGAAGCTTCAGAGCTTCAAGTTCATGAAGCCTGACGGAAAGTTTATCGAGCTCTCCAATACCAACCGCGTGCTGCGTTCCGCCAGTTACTGCGACGGCATGAAAACCGGCTATACGGAGGCTGCCGGCTACTGCCTGGTGGCCACTGGCGAGCGCAATGGCCGCCGCCGCATCGTGGTGGTGCTGAACGACAGCCACGACGGTGTCTGGCGTGACGCGCAGGCACTGCTGGACTGGGCGCTGAAGGCGTAAGGGATAGGTTGGGACCTTGTGGTCATACGGACATCAGTCGTCCTTGAATCCGCTTGCGGGTTCCATGGCTTCCCGGCATCATCGCCGTTCCGAAACCATGAAACTCCATACCCTCCTGCTTGCTTCCTTCTGTGTCGCTGCCGCCAGCGTTGCTGAAACCGCCAAGAATCTCGCCATCGATCCCAAGCCCCGTGAAGGCGGCTGGGTAAAGCGCCATGAGAGCTTCAATGAGATCTCCAAGAAAGGGGAGGCGCAGCTGGTGTTTCTGGGAGACTCGATCACGCAAGGCTGGGAGAAGAATGGCAAGGAAGTCTGGGACAAGACCTGGGAACCGATGAAGGCGGCCAATTTTGGCATCGGAGGAGACCGCACGGAGCATGTGATCTGGCGTCTGCAAAACGGCAACTTTGACGGCATCAAACCCAAGCTGGTGGTGCTCATGATCGGCACCAACAACACAGGCCACCAAGGCCGGCCGGCTGCCGAGCACGGCGGCGCAGTGTATTCCAGCAGCGCTGAGCAAACCGCCGAAGGCGTGAAGATGATCCTCGACATTCTGGGCAAGAAGCAGCCGCAGGCCAAGGTCCTCCTCCTCGGCATCTTCCCCCGCGGCGCGACCAAGGACGAACCCATGCGCAAACAGAACGTCGCCACCAACAACCTCATCTCCGGCTTCGCCGACAACAAGCGCATCTTCTACATGGACATTGGCAACACCTTCCTCCAGCCCGATGGCACCCTGCCAAGGGAGATCATGCCAGACCTGCTCCACCTCAATGCGAAGGGCTACCAGCTTTGGGCTGACGCCATCGAGCCCAAGGTCAAGGAACTCATGAAGTAACAAGCATCCGAAAGCGGGGACATCTGGTCCCCGCTTTTTTAATGCATTCACTTTACGCTGATATTTTTCCAATCATGAAAACTGTTCTCATTCCGCTGTTTCTTTTCGCGACTTCGTCCTTCGCGCAACTCGCCGATCACGCGACGCCGGTAGATAAAATCAAAGTCGCCAAAGGCTTTAAAGTAGAGCTGCTTTACTCCGTTCCCAAGGAGCAGGAAGGCTCGTGGGTCTCCATGACTCAAGATGACAAAGGACGCATGATTTGCAGCGACCAATACGGCGCGCTGTATCGCGTCACTCCTCCCGCATTGAATGGAAGTCCCGGCGAGACGAAGGTGGAAAAGCTCAGCATCGACTTCGGTCACTGCCAGGGTTTGCTTTTCCATGCAGGCGCTCTCTATGGCGTGGTGAATGATGAGGCCTACCAGGGGCGTGGTCTCTACCGCTGCAAGGATACGAATGGTGATGACCAGTTCGACACCGTGGAGCAGCTGCGTGCCTTTCCGGGCAAGGCTGGTGAGCATGGGCCGCATGGCGTGATCGCCTCGCCGGATGGCAAAAGCCTGTATGTGATGTGCGGCAACCAAACGCCCGAGCCAAGCTGCGAGACGAGCCTGGTGCCGCGTCATTGGGCGGAAGATCAGCTTTACCCCATGCTGCTGGGGCGCGGCTTCATGCGTGATGTGCTGGCCCCCGGTGGGTGGATGGCCAAGACGGATCTCGACGGCAAAAAGTGGGAACTGGTGAACACCGGCACCCGCAACACCTACGACATCGCCATGCATCGCAATGGCGACGTCTTCGGCTTTGATGCCGATATGGAGTGGGACACCGGCATGCCCTGGTACCGCCCCACCCGCGTGTGCTTCATGCAGAGCGGTGGCGAGTTCGGCTGGCGCACGTGCAGCAAGAAATTTCCCGTGCGGTGGGAGGACAGCCTGCCGCCCGTGGTGGACATTGGCCCCGGCTCGCCCACGGGCGTGGCCTTTGGCTATGGCGCGAAGTTTCCAGCGAAGTATCAGGACGCGCTTTACATCTGCGACTGGAGCTATGGGAAGATGTATGCCGTGCACATCTCGCCCAATGGCGGAGGCTACACGGGCGTGGCCGAAGAATTCATGAGCGCCTCACCGCTGCCTCTGACGGACATTGAAGTCTCGAAGAAGGATGGCGCGATGTATGTGAGCGTGGGTGGGCGCAAGGTGCAGTCGGGGTTGTATCGGGTAACTTATGTGGGGGATGAAAAAGCCGCAGCGATCGTGGCCAAGTTCGTTGAGGTAGGACGCGGTACCCAAGAGCTGGATTTCAAATGGCTGCTGGAGGTGGACAAAAATGACGCCTCGGAATTACGCAGGGCTATTGAAGCCACCTATGGCATGAAGGATCCCAAGGTCGCTGACGCTGTCTGGCCTGGCCTGGGCAGCACAGATCGCAATGTCCGCTTCGCCGCCCGTATCGCACTGGAGCATCAGCCCATCGCTTCATGGAAGGACAAGGCGCTCAATGAGTCCAATCCGCGTGCAGCTTTGACGGCGCTCATGGGCCTCATTCGCAGCAGCGGTGGTGACAAAGCACTGCAGCAGCCGGTGCTGACCGCGCTGAACAAGATCGACCTCAAGGCGCTCAAAGGTCTCGACCGTGTCACGCTGATCCGTGATTACATGCTCGCTTTTACTCGCATGGGAGAGCCGGATGCGGCGACGAAGGATTCGCTGATCAAGCATCTTGCGCCGCTGTTCCCCACGAATGATCCGGCCTTGAACCGTGACCTTTGCGAGGTGCTGGTCTATCTGGGAGACGCAGGCATCGTCGCCAAGGCTGAGCCGTTGGTCAATGGCTCGCCCACGCAGGAGGAGCAGATCGACTACGCCCGCATCCTGCGCTTTGCGAAGACCGGCTGGACGAAGGAACTGCGCGCTGACTACTTCCGCTGGTTCCTGCGCGCGGCGAATTACAAAGGAGGGGCGTCGTTTGACCTGTTCATCGGGGAGATCAAGCAGAACGCGCTCTCCACCATGACAGAGGAGGAGAAGCTGGCCATCAAGGATGTGCTTGATGCGAAGCCGGAGGCCAAAGCGCCGAGCTTCACGGTGAAGCCGATGCAGTTCGTCAAAGCCTGGACACTCGATGAACTTAGCAAGTCACTTGGTGTTGGACTGGAGGGCAATCGTAACTTCGCCAACGGCCGCAACATGTTTGGCGCGGCTACGTGCTTTGCCTGCCACCGCTTTAACAATGAAGGTGGTGCCGTAGGTCCTGACCTGACCAGCGTGGCAGGCAAGTACAGCCCGCGCGATCTGCTGGAGCACATTCTCAATCCGAGCAAGGAGATCAGCGATCAGTATGGCAGCACGGTCTTTACGATGCAGGATGGCAGCACGGTCAGCGGTCGCATCGCCAACATGAAGGAGAACATCATGATGGTCTGCACGAACATGATGGACCCGAACAACTTCACCAATGTGGATGCGCGCAAGGTGGTGAAGACGGAGGAGAGCAAGATCAGCATGATGCCGCCTGGGCTGCTTTTCATGCTCAAGGAGGACGACATCCTGGACCTTCTGGCCTACCTGCTGAGCAAAGGGAATCCGGATGATCCCATGTTCGTGAAGTAACTTCTTTGGCAAAACAAAGGCCCCGGTTCGTGAGAACCGGGGCCTTCGTCATTCAAAGAGTCTGAGGAAGTTACTTGGCTTTCTTGTCAGCAGAAGCTTCACCCTTCTGCTTGGCCCAGCGCTTGCGCTGAGCGTCAGCGATCTTCTTGCGGGCGGCGTCGGACATGACGCGCTTCTTCTTGGCGGGCCTGCCTGGCTTGCCCTTGGCAGGTGCGGCCTCGGAACCTCCCAGAAGCTCTGCAAGTTCAGCCTGCATGGCTTCAATTTTTTCCTGCAGAGTGGCAGCGCGGCGAAGTTGGGACGAGGATAGGTTCATAGCTTGTTTTTATTTAAACTGGGTTACAACCTCTTGTTTATGAAAGAGATAGCTCAAAGTCAAGCACATAACCTGCGGCAATCGCCCTATTTAGACCTCAGAGCTCCTTGTCATAGATGCTTTGGAAGACTTCCGCGGCATTGGGGTCGATGATCGTAATGCCATCTTTCCCAAACCGGGCCGTGACTGTGGCTCCTTTGCCTTCCTGCATGTATTTCCAGTTAAGATCGCGCACACGGGCAGCGGCATCGACCATGGCGCAGGTAATGCGAGCATCTTCCGCGGTGGGATAGAGTTCCGCCACGGCATCGCGGGATTCTTTGGCAAACTTGACCCGGCAGATGGCGACGAGTCCCACGGTGAGACTATCGACACCATAGCCGATGTAGCCTTTGCTGCCGTCAGGGCGGGTAACTTCGCGGGTAAAGTGGTTGTTGCTGGTGCGCGAGCCGCCTCCCTGGTTCCACCAGCGGAAGCCGCGATACTGCTGGTCACTTTCGACTTTGCCATCGGCGCCCACGATTTCATGGCCCTGATTGACCGGGCCTTCGAAGTCGGCGGGAGTCACCCAGTTATTGTGGAAGTTGATGGACATGCCGTTGTCGAAGTCCACGCGAACCTGCACGGCATCAAAGGCGTTGATGCCGTCGCGGATGAGGCGTTTCTTTTGCCCCACCGCGGTGAGGGAGACGGGCTTGCTGTGGTAGTAGCTCCAGATCAGGTCCGTCCAGTGCGGGCCGACGTAGCTGAAAGGATCGCTGCTTTCCACCCACTTGAAGGTGCTGGTGCTTACTTCGAGAGGTTCTTCGAGATAGGCGGTGCCATAGAGTGGCGCACCGATGCGATTCTGAATGTCATCCCGAATGCGCAGGTGGTCGGGATCGTAGCGCTTGTGCATGTCCACGGCCACGATGAGGTTTCCGGCCTTGGCTGCGGCAATGATCTCGTCGGATTCCTGAATGGAGAGGCACATGGGCTTCTCGGTGAGCACATGCACGCCTCTGGCCAGCGCGGCGAGGATGGGCTGGGTGTGCAGATGGTCGGGGGTGGCGACGGCCATCACATCGAGATCAGGAAAGGCGGCGAGGATATCAGTCCAAGGCTCATCGCCATGAAAGGCGCGAGGCTCATGTCCGGTGATGTCTTTGAATGCGGCAGCGGCTTTGAGTGCGGACTTCTCGCTGCGAGTGGCCACGGCGACGAGGTCGAATTTCACCCCGGCGAGTTCGCGGGAGTATTTGTCCAGTCCGACGCGTGCGAGCTGCCCGGCGATGCCGAAACGCTGCAGATCCGCGTAAGCACGCGCGTGAACATCTCCGCCGAACATGCCGGCGCCAACGAGGGCGATCTTGATGGTGGGTTCCATGGTAGCTGGCATGGAACGCGAAGTCCGGCGGCATGCAACCGGTCTGGCTAATACCTGAGTGCCGGGTTCGCATGTTTTGGTGAGCCTGCCGGGATTGAGACGGCAGGGTTTCACTGTACGATAGGCCGATGAAACAGTCCTTGTTCCTTGCGGGCCTGCTGGCCTTGTCCTGCCAAACACCAGCGACCGCCGCCTTTTTGAACGAGGTCCAAGCCAACTTCAGTGCATGGGACTCTGATCAGGATGGCGTGCTTTCAACGGCTGAAATCGAGCGTGGAGTGGCCTCTCCGTTGTTCAAGGGGCCTGCAGGTGCCGCCATTGCCAGCCTGCGGCGTGCCGTGCGTACTCCGGATTTCAAGCTGCCACCGCTGACGCTGGTGAACATTGAAAAGCTGTCCCTTAATGCCAAGGATCAGCGGGATGTCCCGGATTTCGAAGGCATGTATGAGTCCGCGCTGCGGAAGATCGAGGCCAGCCCGCCGAAGCTGCTGGAGCTCTCCAAGCTGAATCTGGAAAGCCTGGAGCAGGGAAAGCTGGGGGATTGTTTCTGTCTGGCGCCCCTGGGGGCGATGCTGGGAAGCAGACCTGCCGAGGTGGCAAAAATGTTTGCACTGACGGGAGACGGGCAGGTCTCGGTGACTCTGGGTGGAGGCCTCGTCTTAAAGGTGCCGTTTCCGACCGATGCCGAACGAGCGCTGATGGCCACCACCGAAGGCAGCGGCATGTGGGCGAACTGCTATGAAAAAGCGGTGGGGAAAATGAGAATGAAGAGCGATGATGCCGAACATCCCACCGAGCTGAGCGTGGTCACACGGGGTGGTTCAGCAGGGACGATGCTATCGATTTTGACGGGGCATGAAATCGAGCGGGCCTCGTGCTCGCCGTTCCGAGATCCCAAGACGACTGAGGAAGAGAAGAAAGAGCTGCTGGCGAAAATCCGGAGCCAGATGAACGCCACCCAGGCCGCGGGCAGGCTGATCTGCGGCGGTACGCTGCGGGGAAAAACGGCAGACGGGCACCGGCCGCCGGGGGTGCGCGGCCCACATGCGTATGCCGTTCTCCATTATGACACGAAGGCGGATGTGGTGACCCTGTGGGATCCGCATGGAGATGATTTCAAGCCCAGCGCCGAGCCGTCTGGACTGGTCAACGGCTACGAACGCAGCCAAGGCCGGATGAAGGTGCCGCTGACCGAGCTGGTGCAATGGTTTGGAGGCTTTTCCTTTGAGACGACACTGCCGCTCAAGAACAAAGCCGGCTCTCCGCCGCCCACGAACGAAACGCTTTAAGTTCGCATCCAATAAAAAACGCGGGAGTCTTTCGACTCCCGCGTTTGGATTATTTCTCGATGAGAGACGCCTGCTTATTCAGCAGCGGCGGCTTCCTTCTTGGCGGCGGCCTTTTTCTTGGCCGGCGCTTTTTTCTTGGCCGGAGCAGCGGCTTCTTCGGCTGCCACGGGTTCGGCGGCGGCTTCAGGTTCAGCGGCTGCGGCGGCTTTTGGCACGTAGGCGTCCACCCACTCGATGTAGGCCATCGGAGCGGAGTCGCTGCGGCGCTGGCCGAGCTTGGTGATGCGGGTGTAGCCACCGACGCGGTCCTTGGAGGCCACGGCGATCTCTTCGAAGAGCTTCTTCACCATGTCTTTGTGACGCAGTGAGGAGAGGGCGGTGCGGCGGGCGTGGAGGGTGCCGCGCTTGCCGAGGGTGACGAGCTTCTCAGCGTAGGGGCGGAGAGCCTTGGCCTTGGCCAGCGTGGTGCGAATACGACGATGCTCGATGAGGGAGCAGGTGAGATTCATGAGCAGCGCGTCGCGGTGATCCTGCTTGCGCTGAAGTTTGACGATTTTTCTTCCGTGTTTCATGTCCTAAAATTCTAACTAAATGGGTCTTCTGTTATCTGTGATTTGATTACTCGTCTTCGTCATCTGCGTCCGGCAGATGGCTGTCCACCAGCTTGCTGAAGTCGAGGGAGTCGGCTTCTTCATCGTCGTCGCCGATCATGCTGCTGCGAGCGAGGAGGGAGACACCGCCAGGGGTGGCCTCAAGCAGCGCAGGATCGAACTTCATGCCGAGAGACAGACCCAGCTCGGCGAGCTTTTCCTTGATCTCGGTAAGGGACTTCTTGCCGAAGTTGCGGTAGCGGAGCATTTCGCCTTCGGTCTTCATGGCCAGCTGGCCCACGCTGGTGATGTTGGCGTTGTTCAGGCAGTTGGCGGCGCGGACGGAGAGTTCGATCTCGTTGACGCTCATGTTCAGGAGCTTGCGCAGCTCGCTGTTTTCCTCGCTCTGAGCTTCCGGTGCGGCTTCGAATTCGATGGCCTTGTCGTCGTAGTTCACGAAGACGTCCAGGTGGTGGCGAAGGATGGCGGCGGACTGCAGAAGGGCGTCCTGCGGGGTGATGCGGCCGTCCGTCCAGATGTCGAGCACCAGCTTGTCATAGTCGGTGTTCTGACCCACACGGGTGTTTTCCACCGCGTACTTCACGCGGGTGACAGGGCTGTAGATGGAGTCGATCGGGATGACGCCGATGGGGGTGTCAACGCGCTTGTTTTCTTCCCAGGTGGAGAAACCGCGGCCGACGCGCACTTCGAATTCGCACTCGAATTTGGTCTTGCGGTCCAGCGTGCAGATCACGAGGTCCTTGTTGATGACTTCGTAGTGGTTGTCTTCCTTGATGTCGCCGGCAGTGACGGCACCTTCCTTGTCAGCCAGGATGGAAAGGAGGCGGGGCTCCTTGGCATCGCTGTGATGCTTGAAACGGACCTTCTTGAGATTCAGGATGATCTGAACAACGTCTTCGAGCACACCGGGGAGGGTGGTGAATTCGTGTTCCGCACCGCGGATTTTCACGGAGGTGATGGAGGCGCCTTCCAGGGAGGAAAGCAGCACGCGGCGGAGGGAGTTTCCAATCGTGTGGCCATAACCTTTGTCAAAAGGTTCGGCGGTGAACTGGGCGTAGGTTTCGGTGGCCGTGGCCTCGTTTTTCACAAGGCGGCTTGGCATCTCAAATCGAGCAAGACGGACTGACATAGGATTTGTACTGACACTAACGGCCGGGTTACCTCCGGGCGAGAACCCTGCACATCTCGAAGAGAGGCAGGCGCGGAGACCAACGGCGAATGGATGACGACTCGCAGGGGGCGTGGAGTATGGAAGCCGGTCTTTAGATTGCAACCGGGATTTTTGGGGGAGAAGGGGGGCGGAAAACCCGCCGAAAGGCCGTTTTTAGCTACTGCTGCGGCAGCTTCAGCTCCAGCCGATCCTTGCCACGCAGCACGACGGCGGGAATTTTCTCGCCGGGCAGGTGGTGCAGCAGGAGGTCGCCGATGAGGGCGCTTTCGGTGACTCGCTGCCTCTGGTCACCAATTTGGACAATGATGTCGTCCTTTTTGAAGCCTTCTTTTTTGGCGGCGGCATGCTGGCCGAACTCGCCCACGTGGAAGATGCGCAGGGCCATCTGAGTCTTTTCCAGGCCGAGGGTGGCGCGCTCTTCATCGGGGATGTCGTCGATTTTCATGCCGCCGAAGGCCATGGCGCGCATCGGCCAGGTGCCGACGCGTTTGCCGATGTCCGAGCTCTGGCGCCATCCGGAGGGCAGGTCGAGGGTGATGGCGGTTTCCTTGCCACCGCGCAGGAGGGTGGCTGGCAGTGGACCGGAATCTGGGGAGCGATGAAGCACCCAGCTGACATCCGCGATGGAAACTAGGGGCTGCTGGCTCAGTGAGAGGAAGCTGTCGCCAGTTTGGACCCCGGCTTTGGCCGCAGGCGAGTTCGCCGCAACAGCCTCCACTTTGGCAACGTCGTCGGTGGCAAGGGTGATGCCGAGGGTTTCGATGGACGGCTGCGGATAGATCCACTCCACAGGCACGGGCTTGTTCTGGCTGCGGTAATAGGCACGAAACGCGTCTCCCACCATGTGGCAGTGGACGCAACTGGCGACAACCTTGCCGTTCCAGTCGAGCTTGCTCTGATATTTGCCGGCCAGGGCAGGGAACTCGATGGGGGTCTGGTAGGGGGTGGGGCCGCCCTGTTTGCCGCTCAGCTGGGCTTTGTTGGCTGGGTACCCCTGATGAACGGAGAGGGCTGCTTCCAGGGCCTTTTTGAAGCTGGTGGTCGTTTTGTTCAGCGGATCCTTCTGGTGCAGCCAGGAGCCGTAGCGGCCGTAGATGGTGCCGTCCCCATTGAACATGATGGCGGAGAAGGAGAGATCGTAGTCAAACTGGAAGCGGGAGAGATCGAGCGCGTTGGCATTGATGACGCGCACGCAGACGAACTGGTCCAGCAGGGGCACGAGCTCCTGCTCTTCCAGCACGCTGGCGTCGATGCCAGCGCAGGACATACAAGGCAGGCAGCGTAGCACCACGAGCAGCGGCTTGCCGGTCGTCTTGGCCAGACGGAAGCCGCCATCGAGGTCGTTCCAGTTCCAGCGCGGATCGTTTTCCATTTTGGCCTTGTCTCCGCGCACTGCGCCTTCGCGGTCTTTGACAGTGGCGGTGAAGGCAGGGGTGGCGAGAGCAAGGAAAAGGAGGAGAAGTCTCATTGGCGAAATGGTACTCAGTCGGTTCCCTGCAAGGCAAGCCAAAATGTTTTGCGCCGGTTTTTGGAATGGACAGGGTTCGGTTTTCTTCTGTTAATCCTGCCCAGCTTCCACCCAACTCGCATTTATGTCTGAAGTCACCGCCATTTCAAAATTTGCCTGTCCAGCCTGCGGTGCCGAGGCGGTCTGGACGCCCGCCAAGCATGCCCTGGTCTGCCCCTACTGTGGCACGGTGTCTCCGGCAGAACTCAAGGCCGACGGTGCTCTGGTGGAGGAGAATGATCTGGTGGCCATGCTGCGGGCCATTCCGGAAAGTCAGCGTGGCTGGAATGCCGCGCGCAAAACCGTGAAATGCCAGAGCTGCAATGCCATCTCGGTGTTTGATGAAAAGCGTGTGGCGCAGAATTGTGACTTCTGCGGTTCCCCGGCGATCATCGCTATGGATGATGTGGGCGCTCCTATCCGGCCTGGCAGCCAGCTTCCTTTTAAGGTTCCCGAAAGCCGCGTGCGGGAGGACATCCGCCGCTGGTACGGCAGCCACTTTTGGGCGCCGAATGCGCTGGGGCAGAAGGCCATGACAGACACCCTGCACGGCATGTACCTGCCGTTTTGGACCTTTGACGCGCATGCCGAATGCCCCTGGGAGGCTGAGGCGGGCTATCACTACTACACCACGGACGACAAGGGGAACCGCCGGCAGCACACACGCTGGGAGTATGCGTCCGGCCACTACAGCGGCGATTTCGACGACTTGCTGGTTCCTGCCTCGAAAGGTGTGCACGGGCATTTGCTGGAAAAGCTGCAGCCCTTTCCCACCACCACTGACCTGCTGCCCTATGATCCGGGCTATCTTTCCGGCTGGGTGGTGGAGCAGTATCAGATTGATCTGGTGCAGGCGGCCGAGGACTCGCGCAAAAGGATGGACGACATCCTTCGCCGTGCGTGCCAGCAGCAGATCCCCGGGGACACCAGCCGCAATCTGCAAATCTTTCCGGAGTACAGCGCCGTCACGTTCAAGCATGTGCTGCTGCCAGTCTGGCTGCTGACCTACACCTATGGCACGAAGACCTATCAGGTCACCGTCAACGGGGCCACGGGCAAGATCGGCGGCGAATACCCGCTGAGCTGGGTGAAGATCACGATCGCCATCGTGATCCTGCTCATCATCCTCGTCATCTTCTTTGCATCGCAGAACTAAGACTGTGTGAACTTACGCTTTCGAGAACTGCCCATTGTCATCGCATTGCTCGCGGTCTGCATGTTCTTTGCCGTCAAAGAGCCGGCCTTTCTGGGAGCGCGCAATCTCTCGATGCTCGTCACCGAGCTTTCGATCACCGCCACGCTGGCCATGGGCATGCTGCTCGTGCTGCTGCCGGGACACATCGATCTTTCCGCGGGCAGCGGCGTGGGACTGCTCGGCGGCATCGGGAGTGTGCTGGTCATGCATCAACACCTGCCGGCACCGGCAGCGCTGGGGCTGGGATTTCTCTGCGGTGTATTGATCTGGATGGCCATGGGGGCCTTCATCGTTTGCGAGCGCATGCCGTCCTTTATCGTGACGCTGGGGGCCATGCTGATTTTCAAAGGTCTTTTCTGGCGCGTGATCAACAACTCAACCGTGCCGGTCGTTCCGGGCGGGCAGAGCAATTTGTACTCGCTGCTCACCACCTACTACCTGCCTGCGAATTATGGCTGGGTACTGGCGGCGGTGCTCGTGCTCGCATTGATCTTAACCACCCTCAGCGCGCGCAGGCAGCGTATGGCGCATGGCTTTGCGGTGGAGAGCAGGGAGATGGCCTTTCTGCGCTTGTTCATCGCCGCGCAGGCCGTGGCCTTGTTTGTGCTCGTCACGGGCCAGTTTCGCGGCATCCCGCTGCCATCGTTGATCCTCGGCGGTGTGATGCTGATCGTGTATGCGCTCACGCAGCACACTGCATTGGGCAGGCATTTGTATGCCATCGGCGGGAGCGCGGAGGCGGCGCTGGTTTCGGGGGTGCCGATGAAACGGAGCGTCATCGCCGCGTATGGCTGCATGGGGGCCATCGTGGCCATTACCGGCTTCATGCAGACAGCGTATGCGGGATCCTCCACGACGACGGTGGGTGATCTGATGGAGCTGGATGCCGTGGCAGCCTGTGTGATCGGCGGAGTCAATTTGCGCGGCGGCCGCGGCACAGTCTTGGGCGTGCTTTTGGGAGCCCTGATCATCGCGTGCCTGTTGAACGGCATGCAGCTCATGTCCGTTGAGAACGATAAAAAATTCATTGCCCGCGGTGTGGTGCTTATTCTCGCGGTGTGGATGGACATGCGGCTGAGCCGGAAGTCGTGAGGAAAAGTAAAAAACTCTGCGATTGGTGGCCATGAACACTGACAAACCTGTGAGGATCTCGTGCCTTTATCTGGCGCTTTGGTTTTTGAGCATTGTCACTTTCGCGTTTCTTGCGCTGCAAGTGGAGGCCAATCGAATCACACGTCTGAGCACCGTGGGGCTCATCTTGGAGCTGGTGGCTGCGTTCTTTACATTTATCTGGTCCTGGAAGCGCCCAAGAAAAGCGTGCCTTGCCGCAATGGCGCTCATCGCATTGCTGCTGGTCTGTCCATGGAAGATTCGCACTTATCCAGAAACGTTGCGTGCATCCTATGTGAAGCATCTCCGGACGTTTGAAGGCTGCCCTTACTATTGGGGTGGAGAGTCACGCCGTGGCATCGACTGTTCCGGATTGATCCGCCGAGGGCTCATCGACGCCTGCCTATCCGAGGGAGTGGTCCGCCTCGACCCGGGCTTGATCAGGCACGGCCTCTCTCTGTGGTGGCATGACACGAGCGCCAAAGCTCTGGGGGAGGAACATCAAGGTCTGACAAAGCGTCTGTTTGAAGCAGATGCTCTGAAGACACTCGACTATTCGAAGCTGCGGCCAGGAGACGTGGCGGTCACCCAGGACGGGGTGCATACCATGGCCTACCTGGGTGAGGAAACGTGGATCGAAGCAGACCCTGGCAAGCTCAGAGTCATCACGGTGCATGCGCCCACCACCTCCAACGGGTGGTTTCTACGTCCCGTCCGGATTTTGAGGTGGCGAATGCTGGGTGAATGAGTGCGAATGAGCCAATCTCCGCATTCGACATTCACGGGGCATTGGGCATTTTGAAGTCCTTTCCATGTCAGCCGCCTCCGACCTCCTCAAACAACACCTGCAGCAGCGCCAGCTTCAGGGGAAGACGCACGTCGCTCTGCGGCCGGGAACGATGGAGAAGCTGACCGGCGTCAGTCATGCACCGGTGGCGCGTGCCACTCCCGCAACCGAAGTCTTCAGGACGGTGGCAGCGGCGGCAGCACCGGCACCAGCGCTGGCGTCCTCACCTGCGTCTGCGCTCAGTACTCTTCGGGAAACGCCGCCTCCGGAGCTCAGGAAAGCGGGTTTGCTGGAGGTGGCTGGAGCTACGATCGAAGAAAAGCTCGCGGCGCTGCGCACCTTGGCCGAAACGTGGGAGCCCGCGCGTGCGATGAAGACCCTGCGCCAGACGATGGTCTTTGCCGTGGGAGATCCTTACACCAGCCTGATGTTTGTGGGCGAGGCTCCGGGTGCGGAGGAGGAAAAAATGCGCGAACCGTTTGTGGGGCCGGCCGGGCAGAAACTCACCGCCATCATCAAGGCGATGGGGTTGGATCGTTCTCAGGTGTACATCAGCAACATCTGCAAATTCCGTCCGGCGATGGAGAATCAGGGCAGTGGCAATCGCAAGCCGGAGGCTGCAGAAATGAAGGCCTGCCTGCCGTTTGTGCTGACGGAAATCGATCTCATCAAGCCGAAGGTCATCGTGGCCCTCGGTGCTACAGCGGCAGAGGGACTGGGCATTCCTGGCAGCGTGGGCAGCCTGCGCGGGAAGTTTCACAGCACCAGCGGCATTCCCACCATGGTCACCTACCATCCTTCCTACCTGCTGCGGGAGGAGAAAATGGGAGACGGCATTCGTGCCAAACGACAGGTGTGGGAGGACATGCTCAAGGTGATGGAAAAACTCGGGCTGCCCATCAGCGCCAAGCAGCGCGGTTATTTCCAGGCGAAGTGATTCATTCCACTCTTTATGAACAAAAACCTCGTGCTTCTGCTGGTCTCGGGTGTGTTTTTTGCTGCGGTTTGGCTGAACTGGCATCCGACCAGAACAACGCCTGACACGCCGTCGAAGAAGCCGACCCCAGCTCAGGTGGCCGCTCCTGCCCCGGCAGCCGCGGTGGCCGCGGTCTCTTCGGAAGATAAGGCGGTGCCGAAACACTATCGGCCGAAGCCGGTGTCTGAAGCCGTGCGGCGCAAGGTGGATGATATCATCCGCCGCTACAAAGACGTCGCTCCCGAAGAAGCGGTGAAGAGCCAGGAAATGGCGGACATGATGAAACGCTTTGGGCAGATGATGGAAAGGCCTGAATTTCAGAGCGAGATGGAAAAGCGTATGGAGGCCATCAAGGCTGCCAAAGGGGCGGAACATGGGACGCTCATGATCGGCACTGGCAAACTTGACGACCCGGAGAGCCGGGCCTGGCTGGAGGCGGTTTTCTCCGACGATGCTGACCTGCTGATGGATTACATTCTCAACAAGATGGATGGCGCCATCTTTGAGTTTGCCTTTGATCCCAGTCTGGAAAATGCAGGGAATGGCGTGACTGTGAAAAGCGCGCCTGCTCCTGCTCCCGCCCCCGAGGCCACCAAGCTGCCAGATTGAGAGCTTGTCTTTCGCCTCTGCTCTGGATTTAAATCGTGCGCATGAAGGCCAAAGCATTCTCCCGTCGTGATCTTTTTAAGCTGGGCACCGCAGGTGCCGCGGTGCTGACGACCAGTGCCGAAGTGCAGGCGGCAGGAAAGAAAGCCGGTCCTGTATGTGAAGAGGGCGGCTGCTGCATCACACCCTCAGGGGATTTTTACAACGTGGAGCGTGGCAACCCGCTGCCCTACAAGCTGCCTCCTGAAAAACTGCGGGAGATCGGCATGGTGCGCGAGACGTGGCAGCTCGAAATCATTTCAGACCCGACGAGCAATGCGAAGATCGAGCGGCCCATGCTGCGCAGCGAAGGCACGGCGCTGACTTTTGACAGGCTCATGGAAATAGCGAAGACGAAGGCGGTCAGCTATTTGAAGGTCATCACCTGCAACAATCTGGCCGATCCTCTGGGTCATGGGCTGTGGGAGGGGGTGCCGCTGCGCGATGTGCTGTGGGAGTGCGGGCCGGTGGAAAATCTGCGCCACGTCTGGTACCATGGCCACCACAACGAAGATCCGAAGCAGATCTTCAAGTGCTACCTGCCGATGAACCGAGTTTTTGAAGATCCTCCCGGAGAACTTCCTGTCATGCTCTGCTACAAGCTGAATGGTGAATTTCTCACCGGCGAGCGCGGCGGTCCCGTGCGCATGATCGTGCCGGAGGCGTATGGCTTCAAATCGGTGAAGTGGCTGCAGCGCATCGGCTTTACCAATGCGCACCAGTCCGATGACACCTACGCCAACGGCAACAACGACATCAACTCATGGCTGAAGACGTTTGCCCGCTTCGGCGATCTGCCCGCGCAGATCAAGGCTGCCGATCCGCTGACGCTGCATGGCAATGCGCAGGTGGGCATCTCCGGTCTCAAAAAGGTGCAGTTCTGGATGCGTGATGTGAGCGCACCTATGCCTCCGAATGATCCGTACTTCGCCAAGGCACCGTGGCAGGACGCAGAGATCGCGCCGTTTGATGGCAGTGGCATCGCAGGCTTCAAAGGCGCGCCGCTGCATCCCGTGCAGTTTGATCCCGCCACGCGCCAGCCGCGAGAGTGGCCGCTGCGACACACACTCTGCCGCTGGACGGCCAAACCGGTGAAGCTGCCACCCGGCAGGTATGAACTGCGCTGCCGCACGGTGGATGCCAACGGTACTGCGCAACCCCTGCCGCGCCCTTTTCCGAAGTCGGGAAAGAACAACATTCAGAAGGCGCTGCTGGAAGTGGTGGCGTGAGACGGTGCCTGCCGGATCGAAGGCTAGTCTATGAAGCAAGCGCAAGCTGCCCCTTCAGAACGCTGTGCAGCGTCTGCAGCAGGGTTTCCGTGGTGTAGGGTTTCGGAATGAAGTGCTTCACGCCCTCCCGCGTGGCTTTGGCCGCATTGCTGCTGGTGCTCAGGCCGCTGGCGGCGATGATGCGCACCTCCGGATTCATGTTTTTCAGCGCCTGGATCGTCGCCGGTCCGTCCATGACGGGCATCATCATGTCGGTGATCACCGCAGCGACCTCTCCCTTTCGGCTGGCATACAAGGCCGAGGCCTCGGAGCCGTCCGAAGCCAGCAGCACCCAGTAGCCAAACGCCTCCAAAATCTGCTGCACGACCTGCCGCACGTCGGCCTCGTCGTCCACCACGAGCACAAGTTCGCCATTGCCACGCGGCAGTTCGGTGGGTGCAAATGTCTCCGTTGCTGGAGTCGCGGCAGTCTGAGCCGGCAAATACACGAGGAAGCGGGTGCCTGCCCGCGGGGTGCTCTCCACGTGGAGAAAGCCATGATGGCTTTTGATGATGCCGAGAGAGGTGGACAGGCCGAGTCCTGTGCCTTTGCCCAGTTCCTTGGTGGTGAAGAATGGCTCGAAGATGCGCTCGATCACTTCTGGCGGCATTCCAGCGCCTGTGTCCTTCACCTGAATGACAATGTACGGTCCGGGTTTTCCTTCACCATTGCTGCCGACGTAGTGCTGTTCCAGCATCAGATTGCACGCGGAGAGCGTGAGTCTGCCGCCGTCGGGCATGGCGTCGCGCGCATTGACGCAGAGATTGAGCAGCACCTGGTGGAGCTGGGTGGGGTCTCCCTGCAAGGTCCACAAATTTTCCGGTATCTCGCTGCTCACCTGAATGGTCTTGAGAAAGGTTTCATTGGCGATTTTTTCGATTTCCCTGAGCAGCGGACCCACCTGCACCACCATCTGTTTTCCTTCCATGCCGCTGGCAAAGGTGAGCAGCTGCCGGACCATGCCCGCACCGCGCTTGGCGCTGCTGTCGAGAGTGGAGATCACCGTGAGGCCGCGCGGATCCTTCTCGCGCATTCTGAGCAGCTCAATGGACATGAGGATGGGCGTCAAAGCATTGTTGAGGTCATGCGCGATGCCGCCTGCCAGCGTGCCGATGCTGTCCATGCGCTGGGCGCGAAGGCACTGCTGCTCGAGTTTTTTCTTTTCGGTGATGTCGGTGTTGATGGAGAGAATGCCCTGCGGCTGGCCGGCGGAATTGCGCAGCAGTGTCCAGCGCGCCTCCACCAAAAGCTTGCCGCCACTGCGGTTGATCTGCTGCAGATCACCCATCCATTCACTGTGTTTGACAATGCTCGAAACCGCCGCTTCAAACGGGGCAAACTCACGATAGAGAAGTTCATAGGCCCGGTGGCCGATGGCCTCCTCCGCGGTCCAGCCGTAGATTCGTTCCGCTCCTTTGTTCCAGTAGGTGATGCGGTGCTCGAGATCGCTCACGACGATGGCGTCGGTGGTTTTGTCCAGCAGGGCGGCCTGCTCGCGAAAGCGCTTTTCAAGACGCCCGCGCTCCTCCATTTCATGACGCAGGCTTTCGAAGGAAAGCCGCTCCTTTTCGCGACTGCGCACAGCCTCCTCCATGGAAGACTCCAGCTCCTTGGTGCGCAGCTGCACCCGTGCCTCGAGATCGTTCATGAGCCATTTGAACTCCTGCTGCAGACGCCATTTTTCCGTGAGTGCGTTGGCGAGCTGCAGCACCTCCACGGTATCAAAGGGTTTTTTGAGGATCAGCAGCCGGTCGCGCGGCTTGATCTGCTCCTGCATCTCATTCCATGAGTAGTCAGAGTAGGCTGTGCAGATCACGATCTGCAGGTCCGGGCAGATGGACCAAATCTGGCGCGTCGTCTCGATGCCGTCCCAGCCCGGTGGCATGCGCACATCGACGAAGGCCATGGTGTAAGGTCTCTTTTCCTCCAGCGCCCGCCGGATGAGGTCCAGCCCTTCCTTTCCTTGGGAGGCGGAATCCACCTCGAACAGCAGTCCCGTCGGCGCGCTGGGGGCAGGGATGTCACCAAAGATGGCAGCTTCATCCGCCTCGATTCCGCTTGCCTGTGCAGGCGCGCTGGCGGGGACCAGGATTTTGCGGAAATCTTCGTGGATCGCAGGATTGTCATCGATGATCAACAGGCGGCGGTTTTCGATGCGAGGGGAGGGCTGCATACGCTGAATAAATTAGGAGGAGAGTGCTACCGGCAGTTCGAGAGTGAAGCTGGCGCCGCGGCCGGGGCCATCGCTGTGGACGCTGAGCTGGCCGCCCATTTCCTTGGCCGCATTGGCCGCGCTGTGGAGGCCGAAGCCATGGCCATCCTTTCGGGTGGTGAAGCCGTGGCCGAAAATGCGAGTGAGGTTCTCCGGAGCGATGCCCACGCCGTTGTCGATGATGGAGATGCTGACCCGGCCGTTGCCGCTGGCCGAGCGCATGATCATGCGTTTGTCCGCACGCCCGGATTCGTCGCAGGCATACTTGGCATTGCGGATGAGGTTGACGAGGATCTGCAGCACCTTGTGTTTTTCGACTGGGACCGGAGGCACCGGCGCGTATTCGCGGATGGTTTCCACCCCGTGGCGGTCCAGCGCACAGGTGTTCATGCGCAGCGCGTCCTCCACCAGGTCATTGATCTGCACCGTCTCCACCAGACCCGAGACACGGGCGTAAGTCTGCTGCATGGCGATGATCTCCTTGACGTGCTCGACGTTTTTGGTGAGCGCGGCGGATTCCTTGTGCAGCCTCTGGTTCTCATCATCGAGCAGGCAGGAAAGTTTGACGATAAACGGCGGCACCAGCCGGCCCTGCGGGTGAGACGTGAGAAAGGCTGTGAGGTCGGCGCTGTGCTCCTCCAGCAATCCTGCGATGCGGACGAGGCTGGAGGTTTTTGACTGGCGCAGGATGTCCTGCGTCATCGTCGTGGAGACATTCATGCTGTTGAGCACGTTGCCCACATTATGCAGTACACCCGTGGCCACTTCCGCCATGCCCGCCTGGCGGGAGGTGTCGAGAAGCATCTTGTGCATGGATTTCAGCTCTTCCTCAGCCATCTTGCGCTCAGTGATGTCCTGTGAAGTGCCAAACACCTTCGCCGTTCCTCTGCCATCCGCCGCCATCACGGCTTCACCACGTTTGTGGATCATCCGCTCGCTGCCGTCCGGACGCACGATGCGATGCTCGAAACTGAAGGGCAATCCTTCGTTCAGCGCTCGGATCATGGTTGTCTCAGCCATGACACGATCTTCCGGATGGATGAAGCTCATGGCCGCCTGATGCGTCACGGCGTATTTGCCGGGTTCCAGGCCATGGATGCGATAGTTCTCGTCGGACCAGACAATTTTGCCGGATGCCATATCCCATTCCCAGCTGCCGACACGGGCGATGATCTGGGCGGTGGCAAGCTGCATTTCACTGCGCCGCAGTTCCCGTTCCGTGCGTTTGCGTCCCGCAATTTCGATCTGGAGGCTTTCATTGGCGGCCTGAAGTTCCTCCGCCTGCCTGCGCAGCGGGCCGCTGATGCTCCGGGTGATGAAGGTGACGAAACCGATTGCAGCTAGCAGGGCAAGGGCCGCCACCATCAGGCTCCGGGAGCGGCGCTGCTCATAGAACTCGATTCGTGTTTGCAGAAAGGTGTCCAGTTCCTCGGAGGCGATCCGCCATAGAGCGAAGCTGGCGGCGCGGGCCTTGCTACCCGCCGCCACATAATCCGCTTCCGTCACACTCGTGCCTTCCACTCCGGCCAGATGGTTCGTGAGGCTGATGAAGTGCTCGGTGGCATCCGAGTACTCCTTGAGCGCAGGCGGGACCCTGGCCTGAAGGGAGGCGCTGCGGCCATAGAAATTCGCGTCCTCATTCAGCGCTGTCTGCAGACTGCCGATGACGCGGTCCATGTCCGCCTCCTTCAGCAGCGTGGCGTGGATGGCCAGTTGCTGCCGTTCGGAATTGGTGATGGTCTGGCGGTGGAGGATGCCTGCACCAAACGCCAGCACTGCGGCCAGCCGGTCCTGCGTCTGTGGCAGGCCCAGGAGGGTCACGTCCATGAGATAGTAGCTGTCCAGATCGGGGTCGAGAATGAGATTGGACTGGTCTCCCGCATGCGTGATCATGATGCGCAGGTCTGCCACAAGGTGCAGATGCTGCGCCGCGACAGCGTCCGGATGCAGTTGTCCCAGCCGGCTTTTCAAATCCTCCCACTCCATTCGCACCGTCCGCGCGCGGAAATGCTCCCTGTGGCGTTTTGCCAGACCTTCGTCGGTAAATTGAAGGTCATGACTCAGCAGCGCATCCACCGCTTCCAGTGCATTGAACGCATCTTCGATCTGTTCCTCCACTCTTCCCAGTTTTACTCGTACTGAAGGATCGCCGGAGCCGGAGGTTTGCGCCAGCAGTCGATGCTGCGGGATCAGCTCGAGCAGGTCCTCCAACGGCCGCTGATAGGCATTGCCCTTCTTCTCCAGCCGGGCAAACTCAATGTTGGCATTGATACCCGTGATGAAGAAATAAAGCATTAGGGAGTCGGGCATCACAAAGAAGATGCTGATGAGCATCAGCTTTTGGGAGACCTTCAGACTGGCAAACCATTGTTTCATTTCGTGGGAGACGAAGGGCTCTTCAGCAAGAACGGCAGCGAGGGGCTGCCGCCGGCCTTTCGCAAAGCCGGACACTTCATCTTCACGAAGTTAATCCGCCAAAGAGGAAGCGGGGTATAAGGGAAGGCTTAAAAACACCGTCGTCTTTTCGCAGACCACTCGGGACGCGCCGAGCAAAAGGGGCCGTCTTGTGACAAGAATAAAGCTGACCGGCCCGGATGCTGCTCTATTGCCGCTGCATGTATCCACCCTCAGTTCCTTGGAAAGTCTTATCCGCCGGTGTCACCGTCAATGTTCTCACGGAGGGCTGGAATCTCGCCACTCCCGAACCGGGGGCGGAAGAGGAGATTCGCAAGTTCATCGTGGACGTGATTTTTGACACCGCCTTTTCCTCCGTGCCCGTGGTGCAGATCGGGCTCAGCGGCTTCGACATCGATCAGCGGGACAGCGCCCGTCTCACCATTAAAGCGGAATTCATCAGCGAATATGGTTTTCAGGCCACCCTCACCACCTGGGCTGGCAGCCGCGTGTATGCCGCCGATTTCAACTGGTTTGCCATCGGGCCTTGAACTCAGCTTTTGCGGAAGCACCAGGAGCGGTAGGAAAGCTCGCCGGACTTCAGCGCTTCGTACACCCGCGCGCCCGGTAGGCCGGCAAAATCGCGGCCCAGCGAGTGCAGAAACTTGGGCAGGCGCTGGCAGATGAGAGCCTCGCTGCGTGCGGCGTTGATCTGCATTCCACGCAGGACTTCGGCATGGATGTCACGCGTCTGCACGAGCTGTAGCGGGGCGTTCGAGATGGCCTGCTCCCATTCAGCCCATTGATCGCGAAAGCGGAAGTCAGCATAGAGAAAATGACCTCCCGTCTTCAGCACCCGCGCGACTTTGGCCAGGAAGGCGGGGAAATCCGGATAGCAGTGTGAGGCCTCGACATTGATGACGGCATCGAGTGATTGAGGCGGAAAGGGGAGCACCTGCGCGTCTCCCTGCACAAAGCGGAGGCCCGGCACCTGATGACGTTTTTGGCAAAAGGCGATGCCGGTGGGATTGAGATCAAGACCCGTGTAGCTCGCGGGATGCAGGGTGCGGGTGAGCCATGAAGCGCCGCCCCCATGACCGCAGCTCACTTCCAGCACGTCCTTTCCCTTCAGGTCCACCTGCGTGGCAACGTGATGATAAAGCTGGATGCAGGCACGGTTGGGTTCGTCCGCGGGCTCCAGCTGCAGGCCCACGGGTGGATCCGTCTCAAAAGCGTAATTCAAAAAAAGCACCTCCTCTCCTCGCAGCCGCCGGGTGAGAAAGGGATACCACAGCTGCCAGATGGCTTTGCGGACGGGGCCGACGGAGAAAAGACGTTCGAGAAGGGACATGGAACAGCCAGCCTGTGAGGTGATGGCGGCGGATGCAACTTGCCAGTTGGCATTCGTTGTGCGGGAATATCCCGGGAGCCAGCGCCTCCTACACGAAACGCGTGCTTCGCTCATCATGAAAGACAGCCCCCACATTCCCTCGAGCGAGATCACACCGGAGGAGACTTTTCTCAATCGGCGCTTCTTCATGAAATCCGCCATCTGGGCCGGATCCACGCTGGCCACGGCGGGGCTGTACCGCACCTTTAGCCCGCGGCCTGAGGTGAAGAACACTGGCGCTGCCATCGCCACCGTGGCCGAGCCATCGCTCCAGACGGGGCTGGCGGCTGATGAAAAGGTCAACTCCTTCACCGACATCGCGGGCTACAACAACTATTACGAGTTTTCGACCGACAAATCCGAGGTGGCGGCCAAGGCCAAAAACTTTGTCACGGATCCCTGGAGCGTTCAGGTCGGAGGATTGGTGAAGAATCCGCGAACCTATGATCTCGCCGATCTGCTCAAATTCGAATCGGTGGAACGGACCTATCGTTTCCGCTGTGTGGAGGGCTGGTCCATGGTCATACCCTGGGTGGGCTTCCCTCTTTCAAAGCTGTTGAATCAAGTGGAGCCGCTGAGTGCCGCCACTCACGTGGCCTTTGAAACTTACTATGACATCAAGCAGATGCCTGACTCGCGTTTCGCGGGCATTGATCTGCCCTACCAGGAGGGCCTGCGGCTTGATGAAGCGATGCATCCGCTGACGCTGCTGGCCACCGGCCTGTATGGCAAGACACTGCCCAATCAAAATGGCGCGCCAGTGCGTCTGGTGGTGCCGTGGAAGTATGGCTTTAAGAGCATCAAATCGGTGGTGAAGATCACCCTCATGGACCGCGAGCCGGGGACTACCTGGAGTCTCGCCAATCCGGGGGAATACGGCTTCTACTCAAACGTGAACCCCACGGTGGATCATCCACGCTGGTCCCAGGCCCGGGAAAGACGCATCGGTGAACTGGGCACGCGCCCCACCCTCATGTTTAACGGCTACGCGGAACAGGTGGCGCATCTCTATGCGGGCATGGACCTCACCACAGATTTTTGAGACATGACGACTTTCAGCGCAGACTCACGCTTTCACCGGCAGCTCCTTCTCTTCAATGGACTGCTGCCAGTCCTCCTCATCCTGGTGGATGCCTGGCGCGGCAGACTGGGCGCGAATCCTGTGGAGTTCGTCACGCGCGCTTCCGGAGTGCTGACGCTCGTTTTTCTTTTTCTGACGCTGCTGGTCACGCCTCTGCGCAAGATCTACGGTTGGAACTGGCTTCTCAAGCAGCGCCGTCTGCTGGGCCTGTATGCGTTTTTCTACGGGCTTGCGCATCTGGTGACCTACCTGGCCTATGATCGCGACTGGCAGCTTCAGACCGTGATCGGAGATGTGTACAAGCGCCCCTTCATCGCCATAGGGATGTTCAGCTTTGTGCTCATGGTGCCGCTCGCAGTCACGTCCACCAATGCCATGATCAAGAAGCTCGGCGGTGCCCGCTGGGCGCAGCTCCACCGCCTCACCTACTACATCACCATCGGTGGTGTGCTGCACTACTGGATCATTGTGAAGTCAGACATCACCTATCCGCTCATCTTCGCGGTGGTGCTGGCGCTTCTGCTGGGATACCGCGCGGTGGCTGCCATAAAAAAAGCGCGAGGTGCAGCCGCACCCCGCGCTTCCTGAGTCGTTGCGGACAGCCTATTTCGCTGGTGCGGCGTTCCAGACTTTGATGTCGTCAAACCAGCCGCTCTGACCAGCCACGCCGAGTTCGATCTTGGACTTCGTTTCATGGCCGATGCCAGGAGACTTCAGGAATGCGACCGCTTTGCCATCAATGCTGACGCGCATCTCATCTCCGACAGTTTCCACCACGACGGTATACTCCTTGTTCTGCTCCAGGCTCACGGGGAAGGTGGCGCTTTTGCCGGCCATCATCTTGTTCACTTCATCTTTCTTCGCGGGATCCTTGCGCATCTCCTTGATGATGAGGTTCTGGCTGCCTTCGCGCTCATCCATGATGGTCACCTTGTCCAGACGGATCTGCGCACGGCTGAGGTGGCCGTAGTGGGCTGCGGTGTATTTGCGGTCGTCAAACTCCACATCCATCATCGTGCAGCCGTCGAAGCGCATCTTCACCTCCACCACGCTGTCCTTGGTGGGGACTTCCAGGCCATACACGGCCGCATGCGCGGTGATGATGGATTTGCCATCCTTGGAGGGCATGTCTTTCACGCGTGTTTGCGTGCCTTTCAGCGCGTCTTTTTCAAACACGAAGGTGTCCACCACGCGGTGCCAGCGTTTGTCATGCTCGCTGCCGGACATGTCGTCGGAGAACAGCAGCTCCTTCTTTTCCGCGATGGGTTTGGCGGGAACCTTTGGCTGGTCGGCGGCGAAAGCGGCTGCGCTGAGAAAGAGACAAGGGGCGAGGAAGAGTCGGATGTTCATGGGGAAGTTTTAAACGAAACAATTCAGGGACTATATCATTGGCATGGATTTGTTACGGCACTTCAGGCAGTGCGTAGTAGGCGCATTCGGCAAAGAAGAACTCCGCCATGTGCAGCTTGGAATAATCGTAGTGGCGGAGCGCTGCGTTGATTTCCGCGCGCGCCGAGTCTCCGCCGAGAGCCGCTATTGCCGCCGCCGCGAGAGGGTTGCGCATCCATCTGGCTTCGTAGTATTTGCGTTCGCCTCGTTTTGCCTTGTCTCCCGTTTCGGAGAGCTTCGCTGCATCGGCCTGGGTGTGCTGGGGAACCCAGGTGGAGTAAACAGCCCGCCAGTCGGCGTTGCCAAAGACTTTGGTGTCGTTGTTGTCGAACTGAGAATGTGCTTTGATCGCGGCAACCACACTCCTTGCGTTCAGGGCCAGACCCGCACGGTAGAAGGCCCGGGTGGGCTCGTGTGTTTCCATGGTCACAAGCTTCGCCAAAGAGCCCTGGCATCCCACATAGATCCACAGCTGGAAGTCATCGATGTGCTTGATCGCCTCGTGATCAAAGGCATAGCCCTCGGCGCAAATCTCCGCCCGCGTTTTGTCGGCATTGGCCGGATGCTCGGCGAGGGCCTTCTGGTAACGTTCCAGCCAGACGCTTTCGCCAGTGATCTCATGCGTGGCACGGAGCAGATAGAGATAGCGCACGGCATCGCGGAACAGATGTCCCTTATACCCGCCGCGAAACTGCCCTTTGAAAGAGGCATCGCAAGGGCATTGCCAGCCGGTGGATTCCAGCACTTCGGCCACCTCTTTTACCTTGGCCGAGATCTGCCGGCGCTCTTGCTCGGAGGGCAGTCCGCTCTTGTAGTAGGCATGCAGGCCGTAAAACCACGGGTGGGTCTGATCATCCGATCCCAGCGGATAGTGACAGCGTCCGTCCGTACCGATGCCGCGTGCGATGAATCCTGGCACGTCCGAGACCGAGGCACACTTCAGCAGGCCTTGTGCAAGCTGTGAGGCGTGGGTTTTGTCGATGGCATCGCCACTGCGGCGGGCGCGTTCGCAGGCGGCAGGGAGGTACAGACCGGTGAACATGGGGCCGTTCTCAATAGGGCTCCACCAGCCAATGGCATTCGGCTTTCCCAGGGCGCAATCTTCCGGCGTGGGCCGCTCACCCACGAAGTCATTGATGATGCCGTGGGAATCCACAAACGAGCTCCACAGCACTTTGTGAGCTTGCTCCACCGCCGCGGAGACTGTGGCGTGCTGCGCTGAAAGGCTTGTGCCAGCTGAAGCACAGATCAACAGTAGGCTGGCAAAAAAGTTGGCGGCAGCAGCGGGTTTTCTTGGCATGGATATCATGAGAACCAGCAGCCAAGCATCTCTGCCATCCTGCGCAACCATGTTCGGGCAATATCAGGCCAGTGTGCGCCAGGGATGGCGTTGACTGAGCGCTTGAATTTCAGTTTTGTGGCGTGTCTGTTCCATGCCTATGAGCCAACCTGCCTGCCCCATGTGCGAGATGAATGATGTTTTGGACCACACCGACCGCTTTGAATGCATGACCTGCGGTCACGAATGGCCCAAGGAGGCCGTGGCAGATGAGCCGGATGCCGAACGCGTCGTCAAAGACGCCTATGGCGCGGTGCTGGCCGATGGCGACATCGTGGCAATGATCAAGGATCTGAAGCTCAAAGGAACCAACGAAGTGCTCAAGGTCGGAACGAAGTCCAAACCCATCCGTCTGGTGGATGGCGATCACGAAATATCCTGCAAGATGGACGGCATCGCGATTGGCCTGAAAGCCTGCTTTGTGAAGAAGGTGGTGGTGTAGGGGCTTTCTTCAGCTCCCAGTGCTTTCTTCATGCGTGGACTTGCCTGTGCAGGGCTATATGTCTGGCAGTCCAGCAGGCAAATTGCTTCTCCGGCTGGTAAAAATGGAACGGATTTGCAATCGCAAGATGCCCGACACGCATGATGATGAGGCCGTCATGAACAACACCACGCTACCTTCCACACACAACAAACTGGCGGGCTATCTGCTTTGGATTTTTGGTTTTACCGGCGCTCACCGTTTTTACTTCGGCAAAACCAAGACAGGAATCTTGTGGTTTTTTACCGGTGGTCTCATCGGCGTCGGCTGGCTGATTGACTTGTTTCTTATCCCAGGCATGGACCGCCAGGCAGACCGCAGGTTCGCCCAGGGCCGCTTGGATTATACGGTCGCCTGGGTCTTGCTGACCTTTCTGGGGGTCTTCGGCCTCCATCGCTTCTACCTGGGCAAATGGGTCACCGGCCTGCTTTACCTCGTGACCGGCGGCGGATTCTTGATCGGCATCGTCTACGACTTCTGCACCCTCAATACACAGATCAGCGAGATCAATTCCGCGGAGAACAGCCGTGCCATTGTTTGAAATACCCGCGGTGCGGGCTGGCTGAAAATAATGCGGGAAATTGGCGAAGGAGTTGTGTGCGGGGCTGCGTTCTGGCAGAAGTTCTGTCTGTCTTCCAACCCGATCCAACCATGACCTCACGCCGTTCCTTCATCACCCAGTCCGCACTTGCGTTCACCGCTTTGTCTGCCAGCCGCGTGCTGGGGGCCAATGATACCATCCGCATCGCCTCCATCGGTCTGGGCGGGCAGGGTTTGGGCAATGCAGGACGCATGGCCAAGGTCCCTGGCGTGGAAATCGCCTATCTGTGCGATCCCGACACCGCGGCGCTGGACAAGGGCAAGAAGGCTTTCCCCAATGCGAAGACTACCCAGGACCTGCGCAAGGTGATGGAGGACAAGAGCATCGATGCCGTCGTCGTTTCCACCGGAAATCACTGGCATGTGCTGGCTTCCATCTGGGCCATGCAGGCGGGCAAGGACGTGTACGTGGAAAAACCCGTCTCCCACAACATCTGGGAGGGGCGCAAACTCGTCGAGGCCGCGCGCAAGTACAACCGCATCGTGCAGGGCGGCACGCAGCAGCGCAGTGATCCGCTGCAGGAGGAGATCAAAGGATTCCTGGATGCCGGGACGATCGGCAAGATCAAATACGTGCGCTGCAATCACTACAGCATGCGCTCCTCCATCGGCAAACGCGCAGAGCCGCTCACACCACCCGCCACGTTGAATTACGACATCTGGCTTGGCCCTGCGAAAGACGAGCCCATCTACCGCGAAAAATTCCACTACGACTGGCACTGGAGCTGGAACACCGGCAACGGCGAGATGGGCAACTGGGGGCCGCACATTCTTGATGATCTGCGCAACGTCGTCTTCCGGGACAAGGTCGCGCTGCCAAAACGTGTGATCGCTGGTGGCGGTCGCTTCGCCTGGGACGATGCCGGCGAGACACCCAACACCCATTTTGCCTACATGGACACCGGCAGCATCCCGGTGATCATCGATTTCCACAACCTCCCGCGTCAGAAGGGTGTCAAAGCTCCGGACGTGTACCTGCGTCGTCGCACGGGTGCTTTCCTCATCATCGAGTGCGAAGGCGGCTACTACACCGGCAGCCGCGGCGGTGGCACCGCCTACGATGCCGCAGGCACCAAGCTCCACACCTTCAAAGGGGATGGTGGCAAAACCCATGCCGCCAATTTCATCGAAGCCATTCGCAGCCGTAAGTCGGAAGACTTGAAAGGCGAGGTCGAGAAGATCCACTACTCCAGCGCCTGGTGCCATCTGGCGAACAACTCCTTCCGCCTCGGCCAGAAGTATGTCCGGGAGCAGGCCGAAGCTGCGGTGAAGGATTTCCAGCCGTGGAATGACGTGATCGCCGATTTCCACGAGCACCTCATCAAAAACGAACTCGATGCCTCCAAGCTCGACATCAAGATGGGGCCGATGCTGGAACTCGATGTCGCCAAGGAAACCTTCGTGGGAGACACCGCGACGCCGGAGGCGCTGGCCCTGCTGAAGCGTGAGTATCGCCCCGGCTTTGAAGTACCGCAGTCCGTTTGATCAGCGAAAGAAAAGAGCGTCAGGAATGTCCTGACGCTCTTCGCATGATTTACGAAGGAGGCTTCTCTATTTTGGTGTGGCTGGCGCTGCGGGAGGTGCAGCAGGGGCAGGCGGCGGTGGTGGATTGGGTGCCGGAGCAGGAGTCAGAGCGTCCTTGGCCTTCTTGGCAGCGTCTTCGAGAGCCTTGGCCGCCTCGGCGGTTTTTTCTTTCGCTTCTTCCTTTAGGACGACAGCCTCTTTCTTTGCTTCTTTGCCAAGTTCGATGGCTTTTTCCTTGGCGGCTTCCAGTTCTTTGGCCGTTGCGATTTTGACGGATTCGGCGGCCTTCTTGGTGTCTTCCATGGCCTTGGTGTTCTCAGGCGTTTTTCTGCATGAGGAGATGCCGCATGTGAGCAGCGCGATGGCAGTTAGATAATGGAGTTTCATGATGCTTGGTGTGGAGTGGTTTGAGTTGGGATGAAATCGGGAACGTTATTTCGCATCCAGCGTCAGCTCAGTGAGCGCGTTGGGTTTGATCTCCACTTCCTGCTCGGCCTTCTTGCCGTCCTTGCTGCGCACCACCAGCACCTTGCCAGCAGGGAGGAAGAGTTTTGCATTTTGATCATAGGAGTAGGTGATCTTTTTGCGTTCGCCCTCGGCATTCACGGGGCCAAACACCTCCCAGTCACCCGGAGTCGAGGAGCTGGCCTTGAGCGTGCCTGCGTTCAAATTCATCTGCATGGTGGTCATCTTGCCCGCCTGGATCTCAATCTCCGCATTGGCGGTGGCGGCCCCGCGAGTCACCTCCACGCGATACTTGCCGGCCTTCAGATGAAGCTTTGGCTGCGCATCGTAGCTGTAGGTCACTTTCGCTCTTTCGCCTTCCGCGTTGGGTTCTCCAAAAACATCCCAGTTGAGGCCTTCCGGCACCGGATCAGCGCCATGCGCCATGATAGCACTGGTGGAGAATGTGCCGGCGTTGAGGATGATCGGCGCTTCCGTGAGCTTGCCTGCGCTGATTTCCACCTCTTGCTTCGTCTTGGCGGCACCCCATTCGTTTTGCACCGTGTATTTCCCGGCAGGCAGGCTGAAGGAGGGCTGGCCGTCATAACTGAAGCCCGCCTTGGCGCGGTTTCCTTCAGCGTCAGCAGCGCCCAGGATTTCCCAGGACAGATCCTTGGAAATTGGCTCAGCCCCTTCTGTGGCGAGAGCGGAAAGCTTCAGCTTCCCGGCGCCCAGGCTCACCACTTTTTCGGTCGTGGCACCCGCCTTGATCTCCACCGTGGTCTTGCCCTTCGCATTCCCATAGGCCACCTCCACCACATACTTGCCCGCGGGCAGTGCCAGCGTGGGCTGCGCCTCATAGCTATAGGCGGCCTTCGGGCGGTTGCCTTCTGCATCGGCTTCGCCAAACACATCCCAGCTCACATCCTTCGCCACGGGCGTTCCTCCTTCTTCCATGACCACGGAGAGCTTCAGCTTTCCGCTGCCCAGCATCACCACGATGTCCTGAGTCTCTCCCGCCTTCACCTCCACCTCTCTCTGGCCTTTGGCATTGCCATAGGTCGCCACGATGAGGCAGGGACCGGAGGGCAGGGTCATCTTGGGCTGCGCCTCATAGCTGTAGCCCAGCTTTTTGCGCTGGCCCTCCGCATCGGGTGGAGAGTAAAGATCCCAGCTGACATCTTTCGCGATCGCCGGCTGCCCCTCTGCACTGATGGCGCTCAGCTTCAGATTGCCGCTGCCCAGGATCACCTTCACCAGTTGTGCGGGGCCTTCTTTCACCTCCACAGTAACACTGGCCGTGGCATTGCCACGCACCGCAGTCAGCAGGTAGGTGCCGGGCGCCACTTTCAGGAAGGGCCTGGCCTCATAGCTGAAGGAAACCTTGGGCCGGTTGCCCTCGCTGTCAGCCGGACCGAGCAGATCCCAGCTCACCTCGCGCTCAAAGGCCACGCCGCCCTCCTTGTCATAGGCTTCGGCTTTCAATCCTGTTTCAGCAAACACCACTTCCTTCGTCACCGTTTCGCCGTCCTTGAGTGTTGCTACCAGCTCCAGAGTCTTGCCGCCAAACTTCGCGCTGATCGTGTATTTGCCCGCCTTGGGCAGTTCAGTGCTCCAATGCCCACCGCTGCCCGTGGCGATGGCGTTTTCACCACCGCCCTCCGCGAACACCTGAAACGCCACGCCATCCAGCAAGGCGCCGCCGGAAGATTTCTTCGCCTCCACCACCAGGGTCGTCACTGGTTTGGCCACCTGCTTCATCGCCATCTCGAGTGAGGATTTTAGGGAGGCGGCATCCTTGGCTGCGAGATACATGCCTCCCGTTTTCTTGGCCAGGCATTCGAGTCCAGAAGACTCGCCCTGCTTGAGATCGAAGCCAATCACGTGACAGGTGAAGTCAATGCCTAGGCGCTCCAGCTCCTCCGCAGCCATGCAGGGATCCTTGTCGCAGGTCTCCACCCCGTCGCTCACCAGGATCACCGACGCCTTTGCTTCCTCAAATCTCAAATACTTCGCCGCCTGGATCACAGCCGCCGTCAGTGGTGTCTTGCCCTTCGGCTCCAAGCCGGACACGGCTTTCAAAATGGCGGCGGCGCTCCTGGACTGGGGGGGCACCAGCAGTTCGATGTCTTCACAATCGCCCTTTTTGCGATGTCCGTAGGCCATGAGCCCCAGCTCCATGGCGGGGTCAATGCTGCCGACGATGTCGCTCACCACCTTTTTGGCGATGTCGATTTTCACCCCGCCGGGCACTTCGCCGTACATGCTGCCAGACGCGTCAAAAACGATGATCGCCCGGGAAGGAGCGGCGGACTGCTGGGCAAAAGCAGAAGGGCTTCCGATCAGCGAAAGCCAGCCCATGAGGGCGGTGACAAGACGAAGATTCATAGAGGGTGATGTTCTTTTTGGGGTAAAACCTGACACAGGCTATTCGGATGCCCGATGCCAAACCGCCGTTCAAAACATCAAAAAAATCAGGGAATGCCCTGATTTAACCCTGAGCCTGCAACTTTCGCAGCGCTTCCGGGGTGGCTGGTACAGCCCCGTGCTCCGTCACCAGTGCGGTGACTAGAGCTGCCGGCGTCACATCAAAGCCATCATTTCGGGCTTCCGTGCCTTCTGGCGTGATCAGCACCTCCTCCCGTACCTCCGTCGCCGTAAGGCCGGGCATGTGGGTGACTTCGCGTGCGCTGCGCTGCTCAATGGGGATCTCCCGAATGCCATCCGTGATGGTCCAGTCGATCGTGCTCACCGGCGTCGCCACATAAAAAGGCACGTCATGAGCCTTCGCCGCCAGCGCCTTCAAATAGGTGCCGATTTTGTTGGCCACATCGCCATGCGCTGTGACCCGGTCGGTGCCCACGATCACCACATCCACCAGTCCGCGCTGCAGCAGGTGGCCGGCATTGTTGTCAACGATCAGCGTGTGCGGCACGCCGTGTTCCTTGAGTTCAAAGGCCGTCAGCGAGGCCCCCTGGCCGCGCGGACGAGTCTCGCTCACCCATACATGTACCTGCATGCCAGCATCATGCGCCTGGTATATAGGCGAGAGCGCCGTGCCCCAGTCCACCGTGGCCAGCCATCCTGCATTGCAGTGGGTCATCACCTGGAGCGGAGCCGCAGGGTCGGCCTTCTTCGCCTGAATGGCGCGGAACAATTCCAGTCCATGCCTGCCGATGGCATGATTCGTCTGTACATCATGTTCGCAGATCGCCAGCACTTCCTGCCAGGCCGCTTCGGCACGCTGCGCCACATCCAGAGGCATCACCACGCGCTTCATCCGGTCCAGCGCCCAGCGCAGGTTGATCGCCGTGGGTCGCGTGGCATGCAGCACATGGTATGCGTGCTGAAGTGCTGCATCCGAGGCGTTATCCCTCAGCGCAAAGAACAGGCCGAAGGCAGCCGTGGCGCCAATCAGCGGCGCCCCGCGCACCCGCATCACCTTGATGGCCTCGGCGGCCTCCTCCATCGTCCGCAGTTCCCGCCACTCCAAGACGTGGGGCAGCACGGTTTGATCGATGATGCGCGCGGTCCGCGTGGCGGGAGCAGCTTCAATGGAGCGGTGGGGCTGGCCGTGAATCTTCATGCGAGTGCTATTTCTGAAAAGGAGTGGATGGCTGGATGGTCGTTCGGAGGCGCAGGCTTGTTTCCCGGCCGGAGGGCCAGCGCTGTAAACATGCCCGCGGTTCTCGCTGCGTCCAATTCATCAATGACATCACTCACGAAGAGAATCTGCTCCGCCGGCAACCCACAGTCTGTGGCTATGGCTCGATAGCTTGCGGCTTCCTTTTTGGAACCCGTGGTTGTGTCGTAGTAGCCGGAGAAATGCACCGTCAGATCGCCGTGCTCCGAATGCGCAAAGAAGAGTTTCTGCGCATGAACACTGCCAGAGGAATAAATGCGGATGTCCAGGCCCAGGCTGCGCCAGTCCGCAAGGGCATGCGGCACATCGTCAAAGATGCGGCTGCGCAGCTCGCCGTTTCTAAAGCCTTCTTCCCAGATCAAGCCCTGCAGGTGCTTCAGTCCGGTCACTTTGGCGTCGGCGTCCATCAGCCGCATCACCGCTGCCTCAGCCTCCGCAGGAGTCGCAAAAGAAGCCTCGCCAGCATCCTTTGCGAGTTGTGCGATCACTTCATCATCCCAGTGCCTGCAAAGATAGGCGCCCGCATGCTGCCGGGCATGGGGAAACATCACGTCATTCACAAAGGCCAGCGGTGAGACCGTGCCCTCAATGTCCAGCAGGATGAGCTTGCCCCCAAACGTGATCATGCGGCGATGGCGACCGCCTGCTCGATCTGGATGCCTTTCACCGCCATCGGATTCGGGCCAAAACACAAGGGCTGATAACCGCTGGCGATCGCATCGCCTGTATAGAGCGGTGTCCAGCCGGCCTTCTCGCGGAAGAGGCGTATGGCCCGGATGGTGCGGTCGGGGCAGAGGTCAAACCAGTGCTTGGTTCCGGCAGGCACGTTGATCAGATCCCCCTCTTCGATCTCAATCGAAAACACTGGCTCTCCGTTTTCGGGATTGATGTAAAAGATGCCGCTTCCTTTGACAATGAAGCGCACCTCATCCTCCGCATGGCGGTGCTCCTGGTTGAACTTGTTCAGCATTTCCTGCAGTCCGGGCAAATCGGGTGTCACATTCACCACATCCGCGGTGATGTAGCCGCCGCTCTGCTTCAGGGCCTCGACCTCGGGAGCATAGGCCGCCAGGATTTCCTCCTGCGTGGCATCCCGATCTATGCGCCCAGCCACCGGCCAGCGATCATAGAGGATGCCATGCGGCAGAAGGAAACGGCGGATGGCATCTGCGTCTTCAATGACGCGGTCTGCGGATGGGATGCGGAGGTAGGCCATGAAAGTAAGTGCTCCTTAAAACGAGCCAAACAGCAAACGCTTCTGCGTGACGACTTCGAAAAGAAACTCCAGCACTTCAACCTGCCGCCGCGCCGCTGCGAGGTCCGCGCCCCAGGTGTAAAGCCCGTGGCCAGCCATGAGAAAACCGTGGCGCAGGGGCTGTGCGATGTCCTTCAGACGCTCTGCGATCACCTCCGCCAGGGACGCGATATTCTGCGTGTTTGGGAAGATCTCAATCCAGGCCTCGGCCTCGTGGGTAGTGATTCCGGTCAGGCCCTTGAGCATTTCATACCCTGCGATGCGCAGCCCGCCATCCTTCAAAAAATGCTCGCTCAAGACCGTGGCCGCCACCGAGTGGGTATGCAGCACCGCGCCCGCCCCATGCCTGGCCAGGACGGTGTGCAGCAGGGCTTCGGCGGAGGGTTTGGGAGAGCCTGCCTGCACCGCCTGCGCCTGCTCGTTCACGACGACAAACTGATCTGGCTGCAGGCGGCCTTTGTCGAATCCGCTGCCGGTCATCAGCAGCGTCAGCGGCTCCCGCCCGAGCACTGCGCTGTAGTTGCTGCTGGTGCCCAGTGACCAGCCGCGCCGGTGAAAATCCCGGCCGCATTCCATGAGTTCTTCCGTCAGACGATGTGTCGTCGTGGGGCAGGGGAGGGGAGAGTTTTCGCCGGACATCGGGCGGCATGTTTCGGGACTGCGCTTGCCGTGTCAATCCCGCCAGTGTGGCAGAATCTCCACATCCCTCCGGTTTCATTGCGGGCTGGACTTCGCGGCGCTCGCTGGTTATTTTTTTAATATGAGCACCCCTCCCAATGGCGACCACGACCTGGACATCGCCAAGGTCAATCAGCGCGCGCAGGAGATCGAAGCCAAGCTGCCCAAGCTGAAAACCGTTTTCGAGCAGACCAAGATCATGCTCAGCATGGTCAAGGACTACTGGACCGGCGCCTATCGCGAGATCCCCTACTGGGCCATCAGCGCGGTCTCTCTGGCCCTGCTCTACGTTCTCAATCCTGCCGATGTCATTCCAGATGTCATCGTCGGGGTCGGCTATCTTGACGATGCCACCCTGGTGGCCTTTTGCCTGAAACTCGTGCAGCGTGAACTCGAGTGTTATCAGGAGTGGCGGACTGCGCAGGCCAAGGCTGACGAAGGCGGAAAGGCCTAGACCAGTTCTCGAAAAGATTGTCATATTCGTGCTGTACTTTTTAGAATCATAGTAATGAATAGGCGGTGGTGGCCCGCCCGTGCATCGAGCTCAATATGGACAACGCGACTCTTGATGAGGTTCGCGTGGCCATGG
>NZ_JBGANA010000001.1:0-585007 GCF_044222565.1 Prosthecobacter sp.
TACGCACCCGTTCGCCACTAGACCATCGAAATATTGCTACCTCAATGATCCCGTTCGACTTGCATGTCTTATCCACGCCGCCAGCGTTCGTTCTGAGCCAGAATCAAACTCTCCAAAAATTATTGGTGCTGACTTTTTAAGTCAGCCAAATTGACTGCATCTGTTTAAACCACAGATGCCTGCGCTTCTGTTCGCGCAGCGCACAATTTAGCCTTTTGTTTTCAAACTTCGAAACTCGGTTTTACCCTCGTTCCGTCGCTTCTGTTTTTTGTTCTAAAAGATCGTTTCTGATTCCAGTCAATTCGAGCCGCTTTTTGCTTCTCAAACCTTCTTTTCTCAGCCCGCGTTTTTCGCTGCGGGTTGGGATCATAGAACAGCTCCAGAACCGTGCAACTACATTGTGCTGTTTTTTGCACTTTTTTCACGCCGCCATCCGATTCCATCATTTCACCACCCCGCCCGGCCCCTTTTCCACCTCTCGCCAAATCATTCCTTCATAGAGGTCCTCGCCACTCCACGAGAAGGCTCACACCATCCGTCCCGCAGCCTCCACATCACGCCCAAAGCTTGCGGTCCAGCGTGCGATAGCCAATCGCCTCCAGCACATGATCCGCCGCTATCTTCTCATGCCCAGCCAAGTCCGCCAGAGTACGCGCCACCTTCAGAATCCGGTCATGCGCACGTGCGCTGAAGTTCATCTCACTCATCGCATGCTCCAGGCAGCCTGCACCCTCCGCATCCAGTTCACAGTGCTTCTTCAGCAGCCGCGGCGTCATGCTGCTGTTCGCATGCACCCCAGCATGCTTCGCAAATCTCTCCTGCTGCATCTGCCTCGCTGACTCCACTCTCTTGCGGATCGGCTCTGAAGCCTCCCCTCCCGCACCCGCTGCCAGCGCACGGTAGTCCACCAGCGGCACCTCCACATGCAGGTCGATGCGGTCCAGCAGCGGCCCGCTGATCTTCTGCCGGTACCGCTGGATCACCACCACCCCGCAGCGGCACTCCCGCTTCAGGTCCCCATAATAGCCGCACGGGCAGGGATTCATCGCCGCCACCAGCATGATTTTCGAAGGAAAAGTCACCGTTCCCGCCGCACGCGAGATCGTCACCTTCCCATCCTCCAGCGGCTGCCGCAGCACCTCCAGCGTGCTCCTTCGGAACTCCGGCAGCTCATCCAGAAACAGCACCCCGTTGTGTGCCAGCGACACCTCCCCCGGCCCCGGATTCGTCCCACCGCCCAGCAGTCCCGCGTCACTAATCGTATGGTGCGGCGAGCGAAACGGCCGCGTCGCCACAAACGCCTTCCCCTCCCCCAGCAGCCCCGCCGCGCTGTGGATCTTCGTGCTCTCGATCGCCTCCTCCTCGCTCATCCCCGGCATGATCGTCGGGATCCGTTTCGCGATCATCGACTTCCCCGTCCCCGGCGGCCCGATCATGAGCAGCCCATGACCACCACTCACCGCGATCTCGATCGCCCGCGTCGCATCCGCCTGACCCTTCACATCGTTAAAATCAATGTCGTAGTGAGACACCGCGCCAAACAGTTCCGCCGCACGGCACGGCTCCGGCGCTATCTCCAGATCCCCCTTCAGAAACTCCACCGCCTCCCGCAGATTCTGCACTCCCACGATCTCGATCCCCGCCACCACGCTCGCCTCCAGCGCCGCGCGCTTCGGCACCAGCAGCCGCTTGCGCCCCTTCCGCCTCGCCTCCAGCGCCACCGCCAGCAGCCCCCGCACCGGCCGCAGTTCCCCATTCAGCGCCAGCTCCCCGATCATTGCCGTCTCCCCCAGCATCCCCATCGGAATCCGGCACCGGTGCGCGATCAGCGAGATCGCGATCGGCAGGTCAAACCCCGGTCCCTCCTTCTTCAAATCCGCCGGCGCCAGGTTCACCGTCGTCACCCCGTCGTTCATGAGAAATCCGCAGGAAGAGATCGCCGCCGTCACCCGCTCCCGGCTCTCTTTCACCGAAGCATCCGGCAGCCCCACGATGAACATCTTCGGCGTCCCGCCCCCGTCATACGATTCAATCTCCACCTCCATGGCATCAACGCCGACAAGAGTGGCTGAGTAGGTGCGCGCAATCATTCGCTCCCGACTATTGAGGGACTCTGCCCAAGCGCAAGCATCGGAAACCCTCTTTCTGCCCCCTTCAGTCAGCCGCCTCTCTCGGCCTGTGCTTCGTCCATGATGCAGCTATTGAATAAGCGCAGCCGCACGTAGATTTTCAATCGATGCCTGCCTTGAATGGCACTCGGTTGAGGCCGCATCACGCGTATTCCACGGTGCCAGAAGCCCCGCATGTTTTGACTGGAATACCGCTCACTTTGATCACTTCACTCCGCTACACATCAGCCCTGAATTGGCTGCGTAATATAGGCCAGGGGTGCCGAGCTTTAGCGAGTGCTCCCTGGGTTCCGGCAGGCCATCCGGAAAGCGAACCCATCACATTCTTCATGCGGCCCGTCTTCCAGAAGCGTTTCCCAGCCATTTCGCAGCATAGCGCCTGCGCTTCCGCCCCAATCACGCCAAACATGAACTCCATTCGCGTCCGACTCATGCACAAGCGTCAGTCAATCAGGCTCGGTAACTTTTAGGGACATTCAACGCATCGGAAATTTGAACGCTCAGCCTCAGCCTCAGCCTCAGCCATCCGTGTCATCCGTGGTCAACCACTCTGGAAAAAGCGGACTCTTGGGAAGCGCTGAATAAATCAACGTTACAAAAAATGAAAATCGTAGCGCGTTGATTCAGAAGTATTCTCTGCGGTCTTCTAATCTCATGCGGTGTTAAATCAGTGTCTCCCAGCAGCCACCGCTCCAAACCTTACCAAAGTAGAATGAAGCCTCCTCCCCACATCTGCGGGGAATGACGCCCCCGCACCACACACGGTACATTGCGCATCTCTTTTTTCTGAGCGCAGCCCATGTACCGCATTCTCCACCCCGCAAACGAAGCCCGTCCCACTCTCAGGCCGTGGGACGACTTGCGCACATGCGAGAGCCCCAGCTGCCCTGCCACCTTGGAGCTTTCTGCTGCCTCGACACGCCCCAGCACCGCTCCCTCCGCAATCATCCTGCCCGTCGCCTCAACAACCGCGCTTTCGTATTCAGGCGCCTTCCACATCCGCTGGACCTTTCTCCCCGCATGAAGGTAGCCACCTCCAGCACCCTAGACCACGGCCACGTCAGCATGCGCGACTTCGTCCGCGTGTTCCCCTTCTACTTCGCCTGGGATGCCAATGACATCATCACCGAGTCCGGAACCTCCCTGCTGAAAGTCTGCCCGCGTGCCGTTCCAGGCGCACGCTTGCAGGACGTCTTCCAGTCTCAAAGCCCCGAAGGCGAATTTTGCGATGCCCTCGCGCGTTCCAATCCCGACCGCCTCTTCCTTCTCGAAGACCTGCGGCACAAGGTCATCCTCCGCGGCCAGGTCATGCTGCTGGACCGCCCCCGCCGCGGCATCATGCTCGGCTCCCCATGGCTCACGGAGCCGGATCAGGCCCACCAGCTCGGCCTCACGCCCCAGGATTTCGCCGTGCACGATCAGACCCTGGATCTCCTCCAAGTCCTGCAGATGCAGCGCAAGGTCACCACCGATCTCCAGCGCCTCGCCGGCCAGCTCACCGAGCAGCGCATCCGCCTGCGTGAGCAGGAGGAGCAGTCCCGCAAGCTCGCCCTCGTCGCCGCCCGCACGGACAATGCCGTCATCGTCACCGATGCCGCCGGCCGCATCGAGTGGGTCAATGAAGGCTTCACCCGCATGACCGGCTGGCTCCTGGAGGAGGTCATCGGCAGGCAGCCCGGCGATTTCCTCCGCTGCCCCGAAGCCGACCCCGGCGCGGACAATTTCATGAACCAGTGCCTGCAGCACCAGCGCGGCTTCCGCGTGGAAATGCTCAACTACCACCGCTCCGGCCGCAAATACTGGTCCTCCATCGAAATCCAGCCCATCCGCAATGAAGCCGGCGAAGTCGTGAACTTCATGTCCATCGAGAGCGATGTCACCCAGCGCCGCCAGGACGATCAGCGCCGCGCCCTGCAGTTCTCCACCAGCCGCACCCTCGCCGAGGCGGACACCATGCGCCAGGCCGCCGCCCGAGTCATCCAGCTCATCTGCAACCAGCTCGGCTGGATCGCCGGCTCCCTCTGGATGCTCGACGCCGAGCAAAACTCCCTCCATCTCGTCGAGATCTGGCACACCCCGCTCAAGGACATCAGCGACTTCGTGGAGCTCTCCCGCAGCCTCACCTTCAGGCCCGGCCAGGGCCTCCCCGGCATCGTCCTCCACAGCGGCCAGCCGCAATGGATTCGCGATGTCGCGGAGCACACCGAATGCCCCCGCTCGGCCATGGCCAAAAAGTGCCACCTGCACGGTGCCATCGCATTCCCCATCGTCGCCCAGGGAGACATCCTCGGCGTCCTCGAGCTTTTCAGCTGCGATGCCTCCACCCCGGAGGACTCCCTGCTCGAAGCCTTCTCCGGCATCGGCAATCAGCTCGGCCAGTTCATCGTCCGCAAATGCGTCGAGCAAAACCTCGTCAGCGCCAAAGAGGCCGCCGAAAGCGCCAACCGCGCCAAGAGCGAATTCCTCGCCACCATGAGCCACGAAATCCGCACGCCCATGAACGGCATCATCGGCATGTCCTCCCTCCTGCTCGACACTCAGCTGGACACAAAACAGCACGAAATGGTAGATGCTGTCCGTCAGAGCGGCGAGGCCCTCATGACCATCATCGAGGACATCCTCGACTTCTCCAAAATCGAGGCTCGCAGGCTCGATCTCGTGGATGAAACCTGCCGCCTCGACTCCATTATCGACGGCGTTGTCGGCCTCCTCCAGCACAAGGCCGCCTCCCGCGGTGTCGAGTTGAAGGTCGAAATTCATCCAGACGTTCCCCTTTCTCTCAAAGGCGATCCCGGCCGCCTCCGCCAGATCCTCATGAACCTCGTCGGCAACGGCGTCAAATTCACCGATCACGGCAGCATCCGCATTCAGGTCCAGCGCGTCCCCACTCCTTTCAACGCCCCCGAGCTTTTCGAAATCAGCGTCATCGACAGCGGCATCGGCATGAATGAAGAGCAGCAGCTCAAGCTCTTCCAGGCCTTCTCCCAGGTGGACAGCTCCACCACCCGCCGCTTCGGCGGCACCGGCCTCGGCCTCGTCATCAGCAAGCGGCTTGTGGAGCTCATGGGCGGCACCATCGGCGTGGAGAGCACCCCCGGCCTCGGATCACGCTTCTGGTTCCAGCTGCCGCTCCGTGAAGTTTCTGCCGCTGAACAGCAGGAGGAAAAAGATCGTGACGCCGCCTCCCACGAAAAATCCCTCCAGCCTCCCTGCGCCTACAAACCAAAGCTCCTCGTCGTCGAAGACAATGAAGTCAATCTGCGCATGGCCATCATGATGCTCGAAAAGCACGGCTTCACCGCAGACGTCGCCCGCGATGGCGAACAGGCCGTCGATCTCTTCGCCGCAAACGCTTACGACGCCATCCTCATGGACTGCCACATGCCCGTCATGGATGGCCACGAGGCCACCCGCGCCATCCGCGAAATCGAGGCCAGCACCCACTGGCAGCGCCCCCGCTGCCGCATTATCGCCATGACCGCCAATGTCATGGACGGCGAGCGCGAGCGCTGCTTTGACGCCGGCATGGACGACTACGTCTCCAAGCCCCTGCGCGCCAAAGCCCTCACCGAAGCCCTGTCCCGCATCCAGGTTTTGGAGCCTCTCAAAGAGCCCGGCAACATCTCCGGCTGGACCGAAGCAGAAGCCTTCACAGCACGCGACGCAGTCAAAATGCTGGCCGATGAACTCAGCACCGAAGACACCGCTGAACTCATCGAAAACTGGCTCAAAGACACCCCCGAACGCATCACCGATCTCGAAAAACTCGCCGCCAGCCCGGACCAGCCCGCTCTCCGCCGCACCGCGCACTCCTTGAAAGGCAGCAGTTCCCTCTTCGGCCTCACGCACATTTACTCACTCTGCCGCGATCTCGAGCACCTCGCCGAATCCAACGACCGCACGGCACAGCCCTCGCTCGTCGCACAGATCCGCCACGGCTTCGCCACCGCCGAACCCTCTTTGCGTCAGGAGCTGACCCATCTTCGCACCACCACCGTCACATCATGAATATTCTCTATGTCCACGAACGCTTTGGCGCCCTCGCCGGTGCCGAGGCAAACGCCTTCATCACCGCGCAGGAGCTCTCCGCGCGCGGCCATCACACCGCCATCCTTCACGGTCCCGGCACTGGCAAAAATGAAGAAGGCTGGAGCAGTGTCTTCCAGCAGCGCTTTCCCCTTCAGGGAGACACCGCCGCACAAACCCGAGCCGCCCTCGCCGCCTTCCGTCCCGACGCCGTTTACGTTCACAAAATGGCCGATCTCGATGTCATCCAGACCCTCGTGGAAAGCGGCACGCCTCTCGTGCGCATGGTGCATGACCACGACATCTACTGCATGCGCAGTTACAAGTATCACTACCTCTCCCGCAAGATCTGCACCCGCGCCGCCTCCCTCTACTGCGCCATCGGCTGCGGCGCATGTGTCGTTAAAAACAACAGCGGCAGCGGCTTCCCGCTCAAATGGGTCAGCTACAGCGCCAAGAAACGCGAGATCGCCCTCAATCGCCGCTTCCACCGCATGGTCGTCGTCACCGAATACATGCGCGAAGAACTCCTCCGCAATGGCTTCGACGACCGCCGCATCGAGATCCACGCCCCCGTCCCGCGCATGGGAGATCCCTCCCTCCGCAGCTCCTTCAGCGATCGCAATCTCATCCTCTACGCCGGTCAGATCATCCGTGGCAAAGGCGTGGACGTCCTCCTGCAATCCCTCGCCCGCATGAAGACAAAGTTCGAGTGCATCATCCTCGGCGATGGCAATCACCGCGCCTACTGCGAAAAACTCAGCCGCAAGCTCGGCCTCGCCGACCGCGTCCATTTCAAAGGCTTCATCCCTCAGGAGGAATTGAAGGCCTACTACCGCGAATGCAGCGTCGTCGCTCTCAGCAGCGTCTGGCCTGAGCCCATCGCCACCATCGGTCTCGAAGTCATGCGCTACGCCCTCCCCGTCGTCGCCTTCGACGCCGGCGGCATCAAGGACTGGCTCAAGGACGGCTTCAATGGCCACCTCGTTCCCTGGATGAATCGCGATGCCTTCGCCGCCAGCCTGGACGACCTCCTTCAAAACAAAGCCAAGGCAAAGCAGCTTGGCGCCAACGGCCTCCGCCTCGTCAGCGCCCGCTACGACTTCCCCGCTTACATCGCCGGTCTCGAATCCATGTTTGAGCGCGCCATCGTCGAGTCCGCCCTCCCATCTCCCCACAGTCCCCCAGTTGAGGGGGATTACAGTTCACACCGGGTTGTTACAGTTCCTGCGTAATGAAAATAAAGCCCGCCCCCGACGCACCCCAGGTCCGCCGCATCCTCAAGGCCCAGAGCCGTTTGGGCCGCATGAGAATGCGCTTCGCCATGCGCTTCAAGCGCTGCCTCTGGCTCGCCGTCGTCAATGGCACTCACGCCGTCAAACGCGCCTTTGACATCATCATCAGCATCATCGCCCTCATCCTCGCCGCGCCGCTCATGATCGTCATCGCCCTCCTCATTCGGCGCGATGGCGGCCCCGTCTTTTTCAAACAACGCCGCATCGGCTTCAACGGCCGCGACTTCGAGATGCTCAAGTTCCGCTCCATGTGCGTCGATGCCGAGGCAAAGCTCGCCGCCCTTCTCGCTCAGAATGACAAGTCCCAGGGCGTCACCTTCAAGATGAAAAACGACCCCCGCGTCACCGCCATCGGCCGTTTCATCCGCAAGGCCTCCATCGACGAGCTCCCCCAGTTCTTCAATGTCCTGCGCGGAGACATGTCCATCGTCGGCCCCCGCCCCTGCCTCCCGCGCGAGGCCGCCCTCTACTCCAGCTCCGATCGCAAGCGCCTCCACGCCAAGCCCGGCATCACCTGCCTCTGGCAGGTCGGCGAGCGCGAGGGCCGCTTCTGGGAAATCGGCGACCGCAACAGCATCGACTTCAGCGAGCAGGTCTCCCTCGATGTCCGCTACATCGAGAGCCACTCCTTCACCCGCGATCTCTGGATCCTCCTCAAAACCATTCCAGCCATCGTGCTGGGAAAAGGCATGTAACCAACCATGGACGTTTTCATCATCTGCCCGGACTACCGCAAATCCGCCGGCTTTGCCCGCCGCATCCGGCCCCTTGCCCTCCTTCCCGTTCTCGGCCGCACCCTGCTGGATCTCTGGCTCGAGCACCTCGCCGCCGCTGGCGTCACCCACGCCACCATCCTCGCCGCGGACCGCCCCCATGAAGTCCGCGCCGCTGTCGATCAAGGCGGCCGCTGGGGCCTTTCCATCACCGTCCTCTCCGTCAAACGTGAGCCCACCATTGAGGAAACACGTCTCCGCTTCACCGGCCGAGACACCTCCGGCCGCGTGCCAAACATCATCACCCTGGACACCCTTCCGGACCTGCCTCACCGGCCCCTTTGGGAAAGCTCCGCCGCCCTGTTTGACATCATGCTCGGCACCCTCCGCGGCACGCCTCCGGAGTCCCACCTCACCATGCGCGAGATCGCCCCGGAGGTCCACGTCAGCACCCGCGCTCAAATTGCCTCCACCGCCATGATCGAAGGCCCCGTCTGGATCGGCCCTCAGGTCATCATCGGCGAGCACGCGCAAATCCGCGCCGGCACCATCATCGAAGACGCCGCCTACATCGACCGCCACGCCATCGTCAGCGAGAGCTGGGTCGGCCCCAGCACCTACGTCGGGGCCCTCACCAATGTGCAAACCTCCTTCGCCTGGGGCGGTGGCATTGAGAACTGGAAAAAAGCCGTCTTCCTCGAAGTCACGGACGACTTCCTTCTCACCAATCTCAATCACAAGCCCTTCGGCGGCGTGCGCAGCGGCTGGCTCACCCGCATCACCGCGCTGCTCCTCATGCTGCTCACCTCTCCGCTCGCCATGCTCTACGCTCTGTGGACCCGCCTCACCCGCTGGCAGTCCGCTCTGGAAAGCAGGCAGGTCGTCCTTCCTCCGCCAAACAAGCAGGATCGCTTCAGCCCCAGCACACGCCTCTACACACTCACCTCCGCACCCGGCCTCTTCTCACGCTGGCCGGAGCTCTGGTCCGTCTGGCGCGGAGACATGCACCTCGTGGGAAATCGCCCCCTCTCCCAGGCCCGCGCCGCGCTCCTCACCACCGAGTTTGAGCGCATGTGGTTTGACGCCCCCGCCGGCGTCTTCTCCTACGCTGACATCATGAATGACGGCATGCCCGGAGACAACGACACCGCCCACAGCGCCTGCTACGCCATTCACCGCTGCATGCGCCTGAACTTCCGCATCCTCATGTACTGCCTCCCACGCTTTCTCCTGCCTGTCTTCCGCAAGGAGCACGACTTTCCCCCAACAGCCAAACTCAAACCTGCATCCAATCCATGACACTCACTGAATCCGCCCGCCTCACCGCACCTGCCGAGCTCTGCGCCTCCTCCGCACGCCTCTGGCGCGATCGCCTCGAAAAGGAGATCAAGCCCGAGCATGAAGAAGTCTGCATCGATCTCTCAAACACCCGCTTCATCGACAGCTCCGGCCTCGGCGTGCTCCTCACGCTCAACAAAGGCCTCCGCGCCCGCGGCGCCAGCCTCAAGCTCATCAATCCCTCCTCCCCAGTCTGCCAGCTCATCGAGCTCACAAGACTTCATCGCGTTTTTGAAATCATCCACGACTGATCCCGCATGTCCCGCGCCCAGCACCAGTTCGATGGCTTCCGTCTCGATTTTCCAGCCACGCTGGATCATGCCCGCGAAGCCGTGCGTTCTGTCGTGCAATGGCTCGCAGATCAGAAAATTCAGCCGGATGAATGCCAGCAGTGGGAGCTCGTGCTCGCGGAGGCGTCAAACAACGCCGTCCTCTACGCCACTTCCCAGCAGACTCTGCTCCCCGTCCGCATCGAGGCCGCCCTCTCCGCATCTGACATCGAAGTCCGCATAACAGATCATACCAGCGGCTTCGACTGGCCCTCCGAAATCTCCCTCCCGGAAGACGACGAATCCGAGCACGGCCGCGGCCTCTTCATCATCAGTTCTCTCACAGACCACGTCTCCTACCTCCGCGGCCAGGATCACAATGTCCTCTGCCTGCGCTCCGCGCGCAAATCTCTGCCGCACGCCGTGGAGGACACCGAAGCCACGCTCGAGCTCATGACCGCCGAGGTCGCCTCCTGCTACGAGACCCTCGCCAATATCTTCCGCCTCATCGCCGATGCCGGCAATGATGTCGAGCCCGTCGCTCTCGCCTCCCGCTGGCTCGAAGAATTGCGCGAGCTCGCCGGTGCCGATTTCCTCGTCCTCCGCATGGCCTCCGCCGAGACTTCCCGTCTCCCCATCCTCGGCGGCGTCCCCACCACCATCCCTTGGGAATCGTCCCTCGATCTCCGCTCCTCAGACGCCGTCGAATCCCGCGCCGCGCTCACCCGTCAGGATTGTTGGTTCGATGCCGACACCGTCTTCTCAGACTCCGATCCCCTCTGCAAAGCCGGCCCTCACATCAGCGGCCTCGCTCACCCTCTCGAAAGCGCCGGCGATCTCGCGGGCGTGCTCACCGTCGGCGTCTTCCAGCCTCATTGGGAACCCTCCGCGCGTGACTTGAATGTCGTTCGCAGCCTCGGCGATTTCCTCGGCGCTCTCCTTCACGGCCTGCATCGCCGCGACGAGGCAAACCAGGCACGCATCATGAAGCGCGAGCTGCAGATCGCTGCAGACATTCAGCGCTCCTTGCTTCCCGCCGAGCTTCCACAGACACCCTTCGTCCGCTGCGCCGCCCATCTCGCCACCGTCGGCGAAGTCGGTGGCGACTATCTGGACGCCATCCTCCTTCCGGACAGCAGCCTCCTTTTTGTCGTCGCAGACGTCATGGGAAAGGGCGTCCCCGCCGCGCTCTTCGCCACCGCCTTTCACAGCCTCCTCCATTCCCATCTCGATCTGGCCGCACGTCCTTCCCGGCTCATGCAGCGCCTCAACAAGGCGCTGTTCCCTGAGCTGGATCGCGCTGACATGTTCATCACCGCACAGATGGTACATGTCAGCGCAGACGGCCAGCAGCTCCACGTCTCCGGCGCCGGTCACGCCCCGCTCCTCCTCAGCGATGGCGCACAGATCCGCGAAGTCTGCGCTGACGGCCCGCCCCTCGGCGTTGCCGAAGACGCCACTTACCACGACTGCACCATCAGCCTCAGCACCTACACCCACGCCCTCCTTCACACAGACGGCTTGAGCGATGTCGTTTCCGGCGGCGGCATTCTCAGTCGCGAGGCCCTCCACACCTGGCTTCGCGCCACCGCCGCCGCTGCTGAAGACGCCGGCACCTCGCGCGACAGCCTCCACCGCCTCCATCGCAGCGCCGTTGACTCCGCCTGCCAGCAGGACGACGCCACATTCATGATCATCACCCGCGGCGCTCACACCCTCTCCGCCAACACTCAAAACTCCCTCTCTCATGCCAAAGGATAGCCCCATACTTGTCGTCGATGACGAGCCTCACATGCGCCGTGTGGCGGAGCTCAGCATGCGGCCCCTTGGCCATCCCGTCCTGCTCGCCGCGGACGGAGCGGAGGCCGTGAAGCTCGCTCAGACTCACCGTCCCTGCGTCATCCTTCTCGATCACATCATGCCCGTCATGGATGGCAAGGCCGCCCTCCAACAGCTCAAAGCGGACCCCGTCACCGCCGATATCCCCGTCATCATCCTCAGCTCACGCGGCCAGCTCGCCGTCGGTCAGTATCAGGGCTTCGAGACCGCCACCATGTTCGTCTCCAAGCCCTTCAGCCCCGCCCTCCTCCGCCGCGAAGTCGAGCGCCTCATCTCCTCCCCCGCCTCGCAGGAAACCCACTTCGCCACGGCAACGACAACCGCCACTGCAACCGCCACCGCCACGGTATGAAACCACGCCTCGACCTCTTCATCATGATCGATGCCTGCGGCTGGGAGATCATCCAGTCCCGCCCGCAGTTCCTCAGCACCCTGGCCCCTCACCGCCGCAAATTGGAAAGCGTCTTCGGTTACAGCAGCACCTGCGTCCCCAGCATCCTCAGCGGCCGCTGGCCGGATGAGCATCACAACTGGTGCTACTTCATCCACGATCCCGAAAACTCCCCCTTCCGCAGTTTGAGCTGGCTCCGCTTCCTTCCCAAGGCCCTCACCTGCCGCCGCATCGTCCGCCGTTACCTCACCAAGATCGTCAAATCCGCCCTCGGCTTCAAAGGCTACTTCGATCTCTACAATATCCCCTTCCATCTCATCCACCTCTTCGACTTCACCGAAAAGAAGAGCCCCCTCCAGCCACGCGGCATGAATCGTGGCCCCAATATCTTCGATCTCCTCGTCGAGAAAGGCGTCCCCTACTTCGTCACCGACCCCAACCTCAGCGAACCCGTCAACCGCGACCGCCTCATCACCGACATCGAAGACGAGCGCATCCAGTTCGCCTTCCAGTACTGGGCCGGACTCGACGGCCTCCTCCACCGCGTCGGCAATCAGTCCCCCGAGATCGACACCAAGCTCGCCGAATACGAAGCCTGGATCACCCAGACCATGGCCTCCGCCAAAAAACACTACCGCGAGGTCAATCTCCACGTCTTCAGCGACCACGGCATGGCCAACTGCGACCGCCACCTAGACCTCCGCTCCAAGATCGACACCCTCGGCCTCCGTATTGGAAAAGACTACAACGTGGTATATGACAGCACCATGGCCCGCTTCTGGTTCTTCAATGAAGCAGCCCGCCAGAAAGTCACCGCCGTGCTCCAAACCGTCCCCGAAGGCCGCATCATGCCCGAAGACGAGCTCCACCACTTCCGTGCCCATTTCAAAGACGGCCGCTACGGCCAGCTCATCTTTCTCGTCCAGGAAGGTGTCCTCATCGTCCCCAGCCACATGGGCGAGCGCCCCATCCGCGCCATGCACGGCTACCACCCCCACGATCCCCAGAGCTACGCCACCCTCTTCAGCAGCAGATCCGACATCCCATCAGACCTCACCCACATCCCCCACATCCACCGCCTGATGGAATCCTCCCTCGCCCGCCCCTCCCTCAAACCAACCACCTCCTCCCTCCACGCCCTCGCAGCTTAGTTCTACTTTGGTAACTTTTCAGGGCGTTCATGAAAAGCATCGGGAAATTTTAACTCTCAGCCTCAGGCATCCGTGTCAATCCGTGTAATCCGTGGTCATACACTCTGGAAAAAGCTGGCTTTGGCACCCAGCAATTGGAACTTACCAAAGTGGAATTAGCCACGAGGACATTTTTGATTTGAGAGCGGCAGGCAAGAAGCGTCACACTGTTCGCCTCACTGCGTTCAGATGTTCACCTCATCGCTCCCGGAGGGAGCAGAGAAATTAGCCGGTGGTGAAGCGAAACCGCGAAGCGGTGAAGCGTGAACCACCGGACTCCGAATCACCCACGCCCCGCTTCACGTCGCATGCCGAAGGTATGCGAGAGGCCACCGGCAACCCAGTGTGCAAACGAAACTCGCGCTAAGCCCTCCTCTGCGGCAACTCTTCGCCCCCTGAGTAATACCCCTGTATCTTCTCTTCAGCGAGCCCCCCAAAGCTACTTCAGCGCACACCGACCAAATCGCCCACCCTACGCCCGCGAAGACCAGACCACATTTTCCTTGAGGTCAATATATCCGGACTCTCGACCGCGCACAAATTCATACAAAACACCATCGATATGCTGAAGCTCATCAAAATCGATGGATGAAAGAGCCGCCCCGTGAAAATCCACCAAGCCTTCCTTGGAATCCTTCTCCACAATTGCGCACCCTGCGCGAAACGGATTTACATTGTCATAATCGACACGTCCTTTCACTTCGAACTCTGAGTCAATGATATGCCAAGCTTGCTCAGTTTTAACAAAGGCATGTGAATCACAGAAGTCTGTTGCATCGTCAAAAAGATCACTGTGATCTAAACTGGGAACGCGCACATAGGCCGTGCCGCCAAAATGACTTACTTTCACAATCCCTTTGTAAACACTCCCAACGCCGCTGAAGTCAAGTGGCAAGACAGCATTGCCACTTTTGTTTATCAGCCCGCATTTTAAAACCGTTTTTGACAGCTCGCAGACGAACGCATGGCCTTCGGAGAAGTTGCCGGTTGCCAGCGAGTCATAACGAGGCTCAATGACCAGATCTCCGTTCAAGTCCACAAAACCCATCTTGCCATTCAGAACCACACCCGCACGACCGTCCGAATAAAATCGAACCTGCTCAAACTTGCGGTCGCCATTAATTCTTCCCGACTTGTCCAGAAACGAATACTGACGATCTCCGGTTTTAACTGAGGCTCTGTCTTCACTGAAGTGAGATGCCGACAAATACAGAAAGTCGATGACGGTCACGCCATTCACATCGATATATCCATGCTTGCTTGCTCTTGCTGCTGAGAGCAGCCCGCAAGAAAAGAAGTTTCCAAGGCTTTTATAGATGGCCGGTATGCGAAAAGTGCCGGTGTGGTCGATGACCCCAAATGAATCTCCGCTAACTGTTGCCACGGTGCCCTCCTTCGTTGGCGTCCCGAGTCCAAAAAAACGAGGAGACACGACCTCTTCTCCAAGGCGGTTGATGAGCCCAAATTTATTGTTCCGCTCAATAGGGTACAGCATAACAGGTGTTCAAGACAATGCCTGGAATCCGAAGGATTAACATTGTTTTCTATCTGGCCACACTAAAGCCTTCCCAGTTTAGTTTAAAGGGCGAAAACCAATACCCTGGCAATCTTGAAGCACCCAGGCGTTTCAATGCAGTCCAGCAGGCTCACCATGTTAAAAAAGCACGGGCAGTTTTCCTGAAACACTTAGGCAGCACATACTTGACTCCTTCGACAACAAGCCGCCCCACTCAAAAGATCGGAAAAATTTTTCTGCCCAAAATCTTTCTACCCTCTCTCCTTCCCCCCCCCCAAGCGCCCACCATAGCCCAAACCGACACCTCGAAGTGTCCTGCGCGCACCCCCTCCCGGAAAATTGGCTGCGCCCGCTCCCTCCGCCCTCCAAAGCTGCCGTGTCCCCAACTCAACGGTGCAACTCCCCGGCCATTCCCTTGCTCCTACATTCCCTCGCCAAAAAACAACGCGCCCTCTCCACACCCACATCCCACCTGCTCCTGCTTCTGTAGATTCCGTGCCTTGCGTAGGCCATCCCTCCGGCTCTGGCCTCTGCGTTTCATCGTGCCTCTGTGGTTAAAAATTCCGGCCTCTGCATCTTTCCAATCTGCGTTGCAAATCTCCGGCCACTCCCTCGCCAAAAAGCAGCGCCCTATTTCCACACCCGCATCCCATCTGATCCTGCTTCCGTGTATTCCGTGTGTTCCGTAGGCACTCCATCTGGAGACCCTGCGTTCTCCAAATCTTTGCGGTGCAACTCCCCGGCCACTCCTTTGCCCTTCATTCCTCCGCCAAAATACAACGCCCCCTCTGCTCCTCCGCCCCTCTGCAGCAAACCCAAACGTCCCCATCACCCTCTTCCTCCATCTCACCCACTCACCCTTCCCAACTCCGGAAATTTTTCTACCCCCAATCTTTCTACCTCCTCCGCCTCGCCCCATCCCTCACACCTCCGCCCTCCATTCGTCACTCGTTCGCTCCGCTCGGCCTTCATAATTCATAATTCATCCTTCCAAATCCCCCTCTCCTGCGGGGATTGCCCCTTCCCTCTCTCCCCGCGAGCTTTCCCCCTCGCGATGACCTACGACTCCGTCAAACAAAACATCTGGAGCAACGCCCTCTCCAACTACCTCCGTACCTTCGTCGGCATCATCGTCGGTCTGGTCACCTTCCGGCTCTTATACCAGTCCATGCCACAGGAGTCCTTCGGCTTCTGGTCCCTCCTCTGGAGCGTCTTCGGCTACGGCATCCTCCTCGACTTCGGCTTCGGCTTCGCCGCCCAGAAACGCGTCGCCGAACTCTCCGTCACCCGCGAGTGGGACAAGCTCAGCCAGGTGCTCAGCACCATCCTCTTCTTCTACCTCGGCGTCGCCGTCCTCATGGCCACCACCGTCGCTCTGGGCTCCGATGAAATCGTCCGCGCCTTCGGCGTCTCAGAAGCAAACCACGAAGAATTCCGCATCGTCCTCATCGCCTTCTTCGCCGCCATCGGCCTCGCCTTCCCACTCGGCATCTTCCCGGAAATCCTCCGCGGCCAGCAGCGCATCAGCACCGCCAACAACATCATCACCCTCGCCATGCTCATGCGCCTCGGCGTCATCGCCTGGGCCGTTTATGCAGGCTGGGGCCTGCTGAGCATCATGCTCACCGCCCTGTTCTTCGCGCTCGCACCGGATCTCGTCTCCGCCTTCTTCGCCCTGCGCCACATGCCCGAAGTGCGCCTGCGCCCATCCCTCTTTTCGAAGTCCATCATGCGCCAGACCATGGGCTTCTCCATCTTCGCCTACATCAGCACCGCCACCAACATCGTGCTCGGAAAAACAGACCAGCTCGTGCTCGGCGCCACCCTCTCCATCGGCGCCGTCGCCATCTACCAGGCCGGGGCCAAAGTCGCCGAAGTCTTCTCCCAGTTCACCCGCCAGTTGCAGGACACCCTCTCCCCCGCCGCCGCACATCTCCACGCCACCGGCGACCACGCCGCCCTGCGCGATCTCCTCCAGCGCAGCACACGCTGGAGCACCATCATCGCCACCCCGCTCTACCTCCTCTGTGCCTTCGAGCTTGAGCCGCTGCTCCAGGTGCTCACCGGAGATCCCCACATCGCCGTCGAGACCTGGCAGGTCGCCCAGGTCCTCCTCTTCTGGTTCTACAGCACCGCGCTCACCCACAGCGTCAGCAAGCGCATCTACATGATGACCGGCCACGAGCGTCGCCTCATGTGGCTCGGCCTTGGAGAGGCCGTGCTGAATCTCGCCCTCAGCATCGCCCTCGCCCTCATTTTCAAAAACGTCGTCAGCGTGGCCGTCGGCTCCCTCATCCCCTCGCTCTTCTTCGGCTGGTTCCTCCTCTGGCCCTGGGTCGCCAAAGACGTCAGCCTTCATCCCTGGCACCTCTTCCGCGAAACGGTTCTCCCTTCCTGGCTCTCCTGCGTGCCCGCAGCTCTTGTGCTCGCCGCACCCCTTCTCTTCCCAGGCCTACAAATCGAAAACACCTGGCTGCGCATCCTCGTCATGGGCAGCGCCGGCGGCCTCACCGCACTCCTCTGCCTGTGGTTCGGTTCTCTCACCTTGGAGGAACGCCGCTCCCTCCGCTCCCGCCTTCCATCTCGCTTCACCAAAAAAACTCCAACTGCCCTTCAGGCCGCCTAACACTCCCATGCAAGTCTCCCACATCCTTCGCAAATACGATCCCGCCCAGTGGGGCGGCACGGAAACCGCCGTGCAGCGCCTCGTCCAGGGCTTGCAATACCACGACATAGCATCCGCCGTCCACGCTCCCGGCACCGCAGGCCTCGGCAGCGTCGATCCCCTGCGCGATGCCGGTGCCAAAATCCAGCGCTACCGCGCCTTTGTGCCAGTCGCTGGTATCTCCGCCGCCCAGCGCCAGGAACTCGTCTCCTGGGGCGGCAATCTCTTTTCCTTCGAGCTCTTCTGGCAGCTCCTCCGCAGCGGCGCGGACGTCATGCACTCCCACGCTCTCAATCGCATCGCCGGCATCAGCCTCATGGCCGCACGTGCACGCGGCGTCCCCCACGTCATCACCCTCCACGGCGGCGCTCTCGATATCCCGGACGAAGTGAATGCCCGCCTCACCGCCCCGCTGCAAGGCGGCTACGAATGGGGCAAAGCCCTCGGCGCGCTCGTCCGCAGCCGCCGCGTTCTCGAGCTCACGGACGCCATCTTCACCTGCAATCCCAAGGAAGCCTCTCTCCTCCTCGAAAAATATCCCAAACAGCGCATCATCGTCCAGCCGCACTCCGTCCCCGCCGCGCAGTACGCCATCGACCACCGAGCTGCTGCTCTCAAAGCCTTCCCGAGGATCGCCGGTCGCGATGTCATCGTCAAAGTCGCCCGTCTCGATCCCGCCAAGAACCTCCCCTGGCTTGTCCGTCAGCTCCCTGAAATCAAGAGCCGTCACCCGGATGCCATGCTCGTCCTCATCGGCTCCGGCACCACGCAATCCGTCGTCGATGAACTGAACCGCGAAATCTCACGCCTGGGGCTGGGCAATGACGTCCTCCTCACCGGCGGCCTCGCCTCCGGCAGCGCCGAACTCATCGGCCTCATTCAGTCTGCCCGCCTCTTCGTCCTCAGCTCCACCGCAGAGCCCTTCGGCATCGTCATTCTCGAAGCCTGGGCCGCTGGCACTCCTGTCCTCTCCTCCCGCACCTCCGGCGCCCTCTCCCTCATCGACCACGGCCGCACCGGCATGCTCTACGACCTCGACAACAAGTCGGATTTCCACTTCGGCATCGATGCCCTCATGATGAGCGACCGCATCCGCACCCATCTCATCGCCGAGGCCCGCGAGCGCGTCCTCACCGACTTCGATGTCCCCACCATCGCAGGCCGCGTCGCCCGCGTTTACGAAGAGCTTTCCGAAGCAAAGAAGAGCAAAGAGTCCAAGACCTCCCTGCACCCCTCACAGGTCCAGCTCACGGCCAAACTCTCATGAGCGCTCCCCTCGTCAGCATCGTCATGCGCTCCTTCAATGAAGCCTGGGCGCTGCAGGACACCCTGCCCGCCCTCGCCTCACAAAACTGGCGCAGCTGGGAGCTCATCGTCATCGACAGCGGCTCCACCGATGGCTCCCAGGACCTCATTCGCGCCGCCAAACCTGCGCACTTCATTCAGATCACCCCGCAGGAGTACAATCCCAGCCGCGTCATGAATCACGGCATGCGCCTCGCCACCGCGGAGCGCGTCATCTTTCTCAATGCCGACGCCACACCGCAGAACGACCACTGGTTGCGCCCGCTCGCTGAAACCTTGGACGACTCCCGCGTCGCCGCATGCTTTGGCCGCCAGATCCCCCGCCCCGACTGCCAGGCCGTCTTCGCCTGTGATTACGACCGCTGCTTCGGCCCCCATCGCGAATCCGCCCGCTGGGATCACTTCTTCAGCATGGTCAGCAGCGGCCTCCGAAAGGATGTGTGGCAGCAGCGCGGCTTCCGCGAAGACCTCCAATACGCCGAGGACGACGAATACACCCGCTGGTGCCGCGCCCAGGGCTATCAGGTTTCCTATGTCGAGGAGTCCGTGGTCATGCACAGTCACAACTACACTCCGCAGCAGAGCTGGAAGCGCTCCTATGGAGACGCTCGCGCCATCGGCAAAGCCTGGAGCCAGCGCCCCGGCGCCTTCAACTGGCCCCAGACCGTCCTTCTCGGCTGGCTCAACGACGTGCGCCACGATCTCCGCTGGTGCCTCGCCCATCGCCGCATTCACGAACTCGCCCACGCCATGCGCATCCGCTGGCAGCAGCGCCGCGCCAAGCTCGCCGGCTTCCACCAAGGCTGGCGCGAGCAGCAGGAGGTGTCCTCATGAGAATCCTCGTCCTTACCAATCTCTACCCGCCCCACTACGTCGGCGGTTACGAGCTTCGCTGCGCCGCCATCACCGAGGCCCTGCGCAGCCGCGGCCACACCGTGCGCGTGCTCACTTCCAATCACGGCCTGCAGGATGAGACCTATCCCGCGCCCTCGGAGCCGCATGTGGAGCGCAGCCTGCGCATTCACGGTTACTACGGCCACCCCTGGCTTCGTTTGAGCGCCCTCAAGGAACTGGAGATTCATAACAATCTCGCCCTGCGCGAAGCCCTCAATATTTTCTACCCGGACGTCGTCCATGTCTGGTGCATGGGCGGCCTCTCCAAGTCCCTCTGCCTCACCCTCCAGCAGATCGGCGTCCCCACCGTCTATGACGTCAGCGACCACTGGATCCTCCGCAGCCTCGTCGGAGACGTCTGGCTCGACTGGTGGAACCGCTCCAACGGCTCCCTCGCCTCCCGCCTCCAGCGCGCCTGGTGGACCCTGCGCGGTGTGCGCAAATACTGCGACACCGTCGCCCCCACCAACCCCGTGCGGGACATCCGCTTCAAGCGCCTCTACTTCACCAGCGCGCGCCTCCGTGAACTCACCGCCGAGAAAGGTTACGACGTCATGCACGGCGGTGTCATCCACTGCCCCGTGGACACTGCTCACTTCAGCGGCCCTCCCGTCAAACGCCCCCCAAAAAACTGGCTCTGGGTCGGCCGCCTCGCCGAAGACAAAGGCATTCTTACCGCACTCCGTGCGCTTCAACTTCTCAGAACCGAGTTCACCGGCGAACTCCACGTCTATGGCAAAGGAGATGACACCTATGTGAACATGCTGAAAAAGTTTGCTGCGGACAGCGCGCTTCCCGTCACCTGGCACAGCGCCACACCCGATGAAATGCCCGACGTGTATCGCGCTCACGATGCCCTTCTCTTCACCTCCGAGTGGGAGGAACCCTTCGCCCTCACACCTCTTGAAGCCATGGCCTGCGGACTCCCCGTCATCGGCACCATGACCGGCGGCAGCCGCGAGCTCTTCCGCCACGGTCAAAACGCCCTCACCTACGATGCCGGCGCCGCCACCCAGCTCGCCGAGCGCATCCTACTCCTTCAGAGCAACACCCACCTCCGCGAATCCATCGCCGCCGAAGGTCACCACGAAGTCCACGAACGCTTCGCCATGAAACCCATCGTCGATCAGGTCGAGCAATACCTCCGCGACTCCGTTTCCGCATGAGCGCACGCTTCACCATCGACGGCAGCGCCAGCCTGGAGCAGCACCTTGCTGTCACCTGCACCCATGTCCGCGCCGGCGTTGAGCGCCTCATACCCCGTCATAAACTCGAAGGCCTCGTCCTAGCCGGCGGCTACGGCCGCGGCGAAGGCGGCGTCCTCCGCGAAGGCATGCGCGATCTCCCCTACAACGATCTCGAATTCTTCGTCTTCGTCAGCGGCAGCACCTTCCTCAACGACCGCCACTACAAAGCCGCCCTCCATCGCCTCGGCGAATCCCTCTCCCCCGCCGTCGGCATCGATGTCGAGTTCAAGATCCTCTCCCTCTCCCGCCTCCGCCGTAGCCCCGTCAGCATGTTCTACTATGACCTCGTCATGGGCCACCGCTGGATCATCGGAGACGACTCCCTCTTCTCCGGCTGCGACCATCATCGCGATGCCTCCCGCATCCCCTTGCACGAAGCCACCCGCCTCCTCTTCAACCGCTGCTCCGGCCTCCTCTTCGCCGCCGAACGCCTCTCTCAGGAAACCTTCACCTCCGCCGATGCCGATTTCGTCGGCCGCAATCTCGCCAAAGCCCAGCTCGCGCTTGGCGATGTCGTTCTCGCCATAGCCAAAAGCTATCACTGGAGCTGCCTCGAACGCCACCGCCGGCTCCAGGTTATTGCCGAATCCGACACACAACTCATCACTCATCACGCCGCCGGAGTCGCCTTCAAACTCCATCCCACCCGCTCCACCAAGACCCGCGTAGAGCTCGCCGCCGAGCACGCCTCCCTCTCCCATCTCGCCCAGACCATCTTCCTCCGCCTCGAAAACCAGCGCCTCGGCATCCACTGCTCCACCCCTGCCGACTATGTGGCAAACAGCAGCAACAAGTGCCCTGAAGTGCCGCTGTGGAGAAACCTGCTCATCCGCCTCCGCAATCGCGGCCTCCCTCTCAGCCCTGCACGCTATCCCCGCGAGCATCTCCTGCATGAGCTCGTGACCCTCCTTTGGACGAACCGGGACGCAGATCAGCGCACCATGAGGCAATACACGGAACTCTGGAACTGCTTCAACTAGCACCCATTACCCCCCACTTGCGGGCGATGCACTCCCACCATCCCGCAGGTTAGGTACCCGCAGTTCACCCAGCTCATGAACATCCTCGTCGTTTACCCCTACATTCCCTATCCGATCGATCGCGGAACCTACCAGCGGGTCTTCCACCTTCTGCGCGCTCTTGCCAAAGATCACACCATCGATCTGATCGCCCTGTCGGAAAAAGGCGAACGTTTGGAGCATCGTGGGGTGTTTGAGAGCTTTTGCCGGAAAGTCGTCTTCGTTCCCTTCGAGCATCCGCCCTGGCCGCGCCTTTTCCCCAACCGCCTGCTCAATCCCCTCCCCACCACCATCCGCCACTGGTGGCTCCCTCAGCTCGCCGACACCATCGGCAACATGCTGGACCAGAATGAATACGACCTCGTCCATGTCTGCGACATCGTGATGGCCCAGTACTTCCTCAAGGACCATCTCGAAATCCCCCTCAGTGTGGACAGGAGTCGCGTAGACTTGCAGTTTCAGGAAGAACAACACGCCCGCATGCCCAAAGGGCTCAAATCTTCCCTCCTCTACCGCGAGCAGACCTGGAAGCTCCGCCGCTTCGAATACCAGGTCGCCAGCCGCAGTTCCGTTCAGGTCGTGTGCGGCCCCGATGACAAGAGTTTCATCCGTTCCGAAGTAAGCACCAAGCTCCCCGTCCAGGTCGTCACCAATGGCGTCGATCTCGACTACTTCAGCCCCAAATCGACCGACGTGCCACGCGATGCCGCTCCCACTATTCTGTACTGCGGCGCCATGGACTACATGCCGAATGTGGATGCCCTGCGCTGGTACTTTGCCGAGATCCATCCGCGCCTGAAAAAGCAGGTGCCGGATCTGCAGGTGCTCATCGTCGGAAAAGCTCCCACGGACGAAGTCAAAGCCCACGGAAACCTGCCGGATGTCACCGTTACCGGCGGAGTGGATGACGTCCGGCCCTATTACCGCCGTGCCTGGGCGCACATCGTTCCACTCCGTGTGGGCGGCGGCACGCGGCTCAAAATTCCGGAGAGCATGGCCATGGGTACCCCGGTCATCAGCACCACCATCGGCGCCCAGGGACTGAATTTGGTGCATGGCATGGACATCCTTCTCGCGGACACGGCCGACATGTTCGCGCACTACACGGAACGCATGCTCCATGACGACGTCCTGCGTCAAAAGGTGGAAGAACGTGGCATGCAGACCTGTCGTGCGCGCTTCGGCTGGTCGGGACTCGGCAAGCAGCTCAGCAGCTACTACGCACAGCATTTTCAGCCCGCAAAGAACTCCCATGAACACAACTGAAGCCGCATTCTCGCCCCGGAGCGGGCCCTCGTTGTCCATCCTTGGCGTCCCATTTGACAATGTGACGACCAGCCAGGCCCTGGAGACCATCTCCGGCATGATCGGCTCGCGCAAACCGCACTACATTGCCACGGCGAACGTCGATTTTACCGCGCTTGCCTTGTATGACGAAGAACTGCGCCGCATTCTGCTGGACGCCCATCTCGTCGTCTGTGACGGCATGCCCCTCGTCTGGGCCTCACGCTGGCTGGGCAATGCGCTGCCAGAGCGTGTCGCCGGTTCCGACCTCGTGCCAAAGCTGCTGGCCATCGCGGAGCAGAAAGGCTGGAGCGTCTATTTCCTCGGCGGGCAGAAAGAAGTCGCTTTAAGGGCCATCGAGAAGGTTCAGGAGCAACACCCGAAGCTCAAGATCGCAGGGATGATGTCCCCGCCCTTCAAGCCGCTGCATGAGATGGATCATGCCGCCATTTGCGCGGATATTCGCAGTGCAGACCCGGATCTGCTTTTTGTTTCCTTTGGCTGCCCAAAACAGGAAAAATGGATCGCCATGAACTACCTGCGCGCAGGTGCGCCGGTCAGCATTGGCGTCGGCGCCACCATCGACTTCCTGGCCGGCCACATGAAGCGCGCGCCGCGGTGGATGCAGAAGACCGGCCTCGAATGGCTTTATCGTCTGCTGCAGGAACCACGCCGATTGTTTAAACGCTACGCTTCGGATTTCGTCGTGTTTGGTTGCACCATCGCCAAGCAGTGGTGGCTCACCAGCGGTGGCAGGCGCAGCACCCAATCCGTGCCTTCCGTGCCAACTCCCATTCAGATTGCTGTTGCCGCGACAGAGCAGGTTCCGGACGAGCCGCCCTCGAACGTTGCGGAGCTTTTCTGTCCGGAACGTCTGGATGCCGCGGAAGTGCGGGCGATTGAATTGGTGTGGATGAACACGCTCGAAGGACCGGAACAGGGCGTCATTATCGACTGTTCGGGCACACAGTTCATTGACAGCACCGGGCTGGGCCTGCTCATGCGCGCGCAAAAGCGCTGCCGTCAGTCAGGCAAACGTCTGGCACTTTCGTCTTGCTCTCCGGCCGTTCTCAAGCTGCTGCAGATGACACGCCTGAACTCCCTCTTCACCCAGACTGCCAGCCGTGAGGAGGCAATGGACAGCATTTTGAAACCGGAGGAGCCCATGCCTCCCGTCACCCCTTCCCGCCCCAGGACCACACCTCTTCATCTCAGCTGGAGCGGTGCAGTCACGAGCAAAGGTGTGGACGGTTTGTGGCGCGGCGCCCTTGGCATCATTCAGAATGCCGCGGACGCACGCCATCCGGTCGTCATCGATCTGAAAGACGTCCAGATGATGGACAGCGGCGGCCTGGGCCTGATGGCGCGCCTGAAAGATCATGCCTCCAGCCAGCACATCCACCTGCGCTTCACCAATGCCAGCCCGGTGGTTCACGAATCTCTCCGTCACGAACACATGGAACATCTTCTCGCATCATGAACATCGCACTCTCCACCAGCGTCATTCAGCGTGGTAAAACCGGCGTGGCGCAATACGTGCTGGCCCTGACCCGGGCGCTGATGCCGTATACGGACGTGGTCAAATTCCACATCCTCGCCCTGGCACAGGACATTCCTCTTTTTGAATTTGCGCGCGGCCGGATGAACATCGTGCCGGTGGATGAATGCTGGCGTCCCGCGGTGCGAAACATCTGGTGGCACCAGCAGGTGCTGCCACGCTGGCTGGACGAGAAGATGATCGACGTCCTGCATGTGCCAAGCTACCGCCGCATGGTCCGTGCCGCGCACTGCAACCGTGTCTCCACCATCCATGACCTGGCGCCGTTTCATGTGAAAAAGAAGTATGACCTGGCCCGCATGATTTACGGACGGGTGATCGTGAAGCACCTCGCACGCAGGCAGGACGGCCTCATTTCGGTAAGCACCAGCACCGCACGCGACGTGGAGCGCTATTTTGGCGTACCGGTGCAGAAGCAGAACGTCATCCTGAACGGAATCGACCATGCGCGCTTCAACCTTGGCGACCGGGCAGCGGCCTGCGCGATGGCCGCGCAGCGCTGGCAGCTGAACGAGCCTTTCTTTCTGTACGTGTCACGGCTCGAGCACCCGGCAAAGAACCACACGCGGCTGATCGAGGCCTTCGACAAATTCAAGGAAAGCACCGGCTCTCCCTGGCAGCTGGCCCTGGCCGGAAGCGACTGGCATGGAGCGGAGCACATTCACGCCGCGGCCCGTAACGCACGCCACGCCAACGATGTGCGATTCCTCGGGTTCGTTGAAGATGGCGTTCTGCCAGACCTGTATCGCGCGGCTTCCACCATGATCTATCCGTCCTTGTTTGAAGGCTTCGGCCTGCCACCGATCGAGGCCATGGCCTGCGGCTGCCCTGTCATCAGTTCCACGCGTGGATCGCTGAGTGAAGTCGTCGGCACCGCCGCCCGTGTCATTGATCCGGAAAGCGTCGAGGACATGGTCCAGGCGATGCAGGAATTTGCCACGCACCGGGAGAAACGGGACGCTCTGATCAAGGCCGGTCTGGAGAACGCACGCCGCTTCAACTGGGACGAAAACGCGAAGCGGGTGATGGATGTGTATGAAAAGCCCTTCACAGGGACCCGCAGTTGGGGGGGTTGAGGGAGGGGTGCAAAAGAAGGAAGTTTTCTGCACGAAACATGGCAGATCTTTTACAACATTGGCAGCTCGCCACAAAGCCGTTCGAGGCGACGTGGGACACGCGCTTCTACCATCGCAGCCCGCAGCATCAGGAAGCGCTGGACCGCCTGCTTTACCTGGCCAATGAACGCACCATGAGCGTGGGTCTGCTGACCGGCGACATTGGCTGTGGGAAGACGATCACCAGTGCGATGCTGGCCGAAAGCCTGGACCCCTGCTCATTCGTGGTTGTGAGCTGTGAAAACTCCGGATTCAGCTTTGATGAACTGCTGCAGTACATCCTCCGGCAGCTGGAGCCGGACGCGGATCATCTGCCCGAAAGCAAGTTTGGCCGCTGTGAACATCTGAAGGCTTTGTGCGAGAGTGCGGCCGAACGCGGCAGGCATGTGATCATTCTGCTCGACGAAGCCCAGGACATACCGGAGGACACTCTGCGGCAGCTCGGCTGGCTGACCAACTTCAATGGCAACGGCCGACCGCTTCTGACCCTGCTGCTGATCGGACAGCCGCCACTGCGCCGACTGGTGAACAGCAACCAGGCCATTCAGCAGCGCATTGGGCTGAGGTTTCATCTCATGCCCCTGAGTGAAGCGGACACCGCAGCGTATGTGGCACACCGCCTGAAGGCGGCCGGACATGCTGACGGCTCCCTTTTCGACGCGGATACGCTGGCGCACCTCCATCATCTTTCCCGCGGCATTCCGCGTGAGATCAACCGCACCGCGAAGCTCTGCCTGGAACATGCCTGGGCCTCTGGCGCTGAAAAAGTCAGCGCGCAAACCCTGCATGACGTTGCCTGCGATCTCTACCGTCAGGACCAGCTGCTCGGAATGTCCACGGTCATCTCCTGCGCCACATGAACGCGGCCCCGCCCACTTCATTCAGCCTGACAGCGATCAACCGCAAACGCGGCACCGCCAGCCCCTGGACCAGCAAGCCGCGGGAGCCGCTGCCATCGGCCGAGCTACATGATGTGTCACATCCGGCGGCGCTATCCGCAGCGGCTGCAGCTGAGCCGGCAGCACCTGCCATCAACCTTCCCTTTGATCCCCTGCGCGTGGTCGATGCCCTTGTCCGACGCTGGTGGATGATGCTGCTGGCGGGCCTGATCTGCGCCGCGATCATGCTGGCTGCGGGCTGGCTGAAATTTGAGACGCTCTACACCGCCAAGTCCCAGATCATCAAGCAGCAGCTCGCCTCTGCGTTCAGGCAGTCGGAGACCGGAGAATCCTTCAAGCCCAGCGATCTCACCATTCCTACACTCATGTCCCTGATGTACTCGGGGTCCACCATCGCCGGCACCACCAGCCTGATGGAGCATCACTACGAGGAAAGCGCGGTGCGCTCGGGCCTTGTGGTGGCGGCGGAACGCAACACGGACATCGTGAACATCAGCATGACCTCCAACGTCAGCGCAGATGCCGTGCTGGAAATGCTGAGAGCCTACACCGAGACGGTGCTGCAGCTCTCACGCGACCTGCAGCGCAGCGATGCCGCCGCCATGAAGTCCTTTTTGCAAAAGCAGATCGAACGGACAGACGCGGACCTCCTGAAGGTGAATGAGGAGCTGCTGGCCTACGGCCGCCAGTCAAACCTGCTGGACGCGGACAAGCAGATGGACGCATGGCTGGCCGAACTGGGCAACTTCACGCTGAAATATGAAACGCTGAAACTGGACCATGACACACTCGATGTGCGCATCCAAGGGGTGGAGCGCGAGCTGGGCAAAGTGGACACCAACGCAGCGCGGGTGGACAGTGCACGAAAGGCGCTGGCCGATCTGCGCGTGAAGTACACGGACGAACATCCCGCAGTCATCGAGTCGATGGAAAAGCTGAGCGCCCTGGAGCAGCAGATGAAGTCTTCGGGAACGCGCATCGACGCTCCGCCAAAACCCGGTGAGAGCAATGTGGCGGAAAGCCTGTACCTGGACCTGGTGCGGCTGCGTGCGGAAAAGCAGGTCATGGGAGAGCAGCTGGAAAAGCTGCTGCAGGTGCGCGAGGGGATCAACCAGCGGCTGGCGCAGCTGCCCCGGCAGGCCATGGAGTATGCCCACATCAAATCCCGCAAGCAGACGCTGGAGACCTCCCGCGGACTGCTGGCAGGGCGGCAACGCGAAGCAGCGCTCTACGAAGAGAATTCGCAGGGTTACTTCCGCCTGTTTTCCATGGCCCGTCCGCAAGACGTCAGCTTCGTCAAACCTACGCAGAAACTTGCGATGGTGGGCGCGGGCGGATTTGCCGCCGGTGCACTGGTGGTGGCGGCCATCGCCGTGCTGCTGACACTGCTGGACGGCCGCGTGCGAAGCAGCGGAGACCTGAAGCGCGCCACCGGCCTTCCCGTGCTGGGAGCTCTGCCGCTGGCCCAGACCTCAGCGGAAGCCTGGGCCTTCCGCACCTGGACGAGGCTGCAGCCCATGCTGCAAACTTCCGCCGGTGGCGGTGCCATGATCTGCGGTGTGATGGGCACCGCCGACGACACTGCAGCCCCACGTTTGATGAAGCTGCTGGCGGAAGCCGCCATCCAGCGAGGTCTGACCTGCATGCTGGTGACCCGGGAACGGAACGAGGACGCACTGAAACTCACGGAAGCGGTGGAGCAGGCGGAGCGCACCGGGCGTACAGTACGTGAAGTCTCCGACCGGCCCTGCCAGATAGGAATGGAAGAAGAATGGCAATGGAATGCCGAACAACGACAGCAATGGCAGGCGGCGATGGCGCACTGGCGGACGCTGAAAGGGACGGTCATCCTCGTCGAACTTCCTGCGGTGGAACAGCCGGAGGCCCTGCTCATCGCGGAACAGCTGCCCAATCTAATCTGGACGGGTTCCAGCGGAACGAGTCTGGTGCAAAAGGTGCAGGAGACACTGCGCATGTATCGTGACGCAGGCTGCAAGCTCGTGGCGGCCCTGCTGGACAAGGCGCCAGAACTGCGACCCGCAGCGCTGGCACGTTTTGGAGCGTTGGTGCTCGCCTGCTCTGTGTCGCTTCAAGCGCAAGACATCCTTCCGCTTGGCCCTGGCGATGCGGTGAACATCAACATGCCCGGCTTTGAAGGGCTTCAGCGCAAGGATGTGGTGGTGGGACCGGATGGCAGGCTTACCTACCTGCAGGCACGCGAGATGCAGGCGGCTGGACTGAGCCTGGACCAGCTGCGTGACAGCCTGACGACGGAACTGCGGCGATACTATCGAAACGCCCGCGTGGTGGTGACTCCCTCGACCTTTCAGAGCCGCAAGGTGTATGTGCTTGGCAAGGTGGTGAAAAAGGGAGCGATCAACCTGGACCGGCCGCTGACGGTTCTGGAAGTCGTGGCAGAAGCCGGCGGCCTGGAGACCGGACTTTTTCAGCAGAACACAGTGGAGCTGGCGGATCTGGGAAGAAGCTTCGTCATGCGCGGGCAGGCCCGCCTGCCAGTCAATCTTGAGGCTCTCTTTCTGCATGGAGACATGAGTCAAAACGCCAAAGTCGAGCCGGGTGACTACCTGTACTTTCCTTCCGCCAACTCCAACGAGATCTATGTTCTAGGCGATGTGAAAATGCAGGGAACACAGGGCCTGCTGGCCCACACGTCCGTGCACAGCGCCATCGCCCAGGCGGGCGGCTTCACCGCAAAAGCCTACACGCGGCGCGTGCTGGTGGTACGGGGATCGTTTGACAAACCGGAGCGCTTCGTGGTGGACATGGAGGACATTCTCTCGGCGCGCGCGAAAGGATTCCGTCTGGAGCCGAAGGACATTGTGTATGTGGCGGACAAGCCCTGGGCCCGTGCGGAGGAGCTGCTCCACATGGCCGTGAACGCCTTCCTGCAGGGAGCGGTGTCCGGATGGACGCGCGCCAACATCGGACCCTACATCCAGCAGCCCATACTTCCGCAACTGCGCTGATAAAGGTACACGCAATTGCCCTTCAGAACAGCCATGCCGTTTATTTGAACCATGATCGCAACCTTGGAAACACAAGCACCGGCTGCCGCGATCCGCACACTGCAGGTGGCGGTGATCGAGGATGATGCAACGCTGCGGATGTTCTTGAAGAAGCTCGTCAGCAAACCCGGCGGCCAGCTGGCCTTTGCAGGGGCCTGGGAAAGCGCGGAGGAGGCCGCCAAGCCGCTGCTGGAGACGCGACCGGATGTGGTGGTGGTGGATCTCGAGCTTCCCAACATGTGCGGGATGGACCTGATCCGTCATCTCTCTCCGCGGATGCCCGCCACAGCCTTTGTGGTGCTGACGATCCACGACGAGCCGCAGAAGGTTTTCGCGGCATTGCGTGCCGGCGCGAGCGGCTATCTGCTGAAAAGCTCCAAGCCCGCGGAAATCATCGCAGGCATACGCCAGGCGAGTGCTGGCGGAGCGCCGCTGAGCCAGGAGATCGCGCGGCTGCTCATTCAATCGTTTCAAGCCCCTGCCAAAACAGCGCCCAAACGCATGCCCGGCCTCACCCCGCGCGAAAGCCAGATTTTGGAAATGCTGGCACAGGGCAAGGTGCCTAAAGAAGTGGCCGAGGATCTGGGGCTCAGCTACGCCACGGTGCGTGACTATCTCAAGGCGGTGTATGCGAAGCTGCATGTGCGTTCCCGCACCGAGGCGGTGATCAAGTTTCTCGATCAGGCGAAGTAGCGACTGCTTACCCGCAGCTGCGGGGATTGTTTGGAAAGCGGGGCCGGAAGAAGCTTTCGCATGAAAGTTCCCACCTTGATCGTCTGCTGCCTCACGCTGCTCAATGCATGCGCGCTCCTGAAGGAGCAGAAGAAGTTTGACGCGCGTGCAACGGACACTGGCAGCACGAGCACCAGCGCTGAATTCAGCCAGACGAAAAAGCAGGAGGCGATCCATCCGGAATGGCTGAAGCCGCCCACGAAACCTTATGCGCTGGGACCTGGAGACAAGGTGGAGATCGAAATCATCGGCGAGACCGGGACGCGGGCGGACACCTTCGTGACACCGGACAGCAAGCTTTATTTCGACCTGCTGCCGGGCATTGATGTGAAGGGCAAGTCAGCCAAGGAGCTGCGGGAGGAAATGGAGAAGATGCTGACGCGCTACTACAAGCAGCCGCAGGTTTCGCTGACGCTGCGCGAGGTGAGCAGCCAGCGGGTGTGGGTGCTGGGCCGTCTCAACGCGCCGGGCATCTACCCGCTGAACCGGCCCATGCGTGTACTGGATGCGGTGACGCAGGCGGGAGGACTTTTCACCTCACGCTTTACCGGCACCACGGAAGAGCTGGCGGACCTCAGCCACAGCTTTCTCATGCGCGGAGGCAAGATGCTGCCGGTGGATTTTCAGAAACTGATCCGCCAAGGAGACCTGGCGCAAAACATCTATCTGGAACCGGATGACTTCATCTACCTGCCCTCCGCTTTGACGAACGAGGTCTATGTGCTGGGCGCAGTGACAGAGCCCCGGCCAGTGGGGTTCATGAACGAGATGAACCTGATCACCGCGCTGGGCCGCGGCCTGGGCATCCGGCCCGAGGCAGACCTGGCGCACGTGACGATTGTGCGCGGCTCGCTGACGGAGCCGAAGATCGCCACGGTGAATGCCAAGGACATCATTCAAGGCAAGGCGACCAATGTGAGGCTGGAGCCTGGAGACATCGTTTACATCCCCGGAAGCGGCTCCATGTCCCCGGGTGGCTTTCTGCATGACGCGGTCAACACCTTCACCCGCCTGGTGGCGGCCAATGAAGGGAACGCCGCCGGTGCGTCCCATGGTACACCCATTGGCGTCAACCTCAACATCGGATCCTCAAGCTCTTCACGATGATGCACACAGCACGCCGCATACGTCCCCTGATCATTGCCGAAGCCGCCAATCCCACGCTCACAAGCGCGGCGCTCGTCGGCTGGTCCTGTGCCAGGGCCATCGCCGCAAAAACGGACGCCCACATTGTCACCGAGTGGCGCAATCGAGATGACTTTCTCCGCGCCGGCCTGGTGGAGGGCCGCGACTTCACCGCGATCAACAACCGCCGGCTGCAGCATCTCTCCTGGAGCCTGGCCACGAAGCTCAGCCGCAAAGGGAGCTTCAGCTGGAGCCTCTATGCGGCGCTTTCGAACCTTGTTTATCCGTTCTTTGAGCGCAAGCTGTGGCAGACCTTTGAAGCGCAATTGCGGGGCGGAGAGTTTGATCTCGTGCACCGGCTGCTGCCGCTCTCTCCGACGACGACGAGCTGGATCGCTCCGCGGCTGAAGAAGATCGGCGTGCCCTTTGTGCTGGGGCCGCTGAACGGAGGAGTGCCGTGGCCGAATGGTTTTGAAGACCTGCGCAAGCAGGAGCGTGATGGCGCAGGGAGACTGCGTGCGCTCTGCCGCTTTTCCTCGGGATTGAAACGCACCCGGGAGGCGTCTGATGCGATCATCGCGGCATCTCGCACGACTTTGAAAGAGATCCCGTCCCACCTTCGCGAACGCTGTGTCTTCATTCCCGAGAATGCGGTGGATTTGGAGAAGTTCCCGCTGACTCCGAAGCCAGATGTCTCGACCAAAACACTGCGGCTTTCCTTTGTGGGACGCCTTGTGGCATTGAAGGGAGTGGACATGCTGATCGCCGCCGCAGCTCCTATGATCCGCAGCGGTGAGATGGAGCTGGACATCATCGGTGAAGGACCGGAACGCGGAACACTCGAGGCGCTCCTGCAAAGTGAGAACATCACCGCGGGTGTGCGCATGGAAGGCTGGGTGCCGCATGCCCAACTCGGGGCACGCCTGCGCGAGAGCGATCTGTTTGTGTTTCCGAGCATTCGCGAGTTTGGCGGAGGCGTGGTGCTGGAGGCGATGGCGCTGGGGATTCCCTCCGTAGTGCTGGATCATGGAGGGCCTCCAGAACTGGTGCCGCCGGGCACCGGCTATGTGCTGCCCATGACCACGCGTGAGGACATCGTGAACCGGCTGCGCCAGCTGCTCACCGAACTGAAGGACGACCCGGCACAGGTGCGCAGCGCAGGTGAAATGGCGCAGGCGCATGTGCGCAAGTATTACTCGTGGGAGGCCAAGGCGGTGCAGATTCATGAAGTCTATCGCTGGGTGCTGGGACAGCGCGCCAGCAAGCCCGACTGGGGTATTCCGATGGGCTTTGACAGCTCCTCTGAGGCACACGAACCGGCGATGAGCCCGCATCACGAATCCCTGCTTGTTCCAGGCCATGGATTCTAAAACAAAAGGCAACGGGGCGTTTCACATCGCCTCGCTCGATGGCTTTAGGACGGTGGCCATCCTGATCGTGTTTCTCAGCCATGCCGGTCTCTCGCATGTGATTCCAGGTTTGTTCGGGGTCACGGTCTTCTTTTTTCTCAGCGGATATCTGATCACCACGCTGCTGCGGATGGAGTGCGAGAAAAACGGCGGAGCCAATCTGCGGCAGTTTTTTCTGCGGCGCACACTGCGCATCCTGCCGCCGTTCTACCTGATCATGGGAGTGATCGCGCTGCTCACAGCGACCGGAGTATTAACAGGGGGGCTGCAGGGCAAGGCGCTGACGGCGCAGGCCTTCTTTGGAGCGAACTACTGGGAGATCGCCGGGGGGGTGCAGCCACCGGGGACGGAGGTGCTGTGGTCGCTGGCGGTGGAGGAGCATTTCTATCTCGTGTTCCCGTTTTTCTACCTCGCGATGCGGCGTGTGCTGCCGGATCGAAGGCACCAGTTTGCGCTGCTGATGACGCTGTGTGCCGGGGTGCTGGCGTGGCGCATGCTGCTGGTGCATCAGCTTTCAGGAATCGATTTACATTCCGGCTCGGCGCATCATCCGCGCACCTGCCACGCCACGGACACGAGGCTGGACGGGATGCTGTTTGGCTGTGCGCTGGCGGTGTGGGGAAATCCCGCGCTGGACGCCACGCGGATACGCCGCAGCCACTGGCTGTGGGTGCTGCTGCCATGCTGTGTGGCCGTGCTGCTGGCCACGTTTGTGATCCGCAGCGTGCCATTTCGTGAAACATGGCGCTACACGCTGCAGGGGCTTGCTTTGATGCCCGTTTTTGTAGCATGCATCCGCCATGCAGACGCATGGCCGCTGCGGTTTCTGAACTGGCGCTGGGTCAGCAGGCTGGGAGTTCTCTCGTATGCATTTTATCTGACGCATTCCGTGCTGCTGGACCTGGTGGAGCAATGGCTGCCGGAACAGGCGGGTGTGAGCCATGGACAGATGATGATGCTGCGCGGGATGGCTGCGTTTGTGCTGACACTGGGAGCCTCGTGGATGATGCATGAATGGGTCGAAAAGCCCTTCTTGCGCATGAGACGCCGTCTCGGCAGCGGCGGCCAGCAGGCTGCGACTAAGCAATCCGGCGCATTGGTGTTGAATCGCGTTTAGTGAGTCCTAAAACTCGATTCATTCTTGCGCGAAAAGGCCCGTTCGAAACGAGGCGGCTTGCGGTGCGCGGGTTTCGTCCGGAGCGTACCGAAGTCACACTTCTTTTTGCGTCAGCATCAGCCCCAGCCAAGCCATGAACTTATCACGCCCATCCATTCGAGTCGCCTGCGTCGAAGATGATCCGTTGTTCCAGATTCTCCTGAAAAAGATTCTGCTGGTGGACCGTGGATTTGAGCTGCTGGATGTCTTCCCCAATGTGGAGCAGGCCGTGCCTGCGCTGCTGGAATCCCGGCCTGATGTGGTGCTGCTGGACATGAAGCTGCCGGGAAGAACGGGGGTGGAATGCCTGGCCATCCTCGAATCTCACATGCCGGCGACGGCATTCGTGATGCTGACAGGCGACGACACTCCGCAGCAGGTTTTTGCCGCGCTGAAAGCAGGTGCGTGCGGTTATGTGCTGAAGACAGCGCCGCCCGAGCATCTGCTCGAAGCCGTGCGCGCCGCGGCGATGGGAGGCGGCCCGCTGAGCCCGGCGATTTCACGGGTGGTGATCTCTGCGTTTCAAACCAAGGCGTCGGCATCGAAGCCCAGGATGCCGGGCATCACCCAGCGTGAAAACGAGCTGCTGAGCTTGTTTGTGAAAGGGCTGAGCGCGAAGGAAGCCGCCTATGAGATGGGCATCAGCTATGAGACGGTGCGCGACTACCTGAAGACAATCTATCAGAAGCTCAAGGTGCGGTCCCGCACCGAAGCGGTGCTGAAATACGTGCGAAACCAGCAGGGGCCTGCGCTGGCCTTTTGATCAGCGGAGCTTTTTCTTTGCGGCTCTGCGGTTCATTTCCATGCCGGAGACCATGCCGGCGAGCATGAGCCAGTGAGAGAGGTTCTTGGTCTGCGTGAGAATGCGCTCCACGGTCCCGTGCAGGTAGCAGATGCACAACGCGGTAAGTATGCCGAAGGCCACGTAGCCCATCAGGCTTTTGCCATAAAAGAGCCAGGCGCGCAGGGCGCACCCAAGGGTGATGGCTTCAAAGAGGAGAAACAACAGCCAGCCAAGCCAGCCATTTTCCGCGAGGAGCAGCCAGTAGAGGCTTTCAGTGAGCGGATTGCCCCAGTAGAGTTCATCGATGATGGCAAAGCCGCGCTCAGCGTCCCACTCCTCCAGAATGGCGCTGTATTTCGCGCCGCGAGGACGGCTGTTAGCGACGCCATAATTGTTCCAGCCGATGCCCAGCAGCGGATAGTCATTCAGCATGGCCTTGCACTGGCGGTTGAGCACCGGGCGCAGATCCTCGGCGTTCTTTTCCTTGCTCTCCTTGACCTCCTTGAGGCGTGAGTTGAGGGAGTCCATGGCGAACATCATGACGAGCACGGCACCGATCATTCCCATGACAGAAAAGGCCGCAGTGCGCATGCCGGGCCCGCGCAGCCAGCCCATGACCAGAACTACGGCCGCACCGACGGCATAGGCGGCCAAGGCCGCGCGTGAGACGGAAAGCAGCACGCACAGGCCCGCGGCGCCAAATGCTGCCAGACAAAGCCAGAGCAGACGGCCTTTCACCTCTTTGTGCAGCGCGGCGGCGAACAGCACGCAGGCGGTCATGTAGGCCCACATGGACATGGGGTTCTGATGCTCAAACCAGCCTTTGATTTGAAAGTAACCTTCGAGATAGCGCATTTTCATGCAGATCCATCCCTGAACCACGAGGCTGAGGGCGAGACCGCTCAGAGCGGCACGCAGGTCCTTTTCGTCGCGCAGGTACATGGCCGCAGCGACGAAGATAAGGAGACCTTTGCCGAAGCGCGAGAATGCCATCCAGGCCAGCGAGCCATCCCATGCATTGGCCACGGAGAGCAGGCCCACCAAGGTCCACAAACCATAGATCCATGCACCGGGCGGAAGTCCTTTGCGTGGAGGCGCTGAAGGATCGCGCGGGCTTTGAGCCACAGCGATGATGAGAGCGATGGCAAAGACTTCGATGAGGGAAACCTCGTAGCCTTTGGTGTGGCCGCGATACTTTTCGATGCTGCCGATCATGAGCGTGAACCTTCCGGGCTGCAGCGTGGGCATGAAGATCATGAGGCCAAACAAGGCGCGCTGCCAGGTGCGGCGTGAGGCCATCATCACTCCCAGCAACGGCGCGAAGCCGCCGTAGAGAAGCAGGGCAAAGATGATTTTGATGAGGTCCTTCAAGCAGAAGAAACATGGTTTCTGCACCGCAGGTTTCACCCCCCTCAACTGTGGGCCTTTTGAGACTAAAGGACTGGCTTACTTTTTACCCGCCAGTCAATAACAGCCCAATGAAACACACATCCCACACACTCAAACTCATGCTCATCCTCTGCGGACTTACCTCCGCGGCATTCGCCGATTCCGACGAGAAAGAAAAATCTGACGACAAGGAAAATTCCGCCGCAGCGCTGGCCGCAGCCAAGGAAACCTCCGGCAACGATTTGAAAGCAGCATTTGCAGCGCTGGAAATGATCAAAGCCAGCGAGGACAAGGCGAGCAATCCGTTCAAGCTTTCCGCAGCCGCATTGATCCAGCCCCTGGGCATCGACAGCTCGGCCAAGGAGTTCCGCACCAGCGTCCTGCCAAACATCCAGAGCCTTCTCAACGAAAGGCTGGGTGAGTGGACAAAGATCGATGACGGATCCATGCGCCTTGATCCTTCGAAGCTGAAACTCGCCACGGATTCTGACGTGCGCGTTTACTTCCTGGGGGAAGGCGCCGGATATGCCAACTCGCTTGGCTTGAACACCGAAGGCGTGGGTGTGAAAGAAGGACGCCCCGAGCTGATCTTCGCAAACGCGTCAAGCAATGTGACCTATCTGGATCCGAAGAGCACGGAGAATGAGAACAGCGCGAAGCGGTCTTCGAACGCTCCGCTGCTGCCCGGCGATTTTGTGGAGCTGAACACGCTCAAAGCAGGAACCGCGCTCGACTTCTTCCTGATCGCGGACGGCGCGAACGGGGGAAAGAACGTTTACTCCACCACGGGCACGGCGAATCCGGACAAGATCAATCACGTGGTGGCTTTTGCGATGAGCAACAGCCCCTACCTGATCATCGGTTTTGAGGACCTGTTCGGCGGCGGCGACCGCGACTTCAATGATCTGCTGTTTGCCGTGGAAATCGGTGCAGCGAACGTGGCATCTCTGATCGCCACTCCCGAGCCTGCCGCATGGCTGAGCCTTGCGGGTCTGCTCGGAATGGTGTTCTGGAGCAACAGCCGCCGCCGCAGCGGAATGCATGCACCTCTTGCAGCATGAACCGGAAACTCTGGATCAGTCTCGCTGCTGCGACGGTGCTTTTGCTGGCCGTCGCAGCAGCATTCGTACTGCCGCACTGGCGTGCCCATGTGCGTGAGGCGGTGGCGCAGCGCCACCTGCATGAGGCGCAGGCGGCCGTGGCGGAAAAGCATTTCGCGGCAGCGCTGCCCCTGGCGCAGAACTACCTCGCGCACCCGAACGATGTGCAACGCCCTGCGTGGATGAGCATCGAGATCGAAGCGCTGGCGGGCCTGCGGCATGTGCCGCAGCTGATGAAGCGCTACGAAGCCGGTGCATGGCGGGTGAAGGAGCACTCCCAGGCCAGCCTGCTGGTGGCGCGCGGCTATCTTGCCATGGGAAAAAAGGAGGTGTTCCACCAGGTGCTGGAGGAAGGCATGCGCGACCTGCCGGAGGCCGCCGAATGGCAGCTGCTCAAGGCGGATGCACACCTCGCCGCACAAGAATGGAATGAAGCGCAGCAGTGGCTGGAAGCGCGGCATTTTTCCGGCAGCGACGAAGCGGCAAGGCTGTGCCGTCTGGCCATGATCAAGGCGCATGATGGTGATCTGCCGGGCAGCTGGGCGCTGCTGAACTCCGCGAAGGAGGCCGCCCCTGAAGACGCCGATGTCCACAGTTTCCGCGCGCAGATGCTGGAGGCCGCCGGACGTCCGGCGGAAGCGGCGGCGGAATATGTGGCCGCAATTGATGCGCAGCCTTTCAATCCGCTGCTGCAGGATCAGCTGGCAGATTTCCACCTGCGGCATGGCAGGCATGATGCCGCCCTTAAAATTTTACGCGCGGCAGCGGCGATGCCACACCCGGACTACATGCGGTTGAAGACGTTGTTCTGGGGCCGTGTCATCGACGGGCAAAAGATGCAGCCGGAGAGCCAGGCCATCCGCAGCCAGCTAAGTGCGGTGATCGAGCTGATCGAAACCAAACCCGTGCTCGATGGCACGGATGTATTCACCCTGCCGCAGACGGTGCGAGACCGGCCTGAAGTCTTCTGGCTTTCGCTGATCCAGCTGCTGCGTCAGCATCGTGAACAGGAGGCGCTGGACGCACTGCGCGTCTGCCAGCCGGCCGCACGCATGATGGATCCGGATCTGCACGAGGCGCTGACGATCTGCTGTGAATGGCGGCTGACGCGAAAGCTGCCGGCAGAGTTTTCGCAGCGGACACGGCTCAACCGTACGCGCCATCAGTTTCTGGATCAACTGCACGCCGCATTGACGAAGGAAGATTCCGAATGCCAGGCCGTGCTGGAAAGCCCGTATGCATGGTCCGCCTGCCTCATGGCCTGCGGCTGGCGGGAAGCCGCGCTGCAGGTGCTGCCTGAGGCGCATCTGGCACGCACGCCGCCTGCATGGGTCACCTATGGAATGACGCAATGCCTGCGCTTCAATCGCGGCCCCGGGGCGGCGCTGAAGTTTATCGAAGGGGTGGCGCCGGCCGCACCGGAAAACCAGCTGCTCTGTGCGGAGCTGCAGCTCCTTGCAGGTGATGCAGCGCGGGGGCTCGAAGCCGTGCAACGCCTTCAAAAAGCCGAAGGGGCGGTGGGACAGCGGGCGCGCACGATCCTTCTCGCCGGAAAAACCACCGGCAAAACTGACACGAATCCAAAACCAGCTGTGCAATAACCATGTTTCCCCTGCTGCTCAAACTGCTGCTCCTTGCCTCAGGCTGGTTTTTGATCTGGCTCGACAATGCCGGAGCACTGGCCGACGCAAGCGCTGCACTTGTTGCGATGGCGGCACCTCCGCTAGCCCTCTGGCTGGGGATGCCGTGGCGGCTGCAGAGGCAGAGCAGGCACCTTTCGCGCCGATGGATCGCGCTGGCGGCGGTGGTGCTGGTGCCAGGACTGTTTTATCGCCAGCCGCTGGCGCTTTCCTGCGGCTGGACAATCTGCACGGGCATCGTGCTGGCGCAGCATCTGACGCCCGCGGCGTGGCGGCAGCGTGCCGGACTGCTGCCACTGGGTTTGCTGTCTCTGCCGTGGCTGGGCGAAGACCTGTCCTGGCTGAGCATGCCATTCCGCAGCAGCGGCGCGTGGGTGGCGGAGCGCTGCTTTGACGTGCTTGGATTTGACGTGGTGAGGGCGGGCACACGCCTCATCGTCGAGGGCCAGGAAATCAGCGTCGAACCGGCCTGCGCCGGAATGAACGGCCTGCACGCCATGCTGGTGGCCGGAGCCGTGCTGGGCTGGCTGCGGCTGCGCGAGAACATGCGCCGCCTGGTGTTCTGGCTCGCGGTACTGCCAGCCATTGCCTGGCTGACCAACACGCTGCGCATCATCACCATCAGCATGCTTGGCCTGCATACGTCTCCGGAAATGGTGGCGGGCACGGCTCATGAAATGATTGGCTGGACGATCGTGCTGATTGTCTTCGGGCTGAGCAGCACCGCACTCGACTGGCTGCCGGAAAAACCCCGCAACTCCTGCCTATGAAACACGCGAGCCGAATTCTCACCTTCGCTGTCCTAGCCTTCACGTTCTGGAAAGCACGCGCGCTGGGGACAGCCTGGTTCAATTCTCCCTACGACCAGCTGAGCTGGGCAGCCTTTGCGTGCTGGGTGCTGACACCGCTGGCGGGAGGAGCGATCCGAGCCGGCGGAGAAATTTCATGGCTGGCGATTTCCCTGTGCATGAGCATCGCAGGCACGGTGGGCGACCTTTCCGTGCTGCATGCCGCCGCGTTTGCAACGGCGGTGGGCGCCTGCACCCGAGCAGGATGGGAAAGGCTCTGGTGGTTCGCCGGATTTGTGAGCTGGACCTCGGCGCTGGGCTGGATGCTCAACGGCTGCTCCAGCATGCAGGTGATCTGCATCCGGCTGCTGATCGCGATAATCGCGAGCTGGCCTTGGTTCATGGGCAGGAGGGCCGCCGCATGAAGGCGGGGAAGTCAGGTAAACTGGTGATGCTCCTGCTCATCGGCGCACTGCTGCTGAGTGTGTGTGGCGGATCAGATGCATTGAACGACGCGAAAGCGCGAATGGCGGCGCTGCAGCTCAATGCGGCAGGATTTCGCAGCACCGACCTGCCGCTGTCCGCTGCGGAGAAGCAGGTGTACCACAACATCCATGTGCTGAAGAAGCTATGCGTGCTTCAGGGCGAGCAGGCGCAGCTCGTCTGCCTGGACGGCACGCGTGACCGCCACGCGGTGCATGATCCACGCCTGTGCTTCCGCAGCGCCAGGTGGGAGGTGCTCGAGGAAAGCGTGGTGCCCCACCCTGCCGGTGGTGAGATGCGGCGCATGCGCCTGCGCCGCGACGACCGCGAACTGGAGACGGTATACTGGTGGTCCACTCCCACGGAACGGCATGCCTCCGCGATGAAGTACTTTTTGCAATCATCCCTGCGCAGGATGACACGCGGTCATTCGGGTGAGGAGCCCGTGCTGGTCGTGCTGCAGCCCGTGCAATCAAGCCAGCTGGACTGGAAAACCTGGCTGGGTCCTCAATCTCCCCTTCACTCTTTATGAACCGTCCCACCATCGGTGTCCTGATCCGCTTCAAGAACTCCGCCGCCACTCTGCCAACGGTACTGCAACGGCTGCGCGAGCAGACGATCCAGCCACTTTTTATCCTAGGGGTGGACACAGGCAGCACGGATGATTCGCCCGCCTTGATCAAACAGGCGGGAGGCAGGGTCATCGCCTGGACGCAACCCTACCATCATGCCCGGGTGCTGAATCATGGGCTCAGGCATCTGCACACGGACCTGGTGCTGGTGCTGAGCTCCCACACCACGCTGGAGGAACCCGATGCCGTTGAGCGCATGCTGGGGGCCTTTGCAGACCCGCGCGTGGCCTGTGTCAGCGCAAAGTGGGACGATGATCCGTTTTACAGCGACTCCATCACCTGGGACGAGCTGTGGGCCAAGGGACTCAAGTTTGGCTCCATCTACAGCAACAGCATGGGCATGCTGCGACGCAAGGCGTGGGTGAGCATCCCGTTCGATGAAAGCCTGGTGACGGCGGAAGACTATGCCTGGGCCATCGAACAGCTGCAGCGGGGGCAGATCTGCAAACGCATGAAACTGCGATTTGGCTACGAGCGCAGCGGACATGACCGCACGTTTGAGTTTGCGCGGCTCGTGTTTCAGTTTTCCCGCCGCTACCGGCTGCGCGTGACCTGGCTGGGGGTGCGGGGCAGTGTGCAGCAGATGCTGACCGCGCCTTTCATGCGCAGGGCCGATTCCGCGCCGCCATCACTCCATTACGAGCGGCTCAAAGCATGGGCCATGATGCGCTTTACCGCCGCTTCTTCTTTTTCCGGCCGGTGAGGATGGCGCGGGCGCGGTCTTCGTCGTCGAGGGCGGTGGTGTATTTGTAGTTAAAGCCCTCGAGCTTCCGACGCTCGATTTTCTGGCTGATGAGGCGCTCGATGGAAGCCACGTTCATGAGTTCGTCTGCGGCGAAGAGGGTGAAGGCATCCCCCTCCTTCTGCGCGCGACCGGTGCGGCCGATGCGGTGCACGTAGTCTTCCGAATGTTCAGGAACCATGTAGTTGATGACGTGCGTGACACCGCTGACATCCAGACCGCGGGCGGCGAGGTCCGTGGCGACGATGATCTCGAACTCCCCATTGCGGAAGCCCTGGAGGGCGCGTTCACGATCACGCTGGCCGATGTCTGAGTGCATGACGGCGACCTTGTATTCGTTGAGCTGATTGAGAGCGGAGTAGATCTGGTCCGCCTGCACCTTGGTGCGGGTGAAGATCATGACGCTCTCGAAATGGGTCTGCTTCAGGATGGCGAGCAGAAGCTCCATGCGCTGATCGCTGGCCACGGGATACATGTAGTGGCTGACCGTTTCGGCGGCGGAGAAGCGGATGCCGACTTCGACGCTTTCAGGATCCTTGAGGGCGAAATCGGCGAGGCTCTTGATCTGCGGCGGCATGGTGGCCGAGAAGAAGAGGGTCTGGCGGGCAGGCGGAGTTTTTTCGACGATGCGGCGCACGTCAGGGAGGAAGCCCATGTCGAGCATGCGATCGACTTCATCGAGGATGAGGACTTCAACGCCACGCAGATCAGCAATGCCTTCCTGCATGAAATCGAGGAGACGGCCGGGGGTGGCGACGACGATATCGACGCCTTCCTGCAAGCCTTTGCGCTGCTTGTCGTAGCCGACACCGCCGTGGACGAGAAGAACGCGGAGACCGGTGTGCTTGCCGTATTTTTCAAACTGCTCGACCACCTGCGCGGCGAGTTCGCGGACGGGTTCAAGCACGAGGACGCGGAACTTTCCGGGAGCGCCCATGCGGGTGAGGGTGGGGAGGGCGAAAGCGGCGGTTTTGCCAGTGCCGGTCTGGGAGGCACCGACGACGTCCCTTCCGGTCAGGATGATGGGGATGGACTTCTCCTGAATGGTGGTGGGCTTGGTGTAGCCGGTCTCACGAATGGCGGCCAGCACAGCCGGAGAGAGACCCAGGACTTCGAAGGCTTCCGGGTAGGGACCTTCGGGAACTGGCGGGGGGGCAGGCGGCGCTACCGGAGCGTGATTGACGCGCTCGGGCTTGTCCTCGCGGGGGCCACGTGGCGGACGGCCATCGCGATCGCGCTCACGACCCCGGGGCGGGCCGCGGCGGCCATCACGCTCGGAGCGTTCACCGCGTTCGCGGGGCGGGCGTCCGCCTTCACGTGGAGCGCGCGGGGCGTGCTCGCGGGGCTTTTCCTCATGCGGGCGCTTGTGGGCGTGAATGGTGGCCGGGTGGTGGTCTTTTGAATGCTCCTTCGCGTGTTCCTTGGCATGTTCTTTGGCAGGCGCATGGGCTGCCGGCTTCTTCTTGCCTCTGCCGATGACGCGTTTCAGCCCGTCTTTCAAGCGGCTGAAAAGGGAGGGTTTCTTGGGGGCGTGTTCGGGTCTGCGTGGGGTGGTCACAAGCGTTTTCTAGTAAGAGACGGGGTCTATCGGCCAGATTGGAGGACAATGCAAACCCGCAGACATCCGACTGACGGGGTCACAGCCTCATGGCATAGTGCACCTGACGGGCGACTTCCTCAAAACCACAGCTGGGGTAGAGGTGCTGGCCGATGGCGTTGGAGGCCATGGTTTCGATCTGCGCGAGCTTCATCCCCTCGTCCCTCATGTAGTCGAGAACGTGCTGGATCATGCGGCGGCCGAGGCCCAGACCGCGGGCACTTTCGACCACGGCCAGATTGGGAATGCGGCCGCGCTGGTTCACCCGATCCAGGCGGGTGGTGATGTAGCCCAGAATCTCGCCGCCACGTTCGGCGACAAAGCAGCCCTCCGGGCACTGGGCCACGTCGTCGTCGATGTGGCTGGCCTTGCGGACCTTCCAGTCTCGCTCGTTCCAGAGGCCGTATTTCTGCTCAAGCATCTGCTCCAGGGCGACGCTGCCGAAGGATTCCACCGTGATCTTGCGCAATTGCGGCAAATCTTCGTCTCGGTAGGGGCGGATATGAAGGGGCGGTTCGTCCATGATTGCGGGGGTTGAATGCTGAATAAAAGGGTGATAAGTAACGTCTCAAGAAAAGGATCAATCGCTCAAATGGCACGGGTCTTGCGAAACACCGGTGACGCTGGCAACGTTGATAACAGTAATAATTTAGGGTTGCGAACATCTTAGCTTATATCATTCTTCTGGCCCATGCCGCTTTTTAGCCGGACTTCTCAAAATTCCCGATTCACTGAAGTCTTGTTCAAGACTTTCGGGGGCGTACTGCTGGCAGGAGTGCTCAGCCAGTGCACCGGCACAGCGCCTAAAGGAGACGTGGTCGTGAGCGTGAAGGATCAGAAGCTTGGCATCTACAGCGACGGCAAGCTGACCAAGCAGTACGTCATTTCGACCTCCAAGTTTGGACTTGGCGACCAGCAGGGCAGCAATCGCACGCCGCTGGGTCAGCATGAAGTCATCGCCAAGATCGGCCAGGGCCTGCCCGCAGGTGCTGTCCTGAAAAGCCGCCGCTGGAATGGCGAGGTGCTGAAGCCCAACGCTCCAGGCCGCGATCCCATCGTTTCACGCATTCTCTGGCTGCGTGGCATGGAGACGACCAATAAAAACGCGTTCAACCGTTTCATTTACATCCACGGCACCCCGGAAGAAAACCGGCTGGGCAAACCTGCCAGCTATGGCTGCGTGCGCATGGGAATGACGGATGTGGTGGATTTGTTCAACAATGTGAACATCGGTGCGAAAGTGGTGATCACCAAAGGCGGACTGCCGGCTGGTGAAAAGGAGAAGGCCATGGCCGCCACGGATGATGCTGACGGCTCTCCTGCTCTGAATGCGCCGGCCACGCTGGCCGCCCAGCCGATCGAATTGGCACGCATCCCCGGTTCGGATGCTGAGAAGAAGCGTGCGGAAGAGAATGAGGCCAAGGCCAAAGGAAAGTCCGTCCCGGAGCGTGAAAAGCCCGCCTCCAGATCCAAGAGCTCCAAGTCCAAGGCTTTCACCAAGGTGGCAGGTCAGGCCTCACATAAGACGAAAGCCAAGGCCTGATTCCTGACCGGGATCATCCCGCACCAGCTCGAAGGAGGGCATGTTTTTCAGCAGGGACGGATTGGTCTCCAGCGGCATCCGGCGCATGACCTGCAGATGTTTGCGATCGATCATGAGCCGCTGCTTGTGAATGCCTTCCTCAATGATGCTGCTCTCCTGCCAGCGCGGAGCATCGCGGAAGGACATCTGAGAAGGCCAGTAAACACCGGTGCGGCCTACATTGACATCGATGAGTTCGACCTCGGTTCTGCCGGTGAGGTGGCAGACGCCGACGGCACAGCCCAGCTCTACAGCGCGCGCGGAGGCACAGCGTCCCACGCGCTCGACGCCAAGCACTGTTTCCGTAGCGCTGGGGACCAGCAGCATGTCCACCCCGGAACCGCGAAGACGTACGCTGATTTCTGGAATTTCGATGTCCAGGCAGATCACCACGGCAAAACGCAGGCCGGCAAATTCCCAAAGGTGCAGCTCGGTGCCAGGGGAGAAATCGGACTCCCAAGGGGTGAGGTGCAGCTTGTCCTGATGCAGGACGCGATCTTCCAGCAGAATGGGCGCGCGGTTGCGGAGTTCCTGACGTTCGGCGTCCCAAAACGGCACGGTGCCGAGCACGACGGCTTTGCCAGGACGCGTGAGGAGGGATTTCAACGCCGGGAGCACTTCGTTCCAGAAAACTTCAGCGGCGCGCTGGAGGGTGCGGGGCTCGACCAGCGGCACGAGGCCCACCCAGGCGAATTCAGGGAGCAACACGAGGTCCGCGCCGTTGTTCCAGGAGGCTTCCACGCAGTCCACCACGACCGCTGCATAGGCCGCGGGTGATTTGACATCCGCCTTGGTATCAAAGGTGCAAAGATCGATCGCTATCATGGGAGGGGCGCATACTGCGCCTCATTTCCCACAGCCGCAACCGCCACCGCAGCCGGGTTTCTTGCGGCGCCTGGCGGAGCGGACGATGAAAAGCACCAGAGTGACGATCACGACTGCGATCGCTGCAATGGACTGCCAGTCTTGGTTCATAAAAGGAGGGGTTAGTAGCCGAAGGCGCTGCCGATCTGGAAGACCAGCAGACTCAGTACATACGCCGTGCCCGTCATGTATCCGAGCTGAAAAAGCGCCCATTTCCAGCTTCCCGTCTCACGCTTGACGATGGCGATGGTGCTGACGCACTGCATGGCGAAGACGTAAAAGACCAGCAGGCTGATGCAGACGAGGGGGGTGTAAACCGGACGGCCATCGGGGCGGCGCTCGGCGGCGAGCTTGTCGCGCAGCAGATTGACGTCATCCTCCGCACCTTCGACGGCGTAAACGACGCCCATTGTGGAATTGAACACTTCACGGGCGGCGAAGCTGCCAATGAGGCCGATGCCGATTTTCCAGTCGTAGCCCAGAGGGGTGATGGCCGGCTCGATGAACCTGCCCGCGCGCCCGGCGAAGCTGTTTTCGAGGTTCTGGGATTTGATGGCGTTGAGCTTTTCCTTTTGTGCGTCGAGCTCGGTTTTGGAGGCGTCGTCTTCGGCTTCAGAAAGCTTCTCGATGCGCTGCTCCAAGGTGCGCTGCTCGGTGGCCTGCTCGGCGCTTCGGGGGAAGGTGGATGCGGCCCAAATGAGGATGGAGATGCCGAGGATGATGGTGCCGGCGCGGACGAGGAACATGCGTGCACGCTGCCAGACGTGCATGAGGATGGATTTGAGCGCCGGCATCTTGTAGGACGGCATTTCCAGGATCATGGGGCTGGCCGAGCCTTTCATGACGAATTTGTTGAACACCCAGGCGAAGAGGAAGGCACCGAAAGTCCCTAGTGCGTAGAGGCCAAGCATGATGCCCGCCTGGGTGAGCGCGCCCACCTCCCGTACGGGAAACAGCACACCAATGAGCAGCGAATACACCGGCAGGCGGGCCGAACAGGAAGCCAGCGGAGCGATAAGGATGGTGATGAGCCGGTCCTTGGGATTGTCGATGGTACGTGCGGCCATGACACCGGGAATGGCGCAAGCGTAGGAGCTGAGGAAGGGCAGGAAGGATTTGCCATTGAGCCCCACTTTGCTCATGGCCCAGTCCATGATGAAGGCGAGGCGTGACATGTAGCCGGTGTCCTCCATGATGCCGATGAAGAAGAACAGGATGAGGATCTGCGGCAGGAAGATGACCACGCCGCTCACGCCCGGGATGACGCCATTGACGACGAGATCGCGCAGGTCTCCGGCGGACATGAGCCCCTCCACCCAGGATCCCAGTTGACCGAATCCGGCCTCGATCCAGCCCATGGGACCTTCGGCCACTTTGAAAATGAGGAAGAACAACAGCCCGAGCACGAGCAGCAGATTCACGAAGCCCAGCACCGGATGGAGCAGGACGCGGTCGATTTTGGTGGTGATGGTCTCGATTTCCTGATCGGGCCGTTTCAGGACCTGCTCACACAGTTTCTCGATGCTCCGGTAGCGCTCGGCCACGAGTTCGTCTTCCCAGCCGGGGAAGCTCTTTTCCATCTGGCCGCGAAGTTCCTGAATGCGGCTGATCTGGGTGTCGGCGATGCCGTAATGAGTCGGATCGTGATCGGACAAAAGGTAGAGAGGCTCCAGCAGTGAAGCGCGGCTGTGGATGGCGCCGGTCTGGCAAAGGGGCCCACGGCTTTGCTCCAAGGCGGCGCGCACGCCTTCAGGCAGATGAGCGCTCTGCCACTTCGGGGCGGTGATATCTTCGCGGCTGAGGGCGAGCTTGAGCTCGATCAGACCCTGACCCGAGACAGCCTGGGTCTGAACGACGACGACGCCGAGGAGTTCGGACAATTTGGCCGCATCGATGCGCCACTCGCGCTGCACGGCCACATCGATCATGTTCAGCACCAAGATCGTGGGCAGGCCGAGCTCGAGCACCTGGCTGACCATGTAGAGATTGCGCTCCAGATTGGCGGAATCCACCACACAGACCACGCGGTCCGGGCGCGGGGTGTCCGCCCTGCGGCCGAGGAGCACATCGCGCAGGACAGCTTCATCCGGGGAGCGGGCGTTCAGACTGTAAGCGCCAGGCAGATCGATGAGGCGCAGCTTTTTGCCATGCTGGCTATAGCACTCGCCGATCTTTTTTTCGACTGTGACGCCTGGGTAGTTGGCCACCTTTTGCTTCAGGCCCGTGAGCAGATTGAAGAGCGTGGTCTTCCCGGAGTTCGGGTTTCCCACGATGGCGATGAGTGGCGGTTCAGACGCGGCCTGGCTCATGCGACTGCAGGGGAGATGGCGATGAAAGCCGCCTCATGATTGCGCATGGAAAGATGGGAGCCGCGCACGCAGATTTCGATGGGTTCTCCCAGGGGGGCACGGCGCGTGACACGCACGCGGGTGCCCGGGACAATGCCCATTTCCCGCAGCCGGGTAAGACCTGACCGCCCGGTAGGCATGGCCTGGACGATGGCATCGGTGCCAATAGGAAGATCAGCAAGAGTGGCGGCGGGCATGGTAGGGATACGGTCCTGCAACTGAGACTCTGTCGCAGAACATGAGACGAAAATAACAAGAACTGCGATTCTGGCAAATGGGGACTTTGAGCGGATTTTGCGCGGGACCCGGCTGCCAATTGCTTTTGGATCTGCCGCCGTGGTGGTTGCGCCGGTGGTGAAAGCCGCTAGTCTGCGCGCCCTCGAAAATTTATGTGGAAAGGCCGCTTTGCTCAGGAAACCAGCGCTCTCGTGCAGCGCTACGGAGAATCCGTGTCGTTTGACTGGCGTTTGTTCGCCCATGACATCGCCGGATCGATTGCGCATTCCAAGGGGCTGCTGAAGGCGGGCATTTTGACCGCTGAGGAGCAGCAGCAGATCGAAACGGGGTTGCTGGCCATTCGTGCGGAGATCGAAGCGGGGAACTTTGAGTTCAAAGAGTCGCTGGAAGATGTGCACATGAACATCGAGTCGGAGCTGACCAAGCGCATCGGCCCCGCGGGAGCGAAGCTGCACACGGCGCGGAGCCGGAATGACCAGGTGGCGACGGATGTGCGGCTGTACTGCGGTGCTGAAATCGGTCGGATCACTGACCTCGTCAAAGCCATGCAGGCGGCGCTGATCGAATGCGCGGAGCGCGGGGGCGAAACGGTGATGCCGGGCTACACGCACCTGCAGCGCGGGCAGCCGGTGCTGTTTGCCCACCATCTGCTGGCGTATGTGGAAATGCTGGACCGGGATGCCGCCCGTTTGGCGGACTGCCGCAAGCGCCTCAATGTGATGCCACTGGGATCGGGCGCGCTGGCTGGCAGCACGATCATCCTGGACCGTGAATTTGTGGCGCAGCAGCTGCAGTTTGACGGCGTAACCCAGAACTCGATGGATGCGGTGAGCGACCGTGATTTTGTGGCTGAGCTGCTGTTTGCGATTTCGCTGCTCGGTGTGCATCTCTCCCGCCTGAGCGAGGACGTGATCTTGTGGGCGAGCGCGGAGTTTGGCTTTGTGACTTTGAGCGATGCGCACACAACGGGCTCGTCACTGATGCCGCAGAAAAAGAATCCAGATGTGGCGGAACTGACGCGTGGCAAGTCGGCGCGACTGATTGGCAACCTGATGAGCATTTTGACCCTTTTGAAGGGGCTGCCGATGACGTACAACCGAGACCTGCAAGAGGACAAGGAGCCGCTGTTTGACTCGATCGACACGATCGACGTGGCGCTGCAGGTCTTCACTGAGATGATCACCGGCATGGATGTGAACCGTGCCAAGACGACCGCGGCCGCGAGCGACCCGATGCTGCTGGCGACGGATCTGGCGGACTATCTGGTGAACCATGGCGTGCCGTTCCGGCAGGCGCATGAAGTGATCGGCAAACTGGTGGCCTACTCGATCGAACAGCAGCGTGCGTTTGGAGACATGAAGCTGGAGGAATTTCAGCGCTTTTCGACGGCCTTTGAGGCAGATGTGACGGCCTGCCTGAATCTGGAGACCGCGATGGTGGCACGCAAGGGCATCGGGGCACCGTCGCCGCAGAATGTAAAAGCGCAGCTGGCCCGCTGGCGCAAAGCTTTGACCCCAGCGTGACAGGCATGCAGATCCCGGATTTTGAACTCTACAAACCTGGAGCCGAAGACGGCTGGGAGAAAACCCGCAGCGAGGTGCTGTTTGCCAACCCGCATGTGGGGGTGGAAAAGGCCTATTTCACGACTCCTAGCCGCAAAAGGGAAGTGCCGTGGATGGTGGTGAAGCGCAAGGCCGCGGTGGCGATCGCCCCGGTGCTGGAGGACGGACGGTTTGTGATGGTGCACCAGGAGCGCCTGCCGGTGATGCAGACCTTGTGGGAATTTCCTGCCGGGCAGATCGACACCGAAGTGACGCGGGAGTCGCTCATCTATACGATTCAAAATGAACTGCGTGAGGAGTGCGGCTGCGCGCTGCATCCGGATCTCGGGACACTGCAATCGCTGGGCTGGTTTTTTCCTTCGCAAGGTTTTACCGACGAGATCGTTTATTTGTTTACGGCGAAGCCCGTGTGTGTCGTCAGCCGTCCGGAACCGGATGGAAGCGAACACATCAGCGACGTGCGGTATGTGAGCGCGGGAGAACTGCGGGGGATGATTGCTGCCAATGCGATCACCAACGCCCTGACGCTGGCACTATTCGCACGGATCGCGGCCCAAGGACTGCCGTAGTCCTACGCACCCGCAATCCCCTACCCTTCTCATTCCCATGTGGTCCGGCCTTCTTCAAAAAGTCTTTAAAGTTCGAGAAAAAGTCGCCATGAATCTTGGCGGCAAAGGCGACGAGGAAAAACCCTTCCTCGATCACCTCGAAGACCTGCGCAAAATGATCGTGCGCATGGTCACGACACTGCTGGTGTCCTCGATCATCACCTTCACCTTTTACGACAAGCTGTTTGCGATCATCAAACTGCCGCTGTGGTGGACCGGGGTGGTCAAATCGGAGCAGGATCTCAAGAACATGCTGCAGATCCTGACGCCGCAGGAGGGCTTCATGATGGTAATGAACCTGGCGCTGATCGCGGGGGTGATGCTGTCGTTTCCGCTGCTGCTGTTTTTCCTGCTGCAGTTCGTCCTGCCAGGCCTGAAACCGGCGGAGAAGAAGGCCATCTTTCCGGCCATCGGACTCGGGGCGGGCTTGTTCCTGATCGGCTCGTGCTTTGCTTTTTATGTCGTGCTGCCAAAGGCGCTGGAGTTTTTCTACACCTTCAACAACGACCTGGGGCTGCTGAATGGATGGAGGCTGGCGGACTACGTGAAGTTCGCCACGCGTTTCATCCTGCTGTTTGGCGTGGCATTTGAACTGCCGGTGATTGTGATGGTGCTGGTGAAGCTGGATTTCCTGAACTTCAAGCTGATGAACTCGACGCGCTCGTATGCGATCGTGGCCATCGCGATTTTCTCCGCCATCGTGACGCCGACGCCGGATCCGTTCACCATGCTGGTGCTGGCCGCGCCGCTGTACCTGCTTTATGAGACCTGCATCTGGCTGGCCTACTTCATGGAGAAGAAGGACCGCGCGGCCTACCCTGAGTACTACGCGGAAATCGACAAGGATGCGAAGGAAATCGAGGAGCAGGGTCCGGACGATTGGGACAACGAGAACTACAATCCGTGGTCTTCCGGCGACGATGATGACGATGACAGTGACGACGACTACAAGGCGCCTGCCGCCAAGCCGTCCGCGCCGCCACCTGAAGTCGAGCACGCCGAGGAGGAGGACCTGGGAGAGGACCAAAGCTCCAAGATGCCCGAGGAAGATGCGGCGGACGCACCGCCACGGGAGATGACGCTGGAGGAACTCGCCCGCGAGGATGAGAAGCGCTCGAATGAGCCGCCGCGGGATAAGTAACAGTGAGGACGCCGTGCCAAAAGCGGGACAAGGGACACAGGTGAAACGCCTGTGTCTCTTCAGCGCTCCTGCGCACCTTCACAGTCGATCACCAGCAGGCAGGGCGCGTCAGCTTTGACTTCGAGTCTGCGCACCAGCAAGCGGGCGAGATACGCCTTTCCCCATTCGGTTTCACGGTCCATGAAACGGCCCAGCGGCGAGTCGCGCTCGACGCAGGCGACGTAATGCGGTACGCCGCCGGCGGAGACCTGCACGTCAAAGGTGAGGTATTTGGAGCGCAGCTCGGAGGCGATGTCCAGGCCATGAGTGGGGCGCAAACCCATGTGAAACCAGGCGGGATCCGCAGAGGAGCGATTGAGAAAACCCGCCAGAGCGGCAGAGTGGGTCTCGAACAGCAGCGGCCAGCTGATGCGGCGTCTGCCATCGGCGCCTGTTTCGAGACGGAGCAAAGCTCCCGTGGGACAGGCGGACGTGACCAGTTTGAACAGCGGGACGGGCTGGGCGCCGGGCAGCGTGAGCGGCATTCCGGGGATGGGAGAGAGCAGCCGGGACTCGACTTTGGGCGTGGCAGCCGGACCCAGCAGCGCTTCGATTTCGTCACGGTGTTTTCCCGCTTCGTGAATGCAGGCCGCCCGGCGTTCGGGTGTGTCCGCTGCAAACAACTCCGTGACAAGAGCTTTGGCGTCCGCGGAAAAGACGGACATGTCAGGCTCGGGAATCACCGCACGGGCGATCTGGGGCTGCGGAGGCAGCTGCGCCTGTGGTGCGGGCACCGCAAGGGAGGCCTGGGCGGTGCCGTGCGCCGGAGTGCCAGTGGCAGCGCTGGCGCTGTCCCACCAAAGCCAGAGTGCACCACCGCACACGACCGCAAAGGCCAGAATGATGAAGGCACTGCGCCAGGGAGAACCGCGCAGGTGGGGCGGTGTGACGAATGCCTCCGGCGACGGAGGAGGCGCGCCCGTGGGCACGAGCGCCTGGGAGAAATGCAGGGGAGGCCGCACGAAAGCAGGGGCGGGCGGCTGAGCCCCGGGAGACTGCATGCCGGGCCAGGCTGCCGCAGGTGGTGAAAAGGTGGAAGGTGCCTGCGGCTGAATCACCGGAGGCTGCATGCCCTGCAAAGGCTGGGTCTGCGAGACACGGCGCCGCACCTGCGCCACTCCGGCCACCTGGGCCTGCGTGCCGAAGGAGCCGCGCGGCGCGCTGTACGCACAGTGAGGACACTGCGCCACGCCCTCCATGCTGTGCTGCATGGAGAGAAAGGCCTGGCCGCAGGCCGGGCAGATCAGACTGGCGGTGGTCGCGGAATTCATCGTGCACAAAAAACTTAACGCACATGCAGCATCTTTGCGCGACATGATTGCAGCAATCCGCCACATCCGTCGTACGAGCGCAGAACTTTCTGGCGCAGAGTGCAGCATGCGGTAGATTTTCCCTTCGCATGAGTCGCCCCAACGATGATCTGAAACCCATCCCCCGCCATATCGCCATGATCATGGACGGCAACGGACGTTGGGCGAAGGAGCGCGGGCTGCCGCGCACGGAGGGACACCGGGCCGGCGCGGAAACTGTGCGCCGGGTGGTGGAGTGCGGCAGTGAGATCGGCGTGGAATTCCTGACGCTTTACGCATTTTCGTCTGAAAACTGGAAGCGCCCGAAGCGCGAAGTCGAGGCGCTGATGAAGCTGCTGGAGATTTTCCTGCGCGGCGAACTGCCGCTGATGATGAAGCAAAATGTGCGGCTGCAGGCCATCGGCCGACTGCATGACCTGCCGCAGTCCTGCCAGAACGAGCTGCACCGCTGCATCGAGGCGACCTCCCAAAACACCGGGCTGACGCTGATCCTGGCGCTGAGCTACGGGGGCCGGGAGGAGATCATCGACGGCGTGAAGAGCCTGCTGCAGAGTGTGGAGAGCGGCCACCTGGACAAGGCCATGATTGATGTGGAGATGTTCGGAAAACACCTCTACACGCGGTACTATCCCGATCCTGACTTGCTGATCCGCACCTCCGGTGAAATGCGGCTGTCGAATTTTCTGCTCTGGCAGGTTAGCTACACGGAGTTTTACATCACCGAAAAGCTCTGGCCGGACTTCTCCAAAGAGGATCTGAAAACCGCCATCCGCGCCTTCCACCAGCGCCACCGCCGCTTCGGCGGCGTATGACAGATGTTGACCTCCCCTCCCATTGCTGCGATAACGCAGTCCCAACCCACGACAAACGATCCTAATGCCAGATAACCCGGATACCCACCTGATCATCGTGGATCCAGATGCCGACTTCCTCGCATGGGCCGCCGCCCATCTGAAAGCGCCCGGCGTTTCCATCAGCACCTTTGAGCGGGGCGAAGACGCCCTGGCCTCTTACGTCAAAAGACGTGCGGACCTGCTGCTCTCCGAAGTGCGCCTGAACGGCACCACGGGGATCGAACTGCTGAAGCGGCTGCGCCAGACGGATCCGCAGTCCATGGTCATCCTTTTCAGCGGCACGGCCACCACCAGCCACGTGATCGAGGCCATGCGCCTGGGAGCCTACGATGTGCTGGGAAAAGAACGCCTGCCCTATGAGCTGCGCACCGTGGTGGAAAGCGCGCTGACCTCCATCGAAGCACGGAAGGTCACCCGTGCGCAAGCGGCGGAAGTGCCCACCGAGTCGATTCAAGAGACGATCATCGGCCGCTCGGCGCCGATGCAGGAGGTTTTCAAGCTGATCGGCCGCGTGTCACGCTCTGACGCGCCGGTGATGATCACGGGAGAAAGCGGCTGCGGCAAGGAGCTGGTGGCCGGGGCGATCCATAAATTCAGCCCGCGTACGCAGAAGGAGTTTGTGGCCATCAACGTGACGGCCATTCCGGACAACCTGCTGGAAAGTGAAATTTTCGGCCACGAAAAAGGCTCCTTCACCGGTGCGGTGAACCAGCGTGTGGGCCGCTTCGAACAGTGCGACGGCGGCACGCTTTTCCTGGACGAAATCGGCGACATGCCGCTGGCGGTGCAGAGCAAGCTGCTGCGCGTGCTGCAGGAAGGCCAGTACTCCCGGGTGGGCAGCAACCAGACGCTGAAGACGGACGTGCGCGTGCTCGCCGCCACCAACAAGAACCTCGAAGAGGAAGTGGCGAAGGGCAATTTCCGCGAGGATTTGTTCTACCGCCTGAACGTGGTGCGCATCCACATCCCGCCGCTGCGTGAGCGCCGCGAGGACGTGCGGCTGCTGGCCGAGTTTTTCCTGCACCGCCTGTCCGCCCGCCGCCGCGGGCCGCAGATGCGCTTCACGGATGACGCGCTGGACATGCTGGACGCCTATGACTGGCCCGGCAACGTGCGCGAGCTGGAAAACACGATCCAGCGCGCCTGCGCCCTCTGCAATTCAGACGTCCTTCTGCCTTCGGACATCCCACTGGGCAGCAAAGGCGCGCGCCACATGGACCCCTCCAGCACGGTCACCCGCATGCGCGATGCGCTGAGCATGCTCGTAAGCGTGGCCGAGAGAAGTCCGGACATCGAACTGCTGCCCTGGGTGGAGCGCGAGCTTTCCCGCCTGGCCTACCGCCACTTCGGAGAAGACGCCGAACGCACCGCCAAGTTCCTCGGAGTGAGTCCGGAGTCGCTGCAGAGCAGTCTCAGCGCTCCCGCAGTGAAAAAGGCTGCGGTAGACAGCCAGCTCAACACCGCTCCCGCCTCGAAAAAGGCCCGGAAGGCCAGCTGACCCTGCTGTCCTCACGATGCTGATTTTTTAGCGAAACTTGCTTCTGTAATTCCGTAACCTGCTCCCTCTATGCTCAAACAACTCACACTCACCGCCCTCGCGGCGCTCGCACTCACCTCCGCCCAGGCTGAAGAAGGCTGGACCACCCTGTTCAACGGCAAGGATCTCTCCGGCTGGAAATCCAACGAGGAAGTTCCCGGAGTGTTCACGGTGGAAAACGGGGAGCTCAAGGTCAGCGGCGGACGCGCCCACCTCTTTTACATGGGAGCTGATGGCAATGCCAGCTTCAAGAACTTCGAGCTGAAGCTCAAGGTCAAGACCACTCCCGGCTCCAACAGCGGTGTGTACATTCATACGAAGTACCAGGACAAGGGCTGGCCGGACGCTGGTTACGAGTGCCAGGTAAACAGCACGCACACCGACCCGAAAAAGACAGGCAGCCTCTACGGGGTGATCAACATTCTGGCCCTGCTGGAAGGACAGAAGGAACCCGAAGGCGGCAAGCACATCAAAGTGCCGCTGGCTCCGAGCACGGACGGCGAATGGTTTGACTACGACATCAAGGTCGAAGGCAAGAAGATCACCATCGCCGTCAACGGCAAGGTGACAGTGGAGTTCATGGAGCCAGAAGGATGGGATCCTGCCAAAGAACTCAAAAATATGCCCGGCCGCAAGCTGAGCGCCGGCACCTTTGCCATTCAGGGCCACGACCCGAAGAGCACTACGTTTTACAAGGACATCGCCGTGAAGGTTCTGCCTTGATTTGAATGTGGCGGTTTTGAATTCCGAAGCGGGCGTCCTGAACGGGCGCCCGCTTTTTTGTGGGGTTGATAAAAAAGAAGGGCAAATGCTGCAACGGCTGACGACGATCTGGCAGACACCCGCCTGTTTATGCCGACACCCGTTGATGACGTCCAGCACAGCCAGTTTCTCCGCCTTTTTGCGGCGAATGAGGCGGCGCTGCGCACGTTTGTCCGCTCGCTGCTGCCCTCACCGCAGGAAGCCGCGGATGTGATGCAGGAGGTTGCGGTGGTCCTGTGGCAGAAGTTTGCGGGGGCCGATGAGTTCCGCCCCTGGGCCTTCGGCGTGGCCCGGAACATGGTGCTGCGCCACCTGCGCAGCAAGGCACGTGACCGCCATGTCTTTGATGACGAACTGGTGAGCCAGCTGGCGGACGAGTCCGCGGCGATGGAGCAGCGGCACCTTGCCCAACGAGAAGCTTTGACAGCCTGCCTGCAAAAACTGCCCACGGTGCGGCGGGATCTCGCGCTGGCGGCCTACACCAAGGGCACGCGCATGGATGAGCTGGCGGCTCAGCGCGGCCAAACGCCCATGTCTCTTTATAAACTGCTGCAACGAATCCGGCAGGTGCTGCTGGAGTGCGTAAGGCGCACCCTGAACCAGGAGGAACTCACATGAGAACGGACATGCATGAACTCATCCAGCGACACCTCGCCGGACACACCACGGCGGAAGAATCCGAAGCGCTGCAAGCTGCACTGAAGGCAGATGCCACATTGCGCGCCCTGCTGCTAGATTACGCCAATCTCGATGTGGCGCTGGGCGGGCTGGCAGAGAGCGAACGGGCGGAACCTCCGCGGATTGTGCGCTGGCAAGTCTGGCGTCCGCTTGCCGCGGCGGCAGCGTGTGTGTTCGGTCTGCTAATTTTTTCACGCAGGCCCGCGCGTCCGCAGCCGGAGCTGACGGAAGTGTTTGCCACCACGGAAAGCGCCATCGCCCATATGCCGGAGCCATCGCTGGATCCGCTGCCGGAGTGGATGTCTCCCACGGCCTCCATGCTGCCCTCCTCTGATTTCCTTTCTTCCACATTCTAACCATCCCACACCATGAAACGCACCCTCCTCACCTCCCTTCTGCTCTGCGTCTGTCCGCTGCTCGCAGCCGATTCACCCGCACCAAAAAACGACCCGTTTGCAGGAGCCTTTGTCCCGCCGGAAGTGATCATGCAGCTGCAATCACAGATCGGGCTGACGCAGGAGCAGCAGGAAGCGATCAAAGCACGGCTGCTGAAAACGCAGTCAAGCTATGGCGAACTGAAGAAGAAACTCGAAACCGAGAACACCGCCCTGGCAGCGCTCGTCAAGCAGGAGCGTCCGGAGGAGTCAGCCGTCCTCGCCCAGCTCGACAAAGTGCTCGATGCCGAGCGCGAAGTGAAGCACCTCCACGTCGGTCTGATGGTGGCGGTCAAAAATCTGCTCAATGCGGAGCAGCAGACCAAGCTGCGCGAGATGACCAAGAATGGTGGCGCGCAGATCGCCGATGCCACGCGTGCCCGGCTCATGCAAAAAGTGGAAAGCGTGAAGACCGGTGTGCAGACCTATGCCGCCAGCGGCCGCGATCCGGCTGAAATCCTCCAGGCGATGGAACAAAAATTCCGCCCGCTCATTGAAGCCGGAAAAACTGCCGAGGCAGAGGCCGAGCTGGACCGCCTGCTCGAACTCCTCAAACCGGAGTCCAAGTAAACTGCTGACAGGCGCCATCCCAAACCATTCCATCACCATGAAATTCACCGCCCGCCTGGCGGCGGCCGCCACCGCCTGCACTCTTTTCACTGCCAGCAGTCCCGCCTCGGAGACTCAATACTTGAGCTTCCAGCTCCAGACCGGCCTGCCCGGCTATGCCAGTCAGTTTCACCCGGAGGCCGGCCGTTTCTCCCTGAGCAAAGCGCAGTTGGAAGAGTTCGTTCAGTCCGTGGTGAAAGCCATCGGGCTCACGGGGGATGCCCGTCATAAGCTCGCCTTTGCCGTGGGCCCGCTGTGCTTTGACATGCCTGACGAGGAGACGCGCCAGTTCATCCGCGATGCCTTTGCGGTGGCGCGTGAAAAGGATGTGGCCGTGGCATTCCACATCGATGACTCGATGGGCTGGGGACGGCGCACAGATCTCATCTCCAATCCTGACAACATCGAAGCCATGGACTGGAAGCAAACTCCGAACACGGGCAGGCGCATGGACTGGGGCCGCACGCCCACAAAGTTTGCGCCGCAGATGTGTTTCAACAGCCCTGCCATCGTGGCTGCGGTCAAAGAGCGCGCGACGCTCATCGGCACGGAGGTGAGGAAGGAGATGGCAGCGCTCAAGGCCGCGGGGAAGGAGCATCTCTTCGCCGGACTCATGGCCGGATGGGAGACGATGATCGGCCGAGATTTTGACACGGGCCGGCCGCTTGGTTTTCGTGCGCTAAGTCATCGTGGATTCAGCGCAGGCAACCCGCCCAAGGATGCGGATCGAGAGCGTGTCCAGGTGGTGCATGAGTTCATCGAACTCTGGGCGGCGTCTTTGCGGGCGCAGGACATCCCGCGCGAGAAAATCTTCTGCCATATCGCCTTCACGCCGCAGGGGCTGGACCCCAAGGAGAGTGCTCACACGACCTCCCATTTCTCGCCGCCCGAGGTGGCGTTTGGAAACTCCTATCGTCCTGGTTTTTCAACCTATCCGGAGGGAAGCACGTTCAAGGAAATCCAAAACGCGCTGGCCGCCCATGGCTCTCCCGGATGGATTTCCGCCGAGGGCACCAATGTCTCCCCCACTGGCATGCCGAGCGGGATCACCATGGAAACCTACCTCGGGCGCATGTTCAATCATGGCGCGGTGATGGTGAACGTGTTTGCGTGGGGAGTCGGAGGCGAGGCGATGCGCGGGCACTTTTTCCGTCGCGCAGCGGAAGATCCCGAGCCGCTGGCAGCCTATGCCAAATTTCTACAGGGCGAGGCCCTTGTGGAAACAGCAGCCGCCGGGTTTTCCCCGGAAGCCCTGCAGGCCAAGATGCAGCGCATCCAAAAGGAACTGCCCGCCTGGGTGCAGGCCACAAAGCAGCAGGGGCTGGTCATGTCCAAGATGGGCAGGATCAAGGAACTGGTGAAGGACAAGCAATGGCAGGAGGTGGACAGGATGGCAGATGAAATTCTGGCGCTGATCTCCCCTGCAAAGGCAGAATGAGCCGAAGGCGTGCCCGCCAACTTGCCTGACGATTCATTTGACGGCGGGCGTGGTTCTGAGCACTGAGCAGCATGCTCCTCAACCACGGCATCCATCTCGGCTACTGCACCAACATCCACCGCGGCGAAACGTGGGAGGAAACTTGGAACGGGCTCAAAAACTACACGCTGCGCGTGAAGGACCGCGTGAGCGGAGGCAAGCCCTATGGCATCGGCTTGCGTCTGAGCCATCAGGCGGCGGTTGAGCTGAGCGCACCCGGCAAGATCGGCGAATTCAAAGCCTGGCTGGAGGCAAATGGCTGCTACGTCTTCACCATCAACGGGTTCCCCTACGGCTCCTTCCACGGAACACGGGTAAAGGAACATGTCTTCAAACCGGACTGGAGCACGCAGGAGCGGCTCGACTATACCCATCTGCTGTTCGACATCCTGGCGCAACTGCTGCCGCCGGGAGTGAGCGGAAGCGTGAGCACGCTGCCGGGCTCTCATAAGACCTTCGGCGTCGGAGCGGATGAAATGAATGCAATTTTCAACAATCTGCGCCTATGCCGCGAGCACATTGAAAAAGTCGCCACGAAGAGCGGGCACGATTTGCACCTCGGCCTGGAACCGGAACCTCTCGGCTTGTTTGAGACAAGCGGCGAGACGCTGAAGTTTTTCGGACTGTATCTGGATCGCAATCCCAAGGACCGGGACTTTTTCAAACTGGTGGGCCTGAACTACGACACCTGCCACCTGGCCATCGAATTTGAAGATGCCAAGAAGGCGCTGGACCGCATCACCGGGGCGGGCATCCGGCTGAGCAAGCTGCACTTCAGCTCGGCGCTCAAGCTCAAGCCCACGCCTGAGAATGTGGAGAAGCTGCGTGCCTTTGACGAGCCGGTTTATTTTCACCAGGTCATCGCCAGCTACGGCAAGGATGAGCCGCTGCGCCGTTTCAAGGACCTGCCCGATGCGCTGCAGTTCGCCCAGACCAGCCCTGCCGGTCTCGGCGAAGAGTGGCGGGTGCATTTCCACATCCCCATCCACGCGCAGCCGGGAGACGGCTTTGACAGCACAAGGGATCACCTGATTGGCGCGATGGACTGGCTGGCGGCAAATCCTGCGAAATGCCAGCACATCGAGATGGAAACCTACACCTGGGAGGTCCTGCCACCGGAAATGCGCAGCGGGGACGTGGTGGACCAGCTCGTGCGTGAGTATGAGTGGACGCTCGGGGAGATGGGAGGCCGGAGCCTGGCGCCCAAGGGGACCTGAAGACTGTCAAAAGAGGGGAAGCCGTCAAAATTCGGAAAGTGCCGTCAGGCAGGCCCATTTGACGAGGTTTTAACCTCTTCAACCGTGACGTCTTTCTGACGGTTTCTTGACCCCTTGACCTCTTGACACAGCCCCCACATTCCCCCAAGTCTGGCGTTCCCTCTTTCCCACTCATGCAATCCCTCTGGAACGACCAAGAAGCCGCCACTTTCGGCACCGATCTGCTCGGACAACGCGTCTATACCTCACGCCTGCTCGGCCGGAATCCCGCCCTCGTGCTGCACGGCGGTGGCAACACCTCGGTGAAGGTGACGGAGAAGGATTTTTTCGGTGACTCCGTCGAGCTTTGCTACGTCAAGGGCAGCGGCTGGGATCTGGCGACGATCGAGCGCGCCGGCTTCTCGCCCGTGCGCATGGAGGCGCTGATCAAGATGTCCAAGCTGCCCACGATGAGCGATGAGGACATGGTGCTGCAACAGCGGGCGGCGATGACGAACCCAAATGCCCCCGCAGCGAGCATTGAGGCGATCCTGCATGCGATCCTGCCGTTTAAGTTTGTCGATCACAGCCATGCGAACGCCATTTCCGCGCTCACCTGCAATGCCGATGGCGAGGCGCGCGTGAAGGAGATCTATGGTGGTCGTGTGATCATCGTCCCTTACGTGATGCCGGGCTTTATTCTGGCCAAGACCATCGCGGATTTGATCAAGGACCGCGACCTGCGCAAAGAGGGAATCCAGGGCATGGTGCTGCTGAAGCACGGCCTGTTCACCTTTGATGACGATGCGCGCAAAAGCTACGAGCTGCACATCGAGATGGTGACGATGGCGGAGGAATACCTCGCGAAGAAAGGTGCCAAAGCAGCATCGGCTGAGGCCAGCCCTGACCTCATGGCACTGGCAAAGCTGCGCCAGGCTGTGTCCAAGCGCCGCGGCTTCCCGCAGATCGCGCGCCTCAATGCCTCGCCTGAAGCGGTGGGTTATGCGAACCTGGGCAACGTGGCTGAGTTCGGCACCCGTGGGCCGCTGACGCCTGACCACAGCATCCGCACCAAGCGCGCACCGGCTTTCATTGGAGAAGACCTAGACACCAGCGTGCAGAAGTATGCGGATGATTATGCCGCTTACTTCACACGTTATGCCAATGGCCAGACGATGCTGGATCCTGCACCGCGTTTTGCGATCTGGCCGAACCACGGTGTGGTGAGTTTTGGCGATACTTTGAAGGATGCGAAAATCGTGGCCGACATCGCTGAATCGACGGCTGCCACAGTTCAGCTTGGTGAAGCAGTCGGTGGCTGGGAGCCGCTGCCGGAGAAGGACATTTTTGAGATCGAGTATTGGGATCTGGAGCAGGCAAAGCTGCGCAAAGGTCCGGCGCGCAAGGTGCATCAGGGCAAAGTCGCGCTGGTGACCGGCTGTGCAGCAGGCATCGGCTTTGCCATTGCGGAGTCACTCGCTGAACAGGGCGCGCAGGTGGTCGGTCTGGATATCGACAAGGAAATCCCCGAGATCATGAAGAAGATCGGAGCGGTCGGCATCGTGGTGAACCTCACGGAAGACCAGCCGGTGCAGGACGCGATCGATTTCACCGTGCGCGAATACGGCGGCATCGACATCGTCGTCAGCAACGCGGGCATCTTCCCGAAGAACGATCATCTCGACGCCATGGCGCAGAGCGATTGGGACCGCACGATCATGATCAACCTCACCAGCCATCAGAAGCTGATGAACAAGGTGATTCCGTATGTGAAGCAGGGCATTGATGCGAGCATCATCTTCGTCGGCAGCCGCAACTTCAAGGCTCCCGGCCCCGGTGCCAGCGCCTACTCCTGCTCCAAGGCCGCACTCACGCAGCTCTGCCGTGTGGCCGCGCTGGAGCTCGCGCCGAACAAGATTCGCGTGAACATCGTCCACCCGGATGCCGTGTTTGATACCAAGCTCTGGACCCCCGAGGCGCTGCAGAAGAGCGCCACACGCTACGGCATGACGGTCGAGGAGTACAAGACCAAGAACCTGATGAAGGTGGAGATCAAATCCAAGGACATCGGCAACATGGTCAGCGCCATGGCGAGCCCGCTGTTTGCGAAGGTCACTGGCGCGCAGATTCCGGTGGATGGTGGGAATGACCGGGTGATCTGAGGAAAGGTGAAAATTTCCTGTTGCAATACGACAAAGTGGTTCCCATTACATCAGGCATGAATGCTTCGCATCGTGCCAAACCAACACATAATGCCTCCAAATTGGCCTGCAGAAAATCACGTGAGTGGGTCAAGCTCTGCCTTGGAACCGCATCTGGCATTGTGTTCCTTTTGTTATGTTTACTCCCCAATTCTAATGTGTGGGCGGCTGGACTGTGTTTGTCCTTTTGCTTAATCTTACTGGGGGAGAAGGCCATTTCGGAACGCCTGATCAATGTCCTGCGAAAGCGATCAGCACGCTAACGCTATTCTCTGCGCTCCGGCCAGCTCCCTGAACTGGTCGGAGCACCGATGCCAGTCCACCAGGTCAATGCCATGACCTACAGGCAGCAGCTCCAAGTTTTCACGCAGCGGATTGATGATGCGACCCGGAAGAGCTTCGCCGGCATCGATCACGAAATCAAAATCTGAAAGCGGCCACGCTTCGCCAGTGGCACGTGAGCCAACGAGGTAGAGGGAGAAACCCCGTTCCCCGGCCATGCTGCGGGTGGCCTCATCCAGCACAAGGCGACAGATGCGCTGATCTTCAGGCTGGAGGTCGGCAAGGGTCATATCTCTTCTTTTTGCAGGGCTTCGAGAATGCTTTGAATGAATGCGAGATAGTCAGTCAGACGGGCATGCACACGGCGGGCGGCTTCGAGATCATAAGTGTGAGTGAGGAGGTTGCGGTCGCTGATCATATCCTCCGCAGTGCTCCAGTCCTGAATGAACCCGCTTCGGTGGCCGTGTTTGAAAGACTCGCGAGGTGACTGCACGAGCTTACCCTGCCATGTGGCATGAGCCTGCAAAGTCTTCCAAAGCACCTCGTAAGCGAGTTCAAAGCGCAGCACTCCGCTGTCCATGACGACCTGTGACAACTCCATGCCCAGTACTTCACGCAGTTGAGCGGTGATTTGAGCGAGCTGACCGAGGAGGATCTGGAGCTTTTTCGCCATGTTGACACCATGACTACCACCCGGCCCGGTGTTATTCAAGCCACCTGTCGGGCTTGCCGAAGTGTGCTCACTCGACGATCGACCCCCATGACACTGCCAGACCTCCCCCTTTCCACACCTTCCCTGCTGTTTCCGGCGATCTCGCTGCTGATGCTGGCGTTTACGAACCGTTTTCTCGGGCTGGCGGCGGTGGTGCGGGGGCTGCATGCGAACTGGCAGGCAACCCAGGAGCCGATGCTGCTGGCGCAGATTCAGAGTCTGCGGAGGCGCATCCGGATCATCAAGCACATGCAGACGCTGGGAGTGCTGAGCCTGATGTTATGCGTGGTCAGCATGACGCTGCTGTTCTTTGGCCGGCAGGCGGGAGGCCAGGTCACGTTTGGAGTGAGCCTGATCCTGATGCTGGCGTCATTGACGCTGACCTTGGTGGAGATCCAGATGTCCGGGACGGCGCTGGACCTTCAGCTGCGCGATGTGAAGTGCCGGGAGGATTGAGCGCGTGTTCAGCCCGCGGAGCTGGGATCCTTGATGATGCGGCGCAGCAGAGGGAAGAGGGCCTCCTCACATTCCTTGCGCTTGAAGCGCAGCTGGCGCTTCACCAGAGGATTGCCAAACATGCGGTGACTGTCCGCCACACGGCCGTCGAGAATGTCCTGCCAGGTAGCGTTGGAGGCATCCAGCGCGGCTGCGAGGCTTTGATCCAGGACCGGCATGCGCAGCACCAGATCCTGCGGCCGCACGATTTCATCCAGCAGATCCGCGGAGACGGGGCCGTCCTTCAGACTGACGATGACAATGGAGGGAGCCTCGCCGAAGATGGCGGAGCGCCACTGTTTGATGGCAGGCCAGGTGGCGGCTTTGGCGGTGACGGGGTGAATCGGCAGCCAGTGCAGCCCGTCGTCTTCGCGCAGGCTTTGAATGATGTCGGGATTCAGATCACGGCCCAGAATGTCCTGGCAGCTGGCCGGAAGGTCTGCGAGGACCAGTTTTCCCTCCATTGCTGTCTCCACAATGCGGCGCATGGAGTCGATGTTGTCGATGGGCATGGCTTCAATGGTCTGGGGCGAGATCTTTTGGAAGTCGCGGTTTCCCAAAGCATCGCAGTCAAACATGGCCACATCATCGCGGGATTCAAAATTGGCGAGTTCATAGATGAGACGGGCAATCGTGCTCTTGCCAGTGCCTCCGCTGCCAGCGGTGATAAGGATCATCTTCATAGGGTGTTGCGGTAGCCCATCGGGAGAGTGGTTGAAAGGGAAAATCGATGACGAATTTGCAGGCGCCTTCTCCACTGCGGCACGGACTGCCTGGGGCGGAGCGGACGGAGATGGAGTCTGGGACGGAGAACGAGGCGCGGGTGCCACCTTGGGAGCCAGGTCAGCAACTGCGGGTGGCGGTGCCTTGGTCCTTCCGGATTTTTGAAATGTCGTGCCCAGGTAACAAAAGAACTGCCCCGGCAGCTCACGGTTTTCCACCGACTCGATGTTGTAGCCGGAGAGGCTGTAGGTGCCATCCTGCAGAGTCTGCCAGAGACGGCTGAGCTGTTCATCCACGTCTCCCCGCAGATCTGAAAACGGTTTTCCGGGTTCCACGGCCTCCCGGATGACCACCGGGGAACGGCCCAGCGAGAGGCTTTCGCTGGCAGAGATCAAGGCGACGGTGAATTCAGGAAGGCTGTCGAGACGGATGTCCAGCATCTTCGAGTCGTTGGCGCTTTCCCGCAGACCCGGAAGGCGCAGGAGCACGTGCTCCGGATCCAGGGCCAGGCCGAGCACGGGCACGATGGCGGCCTGCTCGCGCAGGCGGTTGTGCAGCATGAGCACTTCGACTTCGGTAAGACGATGGCGGTGTGCCAGAAGACGCGAAAGACGGACGGAAATGACAGGCATGCGCGAGCCTTCGGCGCGTCCATAAATGCGCGGGGCCGAACGCGGAGCCGGCAGCAAGGGATGCCAGCGCTCATTGGCGTAAAGCTGGGCCATCATGTTTGAACCGCGCAGTCCACGCGTCACAGCCGCAGTGGCGATGAGCATCATTCCTTTGATCTGCCCCAGGGTAAGCTTGGTGCTTCCGGCCGACTGCAATTCACGCAGGTGCGTCAGCAAAGTGGAGGGCACCTTGGCCGCCACTGCAGGGCTGATGGGCTCGGCCGGATGCCCTTTGATGAGCATGGCGCAGATCTGCAGGACGCGTGACGCGATCTCTGAGCGTGAAAGAGGCCTCGTCTCAAAACGATCAATGAAAAGCTGCAAAAAATCCTGCTGCCACAACCCCACCTTGCAGCTTAACGGGTCAACAAACCCGACCGCTTCCGGCAGAAAAGATTCCAGCGCCTCCAGCTCCACGGCAAGCCGCCAGACGAGCACACAGGCGATGCCGATAGGAAGGGGCCCCACCCGGCTGCAGTACTGCCTGACCGGCTCTCCAGGAGCGGTGCCAAACATGACGTTTGTCTGAGTTCCCTCATTGAGAATGTCCAGCACCCGAGGAAGGGAAGGGAAAAAAGCGCCCAGCATGGACGAGAGCCAGACGGTTTCAGCGCGGAGAAATGACTGCCTGACCAGCCATGGACCTCCCTGAGGGCTGAACTCTTCATGCCCCTGCCCATTATGCTGGGAAGATGATGTGGAGGGTTTGATCGGAAGAGCTGTTTTCACGATCAAAGACCGGAGCTTGGACATTGAGTGATTTGCAGAAGAAGTTTGGGAAAGAAATCAGAGCAGGGGTTGTTCCATGGCACGACGAAGATTAAACGAAAATGCTAGTTCTATAACGAATTCTCCGGAAAAATCCAAGCGACAGCAATCATCTTTTCAACATTCCGACACTTCGGATGTTCCTCAAACAGAGCAGTTCAGGTCAGGGCCTGAGTTCGGTGATGCGCCGCATGACTTCGTCCGCCAGCGCCTGGTACAGCTCCCTGCCAGATTCTTCATAGCTTTTGAGATCAGGCTGCCAAAGATCTCCCACCACGAGTGTGATCTTGGCAGGATGAAGAAACCTGGCCCCACGTGGATAGGCCTCATAAGCACCGTACAGACGTACCGGCAGCACGGGGGCATTTCCTTTGGCGATGAAGAGTCCGACGCCTGCCTCGGCAGACTGCAGCGCGCCATCATGACTGCGGGTGCCTTCGGGGAACATGAGCACCTTTTTTCCGCCGCGGAGCAGGCGAATGGTGGACTTCAATGCGGTGGTGTCGTTTTTCTCACGATCAACGGCCAGCACGTTCCACCGGCGCAGGATGAAACCGGCCACTGGATGATCGAAGAGCGTCTTGCGCGCGAATGAGAAGATTTCTTCATCAAAGGTGGAAGCGACGAAGGGCGGGTCCAGAAAGCTGACGTGGTTGCTGGCGATGATGGCAGGCCCTTCAAAGCGGAGCTTCTCCGCACCCACCACGCGGAAGTCAAACATCCCTCGGGCGAATTCGCGGAAGAATTGCTGACTGAGCCAGTAGAAGAATGACATTGCCGTTCGCTGTTAAGTCAGTTGCAGCGCCGCGATCACCTGGTCAACCGCCTGGTCGAGGGTGATGTGAGAGTTGTCGATGACGATGGCGCCTTTGGGAACAACCAGTGGACTGTTTTTGCGCTGCTTGTCAATGCGGTCACGTTCGGCGATCTGATCGCTCAGGCCCTGGGCTCCGCGCCGGCTGGCCCGCACCTCCTCGCTGGCATCGATGTAGATTTTATGCGGACTGTCTGGAAACACCACGGAACCGATGTCACGCCCTTCCATGACCAGCGGGCCAATGGCGGTGAGCGCACGCTGATCGGCCACGAGGCGGTCGCGAACTTCAGCGATGCTCGCGACCAATGACACCGCACGGTTGACGGGATCGCTGTTGAGCTCGGCGTCGGCAGGCGTCCGGCCAGCAATGCGAACCTGTGTTTTTCCGTCAATAACGGGTGACTCAATGACAATATCCGCAGCAGCGGCACGCACAGCCGCGGCATCCCGCGGATCAGCGCCCGACTGCAGCACGGCCCAGGTCATGGCGCGGTACATGTTGCCGGTGTTGACGTAGGTGCGTCCCAGGCGCTGCGCAACGAGGCGGGCGATGCTGCTCTTACCTGACGCAGCGGGACCGTCGATGGTGATGACGGAATGTGCCGCGCTCATGACTTGCCACGATTCATTTTATCCACCAACGGCTGCGGAACGGCGGAGAGGACGGGAATCGGACGCGCGCCGTCGTCTCCGTTCAAGAACAGATCGAGATGACGCTCAAAGCCAGGATAGGAGGTGGAGATGCACTCAGAACCTTCCAGAGTGGTGACACCTTCGGCGAAAAGGCCGGCGACCAGGAAGGCCATGGCGATGCGGTGGTCCCCGTAGCAAGGCAGCGTGGCTCCCTGCAGCTTCGCCCCGCCTTCGATCTCCATGCCGTCCGGATGCTCGGTGACAGTGACGCCCATGAGGCGCAGATTGGAGGCGACGGCGGCGATGCGGTCCGTCTCCTTCACCCGCAGCTCGGTGGCGTCCCGAATAAGCGTTTTGCCGCGTGCCAGCGCGGCTGCGACGGCGAGGATCGGCAGTTCATCGATGACATTGGGAATCTCCGCCCCGCCGATCACGGTGGCGTTCAGATCGCCACCGCGGACGGTGATGTTGCCACGGGGCTCGCCTTCGGAATGGGTTTCAGAATTGGTGACCAGTGCGCCCATGCGCAGCAGCACATTGATGATCCCGGTGCGGGTGGGATTGAGACCGACATTGTTAATGGTGATCTGCGAACCCGGGGAGGCGGCGGCGGCCACCATCCAGAATGCGGCGCTGGAGATGTCTCCGGGGACCATAATGTCCTTCGCCTGCGGCTCCTGGCCGCCATAGACGCTGACGCAGTCGTCTTCACGCAGCCATTTGATGCCAAAGTGGGTGAAGAGGCGCTCGGTGTGGTTGCGGGTGGCCACAGGCTCCACCACCGTGGTCTTGCCCGTGGCGTAAAGCCCGGCCAGCAGGATGGCGCTTTTCACCTGGGCGCTGGCGACCGGGAGCTTGTAGTAGATGGATTTCAGAGCAGCGCCGCGGATGGTCAGCGGAGCGCAGATTTTTTCCCCCTGCCCCGTGATCATGGCGCCCATCTGGCCCAGCGGATCGGCAACCCGCTTCATGGGGCGTTTTGAAAGAGAGGCATCTCCAAACAGCTCGGTTTTAAAATTTTGACCGGCGAGAATGCCGGAGAGCAGGCGGATGGTGGTGCCGGAGTTGCCGCAATCGACGGGTTTCTCCGGTGCTTTGAGCTGCATGCCGTTGCCGGTAATGGCGAGTTTGGTGAGGCCCACGCCCTCCACCTCTTCCAACGGCTCCATGGTGGCGCCGAGGGCCTGCATGGCATGCACGGTGCAGAGGCAGTCTTCGCTGGGCAGGAAGCCATCAATGATGGTGGTTCCCTTCGCGAGTCCGGCAAACATCGCGGAACGGTGGGAGATGCTTTTGTCACCGGGGACGGTGATTTCGGCGGGGATGCTTTTGAGTTTCTTCGACTTGAGGCTGGCCATGATCTTCAGACCGCCGGGAGGAGGTCGCGCAGGGCTTTGGCCTGGGCGAGAAAACGGCGGAGGGCTTCTTCGTCCATGGTCTGGAGCATTTCAAGAAGCTCTGTCAGGACAGTGGAGGCATCCTGCAGGGCCGCCATGACCTCCGTACGGTTTTGCATGAGGATGCCCGCCCACATGCCGGGGTCTCCGCTGGCGACTCGGGTGGTGTCCCTGAAACCGCCTGCAGAGCTGTCCAGCACCCGGGTATCCTGGCTTAGAGCGGCCAGAGTGGTCAGCACCGCCATGGAGTGCGGCAGATGGGAAATACGCGCCACGCAGTGGTCATGCTGCCGGGGCGTCATCTCCTGAATACGGCAGCCGAGCTTGGCCCAGAAGGAACGCAGCCGGGCAAGATGTTCCGGCTTTGTGTGGGAGGTGGGTGTCAAAATGCAGGCAGCCTGGTGAAACAGGTCTCCACGAGAATGGATAAGACCGGTGTGCTGGGAGCCCGCCATGGGATGGCTGCCGAGGAAGGCCGCCCTTGTGGGCAGGAAAAGCCCCTCCAATTCATCCACCACGGAACTCTTCACACTGCCCACATCCGTGATGATCAGGTCCTCTGCCAGTTCACAAGCGGCGATCTGCCGGGAAATCTCTCCCATGAACTGAATGGGCATGCACAGCACCGCGAGAGACGCCCCCTGAATGACGGTGGAGACATCCGTACTGGCGAGCACGCCGGGGAGCACCCGCAGGACCTCCTCCACGGCCTCACTGCGTCTGGCCCAGACACGCACCCCCACGCCAGGCATGCGCTGCTGGATCGTTTTCACCAGGGAACCGCCGAGCAGGCCGGGACTGAAGATGGCAATGGAGCGTTCGACGGACACGAAATGGGATGGGACAGTGCGGCTGCGCAGAGACGCAAGATGCTGCCACAAAGAATGCAGACCTACCGCCACTCCACCCTCTGCCAAGGCAGGAGGCGGAGCAGGCAGATCAGTGGCTCACGGCACACGGAAAATCTTGCCGGTATAGGGGCAGCGCGCCTTCTGTCCCGACTGGAAATCACGCACGTCAATGGCCTGGCCATTGGGATCAAAGGGGCTTTTCACAAAGCCTGGCTTGCCGGTGATGCGGGTGGCATAAGGGATGTCAGCCGCAGGTGCAGGCGCAGGCGGTGTGGAAGGATTCGCAGGCGCAGGCGTGCTGCCGGGAGGAGTGACGCTGACTGGCGGCGGGGCAGCCGGATTGTCTGCCGTCGTCGGCGGCGGTGTGACGGTCTCGCCAGTCACCTGAGCATTGGGATCAGGCGTCTGAACGACGGCCGGATTGGAGTTTTCCAAATTAACGCCGTTCAAATACTGCGTCTGCTCCTGAGACACGCCATAACGGGGAGGGACATCCAATGAGCGGCCACGGCCTCCACGGGGAGGCGGGGGCGGATTGGGGCCGTAGCAAGCGGTGAAACTGGTGGCGGTCGCGATCAGCAAGGATGCCTGCAGGAGTCGTTTCATGGCGTGTGTAAGGGGAAAGGTAGAGAAACAGGATCAGGCGTTCACACGCATGGGCATCAGCACGTAAAGGAAGTTGGTGCCGCTGCGCAGCACACCCGGGCTGATTTCATCGATGAGATGCAGATGGACCTCATCCGCGCTCAGATTGCGCAGAGGAGCCATCGCAAACTCAGGATTGAACGCGATGGTGATGGACGCGCCCTTGTAGTTGATGGCCACGGTTTCACGAGCTTCGCCGACATCTGGAGAGGTGGCCACAATCTCGACGCTGCCCGGAGTGAAGATAAACTTGATGGAGTTCGACTTCTCGGTGACGAGGAGGGAAACGCGGGAGATGGCACGCAGAAAGGCCTCGCGCTCCAGCGGGATGCGCTCCTTGGACTCGCCAGGAATGACCTGACGGTAGTTGGGGTAGTTGCCGTCGATGAGCTTGCTGACCAGCAGGCTCTCCCCAAGATCAAATCCGACCTGGGAGCCTGTGACGCGGAGGGACACCTCTCCCGAATCTCCGAGCAGGCGGGAAAGTTCGTTCACAGCCTTGGTAGGCACAATGATGTCGATCTCCTGGCTCTGGGGGAACTCAAGCTCCTGCTCCACCATGGCGAGGCGGCGACCATCGGTGGCCACCATGGTCATGGCGTTGTCCTTGAAGGAAAAGAGGATGCCATTGAGCACATAGCGGGTCTCGTCCGTGGAGATGGCGTAGCTGGTCTTGCGCAGGCAGTCACGCAGGACCTGCTGCTCGATGCGGAACTCGCGCGCATCGTCAAAACGTGGCAGCGCAGGAAACTCCTCGCTGGTGAGGCCGAGCACTTTGAAAAAGCTGGGGCCGCTGCGGATTGAGGCGACGTTTTTCTCATCGACCTTGACCTCGATCTCCTGCGCGGGGAGCTCACGCACGATGGTGGCGAGGCGGCGGGCGGGGAGCGTGGTGGCCCCAGGCTCATCGACCTCGGCAGGAACTGAACAAGTCACGCCGACGTCGAGGTCGGTGGTGGTGAGTTCAAGCCTGCCGTCCTTCGCCTTGAGCAGCACATTGGAGAGAATGGCGAGCGTGGTGCGCGAACTGACCACGTGCTGGACCTGATTGATGGCGTCCAGGAAGGATTCTTTGCTAATGGTGAACTTCATATAAAATGCCTGCTACGGGTCGGTTTGTTAACAAACCCAGATGAAACGGCAAGGATATTGAGCGGAAAAATACGGGTGTCTAACTGCATTCTGAGTTCCTTCACTTTCGCCGCAAGCAATGGATTCGTGGGAAAGTCACCCACCAGGGCGGGCCAAGGATCATCAAACTGGCACCCAAAAGGGCGGTAAGAAGCTCGGGGACTGCTTTGGCGCGACATTCAGCCAAGCGGCACGGTGTTTGGTGGAGCATAGCGGGTTCGAACCGCTGACCTCCTGCATGCCATGCAGGCGCTCTACCAACTGAGCTAATGCCCCGGAAATTAAAAAAAACCGGCTCCCCTGATTTGGGGAGCCGGAGACTAGCAAAGAGCGCTACTTTGACAAGTGCTTATTTAGCCTTCTTTTTCGTGTCGCCAGCCTTGGGGGCTTCGTTCACCGGAGCGGCGGCGGCAGGCGCAGCGCCAGCGTTGGGCTTCGGAAGCTTTTCGAAAACCTTCTTGGCTTCGGACTTCTCGGCGTCGCTCATCTTGGCTTCGAGCTGGCTGAGCACGCTGGTGGTGACATCGATGTCAGCCTTGTTGCCGCTCTTCTGGGCGACTTCATCAGCCTGCTTGGCGAAGGCCCATGCACGGGTGTACTCGGGCTTGCCGGGTTCGACACCCACTGCATAGAGGTTGGCGGCGCGAAGCATGGCGAGGGCCACACCCTGCTGGGCGGCATCGGAATAGAGGTTGGATGCGACGAGGCGGCTCTGACGCACGCCTGCACCCTGCTCATAAAGGATGCCAAGAGCGATCTGCGCAGGGGCAAAGCCCATGTCAGCAGCGCGCTGATACCAGCCGGCGGCGGCCACGACGTCCTGGGTGACTCCGGTGCCGTTGGCATAGAGACCGGCGAGGCGGTTCATGGCCTGGGCAATGTTGGCGGTGGCGGCTTTCATCAGGAAGGCAAATGCCTTGGTAGGATCTTTGTCCACGACGGTGCCGGTTTCATAGTACACACCCACGTTGTAGAAGGCTTCGGCCAGATTGTTCTGGGCGGCGAGGCGGTAGAGGTCAAGGGCGCTCTTCGGATTGGGCTGGATGAGGATGTTATCCTTGTCGTCACGTGCCTTCTTGGGGTCCTTGATGATGCCGGTTTCGAAGGCATTGCCGAGGCGGAAGAGGGCCTGGGGGTCGTTGCCATTGGCGGCCTTGGTGTAGTAGTCGAAGGCCTTGGTCACGTCCTGCTTCACATCTGCGCCATCGACGCCGACGCCGTTTTCATAGATCTGGCCGAGGATGCGATTGGCAGCAGCGAGGCCTTTGGTGGCGGCGCTTTCAAACATCTTGAGAGCAGCAGCGACGTCCTTCTTCACCAGCTTGGGGCCGTTGCCGGAATCAGGATCGCCGTTCAGAAGACGGGCACCATAGGTGCTGAGAGCGACTGCGCTGCCCTGCTCACCCGCCTGGATGAGATACTTGAGGGCCGTGGCGTGATCCTGGGGGGTTCCTTCCACTCCGGCGGAGTAGAGCTGATAGAGGCCGAGAGTGGCTTCGCCGTCTCCTGCCTTGCTGCCTTTTTCGAGGAGTTCCTTGGCCTTCGCGGCGCTCTTCTCGACCACCACAGTGCCTTTCTCACCTTCCGTGACACCCTGCAGGTGCAGCTGGGCCAGCATGCGGCGGGAGACCTTGTTGTCCTTGGCTTCAGCCTTCTTGATCAGATCGATCGCTTCCTTCACGGCTTCTGGATTCTGCGCGCCGGCCTGCATGAGAACCTGAGCGAGCTCGGACATGGCGAGCACCTGGCCTTCACCGGCTGCCTTGCGGAACAGCTGGGCGACTTCATTGATGTTGGCACCGCTGAGCACTCCCCAATGGGCGAGGGCGTAGATGGCGTCCTTGTCACCCTTCTGGGCCAGCTCGCGAACTTTGGCGACGGCGTCATTGAAGGACTTGTTCACGTCCACGTTGGAAGTGCCAGGGCTGGCCTGAACCTTGTCCGTGTCGGCCTTGAGACCTTCGAGAATCGTGGTGAACTCCTTGGAAGCTCCTGGCATTTCGGCGGTGTCGATGCCGGCGACTGCAACGAGAGCGGCGAGTTTAAGTTTGAGTGCTGTAAGTAACATATGTGGTTGTTATTTGGAGGGGCGTTTGACCCGGTTGTTCCGGACGTGTTCACTTTTTCAGGTGAATTCCCTCTCATCAAGCTTTTGATAAAAGTATAATTTCGGTCCGAACAAAATCTCACACACAAAAATCTGGAGGGGTGCCGTTGACGCGAAATTCGCCAGCTGGCCCAAAAAGCGCCAATTCGGGCCCAAATCATCACGGAGTGCGGGATTGACGTCATCCACCATCCGGCCATGCTGAAATTCCCCATGGCCGAAATTTCCACTCCAGAAGCACCCGCAGAAACACCCAAAAATGGTGGAGCCGCGCCTGCAAAAGGGCGGGACAATTTCAAGAAACGCAACGAGGTCCCCTCCGCCGAAGAACTGCTGGCCTCCTTCAACCGCGCCCTGCCCTTCAGCGATGAAGCGGAAAAGGGCGTGCTGTCCTGTCTGCTGCAGGATCCCAACGAACGGCTCAGCGACTGCCGCGTGAACCTGCCTGCGCTGGCTTTTTACCACGAGGCCAACCGCACCATTTACGAAAAGCTGCTGGAGTTTTACGACAAAAACTTCCCTGTGGATCCCGTCACGCTCACACATGCGCTGCGAGATCAGAACCTGCTCGACAAAGTCGGCGGCGCGGCTGCGATTTCGGAGCTGTTCGCCTTCGTCCCGATCCCCTCCCACTTTCCGTATTACAAGAAGATCGTCCTCGACAAGCACATCCTGCGCGAGCTCATCCACGCCAGTTCGCTGAACATCCATCACTCCTACGAGCATGGCAAAGAGCAGATGGACGAGAACATCGACACGCTGATGGACCGCGCGGAGCAGCGCATCCTCGCTGTGCGTGAGTCCGTGGGTGCGAAGGAGGGCATCAAGTCCCTCTCCACGCACGTCATGGACGCGATCGACAGCATCCAATACATGCTGGAGCATCCGGGGCAGCTGCGCGGACTTTCCACCGGCTACAGCAAGCTCGATCAGATGAGCTCCGGCCTGCAAGGCGGGGAAATGTTCGTCATCGCCGCGCGTCCTTCGATGGGAAAGACTTCCTTTGCGATGAACGTCGTCGAGCATATCGCGGTGGACTGCAACACACCCTGCGCGGTGTTCAGCCTGGAAATGAGCGCGACGATGCTGGTGCGACGCCTTCTTGTCTCACGAGCGCGTCTGAGCATGCAGGATCTCTCACGCGGCCTGCTCTCCCGCGCGCAGCAGGATGCGCTGGCCAAGGCCACGCGTGATCTGCAGAAAGCACAGATCTTCATCGATGAGACACCAGGTCTGGACATTATGGAGATGCGCGCCAAATCACGCCGCCTCAAAAAGCAGCATGGAATTCAGATGATCATGATCGACTACCTTCAGCTGGTCACCTCGCAAAGCCGGCGTGCGAAGGACAACCGTCAGATCGAAATCGCGGAAATCTCCGCCGGCATCAAGGGTCTGGCCAAGGAGCTGAACGTGCCGGTCATTGTGCTGGCCCAGCTCAACCGTGCGGTGGAGTCCCGCAAAGGCCAGCGCCCGGTGCTTTCAGATTTGCGTGAGTCGGGTTCCATCGAACAGGACGCGGACATGGTGGGACTGCTCACGCGCTCCGACTACGCGGGCGCAAAGATGGAAGTGGAAGACGAAGAGGCGGAAGAAAAGAAGAAAGGCGAGGCCATGCTGATCCTCGCCAAGAACCGTAACGGCCCCACGGATGACGTGCTGCTGCGATTCATCGACCATGCGATGCGCTTCGTCGAACGCTTCGAGGAGCCGGAGTCGCCGTAAACGCTTACTGCTTCTGCTTCAGCAGATCGCGGATTTCCGTGAGCAGAGCAACGTCCGCGGGGATGGGAGCCTCCGTCGGAACACCTGCGGCCTCATCTCGCTTGATCCTGGCGAGCAGGGCGTTTGTCGGCTTGACGATGATAAAGAAGATCACCGCCGCGGTGATGAGGAAGCCGATGACCGCATTGATGATCATGCCGATGTCCAGCATGTTCGGAACCTTCTCCCCCTTGTCATTGACAAACTCGCCAATCTTAATGCCGAGAGAGACATTGGGATTGCCGCCGATGGCCTTGAGGACGGGCTCGATAATGCCTTTCGTAAACGCGGTGACAATGGTGCCAAATGCGGCGCCGATGATCACACCGGTGGAGAGATCGACGACGTTGCCTTTAAGGATGAACGCTTTGAATTCTTTGAGCATGACGAAGGAATGATGGAGATGAATGTGACCGGCTTTAAAAGCCGGCCACCTTCTAACTCCATCAGCATCCTTCAGGCCAGCATAAAATGCGTTCACACCTCCTGAGCGACCCGCCAGCTCTCGGCGTCGTGATTCTCCCTGAGATGGCGGAAGCTGGTGGCGATGCGCTCCCGTGTCATGCTGCCAAAGAAGCGTACCAGCCGCACCAGGCGGTCGATTTCCGTCTGCGGCATGGACGAGTCATTCACCTTGCTCTGGGCATGAGCCAGCGCGCAGCCCCACACGAACAGCTCGGCGCCCACGTCCACAAAATGGCCCAGCAGCACCTGGCGTTTTTCGAGTTTGGGACCGTTCATGGCCATGGCCAGAAACAGGCGGCGCGCCAGCATGCGGCTCAGCCGGGCAACGGCATCGAGCTCAAACTGCAGGGACGGATGCATCAGCTCCGCAGCTTTTCCCGCACCGATGGGCAGCCATTTCTTCGGATACCAGGTGGCATAAAAGCGGGCGGCGCGCATGGCGGCCTTTGCGCGGACTTTCCACGGCAGAGTGGTGTTCACCGCATCCGCACCGAGATTGAGATGAGGCTCCAGGGCCTCGCGCGCGATGAAGAGACGCATGATCTCGCTGCTGCCTTCGAAGATGGTGTTGATGCGGGCGTCACGGAAGAGGCGCTCTACAGGCTCGGCCACGTCTCCGCGCGCTTTGAGGGAGGCGGCGGTTTCAAAGCCACGACCGCCGCGCATCTGCATGGTGTCGTCCATGATGCGCCAGGATTTTTCGCTGCCCCAGAGCTTGCCGATGGCGGCCTCAAGGCGCACATCGGCATGCTTGTCGCGGTCCACCAGAGCGGACACGTAGCGCACGATGCTCTCCATGGCAAAGGTGTCCGCGGCCATGCGGCTGAGCTTGTCCGCGATGGCAGCGTGGCGTCCGATCGGCTGGCCCCACTGCTCGCGGGAGCGCGCCCAGCGCCTGCTGATGTCCAGGCAGCGCTGCGACAGGCCCGTGCAGGCGGCAGGCAGCGTGATGCGGCCGGTGTTCAGCGTGGTCAGCGCGACCTTCAGGCCGCGGCCCACGCCGCCGAGCACGTTCTCCACGGGCACGCGCACATGGTCGAAATGGATGACGCCGTTGTAGAGCGCCTTGAGCCCCATGAAGCGGCAGCGGTGCATGATTTCAACACCGGGCCAGCTCGTCTCCACAATGAATGCGGTGGTGGCATGCGGCTTCTCCGGCGTGGGAGTCTTCGCCATCACCACGATCATCCCAGCCTTGGTGCCGTTCGTGCACCACAGCTTTTCACCCGTGAGGATGTAGTGCTCGCCATCAGCATCCAGCCTGGCTTCTGTCTTCATCCGAGCAGGGTCAGACCCCACCTCGTTTTCGGTCAGGGCAAAGGCACTGATCTCGCCTTTGGCGCATCGTGGCAGGTATTTGGCCTTCTGCTCTTCGGTGCCGAAGAGAATGAGCGGCTGTGGCGCGCCGATGGACTGATGTGCGGAAAGGAGTGCGGCGAGATTGCCGCAACGGCTGCCGAGAAGCATGGCCGCGCGTGAGTAGTTGGTCTGCGACAGACCAAGCCCGCCATAGCGGACGGGGATCTTGATGCCGAAGGCGCCGATGCGCGCCAGCTCGCCAAGGAGTTGGTCTGAAATCTCACCGGTGGCGTCGATCTCATCCGGGTCGGCGTATTGATCGAGCACGTGTTCGAGCCGGTGCAGGAAGGCGTCTCCCTGGTCGTGGTCTTCCACGCTCTGCTTTGGGAACGGCAGCATCTGGTTAAAGTTGGGTTCGCCAAAGAAGATGCCGGCGGCGATCCCGGTGTTGCGGCGTTCGTCACGTGCTGCTTCCGCCATTTCGAGGGCGGCACGCTGGCCCGCATTCATGCGGGAAGTGTCGATGAGGGTTTTTCCTTCGTGGTTGTTTTCTTCAAGAGTCGTTTTCATGGCCTGAATGCTCCTGCTGAGTGTGTGTGTTTTAATAATCAATGATGCCCGTATCCCGGGCGAAAGTGATGGGGCCGCCGCGGAAGGGCGGGTAGCCGGTGCCGAGGACCATCGCGAGATCGATGTCATAGGCGTTGCGGGCGATGCCTTCCTTGAGGCAGCGCATGGCTTCCTGACTGATCAGCAGCGCCAGGTTGGTCTGGATGCTTTCGTGCCTTGGCAGATCCGAGTGCGTGGTGTCCGCTATCTCATGGCCTTTCTCGTAGCGATAGAAACCCTGGCCCGATTTTTTCCCGAGATGTCCGGCGCTGACGAGCTTGTCCAGCGCATCGGTATGGGGGAATCGATCCGGGAAGGCATCGGCCAGCGTTTTGGCCACATGCGCGGCCACGTCGAGACCGATTTCATCGAGCAAACGCATGGGCCCCATGGGCATGCCGAACTCGAGCATGGCTTCGTCAATGTCTTTCACAGGAATGCCTCCTTCATGCAGGCGCACGGCTTCCATCAGGTAGGGCACCAGGATTCGGTTCACCAGGAATCCGGGGCTGTCTTTGACGACCACGGGAGTCTTCCCGAGCTTCTGCACAAAACTGACCGCCGTGGCCAGCACGTCCGCAGATGTCTCGGGCAGGGTGATGATCTCCACCAGCGGCATGCGGTGCACGGGATTGAAGAAATGCAGGCCGATGACGCGCTCCGGATGCGGCACTGTGCGCGCCAGCTCAGCCACGGAAAGCGCGCTGGTATTGGTGGCCAGGATGGTGTCTGCCGAAACACGGGCGGCGAGGTCGGCGAAGATTTTCTTTTTCAGCTCCATGCTCTCGGTGGCCGCCTCAATGATGAGATGATGGCGGTTCAAGGGCACCGGGACGTGCGTGGTGCTGATGCGGTCCAGCGTGTCGCGGGCCTGCACTTTCGTCACCAGCCTGCGGCGCGTGGCGTCTGAAACGAGGCCATGAATCCGTTCCAGTCCACGCGCGAGGCTGTCGTTGGAGACGTCCGTCATGAGAACACGGACGCCACGCGAAGCGAGTGTATGCGCGATGCCAGCGCCCATCACACCGGCACCAATGACGGTGGCGTCATGGATGGGCAGGGCGGTCCCGCCGGAGGCAGGACGTTTGTTAGCTTCTTCGCGCTTGAAAAAAAGATCGATCAACCGGGCCGAGTCGTGGCTCTTGATCAGTTCGGCCACGGCATTTCGTTCCAGCTGCAGGCCGTTTTCCACGTCTCCATGCACCGCCTCGGTGACGACTTCGACCGCCTTCGTCACCGAAGGGTAAAGACCGCGCGTCTTTTCCTGCACCTTGCGCTCGGCCAGCATGCCCACGATCGGGGAGAGCAGATTCTCGAAACGAAAGCGTGGCGTCGGCTTCTTCTTCCGCACCAGGCTGCGGGCCAGCAGTTCCAGACGTTCCGGCGCCACCACGTGGCTGACGAGCCCCGCATGCTTCGCAGCGCTGGCATTGAGCAGCTTGCCGCTGGTGATGAGATCGAGCGCCTTGCGCACACCGATGAGGCGCGGCAACCGCGTGGAGCCACCCCATGCCGGAAGTATGCCGAGCTGGGTTTCGGGCAGGCCGATCTTGGTGCTATCACTGTCGCTGGCGATGCGCCAGTCACAGGCGAGGGTCACTTCAAAGCCGCCGCCCATGCAGGCTCCGTGGATCGCGGCCACCTTCGGCACCCGCAGGCGTGCGAGGCGGTCAAACACCGCCTGTCCGAGCCAGATGAGTTCATTCACCCGAACATTTTGCATGTTGCGGATGGCCTTGATGTCGGCCCCTGCGATGAAGATACGGTCCTTGGCGCTGCGCAGCACCAGCGCCTTCACACGCGTGTCATGCTCGATGGTTTCCAGAAGGTGATTAAACTCGCGCAGTGTCTCCTCATTCCAAACGTTTGCGGAAGACTTGGGGGAGTCGAAAGTAATCCAGGCGATGCCATCGTGATCGATTTCATGCCGAAAATGTTTCGGCGATACAGGATGACCTTGATGAATGATGTCCGCCAGGACATGAGGGGGATCATGAATGATGGCGGGGCAGCTGGTGAAGAACGTTTTCATGGCTTTTAGTTGGATGAAAGTTTTGTGCTTTATATTCATAAGGCTTCCAGGCACGCCGCCATGCCCTGACCACCACCAACGCAGAGGCTCACCACGGCGCGTTTGCCGTCATTGGCCTGCAGTTGATTGAGGGCGGTCTGAACCAGGCGTGCTCCGGTGGCACCCACCGGGTGACCGAGCGCGATGGCACCGCCGCAGGCGTTGACCTTGGCGGGATCGAGTTCGCCGAGCGGGGCCTCCAAGCCGGCGCGGCGGGCGCTGGCGGGATCGGAGAGGCACTTCATGACGGCGAGCACCTGGGCGGCAAAGGCTTCGTTGATTTCGAAGACGTCCGCATCGTCCAGCTTCCATCCGCTGCGGTGCAGCGCGGCATCCAGCGCGCGCACCGGGCCGAGGCCCATGCGTGCGGGGTCGCAGCCGGTGGCTGCATAGCTGACCAGACGGCCCAGCGGCTTCCAGTTGTGTGCTGCCGCGGCTTCTTCCGTGGCAACGAGGAGCGCCACCGCGCCATCGGTGATCTGGCTGGAGTTGCCAGCGGTGACGCTGCCGGTGACGGTGTCAAAAAGAGGCTTGAGCTTGCCGAGTTTTTCGAGGCTGGAGTCGGGGCGAATGCCGTTGTCCGCGTCCACCACATGCTTGCCCAGCACCGGTGCGATTTCCTGGTTGAGCAGGTGGTTTGCCTGCGTGGCGCGCAGATGGCTGCGCATGGCAAAGACGTCCTGCATTTCCCGAGTGATGCCGAACTCACGTGCGAGCACCTCGGCGGTCTGCCCCATGTTCAAACTGGAGACGGGGTCGGTGAGACCGAGCTTAAGTCCAATGACAGGAGCAAAGTCCGAGGGGCGGAAGTGCAGAGCTGCCTTGGCGCGGCCGCCGAAGTCGCGGGCGCGGTTCATGGCGGTGAATTTTTCCACCGCGGGACGGGAAAAATAGAAGGGCATGTTGCTCATGCTTTCCGTGCCCCCGACCACAAAAACCTCCCCCTGCCCCGCGCACATCTTGGCATGCGCGAGAGTGAGGGCCTCCAGACCGGAGGCGCAGTTGCGGTGCACGGTCATGGCGGGCTTCGACTCCGGCAGGCCTGCGCGCAGGGCGATGACACGGGCGATGTTCATGGCTTCCGGCGGCTGGCCCACGCAGCCGAGAATGGTTTCATCCACCAGCATGGGATCGATGCCCGTGCGTGTGAGCAGAGCCGAGACGGCATGCCGGCCCAGATCCACGGCGTCCAGGGAAGCAAGATCCGAGCCTGCACGAGAGAACGGCGTGCGGGCTGCGGCAACGATGACGAGAGAAGGCGTTTTCATGGCTTTAAGAGCTGAGTGCCACATGGGATGCGGCGGGTTGATGTTTGGGGCGGTGATCGACGAGCTTTTCCTCTTTCAGCAGGCGGCCGATGCCGAGCTGCTCACGGAGTTCGGCCAGCGGATGGAAGTGCAGTCCGTTCGGAGTGATCTCCGTGGCCTCATGAAAGCGGCGGGAAACAGCCAGCTGGAGCTCGGACTCGCGCACTCCGGGTTCCGCAGTGAGGTGCAGATGCACTTCGTCCGTGTCGAGCGGGTCGTCATGGCGCTTGCGGAGTTCGATCTGCCAGGCGGCGATGCCCTTCTGATCGTCCAGCAGATGCTCGAGCAGGTTAAAGTTCACCAGCGTGCCCTTCAGCTTGTCCACATGCAGCTCGCGGACTTCGCTGACACGCGAGATGGGTCCAAGCAGACGCGGGCAGGTGCGGCCGCAGTTGGGGCATTTTTCCCAGGTCATGCCGCCTTCGGCAATGTCTCCGGTGCGGTACCGCAGCACGACGGTGCCGCGGGCGTTCAGGGGCGTGAAAACGATCTCACCGGCCTGGCCGTCAGGTACGACGACACCAGTTTTGGGGTCCACCAGCTCCACCATGCCAAGGTCCGGACTGAGGTGATAACCGCTGGCATCGTTCGAATGCCCGACGCATTCAGGGAACGCCATCTTGGCCTCGGTGAAACCGTAGGTGGCCATCACATGGGCATCAGGACTGCCCAGCAGGGAGGTGAGCTCGAGGAGGCGCGCACGCAGACCATCCGCGACTTTTTCACCGCCGAGAACAATGCGTTTCAGATTGGGCCACTGCCTGCCGGTTTCATAGGCTTCCCGCAGCACATGGTACATAAAGGTGGGCATGCCGATGAGGATGTCCGGCTGGATCTTGTCGATCAGCTTGATGTTGCCTTCGGTGCCGAGGGTCTTGCCACCACCCGTGCTGAGCATGAAGGTGCCAAAGCCGAGGCCCGCATGATGAGCGAGCCAGAAGGCAAGGTGCGGCGCATAAGGAAAGAGGTTGATGTGCTTGAAATCCTTCTGTGAGCGACCGGCCAGCATGAGACGGCTGCCGCTGATGTCGAGATTGTGCAGGTCGTGCTTGGTGTAGAGAAACGGCACCGGGTCAGACGAACGGCCCGTGGTGCTGGTCAGGAGAATGGGACGGAACTCTGCCTCCGCCTTTTCCTTGGCCGCAGCGCGACCGTGCAGCAGCGCAGTGCCGAGCATGCCAGGCTCGCGGCGCAGCACGGCCTCCTCGGGCACGAGCACAAAGTCACGCGGATTGACGAGATCCTTTTTTGAAGTGAAGGGCACGCGGCTCCAGTCTTCATACGACCGGATGTCCCGCGGATCGATGGCGTGCTCGCCAAAGAAGCGGCGGTAGTGGGGGCTGAAGGGAATGACGCGGTGCTGCAGATAATGGCGCAGCTCCTTGAGCTGCCACTCACGCCACGCCTCATGCGGCGTGTCGTTCCAGTCGGGCATGTGATGGAGAAATTTCATGGCTGATTGTCTCCTGGTTGAGGTTGCTGTCGGTCTGAAGCAGTGCGCGGATGGCAGGGAGCGCGGCGAGCGCCGCCTCACGACCTGCCTGCAGGTACTGCTCAAAATGTTCGTAGTCATGCCACGTCGAGCTGGCAAAACGTGGATGAATGACCACATCCGCCGCGGCTTCTTCCTTCGCGATGAGGTGCAGCTGAGCCGCCATCAGGGCCCGGCGGAAAGTGTCCAGCACATTGCCGTCGGCGAGCAGGTTCACCTTCTGCCAGAAGGACCGGAAGATGCGCGAATAGGCGCGGGCCGCGGGTTTGTCATCGTGGATGAAAGCTTGGTCGCCTCCGGACGCCACATCTGCCGGAGTCGGCATGACATTGACGGCGATGATGGCATCGAGATTGAAGCGTTTTTTGAGCAGCGTGACGGGCAGCGGCTCGGAAACTCCGCCATCGGTGTAGCGGCGGTTGTTGAGCCTGACCGGGGCGCACACCGCCGGGATGGCTGAACTGGCATGCACCGCATGCGAGACAATGCCGGAGTCAAAAACATACGGAGTGAGCCGGTCCAGGTCCGTGGCGACCACCAGCAGAGGCTTCTCGAGATCGGCGAAAGTCTTGTCCCCGAGATCCCGCTCCAGATGCTTGCGCAGTTTTTCACCGCGGATCAGCCCCTCCGAGGGAGGGATGTTAAAGTCCATGAGGGCTTTGAGGGTGGGCCGGTCCTTGATCTCCCGGGCGCGCTCCTCCAAATCCGCGCCACTGAGACCTGACGCCCACAGGCTGCCTACATAAGCCCCCATGCTGCAACCTGCGATAGCGGTGATGGGTACACCTGCCTCTTCCAGCACACGGATCACGCCCACATGGGCCAGACCGCGTGCGCCGCCACTGGAGAGAACCAAACCGATCCGGGGTGCTTTGCCACCCCCTGAGCCGTGCCTGGCTCCCTCTTCGGCACGACTCCATCCCCGGAAGGGAAGCTGGAGCTGCGTGTTCATGGCCTGCTGGGTTGTTGGTGTTTTAGACCGTCAATGTGAGAAAAAGATTCAAATATTGCGATTCTTTGTGCATAGATCGCACGCCATGAACCATTCGGATCTAAGCCGCATGCTCAAACATGCCGCCACCGCCCCTCCGGCGGGGGCACCCGTGACATTGCAGGAGGCGATCATGGCCCGGGTCCGGAAGGACGACGGCCGCGAGCGCCGCTGGCGCTCGTTTGTACAATGGCTGCTGATTCTGGCCGCTGCGTCCGGCATCATCACCGCTGGCATGATCGGCTGGGTTCTGGCATCCCGGGACACCACGCACACCACGCCGCCTGCCATGGAGCTTTTCCGCACGGGAGGGCCCCAATGAGCTCGCGTCTGAAATGGATGCTCATCTCGGTGTTTTTCTCCGCCACACTGGCAGGAGGCACCGCATGGCTGGTCACGGACTGGTTCCTGCACCGACATGGTGAAAGCCATGCGCACGATCACGCACCAACGGATCTGCATGCGTGGATGCATGAGCACCTCGACATTACTCCGGAACAACATGAAAAGCTCGCGCCGCTTGAAGATGAGTTTGAGAAGCTGCGACTGAAATTGAAGGAGGAGATCCGGCAGGCGGATGTGGCGCTGGCACAGACCATCCGTGAACCAAAGGTGGATGAAGCCGCGATGAATGCAGCTCTGGACCGGCTGAACAAAGCCCAGGGCGCGCTGCAGCGTGCCACGCTGGAGCATTTCTTTGTGATGAAACGCTACCTGCGGCCCGCGCAGGCCGGCAAACTTCTCGAGTGGACCCATGACAGCCTCACCCGCGATTGACGCCATGCTGGCGCCGCAGGCAGCAGCAGCCGCTGATGATTCAGCGGAGGCGCTGCACGTCCGCGCCGCTCAGGCGGGGGACATGGCGGCCTTTGAGTGGATCGTGCGGCAGCATGAGGAAAAGCTCTTCGGCTTCTGCTGCCGCTGGCTGCGCTGTGTGGAGGATGCGCGTGAAGTCTGCCAGGATGTGTTTGTGCGCGCGTGGCAGGCGCTGCCGGAGTTTGAGGGGCGGGCCCGGCTTTCCACATGGCTGTATCAGATCGCCCTGAATCTGTGCCGTGACCGCGCCAAATCACGCAGCGCAAGACAGCGCGAGAGCACCACGACGATCGACCACCTCGAAGAACAGCCTGCCTGTCCCCAGAATGCTCCAGATGCGAATGCGGAATGGCGCAGCGAGATGCAAAAGCTCGAACGCGGCCTGGCCCTGCTTCCGGAAAAGCTGCGCGCCGCACTGATGCTCTCCGCCATGGAAGGACTCAGCCATGAAGAGTGCGCACAGGTGCTGAACTGCTCCGTGCGCGGCACGGAAGGCAGAATCTATCGTGCGCGGCAGATGCTGCTGCAGTGGTGGAATGAGGAGTCTCAGTGAGCAGAAGCAGCAGGAAGCGCCTTTTCAATGCTGTTTGCGGCATCTGAGCGCCAGCCGATGACCACCCGTGGCATGAGGCCACCCAAGACCAGAAAGAGGATGCAGGCTGTCAGAGGCCAGCGCTCGCGAGGCAGGGCATCGGGGATGTTGATGACGTGTTTTGGCAGCACGCCGAGAAAGAGGGTGTTGTACAAGCGCAGCAGGTTGATGGCATTGAAGACAGTGGCAATGAGCAGCACGATGCCGGCGCTGAGGTGGTTTTGCAGCATGCCGTGGAAGATGAGCTCCTCGGCGCAGTAGCCCAGCGTGCCGGGAAGACCGACGAGAGCGAGGCCGCAAATGAGGAAGAAGGTGGCAAGACGTGGCGCTTTGGCGGCAAGTCCGAGATGCATCAAAGGGTCTTCTGTGCTGCTGACGCGTACCTCCAGCGCACGAACGATGCAAATGAGTCCTGTGGAGGCAGAGGCCACCACCAGCCAGTGCGTGAGCGCACCGGTGACACCTTCGATGTTGGTGCTGGTGATGCCCGCCAGCATGAAGCTAGCCTGGCTGATGCAAAGAAACGCAAGAAGACGACGGGGCTTGCTTTCAGCGAAGGCGCGCAGACTGGCGATGCCCACGGTGGCAACGGCTGCCATGCTGAGGAATTCGAAGGCATGGTGTGCGGACTCAGAGAGAGAAGCCACCTCAGCGCGCGCCACGAGCACGACGCCGAGGTGGCCGTTGAAAAGCAGGGCCTTGGGCAGGAGAGGGCCGTGCTCAAAGGCATGTACAACGCCAGCGTGGAGGGGGAAAAGGCCCTTGCGACAGACCACTGCGATGATGAAAAAGAGGCACCCAAGTGTACCATATTTGGCAAAACCGGCGGATGAGGGAGCGCTCCAAAAAATCACGGCGACAGTCAGGGCGAAGCAACTGGCAAGGCGAATGCCGACGGTGAGACGGGTCTCGCGCTGACTGCCGAACATGCCTAATGCAAACGGCAGGCAGGAAAGCCACCAGCCAGCGACCATGGGAACCCAGGAGGCGGCGGCGTAGGCAGTCTGCACGGAAAGGGAGATGAGCAGCATGCCGGCAGGAGCCCGGGCCGAGGTATCTCGCCGAGGAGCCAGGACGATCACGAGGAGGGTCAGCGCGGCGTAGAAGGCCATGGGCACGGCATTAAGCCCGTCGGCCTTTAAGAAGGGCAGCAGAGGATCGTGCAGGATGCCCGCACCAGCTTCATGCGCGGCAGCGAGAAAGGAAACAAAGGCCAGCACTGCTGCGGCAACTGCGGTGCGGCGAGGCCGGGTGGCTTTCCACGATGCCAGAACTCCGCCCAGCAATGAAGCCAGGGCGAGAGTGAGATATGGCAGTGAAAGGTGACTCATGAAGCGGGTCCGGGATCAGCGGTCGTCCGCCTTTTCCAGAGGCGTGCGGGGTTCGAATATGGCGAGCCAGCGAGCCAGCGCCTGAACAGGAGCGACGATCCAGCGGTCCACGATCGCATCATAAAATCCGCGTCCCAATGCCAGGCGGTAGAGCCAGACCTGCACGGACTGAGGCAGCAGGGATTCGTAGTGGCTGCCGGTGGGGGTGAACCTGCCGCCGGCTGCGGCATGAACGCGGTGGTAGTCTCGCAGCATGGATGGCGTGCGCAGGAACTGGAGGGTGCGCAGCGTGGCATGACTGAGGAGGTGAATGAGAGCGAAGGTGGTCCAGCCGAGGCCGATCTCGACAAAGATGAGGCCGATCTGAGTCTGGGCGGCATAGGCGAGCGAGGTCTTGGCATCGGCACAGGTGCGATGGACGAGGGTGCCGAGGAAGGCGGTGGCGAGACCGGTGATGATGATGAGCCCGATGGCGATCCATGAATGACGGATGAGAGGCTCGATGCGCAGCAGCAGGTAGGCGCCGGTGTGGATGGAGATGGCCCCATAGAACACGGCGCTGGAAGGGGTGGGCCCCTCCATGGCCCGAGGCAGCCAGCCCCAGAACGGACCTTGCGAAGATTTTCCGCCGGCGGCGATCACAAGCAGCACGGCGACGACCGTGCCATGGATGCTGTGGGCACCCTCAGCGCCGAGCAAGCCCGCCCATGAGGTGGTGCCGAACCAGTGGTGGGCCAGGAAGATGGCCATGAGCATGAACAAATCCGCGACACGGTAGGAGGCAAAGACCCAGAGGGCATTGCGCACGGGTTCAGGCCGATACTGGAAGAATCCCACGAGGAGCACCGAGGTGATGGCCACGGTTTCCCAGCCGACAATGAGGAGGTCCAGCGAGTCTGCGGTGAAGACGAGCAGCGCGCCAAAGGTGAAGAGATGCAGCAGCAGGAAGAAGCGGAGGAAGCCCGGATCCCGATGCAGGTAGCGCACGGAAAAGAAGGCAACGATGCTGACCAGCGCCACGGTCAGGCCCACAAGCGGCAGGGAGAGATCGTCCACCAGAAGCGAAAGCGGATAGCCATAATGACCCACCGTGAACCAATCTCCCACGTTCACCTGCATGGAATGAATCCCATGAGAATTCATGGAGAAACCGATTCCCACCGCCAGGATGGCGAGAAGCGAGTAAGCCGACTTGGTGATCCACGCCATGACGCGTTCCGTGACAGCACCACCCAGCAGCCAGACAAGGCTCAGCCCGAGGAAGAGCGCACCGGGCGTGGCGATGAGAAGCGGGATCAGGGTTTGGAGAGGCATGAACAAAGGCGAGATGTGGCAAAGGAAGGGTTACGCAGCGCGGGGGTCGATTCGAGCCAGAGGGAGGTGCTCCCTTTTACCGCGATACCAGGCCTGTGAGCTGGAAGCCACGGGAAGCGGCTCTTCATTTCCCTCCAGCTTTTTGAAGACACCCTCGCGGTAAACCTCCACGTGGCCATCATCCGGGTCCATGGTGGCGATGCGGATCCACTGGTTGCTCACGATTTCGCTGAGCTCATGAGAGGCGCGGATGACTTTCATGAGACGGGCAGGTGTGGTTTCGACAATGAAGAGCACGCGCACCGGCTCATGGATTTCAACTGCCTGCGAGGGCAGACCTGTGCGCAAGTCGCTCTGGTAACCGTTCATCACGCCGAGGAGGCCGTTGATGTTGTGAGGGAGCTTGGTTCCGCTGCCGTAAATCTCATTGTCCACAGTGGAGAAGTAGTAATCGAGATTGATGCTGCAGCAGACGGGAAGCGCCGCACCAACCGCATGCGCGAGCCCTTCATCGCCGGGGTCTTTGGTGGCGTCGTAGGAGACAAGGAAGGCGCGGCGGTCCATGAACAGTCCTTTGGTGATCTCCCGCCGTCCGACGAAGGTAACGGCATTGGTGCAGTGGCCGTACTCCGGCCGGGGCTCGCCGATGTGCTCGGCGCGCTCCTGAACATGCCGCAGGCTTGAGTCTGGAGTGATGTCATGCCCTGCCGCCGCGAAACGGCGTGAGCGTTCATGGGCATTGAGGGCGCGCGCCTTGTCCAGCGACTGATGGACGCGCAGGAGATCGCCGTGATGAGTCTCCGGCAGAAGATCCAGGTCGAAGAAGTGGATGTCTTCGCTGCAGGTGTCGTGATAACCGCCCAGAAACCAGGTGTCTTCAGGAATGATGACGCCTCTGGCGCGCAGAGCCTCGCGAACGGCGGGGCGGTTGGCCATGATGGCAAAGAGGCGTGCGTTGGGCGCGCCACTGTGGCCACCGCAGGCCTGGCAGCAGTAGGCGGACTCGTAGGGGTTGTTGAGGCTGGTGGAGCCATGGCCCAGGATGACGACCAACCTGGCATGCCCCTTGTGAAGACCTGCGGGCCCAAGCACCGCATAAACACAGTCAGCCTGCTGCTGGATGGTGATGCCGGTCATGAGCCCGGTGGTGGCACCGCGCGAGGCAGTGTCGTCGCTCATGAAGGCAAACTCGGTCCTGGGCGCCGGCAGGAAGGAGCGGTTGAGCCATTTGATCAAGCGGCCATAAGACAGCGGAGTGAGCACACGCAGCGCCAGCGGGAAGAGGCTGAGGAAGCCGAGGCAGGCCGTGCTGACCCAGCCGCGCACGAGGGTGCGCGAGGAGATGAAGCCATGGCGCACCACGCCAGCCCATGCCCGGCGCAGCCCCTGGCGCTGCTTGTGCACATGAGCCTGATCCTGCACCGGGACCTCGCGCACGGAATGCGTGGGATCAATCACCACGGGGCAGTAGGAGACGCCGCATGGGTCATCGATGCCGGCATAATGGATGGCCACGCCGAAGAAGCCCGCGACGCCGACCGTCTCGATGGCGGGATCCACCTCTTCCAGCGCACGGCGCATGGATTCCTCACGGTCGTCCATGCAGAAGATCACTTGAGCAACGAGGCGGCTGCTATGCGGAAAGACGCTGGGCATGTTGCGATGCCTGGCGAGCGGAATGAGCACGCGACGCTCATGGCGACGCTCATAGGCTAGATGCAGCAGAAGCCGGCGCTCGATCTCATGACACGCGAGGATTTCCTGCGCGAGACGGGCTATTTCCTCCTCTGAAAAAGCCATCAAGTCATGGCTGCTGATGCCGAGGAGCTGAGCCACATCAAACACACGGGCCGTATGGGTCAGAGGATCAAAGCGTGGGACTGGAACAAGGGTGGAACGCCATGCGGCGGTGTCTCCCGCGACGTGGGTGAGAGCCGCGATGGTGTAGGTGAGACGGAGCGCGAGAAACTCCATGACGGAGCAGCGCACACGATCATGCGGAGCCAGCGAGGGATCCTGCTCAAGCATGCGAATCATGGCCGCCCACCCCCGCAAAGCGAGTAGCTCCTCGGTGAGAAACTCCTGCCACTGTGCGAAGGGCACATCGAGCCGGGCGAGGGCCTCCAGAACGACGGCATCCGCGTCCATATTGGCCGCCTCCTGGCGCAAGAACTCAGCATGCACGCCACTGAGATGGGCCGGGAAGATGGCAAATGCCTGAGGCATGATCAAGCGCGCGGCGCGGAGGAGGCCTTTGTCGCGATGCGGCATGGGCCAGTAGGCGATGCCTTGATCAAGATAGGCGGCGGTGAGGCGGATGAGCGGCGGGTGGATGAGCGCATCCAAGTCGATGCCCCGCTGTGCGAGCACGACATCGCGCGGACGTTTTGGCGGCGCTGCAGGTGGAGCGGGCTGAGGCTTGACCCGGGCGAGGCATGCCGACCAGAGCGCCTGGGGGGAGTCCCCACGCAATGCGGAGGCGGAAGCCGGGGGAAGATCATCACGGAAGGCATCCAGCCAGCCGCCCTCCTCCAACTGCCAGGAGATATTGATGCCATTTACGCGGCGCACACCGGGTGTGAGCATGGCACGGCGGAGCTGATGCCGAGTGAGCCTGCCGGGGAGGATTTCGGTATCGGGCTCGCGGGCGAGGACAGCGTCGATGTCTTCATCGAGAATGCGGCCTCTGGCGCGGTCTGTCTGATAGGTTTCCTCGGAGAGGAAGGGCTCGGCTTTGAAGAGGTTTCCGCCCTCGATGACCGCCTCTTCAAATTTGCGGTGCTGGAGAGAGAGAAGGGTGTTGTAATGAATGAACACCCCCAAAGGGCCCTGAATGGGCAGGAAATGAGCCGCATGATCCACCACCCGGCGGAGATGCTCAAGCCGCCCCTCAGCCGGCTGAGTCTCCTGCCTGGAGTCTTGACAGCCACAGGTGCTGGCATGGGTGCGGGTGCTCATCGAAGATCAAAAGCCTATATAAAGCGGACAGGGTTGAAGCGCCATCCCTTGATCAAGGGGTATTCAGAGCCGGAGCGTGGGGGCGCGGGGGGGCACCTGTGCGCGTGACTTGCTTTTCGCTCTCGGAACAGCCTCTGGGTGAAGCGGAGGGCCCTGGCGTGAAGGGGAAGTTTTAGCGCAAGATTGCGGGACATTGCGCGGAGTTTTGGAGGAAAGAAGTTTTTGGGCAGCTCGAGCCGCACAGAAGATTGCCTTCGGCGCGCTTCGCGAGGTGCGGACCACTATGCTGACGCCTTTAAGATGTCCCAGTTGTTTTTCCAGCGGCCTGGGCTCTTGGCGGAGGACAGCCGGAGAAAACGACGCAGATGGTAAGCCCCCGGAGCACGTGCGGCGGAGCATCCGAAATGTCGGTCACATGCTTGGGCAGCAATTCGAAAAGAGAATGCTGAAAAGACGCATCCGATTGATGGCATTGAAAGCCGTGGCCACACCGACCCAAGGATGATTTTCCATGGCCTCCTGGAACAGCAGGGAGAGACATTCGTCGAGTTTTGAGGAGCCTTGAGTAGTAAGAAGTTGCAAAACGGTGTCGCGAAGGTCAGGCTCGTTGTGGTGGGTCATGTATGAGTTTGAGTTGGATGTGCTTGGCTACACCCCGACACACACCACACTGGCCTATCTCTCGCCACAGCAGGTGCGTTGCAAGGCAAGAGCCCTTTTTAGAACAGACTTCCCCCTCATGACGCACTGCATCCATTTCCTTCAGTAATTCAAACGACCGCATGTCCACACCCGCTACCGCTTCAAAACCCGAAGGCCCCGTGCCAGCAGGCAACTTCGCCGGCTTCAAAGCTTATTTCGGCAAAGACATCCTCTCTGGTTTTCTGGTCTTCTTGATTGCTCTTCCACTGTGCCTTGGCATTGCCAAAGCCAGCGGCTGCCCGGCCATCGCGGGAATTTTTACAGCAGTGATCGGCGGCATGCTCACCCCCTTCCTGAGCAACTCTGAGCTGACCATCAAAGGGCCGGCGGCTGGCATGATAGCCATTGTGCTGGGCTCGGTCAGCGAACTGGGCTATGAAAAGATGCTGGCGGTCGGCGTGGTCTCGGGGTGCCTTCAAATCATCTTTGGCTCTTTCAAGCTCGGAACTCTGGGTGAATTTTTCCCTGTGGCGGCGGTGCATGGCATGCTCGCGGCCATCGGAATCATCATCATTTCCAAGCAGATTCACATTGCCCTGGGAGTGGCCGTCCACGCGAAAGAGCCGCTGGAATTGCTCGCAGAAATCCCAGACAGCTTCATTCACATGAACCCTGTGATTGCCCTGATTGGCGGGATCGCCCTGGTGATTTTGTTCGGGCGAATGTTGATCAAAAACAAATTTGTTCAAACCGTCCCGGGCCCCCTGATTGTCCTCCTGGTCGCAGTTCCGCTTTCGTTCTATTTCGACATTGGCCACAAACACATCTACCAGTTCCAAAGCCACTCCTTTGAAGTAGGTCCGGACAAGCTGGTCAACCTGCCGCTCAACATTCTTGATGGCATCAAATTCCCGGATTTTTCCGCCATCACATCCGGTGCCAGCATCAAATGGATCGTCATGTTCTGCCTCATCGGAAGCCTTGAGTCACTGCTCAGCGCCAAGGCCGTCGATCTGCTTGATCCCTGGAAGCGCCGCACGAATTTGAACCGCGATCTGCTCGCCATTGGCCTCGCGAATACTTTGGCCTCCTTCATCGGCGGCCTGCCGATGATATCAGAAATCGTCCGCTCCTCCGCCAACCGCAACAATGGCGCCCGTACCCGCTGGGCCAACTTCTGGCATGGCACGTTCCTGCTCTTTCTCGTGGCCAGTGTGCCCTGGCTGCTGAACAACATTCCGCTCGCTGCGCTGGCAGGCATGCTTGTCTTCACCGGCTATAATCTGGCATCCCCAAAAGAATTTCATCACATGTGGGAGGTGGGCAGAGGTCAGCTGATCGTATTCGTCGTTACTTTGAGTGTAACCCTCGCCACCGATCTGCTGATTGGCATAGCAACGGGCATCGTCGTGAAACTTTTGCAGCATGTCATCAGCGGCACGTCCTTTGGCAACCTCTTCATCCCACATGCCGAGATCATGGAAGATGGGGACCACCCCGTCATGCACGTCAAAAAAACAGCCATTTTCAGCAACTGGCTTGGCCTCCGCAACCATCTTTACTCACTCAATGACCATGCCAGGGTGAAAGTCGATCTCTCAGACACCGATCTGGTCGATCATACGGTCATCAAGAAACTCGAGGAAATGGTGCAGGAGTGGAAGATTGAAAATCGCGAACTCATCATCGCTGGACTCGAAGACCACGTCCCTGTTTCCACCCATCCGCAGGCAGCACGGTACCGCCGTCAGTCCGTTTGAACAAGCTTCCTGGGTGGCGGAGCCAAAAAGCGATCCGGTCCCGCCCTCCTGATCAGACAGCGGGCGTTTGGAGCGGAATCACCACCTCAATGCGAAGTCCCTGAGGCAACACACTGGTGGCGGTCAGCTCGCCGCCAGACTGGCGGGCGCGGGCGCGCATGCCGACCATGCCGAGGCTGGGGCTGTAAATGATGTCTCCGCTGTGATTGGGGAGGCCTTTGCCATTGTCTTCGATGGTAAGGCAGATGCCCTGCTCCCGCCGAGTGAGGGAAATCTGAACTTCGGTGGCCTCCGAGTGGCGTGCAATGTTGGTGAAGGCCTCCTGCGCGATGCGGAAAAGATGCGTCTCCGCTTCATCCTCCAGGCGGCCGGTGAAGTCTGATGAGTAATGAACCTTCAGCCGAGTACGCTGACCAAATTTTTCCGCCAGCCAGCGCAAGCCGGCATCGAGGCCGAAGTCATCCAGGATCACCGGACGGAGCAGCTGTGAAAGCTCGCGCACATTGGCGATGGATTCATCCACCAGATGCAGGCAGTCGGCGCGCAGGGATGGCAGGTCTTGCGTGGAGCCTTTGGTGAGATTGGACCGCACCGCAGCGAGGGACTGCCCCAGCTCATCATGCAGTTCGTGGGAGAAGCGTCGCGCGGCCTGCTCCTGCGTCTGCAGCATGTGCCAGGAAACGCGGCTCAACTCCTCGGACTGCCACCGGATGCGCTGAATGCTTTTGCGGGCAAAGGAAATGGTCAGGATGGCGGAGATGGCGGCCAGGATGAAGCTGGAACCCAGCAGCAGTGTGGACTCGTCGCTGAACTCCTGGGACTGCAGTTCCAGCTCGTGCTCGGTGTTGGTGAGATGCTCCGAACTGCTGATGATCAGCTTGTTCACCAGCTCCACCACCCGGCCATGATGCTTGAAAAGCGTGTCCAGCTTGTCCGGCTGCACGGGCTCCTGGCTTTCCAGCAGGCGGTGAGACTCCCGGGTGAAGGCCTTGACACCGCGGTCCAGCTCCTTCCACAGGTCCGCACCTGCCAGCGAGCGCACTTCCACCCCCAGCCGGGAGATCTGGCGGTCGCTCTCATCGAGCTCCTGCAGCAGCCTTACCAGGTCCGCACGTTTCAGTTCAAAGTGCGCAAACTGATGCAGCACCGCCGTCATGGTATTTTCCTCCGACTGCACGTCCTGCCGCAGCCGGGCGATGAGGAACTGGTCCCGCGCCATCTGCTCCACGCCGCGCCGGATGCCCTGGCTTTGCCGCACCGCGATGAGCCCCGCCGTGCCGAGCAGCACCATCACCAGCAGGAAGCCCAGCGCGAGCACACGCAGCACGTAGCGCTCCGTGATCCGCAGAAAGGTGAAGGACATCATGGCAGGAAGAGGGCTCAAACGGCCTCAACCGTGGGAATGGAAAGCGGCGGGCAGCTTGAATTTGGAGTTTGAAAGAACGACACCATGCCGGTTTGAATATCATACAATGCTCCCACAATCATCAGTTTTCCTGACTGCACCAGATTCGCCTGGGTGCTGCTGCGCTCCGTGATCATGCGCATGGTGCGCAGCACGTTGCGGCGGGAGACTTCATTCGAATAGGCGGCCTTCTCCTCGGGCTTCCAGGTGCCGCCGCGTTTGCAGGTGCCGAGTTCAACCAACTGCTGGATCTCGGTGACGAGGGAGTCGAGGTTCACACACCCTGTCGCTTCCGCGGCGGTCCGGCTGCTGCAGATGAGATCCACGGCGGCATTCACCGCGCCGCAGGACGTGTGGCCCATGACCAGGATCAACTTTGCACCTGCCACGGCGCAGCTGTACTCCATGCTGCCCAGCACCTTGTGGCTCGCAACATTGCCCGCGATGCGGACGCTGAAGATGTCCCCGAGGCTGAGGTCAAACACCAGCTCCGGAGTGAGACTGCTCGGCACCGCGCGGCTGCTGGCAATCGCCTAACATGAATGCGCGGCAGCGTCGTTGGTGACGATGCAGTGCCATCCCATCTCCCCTGCCTCGGCTCTTTCCAGGAGCCATTCCCTCCAATCAATCAATCAATCCATTGCGAATGGAGAACCGCACCAGCTCACCGATGGAATGCAGGTTCAGCTTTTCCATGATGCGGCCGCGATGCGCCTCAACCGTATAAACGCTGAGGTTCAGAACGGAGGCGATCTCCTTGTTGGTCTTGCTTTCGGAAATCATCTGCAGCACCTCGCGCTCTCGCGGGGAGAGAAGGTCGATCGGGTTGGTGACGTGCTTGCGGTAGTCGTCCAGCACCGCATCGCTGACTTCCGGACTGAGGAAGCCTTTGCCATTGGCAACGGCGCGGACGGCGGCGAGGAGATCGCTCTCGTTGCTGTCTTTCAGCAGGTAGCCATTCGCACCTGCGCGCAGCATTTCGCGTACATAGACCGAATCTTTCTGCATGGAGAGCGCGAGAATGCGGGCCTTGGGCACCGCCTTGGTGATCTGCCGTGCGGCCTCGATGCCGTTGAGTTCCGGCATGGTGACATCGAGTACCACCACATCTGGCTGCAGGTCGATGGCTTTGTCCACGGCTTCGCGTCCGTTCGCAGCCTCGCCCACCACCTCCATGTCCCACTGGGCGGCGAGGATCATGCGGAAGCCATTGCGGACCACGGCGTGGTCATCGGCAAGGAGGATGCGGGTGGTTTTGGCGGCCATGGGAAAGAGACCATAGCCTGACTGCGGCAAAGCGCAAAAACTGCGGTCATTTTATGGGAAGCGCGCCTGCAGGTCGTCCCAAAGTTGCTCACCCTTATCCCAAACTGCATGCCCGCCTTCCGACCTTCCACAGCCATTTTTTGCCTGATGCTGACCCCGTGGCTGGGCCATGCCCAGACCGCCGTCGAGACACCGAAGGCCACCGGCTCGCTGGCGGAAGCGGAGGAGTTTGAAATGCCGGAAATCGTCATTGAAGGCAAGGCGGAGAGCCTCATCGGCATCGCTACCTCCGCCTCGAAAGGCCAGACCAGCGCCAAGGAACTGCTGGCACGCCCCTTTTCCCGCCGTGGCGAGCTGCTGGAGAGCATCCCGGGCTTCATCGCCACACAGCACAGCGGAGACGGCAAGGCCAACCAGTATTACCTGCGCGGCACCAATCTGGACCACGGCAACGACTTCGCCATCTACGTGGACGGCATGCAGGTGAACCTGCGCAACCACGCCCACGGCCAGGGCTATGCGGACATGAACTTCCTCATCCCCGAACTGGTGGGACAGCTGGACTACTGGAAGGGCACCTACTTCGCCCAGCATGGAGACCTCAGCTCCACCGGCGCGGCGCGCTTCAAGCTGGTCGATTCCCTGCCGCAGGGCATCCTGAGCACCACGCTCGGCCAGTTTATGTACGAGCGCACACTGATCGCCGACACCATCAAGACGGGTTCCGGCCTGCTGACCGTGGCGTTTGAGCACCAGTACTACGACGGTCCCTGGCAGCTCCCGGCCAGTGCGATGCGCCTCAATGGCTTTGCCCGCTATCATTGGCAGGATGCCACGGACAACGTCAACATCACGCTCATGGGCTACCGCGGCAAATGGGACTCCACCGACCAGGTGCCATCCCGCCTGATCGGCAGTGTCATCGACCGCTACGGCAACGTTGACCCCACTGACGGCGGCAACTCGCAGCGCTACAGCCTTTCGCTCGACTGGGTGCATGAAGGCGACCACACCACCACGCGCACCAACCTCTATGGGGGCTTCTACGACCTGGACCTGTTTTCCAATTTCACCTACTTTCTGGACAACCCCGTGCAGGGAGACCAGTTTGAGCAGAAGGATCACCGCTGGTTCGTGGGCGGGCAGGTGGCGAACGACTGGCGCTGGGATGCCCTGGGGCAGGAGCAGCGCCTCACGCTGGGGGTGCAGATGCGCACGGACTTCATCAGCGGCCTGGGCCTTTATAACACCACCCAGCGCCAGCGCTGGAACGCCATCAGCGTCAACGACATCATTCAGGACACCTGGGGCGTCTTTGCCGAGGCGGAGCTGAAGCCCACGAAATGGCTGCGCATCATCCCCGGCCTGCGTGGCGACGTGATGCAGTTTGAAGTCACCAAGAGCAACATCACCGGTAACACCGGCTCCGTCGTCAGCGGCATCCTCAGCCCGAAACTGAACGTCGTTTTTGGTCCGTGGAAGAAGACGGAGTTCTATCTCAATGCAGGCAGTGGCTTTCACAGCAATGACACGCGAGGCGTGGTGGGGGGCATCGATCCCGCGACGGGGCTGGCGTCTCCGCGCGCCACCCCTCTGGTGCGCACCTACGGGGCCGAAGTGGGCATTCGCAATGAATCCATCCCCAAGCTGGTGAACACGCTCTCTTTCTGGACCCTCCACAGCGGCTCCGAACTGATCTATGAGGGGGACACAGGCTCCTCCACCCCAGGGCCATCCTCGCAGCGTTTCGGCATCGAGCTCTCGAGCTACTGGCGGCCCAATGACTGGACCATGCTGGATGTGGAGGCCACCTGCACCCGCGCCTACCTGCTCACACAAGATCCGTCCCACCAGAACGTTCCCAATTCCATCCCTTACACCCTGAACGCCGGCATCACGCTCGGCAAGGCGCAGGGACTGTTTGGCTCCCTGCGCGTGCGCTACATGGCCCCGCGCCCACTGGATCAGGTGCTCGATGTGTACTCCCGCGAATCCATCCAGGTGAACGGCCGCATCGGCTACCGGCACAAGAACTTGGAGTTTGCGCTGGATTGCCTCAATTTGCTCAACCGCAGCGACTACGACGTGGCCTACTACTACCCCTCCCAGCTTAAAACGGACGCCGCCCCTGTGAACGACGTCCACGTCCACCCCATCGAGCCCCGCATGTTCCGTCTCTCGGTGACCTACCGGTTTTGAGCGGATCACAGGAGCAAAACGGGGGTAAATGAGCCCTGTGAGCCTGAGCCCAGCGGGAGGTCCAGTGGGTGTGAGCCTGGGAAACACCCCATCGCACGCTCCGCAGCCTCTGGCTCAGCGGCGCCAAAAATGTAACGTCAACAATGTTACTCCCTGAACTCCTCGCGGTCGGGGATGCGGGTGAAGGCGATCTTGGTGCCCGAAAAGGTGCGCACCGTGTCAGGTGTAAAGCCGATCACCACGGAGTCGCGGCCGAACTTTTGGTTAATGCTGTCCAGCACGTGGCTCAGTTTTTCACGCTGCTCCTTTGAGGCCGATTGCCCCGCTGACGGGAAGAGTTCCAACTGGTGCGGCGTGGCTTCGGCCACCAGTCCATACAGGGTTACGGAAACCTTCTTCACGCGCTGCCAGCGCCCCTGCCGCATCACCCGCTGCCACAGCTCGGCCAGCAGGCGCGCCATGACGATGCTGTCCGCCCCTTCCTCAAACTTCCCCTGCGCCTCGCAGCGCGGCCCGTCCTCCAAACGCACGCTCAGGTGCAGGTGGCTGGCGCGGTACTTCATGCGGCGCAGGCGGCTGGCAGCCTTGAGCAGCAGCCTGCGCGCCACGATGCCCGCAGCCGGTGGCGGGCGCAGCTCCGGCGCCAGCACGTGACTGTGGCCGATGGTGCGAGTCGCTGTGGGCACGTCGTCCTCTGTGGCGCCGCCGTGGAGTTCGTGCCAGAAGCGGTCCCCGCACACGCCGCCCCAGGCGCGGTGCAGGGTCTCCCTTTCGGCGTCCCACAGTTCCTCCATGGTGCGGATGCCGCAGGCCCGCAGGCGTGGCTCCATGCGGCGGCCGATGCCGCAAAGGTCGCTCAATTTCAGCTCCAACAGGCGCCCCGGCAGCTCTTCTGGAAGCAGCACCACGAGGCCGTCCGGCTTCTGCATATCGCTGGCCACCTTGGCCAGAAAGCGGTTCGGGGCCAGGCCGATGGAGCAGGTGATGCACTCGCCCACCCGCTCCCGCAGGCCGCGCTTGATGCGCCGGGCCAGGTCCTGCGCCACCTCCAGACGGCGGCGCGGAGGGTCGAGCTTGCAGGCCATCTCATCAATGGAACAGATCTTGTGCACAGGATAGTGTCGTTCCACCTCCTTGATGACCTCGTGATGGTATTCCACGTACTTGTCGTGGCTGCCCTTGACGGTGATGAGGTCTGGGCAGCGCCGGCGCGCTTCGCCGATGTTGGTGCCCGTTTTGATGCCGAATTTCTTGGCCTCATGGCTTGCAGCAATGGCGCAAGTGGCGTCGGAGTCCACCGGCACGACGGCGACTGGCCTGCCACGCAGCTCAGGGTGCAGCTGCTGCTCCACACTGGCGAAATAGCTGTTCAGATCGAGATACAGCCAGTCCACAGCGGACGCGGAATCTGAAGGGGTGTCGGGCGATGCCATGGGTGGAAGGCACAATCGTCGCAATCCAATAACTGTTCAATAGAACATTTTATTTCCATGGGCTTCAGCGAGTTCCGATTACTTCGCCTTTCCTTCTATTTCAGCATAATTAATTCAAAAATTCATAACTGATTCTCTTTGCAGAGAACATTTTTAATTATAATATGTCGTGTATTAATGGCTTAGGGTCGCTAAATCTAGATTTAATGTTAAATATGCTAAAATTATCAACCATGAAATCCTTATCTGCAACTCGTTCGCCGCAACGCCAGCCGTTAGCCGGTCTCGTGGCTGCTCTCATGCTCGCATCACCTGCTTTGAGTTCTGCATCCACCATCGAGCTGAGCCAGCCCTACACCCCGGCTGGTCAGAACTACTCCATCACGGCCTTGCAAAGCATGAACCCTCTGACTTTGCAGGGTGCTATGGCGATGGGGGCCAACCCGAATGTGAACCTGGATTTCCAAGGTGGCTTTGGCGTCCGCTACACCAACTCCTCCGGCAGTCTCGTCGATTTCGGCATTGGCCTCTATTATGATGCGGGCTGCAACTCTGGTCTGCAACTTTCCAGCACCGGCCTGAACGTCCAGTTTAACCAGACCATCTCCAGCCAGGGACTTTTCCTGACCATTGGGCATCTGGGCTTCTCCGATCTCTCCACCGATTTCAGCACCGGTACGGTGGCACCCACTATCAGCGTCAATGGACCTTCCGGGCCATCGTTTTTCAGTGCACACGACATTCTGGCCAATCATGCGCTTACCCTACTGACCAGCTATGACCCCATCGCCCAGACCGATCTTTGGAAGATCGACGTGCATGCCTTGGTAGGAGACGCCTTGGTCAACAACGTCACTCTGGGGGCGGACATCCACAACGGAGGAGGAGCTACCATGACCGTTCCGAGCGATCCTTACTTCCTTGTGTCCGCCAATGGTGGAAACTGTGCCATGATCCCCGAACCGGGCTCGGCATTCCTGATTTTGAGTGCCGGTCTTGGCTGCATGATCATCACCCGCCGTCGCAATCGCAGCCTGATTTCCGCCCGCTGACCCAGCGCCAGCCATTCCTCTCACGAAAAGCCGGACGAGATGCGAGTCTCCTCCGGCTTTTTCGTGCTCCTTTAAATCCGCTCCTCCCAGTCCGTGCCCATGGTTTCTGGTGAAAACGCCCAAGCTACCGTGGACGCCACCCCTTTTTGAAGGTCCAGGGGGGAATTTCACAACTCAAATGGGGGTGCGGTCCCCCCGCTCTTACATCGTTCTTACCAAACCCAAATTGCTGATCGCTATAATTTCCATAACATTCTTTTCATGCAGTCCCCATCTGCAACTACCCCACTTTCCCCGCCCGAAAAATCCCCCCATCCAAGCCCCCTGCTCACGTCCGCCGAAGCCCTTTTTTACGCCTGCCTCGACAACCTCACCGCCCAGCGCTGCCACATCCAGTGCAAGCCACGCCTCTCTGAAATCCTTCAGGATGAGAACGTGGCGGGGTTTCTGAAGATCTGCCAGCGTCACATCGACTTCGTCATCTCCCGCAAAGAAGACTGGCTGCCGATGGTGGCCATTGAATTTGAGGACGACAGTCCTGCCAAAGCCAGCCGCAAACCGCGTGACCGGCAGCTGGTGAACGACATTTTTTTGACCGTAGGCATCCCCCTGCTGCGGGTGCACATGAAGGAGATCAACCAGATCGAGACCCTCCTTCACAAGCTAAGCGCCGCCTGGACACAACGCGTGGCCACACTGGGCACGCAGCCGCCGCCAGCACCGGAGCTACCGGCCCCGTCCGCCACCACTTCTCTCAACGGTGGAAACCCGCCATCGACACGTCTGACTGGCAGCACCCCGGCTGCTGCACGCCAGGATACCTCGTCTTCCCCCACCAGCCGCCTGAACACTGCTGCCTGCACGTCCATTTCCTGAAGTAGCGCTGCAGGAAACGCGGCCAGCGAGCAACTGAAGTGGAATGCCGGAGCGGACCTATTTACCAATCTCAAAACTCAGAGGTCGTACTTCCACAGGATTTACCGGCACATCACGATCCACCTCAAAGGGGCCGAGAAGGTTGTTTCCGGCGAGGTCTTCAAGCAGCGGATCGACGATGATGGCCCCCTTCCCGGCCACCCAAGGCTCTGCGGGTATGAAATACCAGGTCCGCGCATCCAAAGCGAGCGCCACGGTGCCTGCGACGTCCGCTTCGGCGCATCGCACTTTCAAAGCCGAGGCGAGCATCGCGGGGTCAAGCGGTTCATCAAAGGTCACTTTCAGCGGATCGCGCGTGCCCGCCTGCGGCACGCGGATCTGCCAGCGTCCGGGATTGGGAGTGGCGTGATCCACGGCTCCGGCGGTGAGGGCAAACACGGCTTCCTTTCCCAGTTCCACGCCTTGGGCGGAGCGCCAGCTGGGCGCGATCCTGAGTGAGTACTTCTGCTTTTCCTGCAGCACCGGCCCTTCGTCTGAGTTCAGATTCACGCCGGTCTTCTGCCGTCCAGGGTGCAACCACAGCGTCAGGCGCCGGCCATCTGGCGACCACAGCTCCGTCTCACGAAAAGCGCCCTGAACGACGCTGCCGTCCTGCTGGTGGAGGGAGATGCGCTCCAGAAACACGCCCTGCTCCATCGGCTGGCTGAACTGCAGATAAAGCTTCAGCGCATTGGCCGGCAGTTGGGTGGGAACCGGCGAAATCCCCACGGTCGGCGCAGCGGCAGCCGGGAGCGAAAACTTCAGCCGCCGCTCGCTCCAGCTCCCGTCAGCCGACTTGATCTCCACCCGGTAGCTCTCCCCAGCCACCAGCGGCAGCGCGGCGGTGAATACCACTCCGTCCCCCGTCTTAGCCACACTGCCAAACAGCGGCTCCGAGGCATCGGCACGGAAGACGCGCACATCCACACCACGGGCTTCCACGTGGGAGACATCTTTCAGCCGCACCTCCGCCGCAAAGGCGGCGGAGCAGACGAGGCCCAAAGCCATGAGGCAGCGCTTCACGGCAACGCGGCCACTTCGAGGCTGAGAGTGCCGTCAGTATCGCGCAGCACCACGGCTTCGGCGTCGCTCAGCTTGTCCACCTGCACCGCGCCGAACAGGGCATCCACGATTTCGATGCCTTGGGGGCCGTCGTGTTCCTTCTCGTCACGGCGTGCGGCGTTTTCATTGGTCTTGTCGGGAGCCTTGGCATCCAGATAGTCCATGCTGATGCGTGCGCCCCACATCTTGCTGGGGCCGAAGGCGTTCTGCTTGAAGCGCTGGGTGTGCACGACGAGCCACTCCTTGCCGCTCTTGTCGGTGTAGCTGAAGAGATCGAGCGGGCGGTTGCCGCTTCCGAGTTCCACCATGCTCACGCCTTTGACCTGCGCGCCGCTCTGGATGTCGTCCACATTGAACTTCGCCACGGGGGTGCAGGCGAATGCGCCCACGACATAAGTGCCGTCCTTGGTGTCATACGGCACAAAGCTCTGGATCGGGGCCTTGGTCTCCCACTTGCGGTGCGCCACATGGTAGGTCTCAGCGCTGAACACGCTGGCCGTGGCGCCGTTTTTGATCGGCACAGGAATGGTGAAGATGCGGGAGGCGAACTCTTCATTGCAGGTGCCGGTGGCGAATACGCGGTCTTTGTCGAACGCCACATCCGTGATGTTGGTCACTTTGCTGGCGGTGCCGCCGGGCAGCGCGACGCGCACCCAGGACAGCGGCTCAAGATTCAGCGGCACCACCTTGCCGTCTGAACCCACGCTGACAATCAGCACAGCATTGTCCGGACGACGCTGCACCCCGAGGTAGATCCGCCCGCTGGCTGGATTCACCGCGAGGTCTTTGACGGTGATGTCTTCCTTCTTTGCCCCGAGCCCTGCGGCGATCTGCGCGCCAATGTCCGCCACCGGTTTTTCGAGGCGCTCTTTCTTACCGGTGTCTCCGGTCTGAATGGCCAGCACGCTGGCTGAGGCAGGCTCCGCCACCAGCAGCAGTCCTTCCGGCCCAAAGCTGAGCGAACTGAGAGACTGGAGCTGCAGGCCGCCTTTCTGCGGCGAGTCAAGCAGCGCGGCGGACGCGCCGAGCGTGGAGGCGAAGAGGAGGGAGAGGCAAAGTGCTTTCATGGTCGGGGTAGGCTGAAGTTGTGCGAGATGGTACGGGACCCGGCGGCGGAATGTCACGAACAAAGTGCGATTGCCTTCCACCCGGGCTGCGATAGGATTAGCTGGTTCGGTACCCCCACCTAAAGGGTGCCGCCCGATTTCATCTCGACTGGATCAGCGGTAAAATGAAATGTGAAATCGAAGTTCACACGGAGTTCATCGTCTGAGGCTTGATCTTTCCCTGAAAACGGCGACCCAGGTTCCCTGAACGCATGAAAAAAAAGCCCACTGAAGAGCGCAAGCCGACAAAACCCACCTTGTCGCGCTGGCAATCGTTCAAGCGCTTCAGTCTGATTTTGTTCATGGGCGGCTCGCTGATCTGCACGCTGGGAGCGGCGGTGGTCATCGGCGTTTACAGCCATCTTGCCAAGGCTTATGACCTGACCCAGCTCGGGAACATGCCGGAGCGCACCATCGTGATGGACTACAAGGGCGAGGTGCTCGGCAAGATGCACGGGGAGAACCGCATCATCGTGCCGCTGAATGAGGTGTCCCCCTGGTTTGTCAAAGCGCTGCTGGCACGCGAGGACTCGCGTTTCTACGACCACAGCGGTGTGGACTACAAAGGCATCCTCCGCGCCACGGTGCGCAACCTGAAGGAAATGCGGGTGGTGCAGGGCGCGAGCACGCTGACGATGCAGCTGGCACGCAACAGCTACCCGGACCTGGACGACCGCAGCCTGCACCGCAAGCTGGTGGAGATGATGCTGGCGCGCCGCATCGAGAAGGCCTGCAAGAAGGATCAAATCATCGAGCACTATGTGAACCGGATCTTCTACGGTCCCGGCATCTATGGCGTGCAGCGGGCCAGCCAGGTGTACTTTGGCAAGCACGCCAGCCAGCTAAGCCTGAGCGAGGCGGCGATGATCGTGGGCATCATCCGCAGTCCGGCGCGCTTCTCGCCCTTCCGAAACTACGAAGGAGCGCTGAAGGAGCGGGATACGGTGCTCAAGCGCATGCTGGAGCTGAAAATGATCACGCCGGAGGAGGAGATCGCGGCCAAATACGCGGACATAGCGCTGCACGCGCAGCCGGTGTTTCAGAGCCAGGGCGGCTACGCGCTGGACACGGTACGGCGGGATCTGGATTTGATCCTTGAGCAGCAGGAAATCGAAGACGGAGGCCTGCAGGTCTTCACCACGCTGAACAAGGATCTGCAGGATGCCGCGGACGCAGCTGTAGAGAAGCGCCTCGCCGCGATCGAAAAGCAGCGTGGCTATTCCCACCCGAAGAAGGCGGATTTTGACAAGACCTGGGACGGAGCGCAGGAGATCTCCTCCACGCCGTACCTGCAGGCGGCGCTTATGGTGCAGGACAATCAGACCGGCGGGATCCTCGCGCTGGTGGGCGGGCGCGATTACCGCCATAGCAAGTACAACCGCGCCACGCAGGGGGAGCGGCAGATCGGCTCCACGGTGAAGCCGTTTGTTTACGCCGCCGGCATCGCCTCCGGTTTCATGCCCGGCACGCTGATCAATGACGCTCCGATCCAGCCCGGTGAAATCGAGGGAGCGGATCCCAACTGGAGTCCGCAGAACTCGGACGGCAAATTCCTCGGCCCCACCACACTCACGGATGGCATTGTGAAAAGCCGCAACACCATGACCCTGCGCCTGGGAAATTATGCCGGGATGGATCGCGTGATCGAGCTGCTGACCAACGCGGGATTTAACAAACCTGCCGAACGCACGCCGCAAATCTTCATCGGTAATCTGGGTGGGAATCCGCGCCAGCTCACCAGCGCGATCAGCATCTTTCCGAACCAGGGACTGCGCCGCCGCCCTTACCTCATCGACCGCATCGTGGACAAGGCGGGGAACGTCATTTACCAAACGCCCGTGCTGGAGTCCGAGGTGCTCACACCGAGCGTGGCGCACCTGATGCGGCACATTCTTTCCCAGGTGCTGGACCGAGGGACGGCGGCCTCCCTGCGCAGTGAGTATGGCTTCAAAGAGCCCGGCGGTGGCAAGACCGGCACCACGAATGATTACAAGGATGCGTGGTTTGCAGGATACACGGACCGGTTAAGCTGCGGCGTGTGGGTGGGGCTGGACAAACCGGCGACGATTGTGGAAGGCGGCTATGGTGGCACACTCGCGCTGCCGATTTGGGCGGATGTAATGAAGAAGGCTGTGGCTCTCGGCTACAAGACGGAAGTGCCCAAGGTCACACTGCCGCTTTCACGTGTTTCGCTCTGCCGCGTGAGCAGCCAGCTGGCCACCGATGGCTGCGGCCAGGCAGGCATGGCTTATGAAGATGCCCTGCCCTACGACCTGGTGCCGAAAGAGTTCTGCAAGGAGCACATGGGCTACACCGCCCCCTCCCGGCAGGTGCAGCACCATCCGCAAAGACCCGGCTTGTTTGACCGCATCCGCAGCTGGTTCCGGTAAGGCCGAAAGGAGCAGGACGTAGGATGGGTGTGGCGACAGTCCGCCCGTCCATCAGCGTGCTGAAAACACCACGGCGTAGGAACGTCCTGGCAGTCGGACGGCTTGGCGAAGAAGGCAGTGGAGCTTGGGAGGGATTTGGACGCCAAACACATCCAACCTACGGCCGGAGTGCCGCGCCTTACGTGCACGGCCTGTCCAGTCTCGTTTTCGAGGGCACGTGGTACATGGCAGCGATCGGGGAATGTGATCGATGCGCTGGAGTCAGCCCGGTCGTCCGATTCCGCGACAGTGCCGACTCGGAACCGGAATACCGAGTTACATTCAGCCGCAGAAGCTCTCTCAATACCCCAGCCAGGGGCCGAGCCATTTCTCAGCTGCCTCAATCGTCATGCCCTTGCGCTCCGCGTAATCTTCCACCTGGTCTTTGCCCAGCACGCTGATGCCAAAGTAGTGGGACTCAGGATGCGCAAAGTAGAGACCACTGACCGCGCTGCCGGGATGCATGGCCATGCTTTCGGTGAGCTCCACGCCGGTCCAGGAAGTGGCATCGAGGAGATCAAAAAGGATAGGTTTCTCCGTGTGGTCCGGCTGCGCGGGATAACCCGGCGCGGGACGGATGCCGCGATACTTTTCCTTGATGAGTTCTTCGCGGGAAAGCTCGCCGGGCTTTTCATAGCCCCAGGCATAGCGGGCCTGCTGGTGCAGGTATTCAGCGAAGGCTTCGGCGAGGCGGTCGGCCACGGCCTTGGCAATGATGGCGCTGAAGGGATCGTGCGCTGCTTCGAATTCCTTGGCGAATTCATCCGCCCCGTGAATGCCGACAGCAAAGCCACCGAGGTAGTCGGCGCGGCCGCTGCCCTTCGGCGCAATGTAATCGCTCAGCGCATAGTTTGGCGTGTCCTTCTTGATGACCTGCTGGCGCAGGGTGTGGAAGACGGTCTTCACCGTGCTGCGTGACTCATCAGTATAGACTTCGATGTCATCGCCAATGGCGTTGGCCGGGAAGAAGCCCATGATTCCGCGCGGATTGAAGCGGCCTTCAGCGATGACGCGGTCGAGCAGATCGTTGGCGTCCTTGTAAAGCTTGAGCGCCTCCACCTCAGCCTTGCCCTTCAGTTCAGCATCTTCCTGCGCGGAAGAGAAGCGCTGATCTGCCGCGATCCAGCGACCGCGCAGCTCCCACGAATGGAAGAACGGCGACCAGTCGATGAACTCGCGCAACGTGGCGACAAGCTGCGGGCCTTCGTAAACCTTGGTGCCAAGGAATGTCGGGGTGGCGATCTCCTGCGTAGACCAGTCGAACTTCACGCCTTTTTCGCGGGATTCCGCGATGCTGAGCAGAGCCCGATCTTTCTTCTTGCCGTACTCCTCACGCAGGCGGGCATGGCGCGCTTCGTTGCTGGCCACAAAGGCTTCCCGCTGATCCTCGCTGAGCAGCGATGTCGTGACCGGCACACTTCGTGAAGCGTCCAAAACATGCACAATGCTGCCGCTGTATTTCGGCGCGATCTTGATGGCGGTATGCGCAGGGCTGGTGGTGGCACCACCGATGAGCAGCGGCTGCTTGAAGCCACGACGTTCCATCTCGCTGGCGACATGCGCCATTTCATCGAGCGAAGGCGTGATGAGGCCGCTGAGGCCGATCACATCGGCACCGATTTCGAGAGCCTTGTCCAAGATTTTGTCGCACGGCACCATGACGCCCATGTCGGTGACTTCGAAGCCGTTACACGCAAGCACGATGCCCACGATGTTTTTGCCGATGTCATGCACGTCCCCTTTAACCGTGGCGAGCACGATCTTGCCACCGCCTTGTTTGGCGGCTTCGGCGGGGATCAGATCTTCGGCAGTCAGGCCGTTGGCAGAGCCAGTGGCACCACCGGCGGTGGATTGCGCATGATTGAGGAAAGGAGCGACGACACGGTCCGAGTTGGAGGCGTCCTTGCGCAAGCTTTCGAGCTTCTGCTGCAGAGCGGCCTCGCCTTCCACTTCGAACACAGCGCCGAGTTCAGCAGCGAGCTTCACTTCAGCACGGCGCTCTTCGAGGCTGAGACCGCTGCTGGGCGTGTAGCTGAAGGAGTCGACCACAGCGACAGTGCCACCGCTGTCCAGGGCAGTGATGGTCTTGGCGGCGACTTCGAGCAGCAGGGCACGCTCACGCGCTCTGCGGGCCTTCTCGATCTCCATGAAGGGCTGCAAGTATGCCACGCTCTGCTTCATCACGCGGGCGCTTTTCACCACCTGCGGGAGGAACATTTTGCCAGCACCAAAAAGATCGCCCACCACGCTCATGCCATCCATGAGCGGGCCTTCGATGACGGAGAGGGGCTTGCCCAACTGGGCCAATGCCTCGGCGGTGTCTTCGTTGATGAAGTCGGTGATGCCTCGCAGCAGGGCGTGCTCCAGGCGCTTGTTCACCGGGCCTTCGCGCCAGCTCATGTCGATCTCGACTTTCTTCGCGCTGCCAGCCTGGCCTTTGAACTGCTCGGCGTAATCGACAAGAATCTCCGTGGCATCCGGGCGGCGGTTGAGGATGACGTCCTCGACCTTCTCGAGCATCTCCTTCGGGATCTCTTCATACACTTCGAGCATGCCGGCGTTCACGATGCCCATGTCCATGCCCGCCTTGATGGCGTGGTAAAGGAAGACACTGTGCATGGCCTCGCGCACCTTGTTGTTGCCGCGGAAGCTGAAGCTGACGTTGCTGACGCCGCCGCTGACCTTGGCAAACGGGAGGTTCTCCTTGATCCAGCGCGTGGCGTTGATGAAGTCGAGCGCGTAGTTGTTGTGCTCCTCGATGCCCGTGGCGACGGTGAGGATGTTCGGGTCAAAGATGATGTCCTCGGGCGGGAAGCCCACTTCATCGACGAGGATGCGGTAGGCGCGTTCGCAGATGCGAATCTTGTCGTCATACGTGGCGGCCTGGCCCTGCTCATCGAAGGCCATGACCACGGTGGCTGCGCCGTATTGCTTGATCTTGCGGGCGTATTCCTTGAACTTTTCTTCGCCCTCCTTGAGCGAGATGGAGTTCACGATGCCCTTGCCTTGCAGGCACTTGAGGCCGGCCTCGATGATCTCCCATTTGGAAGAGTCCACCATGATGGGCACCTTGTTCACTTCCGGCTCGGTTTGCAGCAGGATGAGGAATTTCGTCATCGTGGGCACGCCGTCGATGAGACCTTCGTCCATGCAGACGTCGATCACATTGGCTCCGCTTTCCACCTGCTGGCGGGCGATGGCCACGCCTTCCTCCAGCTTGCCCTCCTTGATGAGCTTGGCGAACTTCGGCGATCCGGCCACGTTCGTACGTTCGCCAATCATGAGATACGGCGGGCGCTCCTCCGGTGTGGTGCCCTTCAGCACAAAAGGCTGCGAGCCGCTGAGGCGCATGGTGTGAGTATCCTGCGGCACCTGGCGCGGCGGGATGTTTTCCACCGCTTTTGCAATGGCGGCGATGTGCTCCGGGGTGTTGCCGCAGCAGCCGCCCATGATGTTCACAAACCCGCTGCCGCCGAAGTCTTTGGCAAACTCAGCCATGTCCGGCGGGAGCAAATCAAAGCCCGTGGGAGCGAGCGGATTCGGCATGCCGGCGTTTGGATACGCGGAGACGAAGCAATCGGCCTTGGTGGCCAGTTCCTGCAGGAAGGGGCGCATCTTGTCCGGGCCGAGCGAGCAGTTCAGACCGATGGACAGCGGCTTCACATGCCGCATGGCATTGAGATAGGCTTCGGTGACCTGGCCGGAGATCATGGTTTCTCCGCCGGGGCCTACCGCCGCGCTGATCTGCACCGGCAGCTCCACCTGATCCTCGGCAAAAACTTCACGGATGGCCACCAGCGCGGTCTTGGCATTGAGGGAGTCGAAAATCGTCTCGACCAGCAGCGTGTCCACACCACCCGCGATGAGGGCGCGCACCTGGTGCTTGTACGCCTCCTTCACCTGATCAAAGGTGACGTAGCGGAAGCTCAGGTCTGAAAGATCAGGGAACTGCGAAAGCGAAACCGTAAGCGGCCCGATGGCCCCTGCCACGTAGCGTTTGCGACCTGTCTTTTCGCCCACGATGTCGGCCCATTTGCGGCACTGCTGGGCGGACTCAAAGTTGATCTCCCAGGCGAGGTCATTGAGGAATTTGTCCTCCAGCACGGTCTGGAAGAAGGCCGGATCTTTGCGGCGGCCTTCCGGCACCTCTTTGAAAAACTCCGCCTGCGCGATGCTGGTGCCGCTGAAGGTGTTCGTCTCGATGATGTCCGCACCGGCTTCCAGGAAGCGGCGATGAATGTCCTCGATGACGTCCGGGCGGGTCAGAGACAGGATATCGCCGTTGTTGAGCAGGTCCTTCTCATTGGCAAGGAAGCGATCTCCACGTGCGTCGGCTTCTTTCAGCCCGTAACCGCGAATGGTCGTGCCCATGGCTCCGTCGATGACCAGGATTCTCTGGCGCATGGCGGCTTCAAGTTCGGAGCGGACGTTAGGGCGGGCAGGCATGGGGTGAAATTAGCGTTTTAGCTAGGGAGGTCAACAATCATATCAACGCATCATGATTTGAATATGTGACAAATATTCTAATTTACAAGACGGTTATCCGTTATACCGACACCGATGCCCCCAAAAACAAAAGAATCCCCCATCCTTGAATCCAGCCCAGAGGCCATCAATGAGAATCTGGGCAAGCGGGTTAAAAAACTGCGTGGAGACCGGGGGTGGTCGCTCGAAGAGCTCGCCAACGCCAGCGGGGTGAGCCGCTCGATGTTAAGCGAAATCGAGCGGGAAAAGGCCAACCCCACCCTGACCGTGACCTTCCGCATCGCCCGCGCCTTTGGTCTGACCTTGCAGGAATTGATCGAGAGCGCCGAAGCCAGTGCGTCCAAAATCCAGGTCATCCGGGCCAGCGACCGCGCGCAGGTCTATCGTAGCGACAAGCAGTGCGAGATCCGCACCCTCTCCCCCATCAATCTGGAAAAGGACGTGGAGTTCTATGAACTGACCCTGCGCCCCGGCGGCACCCTGCGCAGCCAGCCGCACTTTGAAGGCACCCGCGAATTCCTGACCGTGGAGGAGGGCACCGTGCGCATCGAGTCCGACACCAACAGCGAAGAGCTGGGCAAAGGCGACTCCGGCACCTACCGCGCGGATGTGCCGCATGCCATCGTCAACACCGGCAAGGGGGACGCGCTCGTGTTCCTCGTGGTGATCTATCGCTAGTCCTTCCCTTTTCCAACCAACCATGAAATCTGCCACCACACTCGTCCTCCTCGCCTTTGCCGGGATCTTGCACGCACAGATGCCGCCTGCGCTCGTGACCGCCGAACGCGCCAAAATTCTCGAAGGCGTGAAAACCGTACCGAAAGCGGGTGCGCCGGGGCCGATTGGCATCTGGGGAAATATCGCGTTTCCGATTCTTTCCGCGCCCGACAAAGACGGCGTGGAGATCGCCGTGGCGGCGGCGGCGGGTTATGGCAAAGGGCGCATCATTCTCTTCGGCCACAACAGCTACCTCGCGGGCAATGAGGGCGGGGATCATGCGAAACTGATCGAGAACTGCGTGAAATGGGCGGGCAACAAAGAGAAGCCGCGTGTGGGCGTCAAAGGAGTGAACAAGCTGAACGGCATCAAGGCGGAGACGTTTGACACCGTCGATAAAAAAAGCCTCAAGGACTACGATGTCGTCATCGTGAACATGCAGGGCATCATCAGCGGTGAAGAAGGCGCAGCGGTGGCGGAATATGTCAAAGGCGGTGGCGGTTTCATCGGTGGCATGACGGGCTGGGCCTTCAGCCAGACGAGCGGCGGCAAGGACCTCGCGGTCTCGCACGGTCTGAATCAGGCGCTGATGCCTGCAGGAGTCGCGATCACCGACATGAGTGCGTTCGACCAGTTGCGCAGCTTTGAGGCGCGCAACGAACTGCCGCAGATGATGAATGCCTCCGAAGCTGTGGCCGCGATCAAAAAGCAGCGCGAAGGCGGCCCGGCTCTGACGGCCGAGCAAATGAAGCAGGGCACAAACGCCATCCAGATCGCCATGGCTGCGCAACCGCCTGACCGCAGCAATTTGAAAGCTGCTGTGCTCGCCGCGCTGGGCACCGCCGGAGCCGATGCCGCAGTCCCGACCCCGCAAGCTCCGCTGACTGCTGACAAAAACGCCGCTCAAAGACTGCGCCTCGGCATGGAGACGCGCGTGCTGCGGCTCGCCGCCGGCGAGGGCGTGGCCGCACATCCGGCGCATGAAGCCTTCCCCGGCAAAGTTCCGGCGGGCGCTCCGCGAGTCACCGGCGAGGTCAAAGTGATACCGAGCATCCCCGGCTGGACCAGCACCGGCCTTTACGCCGCTGCAGGCGACACCATTACCGTTACGCTGCCAGAGAAACTCGCCGACAAAGGCTACGCCGTGCGCATCGGCTGCCACAGCGACACCCTGTACCATCTCGACAAATGGGAGCGCGCGCCGGACATCACCCGCAGCGTGGGACTGGCCACCGCCACTACGAAAACAGCCAGCGCCTTCGGCGGACTTATCTACATCGAGGTTCCAGGCCGGGCGAAGGATGACGAGGCCTTCACTGCGACCATTCAAAATGCCGTGCCAGCACCGTTGTTTGTCCTCGGTCAGGATGATGACGCCAAATGGAGCGAGATCAAAAAGCGGCCCGCCCCATGGGCCGAGCTGGCCTGCGACAAGATGATTGTGAGCTGTCCCACCGAGGTCGCACGCGCGATCAACAATCCCACCCAGCTCATGGAGTTCTGGAAGAAGGTCGTCGAAGCGCAGGACGACATCACGAACCAGGCCACGGAACGCAAACGCCCAGAGCGCATCGTGGCGGACGTGCAAATCAGCGCCGGCTACATGCACAGCGGCTACCCCATCATGATCCCCACCAGTGCCGCGCCGGAGATGACCATCTTCGGCAAACTCAAATTTCCGGGCTGGGGCTTCTACCATGAGATCGGCCACAACCACCAACGTGGAGACTTCACTTTTGATGGCACCGGCGAAGTGACCAACAACGTCATCGGCATGTACTGCTATGAGGCCGTGTTGAAAAAGGACTGGCTCATCGGCCACGGCGGCATCAGCGAAGAAGCGCGCAAGGAGCACATTCAAAAGATCAAGAAGGCCTCGAACAAATGGCAGGTGTGGAAGAGCGAGCCCTTCACCGCGCTGACCACCTACATCCAACTCATGCAAGAGTTCGGCTGGGAGAGCTGGCGCACGTATCTCTACAGCTTTGACGATCCCAAATTCGGCCCCGCCCCGAAGGGCGATGATGAACGCCGAGACCAGTTCCTCGTCCGCTACTCCAAGATTACCAACAAAAACCTCGGGCCCTTCTTTGAGGCCTGGGGCATTCCCGTGAGTTCAGCCGCGAAGGCGGAAGTGAGCAAGCTGGAGACGTGGATGCCGAAGGGGATGTGAATTGGAGATGACAAATGATCTCCATCACTTCGCCAATGACGCGCACACGATTTCCTCATCATTGCGCATGAAGACACATTTGTCGGCGAAGGCCGGGTGGGACCACACCACCGCCCGGCGTGGGTCGGTGGTGGTGGGTTTCAGCAGCTTGGCGCGGCATATCTCTTCGTAACCTTTCGGCGTGAGGTTGGCGATGATGAGGTCGCCGAGTTCGTTGGCGAGGAAGAAGCGGTTTTCGTGTTTGATGATGAAGGCGTTCGCCCAGCGCACGAGCGGCCCGCCCGTGGTTGCGGCATTGGTTTCCCATACGCGTTCACCTGTATCGAGCTTCAGGCAGCGGAGCTGGCCGTAGCTGCATACGCCGTAGATGTGGCCATCTTCAATGAACGGCGTGCTGATGAGACTGTGCAGCGTGTCGGTGTTCTTTTCACTGAAGCTTTTGCCTTCCCATTGCAGGGTGGCGGCGGGCTTGGAGGCATCCAACTGGAAGCATTTGGAACTGGTGTAAAAGGAGCTGAACAAGAGCTTGTCCCCTGCCAGCCTCGGCGTCGCCACAGTAAGACCAGCACGCACTTCCCAGGGGTAGGACCAGAACACTTTGCCTGTGGCGGGATCGAGTGAGTTCACGGACTGGGGGTGCCAGAGGATAAGCTGTTTCGTGCCTCCGGCTTCGAACATCGTCGGCGGGCAGTAGCCGGGCTCGCGGGCATCCAAGGCGCGCCATATTTCTTTGCCGCTGTCCTTGTCGAAGGCGACCGCCACGCTGCCCGGACCGCCGCAGAGGCAGATGAGGCGTTGGCCATCCAGAAGTGGATGCCCGGCAAAGCCCCACATGGGCGTCTGCACCCCGTACTCCTTTTTGAAATCATGGGACCACAGAACCGAGCCCTTTGAGGCATCGAGGCAGAACAGATTTCCCTCCGCGCCAAGCGTCCACACCTTGCCGTCGCTGACCACTGGCGTGCAGCGCGGGCCAGTGGAGTAGCTCATGGTGTAGGTGCAGTAGTAGCGGTGCTCCCAGATGAGAGCGCCCGTTTTGGCATCGAGACACAGGACTCGCTCGCTGCCCGGAATGATGCCACGCGCAAAGGCATTGCCCGGCACGCTGCTCTTCTCCGCCACCTGCCGGTCCATGAGATAGACGCGACCCTTTGCCACCGCAGGCCCAGTGTATCCTCCTCCGATCTTCACGCGCCAGAGCACCTTCGGCCCGTCGGGTGGAAAGGTATCGACGATGCCGGTTTCACGCCAGACGGCATCGTGCTGCGGCCCCAGCCATTGCGGCCAGTCGTCAGCTTGCAGGAGGGATGGCAGCAGGCCCAAGAATAGAAACAGAGTGCGCATGGACAAACAAACTCACCATCATGAATCATGTTGCACAGGATTTCGCGTATCGCAGGTTCGGCCATTATGCTGAACCTGCCCGACTCTCAACGCCTGCACAGCCTGGTGACTGCCACGCACACGCCCTTTCATGCCGACGGCTCGCTCAATCTCAACGTTGTCGAAAAGCAGGCGGCGTTCCTGCTCGGCAAAGGCGTGAACACCGTCTTCGTCGGTGGAAGCACCGGTGAAAGCCACTCGCTGACGTACGACGAACGCCACCTGCTGGCCAAATGCTGGATGGCGGTAACCAAGGGCACCGCCATGCGCGTGGTGGTACATGTGGGCTCAAACTGCGTTGCTGATTCCAAAGCGCTGGCGGAGCAGGCGGAAGACCTTGGCGCCTCAGCCATCGCAGCCCTGGCTCCGATGTACTTCAAACCGAAGAATGTGGAGGTGCTGGTGGAGACCATGGCCCAGATCGCCGCCGCTGCACCGGACACGCCATTCTATTATTATGATATTCCGTCGATGACCGGTGTGAACCTCTCCGTGCCGGATTTCCTGCAGCAGGCGGGGAAGCGCATTCCGAATCTGGCAGGGGTGAAATTCACCAATCCCGACCTCATGGCGTACCAGTACTGCCTGCGCGCCGATGGAGGCGCCTGGGACCTGCCCTTCGGCTGTGACGAGCACATGCTCGGTGCTCTGGCCATGGGCGCCAAAGGTGCTGTGGGGAGCGGCTTCAATTTCGCCGCCCCGATTTACACGCGCCTGCTGGCGGCTTTTGCCCACAATGATTTTGCCGCGGCACGCGAGGAGCAGTTTCGCGGAGTGCAGATCATCAGCGCTTTTGTCCGCTACGGTTACATGGGAGCGGCGAAGGCGGCGATGGCCATGCTCGGCGTCGATGTAGGCCCCGCGCGCCTGCCCAACACAACACTCTCCCCGGAACAGAAGGACAGCCTGCGTGGAGAGCTCGAAGCCATGGGCTTCTTTGAGTGGGTGAAGTGAACCGCGGTTATCGGGTCACTTTCAGCAAGGGCGCCGGCAGGTGCTCGCTGGTCATCCAGAGGGTGCGGCTGTCGCTGTCATAACAGACGCCTTCCATCTGCCGCAGCAAATCGGGTTCGATGCGCACCGGCGGCTGTTTCAGCGCATCCGCCAGTGGTTTACCTTTTGGCAGCTCCCATTCATACAGGCTGCTGTAGGTGGCCACGACCATGCGGGATCCATCCGGAGCAAAGCAGGCGCCGGTGGTCATGCAGTTGTCATGGGGCCGCTTGCCAGCGCGGATCAGCTGGGGAAAGACCAGATCCGCCACTTTTTCCAGCACCATGCTCACCTTTGGCTGCAGGAGCTGAGGGAATGCGTAGAGCGCGCTTTTGCCATCATCGCTTTTGGTCAGGATGTACAGGCGATGGGTCTGCGGATGCAGCAGCAGGCTTTCGGCATTGTGTTTGCCATCCGGATAGTTTGCGCGCCAGATCTGCGGTGCGGCGGTCTCGACTTCTTCGGCGGGCTTTCCGGGAGAATTGATTTCAGGTTCGGGGATCTGGTAAACCTGAATGGTGTTGCGGATAAAAAGGTTGTCCCCGATGTCTCCAACAAACAGCGACTGCACCCCCTGCTCATCTTTGCCCGCAGCGATGTCCTCCCAGTCGAAATTTGCCGCGTCGCGTATGCGCACCTTGGCCCGTGTCTTGCCGCTGCGGTCGATGGCGAAAACGCAGGGCTCGCCGCCGGAGTCGTTGTGGGTCCAGAAGATGGAGGGATCGCGCGCGCCCAGCGCGAGTCCTGAGCTTTCAGCGATTCGTTTGTCCTCAAGAACCGCGACCTGCCTGCTGGTGCTGGGCACCGGCTTTTCCGGCCAGGCAACGCCTTGCTGACCGAAGCAGGCGGAGACTGCGGAGAAAGCCAAAGCAAGCTGGAGAAAAGAGGCCTTCATGGATCACCCCAGTGGTGTGGCGGGACCTTGCAGCATGCGGTTGTAATGAAACTGCACGCGGGCCTGAAACCAGCGCCAGGTCTGCCCCGGACGGCCATGCTCCAGCAGGAAATGCGGGCAGTCCTTGTGCAGCGGACTGACGCCGACCCGCGGCCAGTGGTAGTGAGGCACGACGTGGTCGATCGGAATATTGTAGGCGCGCATGAGATACGCGGCGAGGCGGGCGGTGCGGTCAATGGTCTGGCCAAGGTCGTTGCCATTGTGCTCGCACATCTCGATGCCGATGCTGTAGTTGTTGCCGGGGCCGTCGAAATCGGCGTGCTCCCCCTGCTCACGGCAGGGCAGGTGCTGGATGGCCACGTCATCCTGCACGGTGAAGTGCCAGGTGAGAAAGCCGATGCGGTTACCACCGCGGCGCTTCGTGGCCCTCAGGGCGCCACGCTTCAGCGCCAGAGCGTGCTGGTAGGCATTGCCAGTGTAGTTCTGAGTGCTGTGAATGGTGATGTAGCGCGGCGTCATGGGCCGGTAGTAGCGGCGCCCCACGGTACCCGCGGGAATGATGTCCAGTTTCACATGGGTCTCTGCCAGAAGCTGGTCCGGCGTCATGGCCCCTGGAGGCACCGGCGCAAACCGCGACTCCCAGCGCGCCACACGAGAGCCATCGTAAGTAGCGGTGCAGGCCACGATGATGCAGGCGATCGTCAGAGGCAGAAGAATAGCGACGTTTCTAAGCATACAATTGTTTAAGGGCCAATGGTCAGAATTCAACGGCTTGTTCAAGCATCTTCATGCACAACGTACCAGCCACGTGGTCCGGCCTCATCAAACTTCTCACGCCAAAGCCGACATGGGTGAAAGAACCGGCCTTCAGGCTGCGGCATGATTCCTTTGAATTCGGGATTGTCATCCCCCTCCAAGTCATTCAACATCCGCGCTTCTCATGAGTTCCCCGTCCCTCCCCGATTCCAACGCGCCTTGGTATAAACAACTGACCGGCTACCACTGGTTTGTGCTGATTGTCGCTTCTGCCGCATGGTTTTTTGACTGCCTGGACCAGCGCCTGTTTTCACTCGCTCGTGTGCCCGCCTTGGTGGAACTGATGAAGCTGCCTCCTACAAATCCTGATTTGCAGGCTTTTGGCAAGGTTGTTACTGCCTGCTTCCTCATAGGCTGGGGTGTCGGAGGTCTGACTTTTGGCGCTTTGGGAGACAAGTTTGGCCGCGCCCGGATGCTGACACTGACCATTCTCATCTACTCCGCCTTCACCGGACTCAGCTATTTCAGCCGCACCCAGCTCGACTTCACGATCTTCCGTTTCCTCACCGGTGTTGGCGTTGGCGGTGTCTTTGGACTTGCAGTGGCCTTGATCGCTGAAACCGTCCCCAACGGCGCACGCACCCAGTGTCTGGGTCTGCTGCAGATTCTGTCCACCATCGGCAACATCTCCGCAGGCTTTGCAAAGATCGGCATTGATGCCTTGGAAGCAAATCACACCATCACTGCCGGTTCTGGCTGGCGCTGGATGTTTCTCATTGGCGCGGCCCCGGCACTGATGATCATTTTCACCCGCGGATACCTCAAAGAACCCGCCGCATGGCAGCATCTCAAGGACACCAACCAGCTGCCCAAAGGAAGCATCTTCGCCCCGTATGCCAGCCTGCTGGCCAGCGCCCGCTGGCGCAAAAATCTGTTCGTAGGCGCGGTCATCGCCAGCACGGGCGTGATTGGCCTCTGGGCCATCGGCGAATATGCCGTTGATTTGCAGAAGGTGGTGTTCAAACAGTACTTTGAAAAGGCGGGCGTCGCTCCTGACAAGGTGGCCGCCGAGGTGAACAATGCCATTTCCGTGGCCTATCTCTGGAACATGATGGGTGCCGCCGTGGGCATGACTCTGTTCACCAATGTGGCAAAGCTGGGCCGCCGCCTAGCCTTCTTCCTGGGCTTCAGCGCCGCCCTCATTTCCACCTTTCTCGTTTACTGGAAGATGAGCGACCCGATCTCCGCGCGCTGGATGATGTTCCTAATGGGAACCGCGCAGTTGAGTGTGTTTGCAGGCTTCGCCATTTATCTGCCTGAACTTTTCCCGAACAAACTGCGCAGCACAGGCACTAGTTTCTGCTACAACCTGGGGCGATTTGCCGCAGCCGGCGGCAGCTTTTTCTCTGCCACCCTCACTTCCGGAATCTACGGCAAATTCGCCGCTCAGGATCCCGCGCTGCCACTGCGCTATGCAGCGATGACCATGTGCGCCATCTTCCTCATGGGCATCTTCATTCTGCCGTTCGCTCCTGAAACCAAAGGCAAGCCGCTGCCACAAGACGACTGAGATGACCGCAGCCGAACTCAAAACCGCCACGCAAGCCGCGGCGGAGGCCATTTCTCCTGAAGCGCTAGCCTTGTGGCATGCCAAACAAGGGCACTGGGATGCAGCGCATAACATCGCGCAGGACATTCACACCAAGATGGGTTCGTGGATTCACGCGCTGCTGCATGTGATCGAAGGCGACCAGTGGAATGCGGACTACTGGTTTTCCAAAGCCGGCAGGCCCTCGCACGGCCCGAAGGAGATCGACAAACTTTGGGACGAAATCGCCGGGGTTGTGCTATCTTGATGGCCCCAACAGTGAACAACGACTCCTCCAAACCCCAGCAGCGCTTTGAAGACTTGCGCGGCATCCTGCGCTACGTGCCGCAGTTTCGGCAGCGCGTCTTTGTCATCGCCTTTGACGGCGCCTTGATGACGCAGCCGGGCTTTGCCAGCCTGCTGCAGGACGTCGCGGTGCTGCAGTCCCTGAACATCGAGGTCGTGCTCGTCTTTGGCGCTCGTGCGCAGGTGCGGGCGCTGGCGGGAAAACGCGGAGTCACTCTCTTCAACGACGACGGAATGGGACACACAGATGCCGCGGGCATCGAGATCGCCGTGGATGCCATCATGCGGCAGTGCAGTGATCTGATGGCCGACCTCACCGCACTTGAGATGCCTGTCGCCATTTCCAATGCCCTCGCCGTACACCCTGCGGGTGTGATCGACGGTGTGGACCTTGAATTTACCGGCCGCATCGAGCGTGTGGATGAAGAATCCCTGCGGGCGCTGCTCAAGGCTGACATCATCCCCATCCTGCCCCCGCTGGGTTACGACGGCAAAGGGACGACGCTGCGGCTGAACTCGGACGCGGTGGCCGTGGAGGTGGCGATCGCCCTGCAGGCGGCCAAGGTCATCTTTGTGGCGGAATCCGGCATCACTGCCGCGGACGGCTCCCGCCTGGAGCAGATGTCCGTGGCGGAGGCCCGGGACATGCACAAGCGCAAAGACCCCAAGCACGATGTGAGCATGCTCTCGAAGCTGCGCTACGCGGCGCTGGCCTGCCAGGAGGGCGTGCCGCGTGTCCACATCGTGGACGGCACGCAGGATGAAGCGCTGCTCGCGGAGCTGTTTTCCAACGAAGGCGTGGGGACCATGATCCACGCCGATGACTACCAGCAGATACGCAAGGCACGCTCTTCGGACGTCCCAGCCCTGCTCTCCATGATGCAGCAGAGCGTGGACGATGCCGCTCTCGTGCCGCGTTCACGCGATCAGATTCAGTCCAGGATTAAAGACTTTTTCGTGCTCGAACTCGACGGCAACCCCATCGGCTCCGTGGCCGTGCACTCCTATGAGGAGGACGGCAGAAAGATCGCCGAGCTGGCCTGCCTCTTCGTGCGGCGCTCGCACAAAAACAAAAATCACGGCCGCAAGCTCGTGGCCTTTGCGGAGGAGCAGGCGCGCCAGCGCGGCTGCGAGGTCCTCTTTGCCCTGAGCACCCAGGCGTTTCGCTTCTTTGAAGAGAAGATGGGCTACACCGTCTCCGGACCTGATGCCCTGCCGCTGAGCCGCCGTGAAAAATACGACAAAAGCGGGCGGAACTCCAAGGTTCTAGTCAAGGCTTTAAAGTAGAGGTCCCGCCGTCGGGCTTGATGCGCTCCGCCTTGGAAAAAGCCAGCGCCTCGTCAGCGATGGCGATCGCCTTGTCCTGCAGTTTTTCGCCGATGTAGCGCTGCTGGAATTCCACCCGGCATTTGCGGCCGTCTTTGTCAAACACCACCCAGAACTCCGTGGACTTGATGCGTTCAGCAGCGCTCGTCGCGTCTGACCATGCGTAATGGAAAGAGCCGCCGCGTGCGACCTCATGCAAACCCTCGCGGGTAAGCGTCACTGAGTAGCCCATGCCCTGCCATCCCAGCCACGTGGCCGCCAGCCCGAGCAACAGAAGCAGCCCACCTGCGAAGATGGACGGTGCGATGGCACCGACACGGCCGAAGAAGCTGCCGTTGCCATATTCCAGGGCGAAAAACCTCACCCTCGCATACATGATCCTGATCAGCATGAAAGCCCCGATGATCATCAGCGGCCCGCTGCCAAGCAGGATGTAAATATACTGGCTGCCGGGCTGGAGCGTCACTCCATTGCCTGCATCCACACCTTTGACCAGGTACGGAGAAACATCCAATAGTGCCGTCAGGCTGAAGGAGGGAAGCGGTGAGTTCATGAAATGTCTGGTGGAGATTAAACCCGCCCGCCGGCGCAGCCGTCAAGCCTTCGTTCCGTGACTTGTTTGTTGCCGGATGAAGTCCTGCACCGCCAAAAGGTCTGCAGCCATAGGCCAGGTTTGCAGAGGCTTTGCCTTCAAAGCTTCCAGCGTGGGATGCGTGGGCTCGCTGCCGGTCGCGTGTTTTACCACGTCCGGAAACTTCGCCGGACTGGCCGTGGCCAGCACAACGCTGACCCGGTCCGGCGCCATGCCGGTGAAAGCACAGGCGGTGTGCGGATCGAGCACATACTGCCAGTCCTGCCACATCTGGGCGATCACCTTCACAATGGTTTCGTCGTCCATCCGTGTGGAGCGCATGGAAGTCTCTGGCAGTTCAATGTGAAAAGCAGCACCGGATTTGATCTGCGCCATCACCTCGCGCACACGCTCGGAGTTTTGACCCAGGATGTAGTAGAGGAAGCGTTCAAAGTTCGACGCCGCCTGGATGTCCATGCTGGGCGCGTGGCTTGGGTGCACCGCGCTCTGGCTGTATTCACCGCTGGTGAAGAAGCGGTGCAGGATGTCGTTCTGGTTGGTCGCCACGCGAAAACCACCGGCAGGCATGCCCATCTGCTGCGCCATCCAGCCGGCCATCACATTGCCGAAATTGCCAGTGGGCACGACGTACTCCGCCGTGGCACGTGCGCTTTCCGGCAGCCGCAGGCAGGCCCAGATGTAGTACACACACTGCGCCAGCACACGGGCGATGTTGATGGAGTTAACAGCGGAGAGATTCACCGAATTCGCAAACGCCGTGTCGCCAAACGCATCCTTCACGACACGCTGGGCGTCGTCAAAGGTCCCCGGCACGGGAATGGCGAAGACGTTGTCCGCTCCGGTGCAGGCCATCTGCCGCTCCTGCAGCGGCGCCACGCGGCCATTGGGGTAGAGGATGAAGATGGTGATGCCGTCGCGGCCCAGGCAGCCGTGGATGGCTGCGGAACCGGTGTCTCCAGAGGTCGCGCCGAGCACGGAGAGACGCTTGCCGGTTTTCTCCACCTGGCGCTTGTAGAGCAGGCCCAGGAGCTGCAGCGCAAAGTCCTTGAAGGCCAGTGTGGGGCCGTGAAACAGCTCCAGGATGTAGGTCTTCTCGGTGATCTTTTTCAGCGGGGCCACGTCCGGTGAATCGAAGCGCCGGTAGGCCTCGGCCGTGAGTTCATGCCACTCCGCATTGGAAATCTCTGGAGCGAACAGCGTGAAGAACTCCGCCGCGAGCTGAGGATAGGTGAGCTTTGACCATGCAGGCAGCTTGCCGGCAATATTCGGCAGCCTTTCAGGCAGAAACAGACCGCCATCGGGAGCCAGACCGGCTTCGACGGCTTCAGAAAAGGTAAACGGCTTCGTCTGGCCGCGGGTGGAGATGTATTGCATGCGAATCGAGGAGGGTTCGCATTGTTGCGTGGAATTTGGGGAGACTCAACGGGTCTCTTCCTCACTTTTTCCGCGCAATAAACACATCCACCTGCTGTCCCACGTACAGAGGCTGGTCTTTGGGTTTCTCCAGCTTGTAGATCACTTGCAGCACCCGCGTGTCCACTCGTTCGGTGCTGGCACCGGTGAGCGAGACTTTGGGGATGACGTAGGGCTCGATGCGGACGAACTGCGCCTTGAACTTTTTCGAGGAGTCGCTCTTGAGCGAGAAAGTCGCGTCGAGGTCTGAGGCCACTTCCATGGCGTTTTGCTCGTCCACGTCCGCGCGCACGTGAAGGGTGGAAATGTCTCCCAGCACAAGGGCGGGCTGCTTGTTCGAGGGGGAGGCGTATTCGCCGGCGCGGATGTTGACCTGGAGGATGGTGCCGGGCTTCGGGGCTTTGACGGTGAGGCGTTCAATGAGCAGCTCGGTCTGCTGCACATCCGCCTTGGCGGAAATGAGCTGGGCGTCGGCGGCCTGCATCTGCGCCTTCGCCACCAGAACGTCGTTAGTGCGATTGCGCAGGTCGTCCTGGCTGATGGCCCGCTGGTCGGTAATCGCGGTCATGCGGTCCAGCATGTCCTGCACTTTCGCAAGCTGGGCCCGGGTGACGGTCAGATTGGCCTCCGCGACGCCGATGGCCGCCTGCTGCTTGAGGCGCGAGGCGCGCAGTTCACGGTCATCCAGTATCAGCAGCGGGTCTCCCTCCTTGACCACCTGATTGACCACGACCTTCACGCTTTCGACGAGGCCCGGCACGGGCACGCCAATGGCGACGTTCTCATCCTTTGCTTCGAGAATGCCGGTGGCGGCAATGTCATCTGGCGCATTTTTCTGCGGCGGCGCGACTGGCGGCGGGGGCATGGCCTTCTCCTGGCTGCGGATGGTCTGCAGCACGAAGCCCATGGCGATCACGCCTGCGATGGCAAACAGGTAGGTGGAGTAGCGGATGGCGTTGGAGACGAGGTTCATGAACTGCGCGGACTAAATGTGGGATGCAGGATTTGGAAAGGTCGAAAGTCATTCTACGCTCGACAGAACGCGCCGGGCAGTTTCAAATCCACCGCATGAGCAAGGAGCCCGGCATCGCAGCGCAGATCATCCGTCAAGGAGGAGAGGTGGTGGTCATTGCCCTGGTGGGGCTCGGCCTGCAGTCGCTGTGGACAACGCACTGGCTGAGCGCGCAAGCATTCTGCCTTGTAGTGGTGGCGGTGGCGTTCGCCAAGACGGTGTTCTTTTTCGTGGAGAACCTGCAGCACATCCTCATGGCCACGCAGGACGACATGCCCTACCACCGTGTACTGGGCCTCATGGGAGTGAACATGGCGCAGATCACCCTGGCCTTCGCCCTCGACTTCTGGTGCTTGGAGGTGGCGGAGCCGGCAAGTTTCAGCGAGATCGACGCGGCGTGGACCAAAGGAGAGCAGCTGTTTGAATTCTTCTTTTTCAGCGTGCTGAATTTCTCCTTCTTTGGGTTTGGAGACGTGACACCGCAGACGATCCCGGCCAAGCTGATCACCATGATGGAGGTGCTGCTGGCCTTTTTCACCGTGATTTTCCTGCTCTCCGACTTCGTCAGCCTCAAGGATTCCCTTCGTGTGCGGAAACGGGAGGAGAAGTGATCCGCGTCTTGCACGCGCGTGCGGGCGCTCTAGGCTGACCGCATGGACCGTCCTGCCGCCATCGCCCAAATCCGCGAAGCCTGCAAAAACATCGCGCTGCAATTCATGAAGATCCACCCGGCCGTGCCTGGACTGGCGGACGAGGAAACGCAGAAGGAATGCTTTCGCAGCGTGCATGAGATGACCGTTCTGCTGGAGACGATCAAAAAGAAGATCGGCCGCCTGGAACGTGCGGACGACAGCACCCTGCTCTGACATTAGGCTTACTTGCCGTCCCCCTGCCCCTGTACGAAATTCCACCATGAAATACCCTGTTTCCCTCCTTCTTCTGCTCGCAGCCAGCCTGCATGCAGAGGTCAAACTGCCCGCCATCTTTTCCGATGGCATGGTGCTGCAGCAGACCCAGCTCGTGCGTGTATGGGGCACTGCTGAGGCAGGAGAGCCGGTGAAGGTCACCTTTGGCGAGCAAACGCACAGCACCGTCACCGACCCAGACGGCAAGTGGTCGCTCACCCTGAACCCGATGAATGCGAGCGCCGAGCCTGCGGACTTCGTGGTGGCGGGGAAAAACACTCTCACGCTGAAAAACGTTCTCGTTGGCGAAGTGTGGATCTGCTCCGGCCAGTCGAACATGCAGTGGACGGTCAAACAGGCCGGCAAGGCGCAGGAGGAAATCGCCGCTGCAAATCATCCGCAAATCCGCATGTTCAATGTGGAACGCATTCCGAGCATGACGCCGCAGACCGACTGCAAGGGCGCCTGGAAAGAGGCCACCAGCGCCAATGTGGGTGACTTTTCCGCCGTGGGTTACTTCTTTGGCCGCCACCTGCACCGCGTGCTGAAAGTGCCGGTAGGATTGATCAACACCTCCTGGGGAGGCACACGGGTCGAAGCCTGGACAAGCAATGAATCCCTGGAAGAACGCCCCTGTGCCAAGGACATGCTTGCAGACTGGATGGACTATGTCTCCAAATGGGACGGCCCCAAAGCCCAGGCTGAATATGAAAAGCTGAAAGCAGACTGGCAGGCTCAGTTGAAGCAGATTGACGAGGAAAACGCGAAGCTGCCGGCAGAACAAAAGAAGACCAAGCCCCCAGCTCCACGCCCGGCAGAAGACCCTGCGAAGACTCCTCACCACCCCAGCGTGCTCTACAACGGCATGGTGGCCCCGCTGATCCCCTATGCCATCAAGGGGGCCATCTGGTACCAGGGTGAATCCAACCAGCGGCGGGCTTTCCAATACCAGGAACTGCTGCCCACCATGATCAATGACTGGCGCAAACAGTGGGCGGACCCTTTTTCCTTTTACATCGTCCAGCTGGCAAATTTTGGCAACAACCACCCCGTGGCCACCGAGCCCGGTGTCCCCGACACATGGGCCGAACTGCAGGAGGCGCAGACGCTGACCGCGCAGACACTCGACAAATGCGGCATCGCCATCATCAACGACATCGGCGAGGAAAAAGACATCCATCCCAAGAACAAGCAGGAGGTCGGCCGCCGTCTCGCCCTTTGGGCGCTGGCGAATGATTACGGCAAATCGGGCACCGAATACTGCGGCCCCCTGTATCTCTCTTCCGTGGTGCAAAAGGACAAGATCCGCGTGCAGTTCACCCACACCGGCTCCGGATTGAAAACGCGCGACGGTGGCGAGCCGAAATGCTTCCAGATCACCGGTGCCGATCAGAAGTGGGTGTGGGCCAAAGCGAAGATCGAGGGCAGCGAAGTCGTCGTCTGGAACGAGTCCGTACCTGAGCCGGTGGGTGTGCGCTATGCCTGGGCCAGCTGGCCGGTCGATGCAAATCTCATCAATGCCGAAGGCCTTCCCGCCTCCTGTTTCCGTACCGATGACTTCGTGCCTTCCACGCTGGGCGTGGTGTCTCCCTTCAAGGAGAACGAACCTGCCAAGCCCGCACCAGCCAAACCGTGACCGCCCAAGCCCAGCGTGCATCTTTTTCTCGCCGATTCCGACACGACGCCTTTTCTCGCTGATGAGCTGAGGCGCGCCGCGCCGGAGGCAGAGCTGCGCGAGATAGAAGGCCTCGGGATCGCAGCAGATGTGCCCATCGAGGGGCTGCTGCTCGCCTTCGCGCGGCAGACCCTGCCCTCTGCCGTCGAAGTCCACGCCACGTCCATCAATGCCTGGGCGGACCGCATCATTGACGCCATCGCCGGAGTCTTTCCGGATGAGCAACCCTGGCGTCTGCATCTCTGGCCGCAGTATGGTGAAGGCAGGGCCGGGCTGCACCGCTGCGAACTCATCCGGGCGAGCCTGGCGGAGCGCCTGAAAAAGCGCCGTCGAAAACTGCTGCGGTCCCTCCTCGACACCGATGCTGTGTTTGATGCGCAGACCTCCCTGATGCAGTGCATTCTCACCTCGCCGGAGACCGGGTGGCTTTCGGCCACCCTAGCCCCACAGGCGTTCGCGCAGCGCGCTTTGATCTCCAGTTTCCCACGCGGCGAGGTGCCGCTGGCGGATGACAAAAGCGCACCCTCCCGCGCCTTCACAAAACTAGTCGAATCAGAACAACGGCTGGGACGCCAGATAGAGCGCGGACAGACCTGCGTGGACCTCGGCGCCTCCCCGGGAAGTTGGAGCTACGTGCCCATCCAGCGCGGTGCCAGCGTCATCGCCATTGACCGTTCCGAACTGCGTGAGGATCTCATGCGCAGTCCGCGTCTGCACTTTGAAGCTGCGGATGCCTTCAAGTACAGGCCACCGCATACGGTGGACTGGCTCGTATGCGATGTCATCGCCGCGCCGCAGCGGAGCATCGATCTGCTGCTCGAATGGCTGCGCGAGAAGCGCATGCGGCAGTTCGTCGTGACGATCAAGTTCAAAGGCCACGATGATTACCCGCTGCTCGACATTCTCAAACGCGAGGCTCCGCCGCTCTGCGCGGAGTTTCACCTGACGCGACTCTGCGCCAACAAAAACGAAGTGTGCGCATTTGGGGTGGTGTGAAAAATTCTGAATAGTTGGATTCAGGTCTTCGTCTGAGCCCCACGTAGTGATTTTGCCTTGCCGCAGAATCCGCCCGGATGCTATCTCATCACCCGCAACCATGAAGCTCTTCATCACCTTTGTCCTCGGCGTGCTCACCGGCGCATCTCTCTTGTGGTTTGGATTCAGGAAGGACGTCGTGACACTGAACAACAGACTGGTGGTGGTGGACCGCTTCTCCGGCAAGGCAGACCGGATATTTGTCTCCTGTCTGGAGGCAGAGCAGCTGGAGCGAGCCGAGACCAGGCGGATTGAAGATTTGGATAAAAACGGAACAACGAATGCCGAGGCAGAAACGAGCCCGACCGCCAAGGCTCCGGAATGGCGTGAACTCACTGAGTCGGAAATCAAGCAGTTGGAATTCGACTGGCACATCAACCCCCATGTCAATGCCACCGGCGTCATCGAATTCGCCTGTCACAATCCGTTCGAACGGCAGGTGAGAATCGAGAAGGTGCGCGTTTACATTCCTTCCAAAGAAGGACATGCGGCGGTCACCCGTGACTATGCGATGCAAAACATGTGCCCGGCTTTGACCGATGTGGACGGAAGAATCTCATCAATCAACATGCCGTCAGATCAGTTTTATCAACTGGTGGACGATCCTACGCCGCAACGCACTTCGTCAGAGGATCCGTTCGGCGCCGGAGGCAGCCCGGCGCAGAAAAAATCGCGGAAGTTGGTGGGCACGATCACACTGGTTCGCGCCTTGATTCAGAACTGATGTCCGTGCCCTCGCTGGCCAGGGGTCCGGCCTCACAGCAGGGCCTCGTGCGCACGGCCGTCCTTGGCCTCGCAGTAGAGGATGAAGGACTGGTTCACCACCGAGAAACCGCCAGGGGTGGGGTAGTCCCCGCTGAAATACCAATCTCCGTATTCCGCGCCGAGGGCGGTGTGCAAGTCGGGAATGGTCTGATAAATGACCTCCACGGTACCATGCCATGGCGTGTCTTCCGGGCTGATCATCTGGGCGATGCGCGCGGAGATCTCCTCGTCGGTGAAGGGCGCGTAGATGGCTTTCACCGCATTCCTCATCTCCTCCTTGGGCTTTCTCATCTCCGCTTTGCAGGCGAGGTAGGTCTCATGCACGATGTGGGACATGCCGCGGGTGCGCAGGAGAGAAATGGCCGCCTGGAAGGCAATGAACTTGCCCAGTTCCGCCATATCGATGCCGTAGCAGTCGGGGTAGCGGATCTGCGGCGCGGTTGAGCAGACGATGATGCGCTTCGGATTGGTGCGCGCGAGAATTTTTAACAGGCTTTTCTTCAGCGTGGTGCCACGGACGATGGAGTCGTCAATCACCACGAGATTGTCTCGCGGGGTGACTACACCGTAGGTGATGTCATAGCTTCCGGAGACCAGCGCATCGCGCCCGTTTTCCTGGGCGATGAAGGTGCGCATTTTGATGTCCTTGAGCGCGATCTTTTCCGCCCGCGGCCAGTTCCGCAGCACCAGGTCGTCCAGTTTGGCCTCATCCATCTCTCCCCGGCTGAACATCTCCATCAGCGCGTCTTTGACGACGACACGGCGGCTCTTGCGCAAACCGTCGAGGAAGCCGAAGTAGGCGGTCTCGGCCGTGTTTGGGATGAAGCTGAGCACCGTGTGCTCAAAGTCGTTGTTGATGGCTTTTACGACCTGCGGCACCAGCTGCTCGCCGAGGGCCTTGCGCTGGTGGTAGATGGCGGAGTCATTTCCGCGAGAGAAATAAATGCACTCGAAGGAGCAGGGCTTGAACTCGCGCGGCTCGGTAAAGGGCTTGATGGTCATGGCGCCGTCCGCCTTGATCACGGCCACATGGGCTGGAGGGAGCTCGTGAATGTCCTCTTCAGTCACGCCAAAGACAGACATCAGGGCCACACGTTCGGAGGCGATGGTGAAGATTTCATCGTTCTCGTAGTAGTGGCAGGGGCGGATGCCGCTGGGATCGCGCATGGCAAAGAGATCGCCGTTGCCGATGACGCCGACGATGCTGTAGCCGCCGTCCCAGCGCTTGGCGGATTCTTTGACCACGGCGGTCACATCCAGCTGCTCGCTGATGCGCTCAGGAATGGCCTCTCCGGACATGCCGGAGTCACGCAGCACGTGATAGAGCTTGGTGTGCGCCTCATCCAGCTGGAAGCCGATCTCCTCAAGGACGCTCTGCGTGTCCGTGCCAAAGACGGGATGCTGACCGCGCTTCATCATGACCTCGTTCAGCTCGCGGGTGTTGGTGAGGTTGAAGTTCCCCATCACCATCAGCGTGCGCGTGGGCCAGGTGGTGCGGCGCATGTAGGGGTGCAGGCAGCCTTTGCCAAAGTCACCACTCGTGCCATAGCGCAGATGGCCGATGTAGATCTCCCCGGCCATCTCAAACTCTCTTTTGATGGCGTCCGGATCGTCCTCAAAGGATACGAATTCCTTGCCTTCCTGGTCGCGTTCGTCCTTGCGCTGCTTGTCAATGCGACGGGCGATGCGCTTGTACTCCTTGCGCTCGTCCTCGAAAACCTGGGCGATGCGCTCGACGCTTTCCGTGCTCCGCATGCGGAACATGTAGGGCAGGCCGGGTGGCATGCCGAGCTTGCTGCAGCCGATGCCCATGCCGTCCTGACCGCGATTGCGCTGCTTGGTCATGATCGCCTGCAACGCGTCAAATCCGTAGAGGGCGTTGCCGTATTTTTGATAGAAATATCCCAGCGGCTTTTTCAGCCGCACCACTGCTATGCCGCACTCGTGACTGATTGGGTCGCTCATCGTAGAAGAGCACCCATCTTTGCCATGTCATGGGAGGAGTGCAAGACGTGGAAAAAGTTTCTCATAGGGGTGCCCGATGCCATCCGCCGAGCGTAACCCCTACCCCCGCCCCAAAACCCCGCTGTGGAAGAATCCCCAGCGCTTGCTGGCAGCCTGATCACAGCTTTGAACGCGCCCTCACTCAAGGCATTGAACGCCAAACCTGTATCTCTTTCAGAGCGGGCGAGATCTGCGTCATGGTTCAAGTCCCTTAGGAAGGCGTGGGGGCACACGCATTCAACGAATGTGTTTCGAATGATTCAAAAATCCTTGCTGCCGCTCTGGCATGCTCCGTGCAATCTCCTTTCCACATCCCCCCGATGAAGCCCTTTTCCTTCTTCCGCCCCTGCGTGCAATGCCTGTCCTTCGCCGTCTTGCTTGCAAGCAGCCCATCCCGCTCCGCCATTCCGGACATCGGCGTCCCGCTGCCGGTCCCTGCGCCGCCTGAAGTCCCGCCATCCGCAATCCCTGAGGAACCGATGCCCGGCATCGTGCTGCGCAAACTCGCCTTTGACCGCGAGTTTGATTCCCCGGTCATGCTGGCCTCCCTGCCGGATGCCAGCGGCGAGCAGGTGATCGCCATGCAGCGCGGAGAATTCTGCGCGTTGCGGCTGGATGGCAGCGGCCAGTGGCGGCCCTTTTTAGACTTCCGAGCCAAGATGAAGGGGCTAGTGCTGTTTGAAGAGGGGGTGCACGGCATTGCCTTTCATCCGCGCTTTGCGGAGAACCGGCTGTTCTACCTCAGCTACTCGCAGAATGATCCACGCCGCACGGTGATCAGTGAGATGCGCGCCACCGGAGCCAAAGACTCCACGCCTGATGCACTGCCGGAAACCGAGCGTGTGCTCATGGAGATCCCGCAGCCACTGGCGGACCACTGGGGCGGCCACATCGCCTTTGGTCCCGACGGATGCCTCTACATTGCTCTCGGAGACGGCGGCCTCCGTGACGACCCCTATCGCCTGGCGCAAAATCCCTGGGTGCTACACGGCAAGGTGCTGCGCATCGATGTCAATGGGCGCAGTGGGTCCCTGCCGTATGCGATCCCGGAGGACAATCCCTTCACCAAGCAGCAGACGGTGCGCCCTGAAATCTTTGCCCTCGGTTTTCGCAATCCCTGGGGACTTTCCTTTGACGCACGCTCCGGCCAGCTCTGGCTGGCAGATGTGGGGCAGGATCAATGGGAGGAAATCAACCGCGTCGAGAGCGGCGCCAACTACGGCTGGAGTGATCGTGATGGCCCCATGAAGAGCGCCTTTCACGCGCAGAGCTTTTTGCCGAACCTCACCACCACGGACCCCGTGCATGCCTACACCCGCATGCGTGGCGAGGGCATCTGCATTGTCGGCGGGCTGCTCTATCGCGGCCGGAAGCTGCCGCAGCTGGATGGCTCGTTTGTGTTCGCTGACTGGGGCTACGGCACTGTCTGGGCTCTGGGCATCGATCCCGCCAGCGGCCAGCCGGTACGCCGAAGCGTGCTGCACCGCAAGGAGCCGGAGCACAAGTTCAACCCCACGCTCGTCACTGCGGATCCTGATGGCGAACCTGTGCTGCTCTCGCAGGATGGCGCGCTGTATCGTCTGGAGAAGGACGATGATTAGACGCAAGACGCCGGGCACGGCCGCGTTCATGGCGCACCATGACTCGTCTCCTTGCCCTGTTCCTTCTGCTTGGCTCTGCTGCGCTCGCTCAATCGAAGCCCGATGTCCTCTTCATCGCTGTCGATGATTTGAACGACTGGACCAGTTATCTCGGCGGCCATCCGCAGACGAAGACACCGAACATCGACCGCCTCGTGGCGCGAGGCACCGCATTTACCAACTCGCATTGTGCTGCGCCGGCCTGCAATCCTTCACGTGCGGCGCTGATGAGCGGCCTCCGCCCGTGGCAGACGGGCATCTACACCAACGGCGATCCCGCCCAGGGCGTGATGAAGGACACCCTCACACTGAACCGCCACTTTCTTGCAAACGGCTACAACACCCTCGGCGGCGGCAAGATCTACCACGGCTACGGCAGCGAAGGGCGCACCGACTCATGGACGAAATGGGAGGGCCTGTTTCCCAGCATTCCCGAACACGAAGAAAACATGACCGGCCTCGACCGCGGCCACTTTGACTGGGGTCCGGTGAAGGCCAAGCCCTCCGAAATGGGCGACTACAAAGCCACCGACTGGGCCATCAACCAGCTCAAAACCGCTCCGGCTGACAAGCCGCTCTTTCTTGCGCTTGGTTACATCAAGCCCCATCTGCCCTGGTACGTGCCGCAGGAATACTACGACCGTTTTCCTCTGGCCGAAATCAAGCTGCCTGTGACGAAGGAGCATGACCTCGACGACATTCCCAAAGCAGGGGTGCGCATGGCCGGACCGGAAGGCGACCACGCCGCCGTGGTGAAAGGGGACCAGTGGAAAAAGGCTGTTCAAGCCTATCTCGCCACCATCTCCTTCCTCGACGATCAAGTTGGCCGCCTGCTCGATGGACTGGACCATAGCCCGCGTAAGGACAAGACCATCATCGTCTGGTGGACGGACCACGGCTGGAACCTGGGTGAGAAGGAGCACTGGCGAAAGTTTGCCCTGTGGGAGGAAACCACGCGCACCTCCATGGCGATCGTCGCCCCAGGCGTGACGAAGCCCGGGACGGCTTGCACGGCGCCAGTTGATTACCTGAACATGTATCCCACCATCTGTGAACTCACCGGCCTGCCGGTGCCGGAGCATGTCAAAGGCGCAAGCCTCATGCCCCTGCTCAAAAACCCCGAAGCGAAATGGGACGGCGTGGCCGTATGCACCCATGGCAAGGGCAATCACGCCGTGCGCGATGCCAGCTGGCGCTACATCCGCTACGCAGACGGCGGCGAGGAACTCTACGACCACAGCAAAGATCCGTATGAGTGGACCAACCTCGCCAAAGAGGTGGGGATGAGTGAGATCAAAGCCAGACTCAGCGCGGCCCTGCCCAAGGAAGAAGTCAAAGCCACCAGCGCCGAAAAAAAGAAAGGCGAAGGCAAAGGGAAGAAGAAAAAAGCGGAGGAGTAGCAGCTGCCGTCAGACCAGTCCGCGGATTGGCTCTCCCCGGGTCAGCACATTGAGCAGCCCCGGCGGCAGGCCATCGGTCACGCGCGCCTCTCCCAGATCCACCAGCGTGTGCATGATGGTGGCGACCAAATCGGGTATGGTGATGGGTTCGGAGGCCGGCTCTCCGCCATTGCGCGCCGACTGGCCGATCACCTGGCCCATTTTCAAACCGCCGCCGTAAATCATGAGCGGCGCGAGGCCACCCCAGTGATCGCGTCCGCCTTTGACATTGAGCTTGGGAGAGCGCCCCATCTCGCCGCAGCAGACGAGCATGATCTTCTCCTGCAGCCCGCGTGCTTCGATGTCTTCGATCAAGGCGGAAACCGCATGGTCAAACGGGCGCCCGACATATTCCATGCCGGTGCGGCAGGGCGCGTTGTTGTTGTCGGCATGCATGTCCCACACAAAGCCGGTGGTGACGGTCACGAAGCCGCAGCCGCGCTCGCATAAACGGCGGGCCATGAGGAGCAGCTTTCCGAGCGTGGCGGCATTGTCGGCATAGTGATCGATATTGTTCCACTGTTTGCTGATGCGGCTCCTGGGCAGCAGCGGAGCGGTGTCATAGCGCGCGATGAGACGCGGGTCTTCCTTGGAGAGATCAAACGCATCTGACACACCGCGCCGCAGCACATCGAAGGCCAGGGATTGCAACTCCCCCATGCCGCCGAGAGACTGGCTGGCATCCAACTCTCGCTGCCATTGGTCCAGTGAAGCGAGGAGCGCACGCCGGTCATCCAAGCGTGCCTGCGGCATGCTCAGCGTCATGTCTGCCTGCGCACCGCCGCCCGCTCCGGGAACGAAGGGCTGGTAGGTGGAGCCAAACTCACCGCTGGAGGTGAAGTCACCGAATTTTTTAAATGCCGGCATGGCGCCGGATGAAACCGCCTGCGGAAAGAGCGCCACGTTGGTCGGCATGGCGCTGCTCTTGCGCAGCGGCCCGGCGATGCGAGAGTAGAGCGAGCCGAGATTCGCCTTCATCGTGTCTTTGCCCACGATGGTCTTGATGTCGTGAATGGCATCTCCCGTGACGAAGGAGCGCACGATGCTGAACTTGTCCGCCAGTGCGGCGAGCCGCTCCATGGTGCTGCCAAACGTCACGCCGGGCAGCTTGGTTTTGATCTCTCCCGTCACGCTTCGGATCTCCGATGGCGCCTCCATCTTCGGATCAAAGGTCTCAAACTGTGACGGGCCGCCGTGCATGAAAAGGAAGATGACCGACTTGTCCTTGAGCAATGACTTCTTCGAAGCGCCGAGCGCCTTGAGCGCCATCAGATCGCTCAGGCCCAGCCCGCCCAATCCCAGCCCGCCGACGCGCAGAAAATCACGCCGCTGAAGGCGCGAGGAACCCTGGCTGTGGTCGGAGAAAGTGAGCATGACGCTGCTAAATACGTCGCCCGGTCGAATCTCCTTCCTGATTGTGCTTGCCACCACGCGCCCGGTTCGGGATGCTCGCTGTCATCATGCGCATCACCCCCTTCCTTCTTGCCGCCGCATTGCTGACCCTCGAGGCCGCAGCCGACTCCACGGAATGCCTGCACTGCAACAAGCATTTCCTGCCGCAGCCGCTGAAGCTCATCCCCGGTCGGAAATATGCACGTGACCGGCGGGCGGACATTCTGCACGTGAAGCTGGATGTGACGCCGGACTTTGCCAAACGCACGGTCTCCGGCACAACGACTCTGCGCTTCAAACCCATCGCGCTGCCGTTGGAGAAACTGGAGCTGGACGCGGTGGATTTAAAGATCGCGTCCATCACTGCGGAGGGTGCCACCGTGGCGGAACATCAGGTCGCTGAGGACAAGCTCATCATCACCTTCGCCAAAGCCATTGCACCCGATGTGGAGGCGGCCGTGACGATCACGCATTCCGCGCAGCCCGAGCACGGCCTGTATTTCCGCACGCCGGAGATGGGCTACAAAAAAGGCGACACGCAGGTGTGGAGTCAGGGGGAGGCGGAGGAGCACCGCTGCTGGTTCCCCAGCTACGACTATCCCAATGAGCGCTTCACCAGCGAAGTCATCTGCCATGTACCGAAGGGCATGCAGGTCATTTCCAATGGCACACTGCAAAGCGAAAAGCCCGAGGGTGAAAATCTCGTGGCGTTTCACTGGCTGCAAGACAAGCCGCATGTGAACTACCTCATCGCCATGGCGGCCGGCTATTTCCACAAGCTGGAGGACAAGGCGGGCAGCCTGCCTCTCGCGATGCTGGTCCCCCCCTCGCACGCCGAACAGGCCGCGAATGCCTTTGCCGACACCCGCAAGATCATCGAGTTCTACCAGAAGGAAATCGGCGTGCCCTTTGCGTGGGACAAGTACTACCAGGTCTATTGCCTCGACTTCATCGCCGGCGGCATGGAAAACACCAGCTGCACCTTTGAAGCAGCGGACATGCTGTTCAACTCCGACACCGAGCAGCTGCGCTCCCTGCACGAACTCGATGCGCATGAGACGGCTCACCAATGGTTTGGCGATCTCGTCACCTGCCGTGACTGGTCTCATCTCTGGCTGAACGAGGGCTTCGCCAGTTACTACACCGTCCTCTATGAGGGGGAGAAGCTCGGTGCCGATGCGATGAAGCATGCACTCTGGAAAGAAGCGCAGCAGGTCTTCCAGGCGAATGACACCCGGCCCATCGTCTGGAAAGATTACGGCGATCCGATGCAGCAGTTTGACTCCCGCGCCTACCCGAAAGGCGCCTGGGTGCTGCACATGCTGCGCAGCCAGCTGGGCGCTGACCTCTACCGCAAGTGCATCAAGACCTACCTGGAGCGGAACCGCAGCAGCATCGTACGCACGGAGGATCTGCAGGACGTCATTGAAGAAGTCAGCGGCCTTTCGTTTGACCAGTTCTTTGACCAGTGGCTCTTCCACGGAGGCGTGCCGGAATTGAAGATTGAATACGCATGGGACGCCGCATCGAAGCAGGCCCGAATCAGCGTGCGGCAGACGCAAAAGCTGAGCGAGCAGGTGCGCCTGTTCCGCCTGCCACTGCCGGTGGGTTTTGCCATAGCCGGGCAAAAGGAGCTGCTGAAGTTCACTGCGGATGTTAAAAAGGAGGCCGAGGATTTTTACTTTCACCTGCCCGCGCAGCCAGAGCTGGTGCGCATTGATCCTGACTACACTGTTTTGGCCAAGGTCTCCTTCACCCCGCCGGGGCCGATGCTGGACAAGCAGCTGCAATCCGACCTCATCGGCCGCCTGCTCGCCATCAGCACGCTTGATGGCAAGCACATCGACCAGCTTGGGAAGGCCCTTCGTGAAGACGGCTTTTATGCCGTTCGTGCCGAGGCGGCAAAGGCACTCGCGAAGATCGCCGAACCCGAGGCACGCGCGGCCCTGATCGCTGGGAGCAATAACCAGCCTGACGCACGTGTGCGCCGGACCATCGTGCAGTCTCTTGCCTCCATGAACACAACCGAATCGCAGGACACGCTGTGGAAAATGGCGCAGAAGGAGAAAAATCCTGACATTTTGGCCAGCATCATTGAATCCTGGGGCGCGCGTCCTGGAGATGCCGCGGTCTCCGCCGAACTTCGCAAACAGCTGGGCGGCACGAGCTACAACAGTTTACTTCAGGTCGCCGCCATTAAAGCGCTGCGCGCCCAGGATGACGAAGGCGCCGTGCTCGATGTGCTGGCACGACTGTCCTCCCTTAACGACCTGCGTGGTCGCGATGCAGGTGCCGCATTTGATGCGCTGGCCTTCCTGGCCCGCCGGCCCACCAATGCGCAACGCAATGCAGTTCGCGAATTCCTCACCGCCAAACTGACCGATCCACGCAACGACTGGCGCCTCGCCAGCACCAAGGCGCTGGGCACGCTGCGAGATCCCCGGGCTCTTGCCGTGCTGGAGCCGATGCTTCGCAGCAGCAATGACCGCATTGATCCCGTCCGGGAAGCCGCCGCGAAATCCGCGCAGGACATTCGCGCGGATCTCGAAAGCCCCGCCGATCTGAAAAAACTGTGGGATCGCGTGCAGCAGCTGCAAAAGCAGTCCGAAGACCAGCAGAGGGAGTTGGAGACGCTCAAGAAAAAGTCACAGGCAGCCGCCCCTGAAAAGAAAGCGGGCAAGTAACCCACCGGACATGCGCTTTCAACGCCTCCAAACCATCGCCACCAGCGTCGTCAAAGACGCCATGCTGGCGCTTCCGGCGGACATTCGCAATGAAGCTGCCGACTGCCGCATCGAGTTCGTCGAGATGGACGCCTTGATCGACATCGATGAAGACCTCGATCCCGACTTGCTGGGCCTGTTTGAGGGCAATGCGCGCTGCGATCCCCTGCCGGAAACTCCTGACGAGATGCCGCGCATCCGCCTGTTTCTGGACAACTTGTGGGACGACTGCAGCGGCGATCTTGCAACCTACCGCAATGAGGTCCGCATCACATTTCTCCACGAACTGGGCCACTACCTCGGCCTGGATGAGGACGAGGTCGCAGCCCTGGGTCTGGCGTGAGTCCGATCAGGCGTCGGGGGGATTGCCCTCGATGACGTGCGTGCCGGCGATCAAATCATGAATGCAGCGGCGGTCTGTCTGGAAGATGAAGCAGATGTCCACGAGGCTGTAGATAGGCCCAAGGCAAGGAACGGCGCCAATCAGGCCGTTGACCAGAGCGCGGAGCAGGAAAGCCTTCACGAACCCCGGCTTTTCAGCGCCTGGATAGGTGGCGATGCGGATGCCCAGGACTCTCTTACCGGGAGTCTGGCCGCGCGTGGCCAGCATCACAATGTTGATCACCAGCAGTGCAAGAAAGCCGAGGAGCATGCAGCCTCCGGCGATCATGGCCGTCGGGTTTAGTTCGGGCTGCCGTCCGTTGTCAGACATGGCAAAAATAAAGAAACCATAAGGAACGCCGACGAGGATGGCCCCGAGAAGGCCGTCCAGCAATGCAGCGCCAAGGCGTTTGCCCAGATCCGCCAGCTGCACATTTCCAGCCAGAACAGGAGTCTGCACATTAGCGCTGGGGGCCGCATAAGGATTGAACACCCCGGCGTTATAGGGCGAAGTTGAAACGGCCGTTGAAACGGCAAAACGCGAGCTCAACGGCTGCCATTCTCCCATGCCCTCCGTCCAAAAAAGATCGTCCGGCATGAACTGTCCGGAGCTGAGACCTGATTGAATGGCATCTTCGGCGAAAACACCGAGTTGCTGGCCGTTGCGTGCGATGTGGATGGTGGACATAAAATGGAATTAATGGTCTAGACTTTGATGACATGCGTTCCGCCAATCTTGTCATGGAGACAACGCCGATCTTCATTGAAGATAAACAAAGCATCAACAAGGCCATACAGGGGAACTAAACCGAGCAGACCGCGGCCGACCAGGGATCTCAGAAAAACAATCCGCATGAAGCCAGCCTTGGTGGAGGCATCCATTTCAGCAATTCGAATGCCCACGATTTTTTTCCCAATGGTCTGCCCCTCGGTGGCGATGAGGATCAAATTGGCGATGCAGAGGATGATGAACAAGCCTGCAGCAACCATGTCCTGGATGTCATTGGTTCCCTGCATCTTCATTTCGTCCATCACAACGGCAGGCATGAAGCAGAGAATAATTGAAACGTAATCCAAAATCAGTGCTACAAACCGCGACCCTGCGGAAGCTCGTTCCACAAAAGGCCGGGAAACAGCCTGGCGCGGACTGCCCGAGAGGCTGCTAGGCGGTGTCGCATAGGGATTGAACACAGGCGCCTGCACCGGCGCGGGCGCAGGCAACGACTGCACGGGCTGCTTCATCGATTGTTGAAACAGGGACTTCAGCCCCTGCCACTCGGCCATTCCTTCGCACCAGCACCAGTCAGCCGGTTGGAAGTAGCCCGTCTGCAGTCCTTCCCGAATCTGAGATTCGTTGAATTCCCCCATTGTCTGGCCATCGCGCGCAACTTGATAAAGATTCATAGAGATACCCACCTCCTTCTCCCGATTTTCCCTCAAATTGTCTAGCAAAGAATAGGGTCAGTCCATTATTTTTTACTGGCCCATCTTCCGCCGGCCGTGGAGGGCCTGATACAAGGTCAGCTCATCCACATGATCGAGTCCCCCGCCCGCAGGCATCCCTTGGGCCAGCCTGCTCACGGCCACACCCGCTGGGCGCAGCAGATCGGCGATGTAGCTGGCGGTGGCCTCCCCTTCGACATCGGAACCGAGGGCAAGGATGACTTCCTCGGTGTGGAGGTCGCGGACGCGATTGACCAGAGACTCCATCCTGAGGTCTTCAGGGGTGACGTTGTCGAGGGGAGAGAGCCTGCCGCCGAGCACATGATACAGTCCTTGAAATGCACCCGAGCGCTCCATGCGGAGCACATCCGCAGCCTGCTCCACCACACACAGGAGCTGCTGCTGGCGGCGTGGGTCATGGCAGAGCAGGCAGTCGCTGCCAGTCTCGATGAAGAATCCGCAGTCCGCGCAGGGAATGATGCGGTCCCTGGCCTCTAGCAGGGTGTTGGACAGTGCGGAGATGCGCTCGTCACGCATCTGCAGCAGCCAGATCATGAGGCGCTCCGCACTGCGTGGCCCCAGCCCCGGCAGCGATTTGAGCTGCGCGATGAGACGCTGGATGGCCGGTGGATAGTCGATGCGCACGGCGAAGAGGACTCAGGTCAGGAGGCAGCGAGTTTGCGCGAATGTTTTGGCGTGTCTTTGCCGGAGGAGGCCGGTCCTTTGAGCGCCTGCTCGACGCGCCCGATGAAGTATTTCAAAGGAGCGTCTTCACGCTCCACGATGACGGCGTTCCTGAAGCTTTCCAGGGACTGCTTCAGCTCGCCTTTGCGATACTGCACCACCCCCTGCCAGAAGGCGTCGCGCGCACGTATCTCGGCCTCGGGAAGGCTGCCCTTCTCTGCCAGCAGTTCGTAAACCTCGCTCATCTGGCTGGAGCCGGCTGTGCTGACCATCTCCATCGGCCGCACTTCGGCATGATCCTTCGCCAGCGCATAAGTCCTGGCGCTCATCAGCACCTTGCTGCCGTATTCGGCATTCAGAACACACAGCTGCGAGGCAAAATCGATCACGTCTCCCACTGCGCTGAAACTTTCAAAGTGGTGAATGCCGAACAATCCGCACACTGCGGGACCCGTGCTGAACGCCACCCCGATCTGAGCCTTTTTGCCAAATCGCTGCTCGATCTCACGCGTCAGCGTGCCCAGATGCATGCGTAGAAGCGCCGCCACCTGCACTGCCTGCCGGGCATGCTGCTCGTCCGCAAGCGGGAAGCCGAAAAAGACGCGCACCTGCCGGGCATTGCAGTCGTCCAGATAGGCGCCACGGCTGATGAGGAACTCCGTGATGCTGCGCTGGAAATGGGTGGCCAGCTCTTCAAACTGCCGCGCCTCGATGCCATTGGAAAGCTCTCCATGGTTCAGCATGCGGCAGGTCAGCACTGTGATCTCCCGGCGCTCGGTCATTTTTGCCGGATCGTTCTGATCCGCGAGTTTTTCAAACAACCGGGAAGAAAGCCGGCCGACGAAGTAGTCGCGCATGACATGGCAGCGGTAGGAATTGACCGAGCCGCCCACCGCGATCCCGGCGATGCCGGCAAACCACATCGCCAGAGCACCGGAGATGGGCTCAAACAAGACGCCGTTCATCGCCATGATGCAGGCAAAGGAGGTGGTGAGAAACGTGCCTCCGAGCAGGAAGGCAAAACGCCTCCACTGGGAGGTCATCTCGATGCATACCCAGGCGCTGACAAAAGCCATGACGGTGTAATAGGCATACTGCAGAAAGAGGATCTGCTTCAGGCCGCCCGCCGGCAAAACAAAGCCTCGCGCAAAGAGCACGGCAAACCAATCGGCGGTGCCTTTGAACCAGCCAAAGTGGTACATGGCCAGCATGGGGATGCAGACGAGCACGCCAATGAACATGGCGGTGGCGTGATTACGATTCATGGGCAGGAGCGTCGGGGGTGATGTCGATGATGTTTGCAGCCGGGCGCGCGGGGTGGCTGCGGCAGGCGTTCACCACGAGGTCGCTGACGTACTTGTCGGGATGGGCGACTGCGTCGGCGGTGATGGCGAAGCGCGTCTCCCCGGTGCTGCGGGTCACGAGCTTGAGACCGAAAGGATAGTCTTTGAAGAGCTTCACGCACAGGGCCTCCACATGCATCCCCTCACGCTGCGCCCGTGTGGCGACTGCGGCGATGGCGTCGCTGTCGAAGTCCAGCATGAAACCGTTCTCACGCTGAAAGCGCTCGGCAAAGGCGCGTACCTCGCCGGCATGGGCGGCACCGCGCTCTCTGAACTGGCTGGCCGCCTCGGCACGATAGCGGATGAGCGTCTGCTCCGGATCGGTGACGAGCGCGGCGTCGATCTGCAGTTCTGGCAGGTCGAGGCTGGGCATTTCGAATTTGAAGTCGCGCAGCACGCGCTCCCACGCAGTGACCAATCCGCGAGCGCCGGTCTTTTCCTCTTCCGCACGGTGGGCAATCTCGCGCAGGGCGTCATCTTTGAAAATGGCCTTCACCCCGTAGGCGGCGAACTCCCGCTCATACTGGCGGATGAGGCTGCCTTCGGAGTTTTTCATGATCTGAAACATGTCATCCGCGCTGAGCGGATCACAGACCACACGCACGGGCAGGCGGCCGATGAATTCCGCCTCGAAACCGTAGTCGATGAAGTCCTTGGTCCGCGCCTCACGGAAGAGGTACTCGGCGGAGGTGGCTTTCGTGTCTGAGGAAACAAAACCGATGGATTTCCGATTGGTGCGCTTTTCGATGAGCTTTTCCAGACCGCCAAAGGCGCCGCTGACAATGAAGAGGATGTTGCGTGTGTTCACGACCTCGCGGCCGGTGCGGCCCTTGCGGGTGTCAAACATCATCTGCATCTGGCTGCGGATGTCATTCGGCGCATAGAGGGCCACTTCGGTTTCCTCCATGAGCTTCAGCAGGGTGGTCTGCACGCCGCGCCCGCTCACATCCCGACCAATGCGCTCGGGCCCGCTGCTGAGCTTGTCGATTTCATCCAGATAGATGATGCCGTGCTCGGCCAGTTCGATGTCACCATTGGCCTTTGCCACGAGATCACGCACCAGATCGTCCACATCTGCGCCGACATAGCCGGTTTCGCTGAACTTGGTGGCATCTGCCTTCACAAACGGCACGCCAATCAGATCGGCGATGTGTTTGACGAGGTAGGTCTTGCCCACACCGGTCGGACCGATGATGATGACATTCTGCTTGGAGAATTCGAGCCTGGGACCGCCGGAGTCAGAGGCGCGGTCGTCACGCAGCATCCGGGCGTGGTGGTAGTGATCGCACACAGCAGTGGCGAGAACTTTTTTGGCCTCGTCCTGGCGGATGACGAAACGGTCGAGGTGCGCCTTGATGTCTGCCGGACGGTAGTTGAACTCGAAGACTCGGCCATTGTCCGGCTTGGTTTCCTGGACTGGCTTTTCCTCCCCGTCAGGAACGGGGCGTCCGCCAGGGCCTTCGACGCGGGTGAAGAGAACCTGGCCACCCAGGGTGTTTTTGATGAAGTCCTCCAGTTTGCGCGTGATTTCCTCCGGGCTTCCGGGCGCTTTGGTTTTTTCGTGCTCTGGGGATTCAGGCGTGGGTTCGCTCATGGGGAGCTCAGACAGTGCGCTAGGCGAAGCCCGCTGACAAGCGGCACGATGCGTGCTGTGCCCCCGGCAAGAAATGATCTTTTTCCGGGTTGCACGGCCCCCATGACATCCCATACTCCGCCCCCCGCAATTATGTCAGCACCCGTCAAAGTCGCCGTCGTTGGAGCCAGTGGTTATTCTGGAGCTGAACTGCTGCGCCTGCTGCTCAGGCACCCGAATGTGGAGCTGGTGGCGGTGACCTCGCGGTCGCTGGCCGGCAAGGCATTGTCTAAAGAATTCCCGCGCTTCCGCGGAGTGGGTGTCGCGGACAGGCTGACCTTCACCGTGCCTGACGCCACCGCTTTAAAAGCCGCCGGCGCCGAGATCGCCTTTCTGGCGGTGCCGCACGGCGTTGCTGCTGAATACGCCAAGCCGCTGCTGGAGCTCGGCCTCAAGGTGATCGATCTCAGCGCGGACTTCCGCCTGCGCAGCGCGGCCTTGTACGAAGAATTTTACGGGCACGCGCATCCTGCGCCTGAGCTGTTGGATGAAGCTGTCTATGCCCTGCCGGAAATTCGTGCAGAGCAGATCAAAGGTGCACGGCTCATCGCCTGCCCGGGCTGCTACCCCACGAGCATTCTGCTCCCGCTCATTCCTTTGCTGAAGGCAGGACTGCTTACGGAAGCTCCTCTGGCGGTGGCCAGCATGAGCGGAGCCAGCGGTGCCGGGCGCAAAGAAAGCATTCCCCTGCTCTTCTGCGAGGTGCAAAACAGCGTGCGCAGCTACAGCGTACCGCTGCACCGCCACCTCAGCGAAATCGGGCAGGAACTTGCCCTCGCCGCAGGACGCGAAGTGAAACTTTCGTTCGTCCCGCACCTCATGCCGACCCATTCAGGCATCTGCACCACGACCTTCGCGCAGCTTCAGGCGGGGGTGACGATTGAACAAATCACCGCAGCCTTGCATTCGGCCTACGATTCCGCCCCCTTCATTCGTTTGCTGGGGGTGAACCAGTCTCCAGACACCAAAAACGTCACCGGCACCAATTTCGTGGACATCGGCTGGTCCTATGACGCCCGTGCCGGCCAGCTCATTCTCATGAGCACGGAGGACAACATCGGCAAAGGCGCCTCAGGCCAGGCCGTGCAAAACATGAACCTGATCTGCGGCTTTGAGGCCACCGCAGGCCTGCTGTACGTCTGATTTTATGGCGACCAAAGCACACGACGAACGCGAATGCCGCGTCTCCTTCAAAGTTATCGACGGCGGCGTGACCGCTGCGAAGGGTTTCCGCGCCAGCGCCGTGACCTGCGGCATCAAAAACCCCGAGGCCACCCGTCTGGATCTGGCGCTCATTGTTTCCGACACACCGACGACGACGGACGCGGTCTTCACGACCAACAAGGTCCGTGCCGCATGTGTGCGAGTGTGCCAGCAGCACATCAAGGAAAGCGACACCCGCGCCATCATCGCCAACAGTGGCAACGCCAACGCCTGCACCGGTGTGCAGGGCATTCAGGATGCCAAGGCCATGACCAAGGCCGTCGCCGAACAGCTCGGTGTGAAGATGCGTCAGGTGCTCGTCTGCTCCACCGGCATCATCGGCATGCCAATGCCCATTGAGCGCGTGATCGTCAAAGTGCCCGAAGCCGTTTCAAAGCTGAAGACTGACGGCTCCGAAGACGCCATGCGCGCCATCATGACGAGCGACACACGGCCGAAGACCTTCGCGATTGATGTCCCATGTGGCAAAGGCAGCTTCCGCATCGGCGGCATCGCCAAGGGGGCCGGGATGATCTGCCCGAACATGGCCACCATGCTGTGCTTCATCACCACGGACGCGAAGATCGGCAAGGACGAGCTGCACCGCTCCATGCGCTACGCCGTGGAGAAGAGCTTCAACTGCATCACCATCGACGGTGACACGAGCACGAACGACACCGTCATCGTGATGAGCAACGGCCAGTCCGATGCTCCGACCATCAAGAAAGGCTCCCCTGAGGCAGAGCTCTTCCGCTGCGCGCTGCACAAGGTGATGCTGGAACTGGCCAAGATGATCGTCTGCGATGGCGAGCGCGTGACCAAGTTTGTCGAAATCCGCGTGCGCAATGCCCGCACGCTGGCCGATGCCCGCAAGGTGGCCGAAACCGTGGCGAAATCTCTGCTGGTAAAATGTTCCTTCCATGGCTGCGACCCGAACTGGGGCCGAATTATCCACGCCGTGGGCTATTCCGGCGCGCGAATTCGTGAGGAGCTGATCGACATCTATTTTGGCGGCCTGCAGGCCTGCAAAGGCGGGCTGGCCAACCACACGCCTGTGACGGAACTGGAGAAGGTGGTGAAAGAGCCGAAGTTCACCGTCACCATTGATCTCAATCTCGGCACCAGCGGCTACACGGTTTACACCAGCGACCTGTCCGAAGAATACGTTGACTTCAACAGCGCGGAATACTCTGCCGCCGTCCACGCGAAACGCCAGAAGGGCTTTGCCTGATCGGCCCACGCTTCTCCATTCATTTCGATGAATCCCCTCGACGCTCAAATCACCAAATCCGCCGTACTTCTTGAAGCCCTGCCCTACATGCAAAGCTTCCGTGGCTGCACGTTTCTGATCAAGGTCGGTGGCAGTGCCATGGAAGATCCCGTGCAGGTGGATTCGTTTTTGCGTGACGTGGTGTTTCTCGAGGCAGTGGGGATCAATCCCGTCATCGTACATGGTGGCGGCAAGGCCATCTCAAAGGCCATGACCGAGTCCGGCCTGCAGGCCAAGTTCATCAACGGCATGCGCGTGACGGATGATGAGACGATCAAAATCGTGGAGGAGACGCTGGCCCGCGTGATCAACCCTGAAATCGTGAACAAGATCAACGCCTTCGGCGGCAAGGCCGTGGGCATTCCGGGCACGGAAGTTTTTCTGGGCGAGAAAATGAAGGGCGACCTCGGCTGGGTGGGCGAAGTGAACGACTGCAAGCTGGGCCTGATCCAGGCGGCGGTGGCCGGGGAGTTTGTTCCCGTGGTTTCCCCCGTGGCGCGTGAGCTGGCCTCCGGCAAGACTCTCAATGTGAATGCAGATCTGGCCGCCTGCGGTCTGGCGAAAAGACTCAAGGCAACAAAGCTCATCTTCCTCAGCGATGTACGCGGCGTGATGCGTGATCCCAAGGATGATGACACCCTGATCCCAAGCCTGGACGAAGCCTCGATCACGAAGCTGAAGTCGGAAGGCATCATCAGCGGCGGAATGATTCCGAAGGTGGACTCATCGCTGGATTCGCTGCGTGGCGGCGTGGGCAAGGTCCATCTCATCGACGGCCGCCTGCCGCATGCGCTGATTCTCGAAATCTTCACCGACGGCGGGATCGGTACTGAAATCCATTTGTAATCCTGAGATGAGAACGAGTGATCAATTGATGCAGGAGTTTCTTCTGCCGAACTACGGCCGTTACAACGTCTGGCCCGTGCGTGGCGAAGGCCCCTATGTGTGGGATCGTGACGGGAAGAAGTACCTGGACTTCGCTGGTGGAGTGGCTGTGTGCCCGCTGGGTCATTGCCCTCCGCCCGTGGTGAAGGCGCTCACCGAGCAGGCGAACACACTTATTCACGTATCGAACTGGTACTGCATCGACAAGCAGGCCGAACTGGCGCGCATTCTCGTCGAAGAATGCGTCGGCATTGCCGGCAAGTGCTTCTTCTGCAACAGCGGTGCGGAGGCCAATGAAGGTCTCATCAAGCTGGCGCGGAAATACGGCCAGCAGACCGGCGGACGCTACGAGATCATTACTTTCACCGGTTCTTTCCACGGCCGCACCTTTGGCGCCATGACGGCTACGGCGCAGGAGAAAATCCATGGCGGCTTTGGTCCGCTGCCGCCCGGCTTTGTATACGCTCCTTTCAATGACATTGCCGCCTTGGAAGCTGCGATCACCGACAAGACGGTGGCGATTTTAATGGAGCCGATCCAAGGGGAGAGCGGTGTGAACGCCGTGACGCCTGAGTTCCTGCGCGCCGCGCAGCGCCTCTGCCGCGAGAACAATCTTCTTCTGCTGCTCGATGAAGTGCAGTGCGGCTTTGGCCGTGCCGGCGAGATGGCCGGATGGCGCAGCATCATTCCCGGCGATGAAATTCAGCCGGACGGCATCAGCTGGGCCAAGGCCATTGGCAGCGGCTTCCCGCTCGGCTCCTTCTGGGTTAATGACCGCCGCGATCTGAGCAAGACACTGGGTCCCGGCACCCACGGCACCACGTATGGCGGCTCTCCCCTGGCCTGTGCCGTGGGCATTGCCACCCTGCGCACCATTTTGGACGAGAAGCTCTGCGACAATGCCAAGACGCGCGGAGCGGCCATTGCCGCGGCTGCCTGCGGCTGGAACCATGTGCTGATCAAAGAGGTACGCCAGCTTGGTCTGTTCATCGGTTTTGAACTCAACGCTGAAGCCATCTCGGCGAAGTCCGGCGGCAAGCTGCCCTCCATCTTCCTCGCGCAGCAGCTGCTGGACGCGGGGATGATGGTCACTCCGGCCGGCCCCAACGTGGTGCGCTGGCTCTCGCCACTGAACATCACCGCAGCCCATGCCGAGGAAGGGCTGACCATCTTCAAGAGCGTGCTGGATCAGCTCGCGTAACCCTGCAATGCCATGAACCATCTGCTTTCCATCGAAGAACTGACCCAAGGACAGATCGAAAAGATCGTCGATCTGGCCTGTGTGCTGAAAAAAGACCGCAAGGCCTCGCCGCAGGTGCTCAACGGCCAGCAGTGGGCGCTGATTTTCAGCAAGTCCTCCACCCGCACCCGCGTGAGCTTTGAAGTGGGCATCCGCGAACTCGGCGGTTCAGTGATGTTTCTCTCCAGCGCGGACATTCAACTCGGTCGTGGCGAGCCGATCAAGGACACTGCCCGTGTGATGGGCCGAATGATTCATGGCGCGGTCATCCGCACCTTTGCGCAGCAGGATGTGGTGGATTTCGCCCAATACAGCGGCATCCCCACCATCAATGCGCTGACCGACGACGAACACCCCTGCCAGGTGCTGGCCGATCTGCAGACCATCCAGGAGCGCCTCGGCGGCTGGAAGGGCAGGCGGATCTGCTTCCTGGGAGACGGCGACTGCAACATGGCCCGCTCCTGGATCTGGGCCTCCGTGCATCTGGGCTTTGAGCTCGTCATCGGCGCCCCCAAAGCCTTTCAGCCGCAGGAGAGTTTCATGCAGCGTGTGCCGGCCAAAACGATCCGCGTGGTGGACGATCCCGTCGAAGCGGTAAAGGGATGTGACGTGGTTTACACGGATGTGTGGGTCAGCATGGGCAAGGAGGCCGAAAGCGCCGACCGCATCGAAACTCTCAAGCCCTGGCAGATCAACAGCGACCTTTTAAAGCACGCGAATCCAGGCGCCATCGTGATGCACTGCCTGCCCGCCTACCGCGGCAAAGAGATCACCGACGAAGTCATGGAAGCCCATGCGGAGCTAATCTTTGACCAGGCCGAAAACCGTCTGCATGCGCAGAAGGCGATCATTGTGGAAATCACGCGGAAGAGTTGATTCTACATGAGCACTCCCGTCACAGCCAGCAGCCCTCTCGGCGTTTTTGACTCCGGAGTTGGCGGACTGACGGTAGTGCGGGCTCTGCGTGATCTCCTGCCCAATGAGTCGATCGTTTATCTCGGTGATACGGCACGCGTGCCTTATGGGTCAAAATCTCCCGACACCATCCGGCGGTTCTCCGTGGAGGACACGCAGTTCCTCGTTTCCCATGGGGTGAAGGCGGTGGTGGTGGCGTGCAATACCGCTACCGCGCATGCACTGCCTGTGTTGCAAGCCACCTTTCGCGTCCCCGTCATCGGCGTTCTAGGCCCAGGCGTGGAAGCCACGCTGGCCGATCCCAGTTGCGAACGCGTGGGTATCATCGGCACCGCCGGAACGATCCGCAGCCATGCCTACCAGCATGAGATCGCCATGCGGCGGCCGGACATCATGATCGAGGCCAGGGCAACCCCGCTGCTGGTGCCGTTTGTGGAGGAGGGCTGGACCGACCACCCCGCGCTCAAATCCGTGCTGCGGGAGTATTTGAAGCCGATGCTGGACAAAGGCATCGACACCCTAGTGCTGGGCTGCACCCACTACCCGCTGCTGGTTCCCGTGCTGAAGCGCATGCTGGGCCAGAAGGTGCGGCTGGTGGACTCGGCGCTCACCTGTGCCGCGCACGTCAAGGCCAGCCTGGAGCAAGGCAGCCTTCTGCGGACGACCAAAACCAAGCCTACGCTCGACATTTACCTCACCGACCATTCAGAGCAGGCGGAAAATCTGGCGAGGCGCTTCCTGGGCACGGATTTCGGCAAGGTGAAGAAGGCCGTTGTTTGAGGCAGCCTATGGCAATCTCAAATTGCCCGCCGTGGAAGGCTTGCTAGCCTGAAGCTCCCGCATGTTTCCACGCATCTTTGACCGCTATCTTGGCCGCCAGGTCGCATCCGCCACGCTGATCGGCGTGGCTCTGCTCAGCGGGGTGATGGTGCTGGGCAATGTGTACAAGAAGCTGGACCAGCTGCTGGGCAACACCGAGCTGCCCATCTCGGTGATCGCTGAGTTTGTGATGCTGGTCATCCCCTTCTCCCTCATTTTCACGATTCCCTGGGCCTTCCTGACAGGCATCCTGCTGGTTTTTGGCCGTCTGTCTGCCGACAATGAACTGGTGTCCCTGCGCATGACGGGCATGTCCATGCCGCGCATCTGCGCCCCCGTCTTTGTTCTCGCGGTGATTCTCAGCGGCGTCTGCCTTTGGGTGAACGTGAGCCTGGCGCCTGCGGCGAAGGACCGTATGAAGCGGCTGTTTTACCAGGTGGCGGTGAAGAACCCTGAAACTCTGTTTCAAGAAGGCCAGGTGCTGGAGCGTGTGCCGGGCTACCGCATTTACACCAGCAAGCGCAATGAAAAGACTTTGTCTGACATGCACATCATCATGCTGAAGGACAGCCAGGCTAGCAGCTACATCCACGCCAAAAAAGCCACGCTGCACCCGACCCCAGGCTCGATCGATCTGCAGATGGAACTGGAAGACATGACGTTAGAAAGCACGCCGTCCCAGGGTCAGGACAAGCCCCTGTTTTTCCGGCATTCATGGCTGACGCTCCCGCTCTCCGAAATGCAGAAGGATGCTGTGCGGGTGAACGCGAGCATGAAGACCACCAGCGCCCTGGCAGAGGAGGTGCGGACCTGGAAGGACACCGTCACCGGAGAAGCCCTGACAGCGGTGACGCGCTCCCTCTCTCTGACTGAGCTGAACAAGCGCTACAGTTTTTCGCTGGCCTGCCTCACTTTCGCCCTCGTGGGCATTCCGCTGGGAGTCACGGCACAAAGGCGCGAGACGTCCTCCGGCTTTGCCCTCAGCCTGATCACCGCCACGGTGTACATTGTGTTCATCATTCTGGCGGACACGCTCAATGACAAGCCAGCGGCCATGCCCCACCTCATCATGTGGCTGCCTAACGTGATCTTTCTCGGCATGGGCGGCTGGCTGTTTTACAAGCTCAGCCGGAAATAGCGCCGCCTCATTTTTTGAGCAGCCCAATCACCGCCGAAGTCATTGCCGTCACACCGGTTTCGATGGTTGGCTCCGGCACGGGTTTGAACAACGGTGAATGCAGGGACGGCAGCGTGGAGCCCTTGGCCTTGGCTGCAGCCACCACCGCAGGGGGCTGCGTGCCGAGCCAGAACATGCACAGCGGCACCTTGTCCTTGGTCATGCCGTATTCGGAAAAATCCTCGGCGCCCATCACGGGTTCGCGGGTGAGGACGTTGTCCGCTCCAATGACGGCGCCTATGTATTTGCGCACCTCCTGGCAGAGCTCGGGCTGGTTGTAGAGCGCGGTGGCGCTGTCATCTGAAATAAGCACCTCGGGCATCTTGTCCGCGGGCATGCTGGCGGACTCCGCCTGCGCTTTGACGATGCGCTTGATGGATTCGATGAGGTGCTGCCGGGTTTCCTTCTTGTAGCTGCGCAGAGTGAGCTGCAGGCGCACTTCCTCGGAAATGATGTTGCTCTTCGTGCCGCCATGGATGCTGCCCACGGTGACCACCGCCGGATCCCCCGGCCGCACCTCGCGGCTGACGATGGTTTGCAACGCCAGCACGATCTGCGAGGCGAGCACGATGGGGTCTTTGCACAAGTGCGGCATGGAGCCATGTCCGCCCACGCCTTTCACCACGATTTCCACAGAATCCACATTGGCCAGTGCAAACCCTTCGACGAGGCCGATGGTGCCATGCGCCATATCGGACGAGCAATGCAATGCGACGGCCTTGTCCGGCTTGGGAAATTTCGAGAACAAGCCGTCGCGCAGCATGAAGCGCGCCCCGAGCACCCGCTCCTCCGCCGGCTGTCCGATCATGACCACTGTGCCTTTCCACTGGTCCTTGAGTTTCGCCAGGGCACGCGCCGTGCCGATGAAGCTGGTCATGTGCATGTCGTGGCCGCAGGCATGCATCACGCCCACTTCGCGCCCGAGTTCATCCTTCACCACCTTGGTGCTCGCATAGGGAAGCCCGGTGACTTCCTTCACCGGCAGTGCGTCAAGATCCGTCCGGACGAGAATGACAGGGCCGTCTCCATTTTTCAACACACCGACCACGCCGTTCCCACCCACCTTCTCAGTAACTTCCAGCCCGACCTCCCGCAGCTCCCTGGCAATGCGCGCCGCCGTTTCAGTCTCATGCAAGGACAGCTCCGGATTCGCGTGCAGTTCCTTGTAAAGCGTGACGAGCGACGGCAACTCCTGTTTGACCACCGAAGGAAGATCAGCGCCATTGAGCGAGGAGACGAGCAGCAGGGAGAGAAGAAGCGGCTTCATGGGAAGGAATTAAGCGGACGATTGCGAAGTCTTGCAAGGCTCAGGGCTGTTTGGCGGCGGATTGCGCGTCGAGAAACATCTGGCGCCGGGCTTCGAGCTCGAGCTTTTCTTTTTTCAAGCGCACGAGCTCTTCGGTCATGTGGGCGCGCATGGGACTGTCGTCTTTTTCCGGGCGTGCCTTGGAGGATTCGAGTTCGGCCTGTTGTTTCTGGAGGCGTGCGACGGCATCCATCTGGCCGAGGCGGTGTGCGTCTTGGATCTGCGAGGTGATCTTGCTAAGTTCTTTCTCCTTCATCTCGCTCATGGACAGGATCTGGCGGTGGAATGCGGCTTTGAGCTTTTTTTCCGCCTGCTCGATCTCGCGATCAAACTGCTGCTCGCTGAAGGAAAAGTTCATGGACTCCATCCATTCCGCGCAGCGTTGCGGCCAAGCATTGATCGGCTGCTTATTGTCGCGCATGCCAAAACCGTGGCCTCCCTTCGTGAAGAGGTGAACTTCACAGGGAATGCCAAGCTTTTTGTACTCCAGGTAAAGCACCGTCGCAGCCGTTGGGTTCTGGCCGTCGTCGTGAGCGCAGGCAAGAAACATGGGCGGAGCATCCTTCGGGACGGTGAAACCTTCTTTGAGCTTGGTGGGATCTTTGAGGTCCACGAAGCCACCGCCGTAGATCATGATGCCGAAGTTTGGAAGAGCTGTCTTGGTAGCACGATCACAGGCGATGTGGGCGAGCAGATTGCCGCCCGCGCTGAAGCCGAGGAGACCGACGCGGTTGGAATCGAGATGCCATTCTGTGGCATGCTCACGAACTAGCGCGACAGCCCGGGCGGCATCAGCCGCAGGCTTCTCATGTGGCGCCGTTTCATCGCGGGTCGGAGTGCGGTACTTGAGCAGCACACCGGTGATCCCGATGCTGTTGAGCCACTCGCAGACCTGCGTGCCCTCGTGAACCGCCGAGAGAAAAACGTAGCCGCCGCCGGGGGCGACGATCACACTGGTGCCGTTGGGTTTTTCAGGCCGGAAGACGGTGATCGTGGGCTCGTGGATGTCTGTGATTGTGCTTTTCCCCGCCTTGGTGCGGATGAATTCTTCCGTGCCCTTGGAATGCGGCAGCATCTGCCCCGGAGCGCCGTCGGGCCAGAGTTTGATCTCGATGGGATCAGCGGAATAAATGGGCAGGACACCGAGGAAAAGAAAAAGCAGAGCTTTCATGGTTGTGCCTGCATGATGAAGGAAAGGCACGGCTTTGTCACCCGTAGAAATGAAGGCCCATGCATCCGCTCAACGCAAACCGCTTGCACCTGACCCGCCGCTCCCTGTTTGGGAGGACGGCGCTCGGCATCGGCGGCGCTGCGCTGGGTGGTCTGCTGACGCGCGATGGCTTTGCCGCACAGGCACCAGACGTGGCGGCTCCGGCGCTGCCGCATTTCGCGCCAAAGGCAAAACGGGTGATCTACCTGCTGCAAAACGGCGCGCCCTCCCACGTCGATCTGTTCGATCACAAGCCGATGCTCAAGAAAATGCACGGTACGCAAATCCCTGACAGCGTGGTGGCGGGCAAGCGCTTCAGCACCATGACAGGCGGGCAGACGGCACGACCGGTGCTGAGCGAGATCACGAAGTTCTCACGCCATGGCCGCAGCGGCGCGACGGTGAGCGACTTCCTGCCGCATACGGGGGCGATGGCGGATGAACTGTGCTTCATCAAGTCCATGCACACCACTCAGGTGAATCACGCGCCGGCGATCACCTTTTTCATGACTGGCAGCGAGCAGGCGGGCAGACCAGCCATCGGCTCCTGGTTAAGCTATGGTCTGGGCAGTGAGGCGGACGACATGCCGGCCTTTGTGGTGATGACTTCTCGGGACAAGGAGGCAAGCTGCGGACAGATCTTCTATGACTTCTACTGGGGCAGCGGCTTTCTCCCGTCCAAATATCAGGGAGTCAAATTCCGCGGCAGCGGAGATCCAGTGCTCTACCTGAGCAATCCCGATGGCATGAGCCGCGCAGTGAAGCGCACCATCCTCGATGGCATCGCGGGCCTGAACGAAATGAAGCTGCGCGAGTTCGGCGATCCGGAAATCGCCACGCGCATGGCACAATACGAGATGGCCTACAAGATGCAGACCAGCGTGCCGGAGCTCACGGACTTTTCCGACGAGCCGCAGCACATCCTGGACATGTACGGTCCGGACGTGAAACGCCAGGGCAGCTATGCCTACAACTGCCTCATGGCGCGCCGACTTGCCGAGCGTGGCGTGCGCTTTGTGCAGCTCATGCACGCGGGATGGGATCAGCACCGGAATCTCAACACACAGCTCAAGATTCAATGCACAGACACCGACGCCCCCAGCGCCGCACTGGTGAAAGACCTGAAGCAACGCGGCCTGCTGGAGGACACCCTGGTTATCTGGGGCGGTGAATTTGGCCGCACGCCCTTCCTCCAGGGGAAGATCGAGGACACCAAGCAGTGGGGCCGCGACCACCACCCCTATGTATTCACCGTGTGGATGGCAGGCGGCGGCGTGAAGCCCGGCATGACCTATGGCGAGAGTGATGAGTTCGGCTTCGGCGTCGCCAAAGACGGCGTTCATGTGCATGACTTCCAGGCCACCCTGATGCACCTGCTGGGCATCGACCACGAGCGCTTCACCTTCCGCTTCCAGGGCCGCCAGTTCCGCCTTACGGACGTGCATGGCAGCGTGGTCAGGGCGGTAGTGTCATAAGGAAGCCCCTCTGGATGATCCGTAAGGCCGCAGGGATGAGTCCACATCCCGGTTGCATCCCGCTCCCACTGCGTGTTTGAGTTCTGCTAATGCCTATTTCCCGATTTTTTTTGGCCCTGGCGCTATGCGTCTGCGTGGTGGCGTGCAAACGCGAAGCGGCAAAGGCCGCCGAGAAGCCCGATGCAGCTGCCTTTGTGACCGATGGTGCCGGTGACGGCAGCGTCTGGGTGGTGGACGGCCCGAGCGGTGGCCGCCTCTTCCTGTGCGGGACGATCCACATCCTGCGAGAAAAGGACTACCCCCTGGCTCCAGCATACGAGGCGGCCTACATGTACTCCAACAAGCTGGTGCTGGAACTCCCGCCCGGCGCGACCTCAAGCGCGGAACTCACAACCCGGATGTCACAGCTCGGCCTCTATCCGCCAGAAACTTCGCTGGAGGCAAATGTCAGCAAGGAGACCTGGGACGCCGTGAAAACTTGGGCCGCGAAGCACAACCTGCCTGCCTCCTCCCTGAACAGGTTTCGGCCTTGGTTCGTTGCTCTCATGATCCCCACCGTCGAGTATGCCGCGCTGGGCGCCAAGCCGGACAAAGGCGTGGACACCTACTTTGAGGAGCGGGCGAAGAAGGACGGAAAACCCGCCGAAGGTCTGGAAACCGTGGAGTTCCAAATTCAGCTCTTCGCCGCCCTCACCGAAAAGCAGCAGCGCGACCTGCTGGAACAAACGCTGGGGGAAATCAGCTCCGTGAAAGAAGAGTATGAAAAAATGATCAAGGCCTGGAAATACGGCAAACTGGACGATTTGAAGGAAATGCTGTTTCGCGAAGCGGAGAAATACCCGGACCTGATGAACCTTTTCCTCACCTCCCGCAATCTGTCCTGGATCGACCGTCTGGAGCAGATGCTCAAACGCGGGGAGAAGGCCATGGTTCTGGTGGGCACTGGTCACATGACCTCGGATTCAGGCCTGATCGAGCTGTTCCGCAAGCGCGGCTACCGCGTACGTCATTACCGTGAAGTAACGGACTTCTAATCCTCCCTCACACAAGCCTCAGCCGAGTAAGGTCCTGCGTGTCCACCATGCCGACAGGCCTGCCCGCCTCGTCCACGACCACAAGGTCATCGACACGGTTTTTCTCGAATGTGGCCAGGACTTCAGCGGCGAGCTTGCCAGCCTGGATGCTTACCGGACGCGGAGTCATAAAGGCGCTCACGGGCTGGTCGGCGATGGCATTGTTCTTCTGAAAAGCACGTACGAAGTCGCCGTGAGTGAAGACACCGGCGAGGGTGCCATCCGGATTGGCCACAATGGCGGCCCCGCTGCGGGCGCGGGTCATGGCCTGGAGAGCTTCCCGCACCACGGTATCCGGCTGGATGACAGCGAGCTGATCGCCGCTGCGCATGACGTCGCTCACCCGGGTGAGCAGGGCTCGTCCCAGCGAGCCGCCGGGGTGCAGCCTGGCAAAGTCTTCCGACTGAAACCCCCGGGCCTCCAGCAGGGCCATGGCCAGCGCATCGCACAAAACAAGCATCGTCGTCGTGCTGGAGGTGGGGGCCAGATTGAGCGGGCAGGCTTCCTGAGTGACGTGGACGTCAAGCACGACATCCGCATTCTTGGCCAGAGTGGACGCCATGCCGCCGGTGATGGCGATGATCGGAATATCGAAACGTTTCAAATGAGGCAGGAGATCCAGCAGTTCAGAAGTCTCCCCGCTGTAGCTGAGCATGATCGCCATGTCGCCAGGATCCACAACCCCAAGGTCTCCGTGCAGAGCATCGCCCACATTGAGCAGGACAGTGGTGGCTCCCGTGCTGTTGAGAGTGGCGGCCAGCTTGCGCCCGATGTTTCCGCTTTTGCCCACGCCGCAGACGATCAGCTTGCCGCGGTTGCGCACGCCTTTGAGAAGTAGTTCGATGGCGCGGGCGAACGATTCGTCAATGCGGGCATGCAGCCGCTGCAGTTCATCAATTTCCAGCTGAATGACGCGGCGGGCTTTTTCGGGGTAATTCATGGGACCAGGAACTTTAGGCGGGGACTGAGATGCAGCAACCAAGTGCTTGTGAACGAAGAATTTCCCCGCCATGATTGGCGACGACCCGTCTGATCTGTTTTTTTCATCAATGACTTCTGGCTCCATTGGTTCTCACCGCGCCTTCATGGGTGTTAGCATCACTCTGTGCGTCATCCTGTCGTTGACGCTCTACGTGGGATGGCGGGTGTATTTCTTCAGTCTTTCCAATCGCAACACCCTGATCGAAATGGCTCAAAAGGCTGAGCAGCGGAATCACGAACTGGAAAGCATGGGCATTTCCTTTGATGCCGCTACCACCGAGGGAGCGGCCTCCTCCACACTGCCCAAGATCGCCTCTGGCAGCGATGAGACGCTCAAAATCTCCGCCCCCATCACGGCCTCCACCGCATTTACCTCCAGCCAGGCCAGCGCCACCTTTCCCGCGGAATCCACCATCAGGGAGATGCCCTTGCTGGAAACCACGGATGAAGTCGTTCAAGCAGTCGCTCTTCTGGATCAGTATTGGAAAACCACCGAATGGAAGGAACGTGTTTCGCTGGTGGCTAATTCGGAAAGGGTGGCGCCGCTGATGAAGGACTTTTACGAAACTCAGGGAGGGAAGGACCCCGTTCCGGGCAGCATGCTCAGCAAGGCGCGTTATAAGATCAATGACACTGAAATTCTTTATTTCAGCTACGCCAGCAGCCGGCCTACAGGATCGTTGGAAGTGGCCATGCTGCGCGGCCCTCAGGGCACCTTCCTCATCGACTGGGAAAGCCTCTCTGGGTACGGTGAATTGTCATTCAATGATTTCCGCACGCAGAAGCCCTCCAGACCTGTTTTCATGAGGGCCTACGTCCGCCTCTTTGAGTACTACAATTACGAATTCTCGGATTCCAAAAAATACCTCTGCATCAAGCTGATTTCCGAAAACGGAGAAAACTCGGTTTACGCCTACTGCGAACGCGGCAGCGCGCTGGCCCGGTCGATCGATGCCGATCTCATCTCCACCGGCCCGTCTGGATTCAAGGGCTACACCATGCTGGTGTCATTCCCGGCAAATGCGCAGTCCAACCAGTGTGTAAACCTGGAAAAAGTCGTCGCTCAACGCTGGCTCAGTCTACCCTGAAACAGCTGCTGGCGGTTCATTCCGAACTGCGGCCGCAGCCACGTCTCACGGCATTATTCGCCGTCGCGGCCGATCGCTTCCACGGGGCAACCCGTCAGCGCTTCTTCACAAAGGGCGCGCTCCTCATCAGACTCCGGCTGCTTGTACAGGAACGAATGGCCGCCGTCGTCGTCACGCTTGAAGTTTGCCGGTGCTGTTTCGCGGCAGAGGTCGCAGTCAATGCACTGGTCATCGACATAATAGGCTCCGGGAGCGTTTTGGGCGTATTTGTTAGCAGCGTCAGCCATGGGAATCTGGAAAGGTAAGGGGGTGGGGATAGTAGTTCCCGCCCCCCGGGTTTCAAACGGTTTTTTGTCCCCCCTTCCCTCCGCCCCTCCCGATTGACAGAGTCTTTACAATAAAAGCTCGCCTCAGCCGTGATGCTCACCGCATCATCCACCTCCAACCACGTTTCAGGCCATGAAATCGATCGCTTTTGCCCTTCTGCTTCCCCTCGCAGCTTATGCCGACAACGAAGTCGGTTTCATTGAAAGGTTTGCCCTCGCGTCTGACAGGGAGAAGGCGCTGGCTGAGCTGGTGCCCGGCTCAGAGGACTACTATTTCTTCCATGCCCTGCATTACCAAAACGTGCGGGACAACGCAAAGCTCAATGAGATCCTCAGGCAGTGGCGCGAGAGGATGCCTGACGAGAACGAAATGCGCCGGATCATTTTAAACCGGGAGGCGCTGCTGAACTATGAGAACGCTCCGGCAGAGACACTGAAATACCTCATCGAGCGTCTGGGCATACGCCATGACCATCAGCAGGAGGTCAGGGATCGAAAACCTGATCTGCCCACCACCCTGGACCCTGCCAAAATCAGCCGTGAGGTGTATTTGAACGATGCGCTGAACAACGATCGCGGCCTGGAATCCCTCTCCCAGGACGCCCTGGCAGCCCTCATCCGTGACCAAGTGCCGCTCTCTCCGGATCAGCGCCGCAGCGTGCTCAGCAAGCTGCAACGTCCCGATGTGCCCAATCTCGTGCAGGCCATCATTGCCGATCTGCAGGCAGACCGCTCACGCAACTTCGGTTCGCTGCCGATCCACCGGAACCTGCTGCCAGAGCAGCTGGATGCGCTGCTGCAAAGTTTTCCGCAATGGCTCGGACAGCAGGCCTATGTTTACACCCGCCTGCGCAAACTGGCCCCCAGCGCAGATGTAAACCTGGAATATGACGATGCTGAGCGTGAGGCATGGCTGGACCGCGTCTGGGCGTTTGCACAAAAACTGCCCCCTTCCCAGAACACGCTGAAGGCCCGGATTCTTTACCTGCGCCTGGATCACGACCGCAAAAAGGGCGTGTATGACCGCGGCCGTTTCATCGAGTACCTCAAGCTTCCGCGCCAGACGGCCTACATCAACCTCACCTACCTCAGGAATGTGAGACCCGGTGAGATATCCGATCTGAATGCGGACCTCAGCGAGGCGCTGCTGAGCTCGCCGCCCATCGGCACGGATGAGCCACTCGTGCGCGAGTACTTCCTCCATTTGTTTGCCGCGGAAGTGAAGGCGGACTCAGACCCCAACGACGTCCTCGCGAAGTGGACGGAATACATCGCAGAAGAATGGCTGACCCCCATCCTGGCGGAGGCAGTGATCACGAACGGCATCGGCAGCGCGGAGCGCTGGGCGTCACTGATCCCGCCCGCGGAATTTCAAAGGCTGAAGGAGCGCGTGGACATTGAATTTCCGGCCACGAACGCACCGGAGTTCAAGCCTGGGGACGACATCCAGTTTGACGTCACGGTGAAAAACACGCCGAAACTCATCGTGAAGATCTTTGAGCTGAACACGCTGAATTTCTTCCAGATACAGCAGCGCCAGCTCAACACGGACTTGAATTTGGACGGTTTGGTGGCGAACAGCGAGCAGACCCATGCGATTGACGGCGGCCCGTTCACGCGCAGACGCCAGACCTTCAAATTTCCCGAGCTTAAAGGCAGGCGCGGGGCGTGGATCATTGAATTCATCGGCGGCGGGCGCAGCAGCCGCGCACTGGTCCGCACCGGCCAGTATCATGTATTGCAGCAGACCGGGCCCAGCGGAGATCTCATCCTGGTGCTGGATGAAAAGAACCAGCCCGTGAAGGATGCCGTGGCATGGTTTGAAGGGCGCAAGCTCGTGGGAAATGAAAAGCTCGGCCGGATCGTGGTGCCCTTCACAAATCAGCCGGGAACGAAAAACCTCATCATCGGCGATGCAGCCGGAGGTTTCGCGTCTCTGACAACCTTCAACCACCACGCTGAGGACTACCGCCTGGATGCACAGTTTCACATCGAGCGCGAGCAACTGCTGGCCCGGCGTGAAGCGACTCTGGCAGTCAGAGTGGCCCTCATGCTCGGGGAGGTGCACCTAGCCCCGGAACTTTTGAGCGAGCCTGTACTCATCATCACGAGCACCTCCCACGACGGGATCTCCACCACCCGCGAGGTGAAAGGTCTGAAATTGAGCGCGGGCAGCGTGCTCACGCACACGCTCACAGTGCCCGAGCGGCTGGCATCCCTCACCGTTGGATTCAAAGCCAGGGTTGAGGTGCTGAGCAACGGCGGCACGAAGAAGGATCTCAATGCCAGCCACACCTGGACACTCAATGGCATCGACAAGACCGAGGCCGTGAATGACGGCCATCTCAGCAGCTTTGATGGGCAGCGGGTGTTTGAGCTTCTGGGGAAGAACGGGGAGCCGATCGCCGACCAGCAGATCGTCTTCACTTTCAAGCACCAGGAGTTCAACCGCACGAAGGTCGTGGCGCTGCGGACCGACGAGCGCGGCCGCGTTAGTCTTGGAAAGCTCGGTGGCATTGCCTGGATGCAGGCCAGAATTCCAAACGGACGCCAGACCCTCTGGCCTCTGGAAGATGTGGCCACCACCGGGGTCACGACGGTCCATGCGAAACAAGGAGAGCAGATCCGCATTCCGGTGCCGAAGCCTTCTTCAAACAACATCTCCTTGCTCGCGCAGTCAGCCGGCACTTACCATCATGCGGTTGAATCGAAGATCCTGCAGGTGCTTCCAGATTCCATTCTCGTCAGCACCCTCGCCGCTGGCGACTACTCTCTGCGGATTCCCGGCCATGATGAAATCATCACCATCAAAGTCACACAAGGTGACGTCATTGGCGGATGGGTTCTGGGCAAACACCGGCAGCTTGAGCTCAAAGGCGGCACACCGCTGCACATCGTGAGCGTCGAAAATGACCCCGAATTCATCACCGTAAAACTGGCCAACAGCAGTGCGTTTGCGCGGGTGCATTTCGCCGCATCACGCTTTGATCCAGGACGCGGGATCTTCGACGGTCTGGGCGGCTTTGCGCGCTTTGGTCCTGCCTTCGGCACACCGGCGAAAAATCCAAACCTCTATTCTGCGGGACGGGAGATCGGCGATGAGTACCGCTACATACTGGAGCGGCGCTACGCGAAGCTCTTTCCGGGCAACATGCTCACGCGCCCCGGCCTGCTGCTCAATCCATGGGAGATTCGCAAGACGGACCTGGACGCGCTTGATCAAGCGAGTGGACAAAATGCAGGGATGACCGCAGGCGGAGCGGTGGCCACGATTCAAAACCCAGTCCCTCTTCCCGCCAGCAAGCAGAAAAGCCAGGCCGGGCCGTCCGGCGGGACGAACCTTGACTTCCTCGCTGCATCCGCGCCGGTGATCTACAACCTGATCCCCGACAAAGACGGCGTCGTCCGCATTGAACGCAAAGCGCTGGGAGACCGCCAGCACGTGCAGATCTACGCCGAGGATCTGCAAAACGCCTCGTGGCGCACGCTAACCCTGCCGGAGGTGCCCACGAAGTTTGCGGACCAGCGCCTCGCAAGGAATCTGGACCCCGCGACTCCCTTCACGCAGAAGAAGGAGATCACCGTCCTGGACAGCGGCAAAGCGCTCACGCTGGCTGACATTCTGACCAGCGAAATGGAAACCTACGACACGCTCGGCAGCATCCACTCGCTCTTCACCACCCTCACCGGAAATGAGGTCCTCGCGGAGTTCGCCTGGGTGCTGAACTGGCCGAAATTGAGTACTGAAGAAAAGCGCTCGAAGTACGGCGAATTCGCCTGTCATGAACTGAACTTCTTCCTCTCCCGCAAGGACAAGGAGTTCTTCACCTCAGTGGTGAAACCCTACCTGGCAAGCAAGAAGGACAAGACCTTCATGGATGAGTACCTGCTGGGCATGGATCTGAGCAGGCATTTGGACACCTGGGCGTACGCGAAGCTGAACATCGTGGAGCGGATCCTCCTGGCCCAGCGCATCGAAAACGAGGCCCCCAATGCGGCACGGCTTGTTCGCGAGTTGTGGGAGATGATTCCGCCGGCCCCAGAACAGCAGGATCACTTTTTTGAAACGGCGCTGCGTGGCCGCGCAATGGACGAAGGAAATTCGAATGGCTTCGCAGACGCCTCGAAAAACGCGGAGAAAAAAGCCCCGGCACGACCGATGATTCTCGGTGCGGCGTTCACTGGCGATCGCATGGCTCCTGGAGCGCCACCACCGCCTCCCGCCCCCGCATCCATGGCCGGTGCCGGAGGGGCGGCGATGGTGCCACAGCTTCGGAAGCGTTCCTTCACCTCAAAGGAAATGGAAGAGCTTGCCAAGGACAAAGATGCCAAGCCCGAAGCGCTGGTCGAACTTTCCGTGGCGCGCGAACTGGCTCTCACCAAAACAGGCACTGGAACCCTTACCTTAAACGGTGCCAACACATACACCGGCGGCGTCACCATCAATGGCGGAACCCTGGTGTACTTCGGCGGTGCGGAGGCCGCGGAAGCGCGCAAGGAGGTCCGCAGCTTCTTCCGTGCCCTGGGCCCCACCAAGGAATGGGCGGAGAACAACTACTACAAGCTGCGCATTTCGACTCAAAACGCAGACCTCATAACCGTGAATGAGTTCTGGCGGGACTACGCCGCCTGGGTCGCGGCAGGCTCGAAGGGTGGGTTCGTGTCCGGCAGAGTGGCCGAGGCGAGCACCAGTTTCGCTGAGATGATGCTGGCGCTCAGCGTGCTCGACCTTCCGTTTGAGGCCGCAAAACATCAGACGAAAAGTGACAACGGACAGTTCACCTTTACGGCAGGCGGCCCATGCATCGTCTTCCACAAGGAGATCAAGCCAGCCGCTGGAGCCAACAATGCCCAAGGGCAGTTGCTGGTCTCGCAGAGCTTTTACCGGCAGAGCGACCGATACCGCATGGAGGGGAACGAGAAATTTGAGAAGTATGTGGCCACCGAGTTCCTCAATGGAGTCACCTATGGCGCCAGCGTTGTGGTGACCAATCCCACCAGCAGCCCCGTGAAGGCTGTGGTGCTGCTGCAGATCCCTCAGGGTGCTCTGCCAGTGCTCGGCAGCAAGGCCACGGGCTCCCGCCAGATCCGGCTGGAACCCTACACCACGCAGACTTTTGAATATCATTTCTATTTTCCGCTGGTGCCGGCAAAGCCAGGTCTCAAATTTGCCCACTTCCCCGTCAATGTAGCCACAAGCACGAGTGCCGTTGGTGCAAAGCCCTTTGAATTCAATGTGGTGTTAAAGCTTACGGAAGTGGACAAGGCTTCGTGGGATTACGTCTCCCAGAACGGCAGCGAGGCGGAGGTGTTTGCCTTTCTGGAACAGAACAACCTCGCCGCCCTGAACCTGGGCCGCGTGGCCTGGCGCTGCCGTCAGAGTGTGGATTTCTACCGCAAGCTGATCGCATTCATGCACACCCACCATGTGGATGATGCCACCATCGACACCTACGCGCTGCTGCACAATGACGCGGCAACGCTGCGCGAATGGCTGAAGTCCCGCTTTGGCGATGCATGCGGCCCGTACTTCACGAGCAAGCTGCTGACGCTGGACCCCGTCGAGCGCCGCAGCTATGAGCAGCTTGAATACTCTCCGCTGGTCAATCAGCGCGCCCATCGCGTCGGCAGCGAGTGGAAGATCGCCAACCCTGCGGTGTTAAATCAGTACACCCGCCTGCTGAACATCCTGGCGCACAAGCCCCAGCTGGATGCCATGGACAGCCTGAGCGTGGCCTACCACCTCTTTTTGCAGGATCGCGTGGAGGAGGCGCTGGCCCGCTTCAAAGGCATCGATGCAGGCAGGCTCCCCACCAAAATCCAACATGACTACTTCCAGTGCTATGCAGCCTTTTATGAAGGCGACCTGGCTGCGGCACGCGGGCTGGCCGCGAGGTATGCGGACTATCCGGTGCCGCGCTGGAAGCTGCTCTTTGCAGATGTGGCCGCGCAGTTGGAAGAGATCGATGGCAAGGCTGCAAAGAACGAGAAGGGTGACAAGCCCGACCGCGAGAAGCAGCAGGCAGAACTCGCCGCCACCGAGCCAGGATTTGATTTCAAAGTAGAGAACAGGAACATCGCTCTGAGCTGGAAAAACTTGGCGGAGGTGACGGTGAACTATTATCTGATGGATCCAGAGTTCAGCTTCAGCAGCAGTCCTTTTGTAAGCCAGGACGCCGGCCGCTTCAGCATCATCAAGCCAAACAAGAGTGCAGTGCAACCCCTGCCGAAGGATCGCAGCGCGCTGGACGTCGCGCTGCCGGCTGAGTTTGCAAAAGCAAACGTGCTGGTGGAAGTCCTCGGAGCCGGTCAGCGCAAGACGCAGGCCTATCTTGCCAATACGCTGAAGGTGGCGATCACGGAAAATTACGGCCGTGTTGAGGCCCGTGACGCCACGACGGACAAGCCGATCGCAAAGGCTTATGTGAAGGTTTACGCGCGCCTGCAAAACGGCACCATCCGATTTTTCAAAGACGGCTACACCGATCTCCGCGGACGCTTCGACTACGCGAGTCTGAACGGGCCGGAGAATGGCGCGTCCCAGCCCACGCCGTATGAAGGTGCTCCCGCCAATGGACTCGACTACCAGGCGTTGAAGCCTGCGGAGCTCAACCATGTGGAAAAACTCGCCTTGCTCATCCTGAGCGACACCCACGGGGCAACGGTGAAGGAAGTGCGCCCACCCGGACGGTGAATGCGGAGTTTGTGAGAGAACCTGACATCCAGCAGCGTGAACTCGCATTCCATGAAACTGATCCTCGCCGCCTTCCTCGCCCTCACCCTCAGTGCCACCGCACGTGACAAGACGCTCGACTTCTACTGGATCGACTCCGAAGGCGGCGGCTCCACGCTGATCGTGACTCCCGAGGGTGAGTCAGTGCTCATTGACACGGGCAATCCCGGCGGGCGCGATCCGCAGCGCATTCAGAAAGTCGCCACCGAGCAGGCAAAGCTCACCCGCATCGACCACGTCATCATCACCCATTTCCATGCCGACCACTTCGGTGGCCTGGCGGAACTGGCGGAACTCATGCCGGTGGGAACGCTCTATGACAAAGGCATTACCGAAGCCAGCCCGGACGGCAAGGCGCAGGACATGCGCTGGACGCTGACGAGCCGCCCCTACCGCAACGCCAAGGTGGAAAAGCGCGTCACTCTGACAGCCGGCTTTGAGCTTCCACTGAAGCAGACCGAGGGAGCACCCAAGCTGGTGCTCCGCTGCCTGGGCGCCAATCAGCAGTTCATCCCGCCGTATCCAGACCAGCCCGAAAATCCGCTCAAAGGTTCCGTTCCCTCTAAGCCGATCGACACCACCGACAACGCCAACAGCGTGGTGATGCTGCTGAAGTTTGGTGAGTTCCGCTTCTTCGATGGCGGAGACCTGTCCTGGAACGTGGAGGAAAAACTGGTCACCCCTTTTAATCTGGTGGGCACGGTGGACCTGTATCAGGTGAACCATCATGGACTGGACGTAAGCAACAATCCCATCCTCATCCACAGCTTGCAGCCCACCGTTTCCGTGATGAACAACGGCCCGCGCAAGGGCACCAGCAAGTCCGCCATGGATGCCCTCAAATCGACCCCGACCATCCAGGCAATGTATCAAGTGCATGAAAACGTGCGCGACGACCATGAGAACACGTCAGACAAGAGCATGATCGCCAATCACGGAGATCTCGCCGAAGGCTGCGCCGCAAATCACATCCACTGCACGGTGAGTACAGATGCGAAGAGCTACACCGTGGAGGTGCCCTCGCAGAAGCACAGCCGCACCTACCAGACTCGCTCAAAGTAGCGACGCGCTACTTCTTGCCAGCCAGTGTGGAGCGAATCACCGGAGCGAGCCACTTGGCAGTTTCGTCGGCGATGACATTGTAGCCAGCGAGATTGGGATGGCGGTCGCCCGCCCAGCCAGGAATGTGGCCGTAGATGCCATCGAGGCGATTGTCGAGAACGACGACGGAAGGATCTGTGCCGGGCTGGATGTAGGGAGTGGCGAAGGAACGGAGATTTTCGGGGATTTTCGACAATGGAAATCGGCGATAATTGAGACCGTCAGGATTCTTCTTCAATTCAGCAAGGTAGCGCGGCGCGATATCGAAGAGCGTAAGTTTTTCATCCTTGGCGATCTGCTTGATGAGAGCGTTGATGTCCTCGTGCAGATTGTTAAGAGCATAAGGGATGGCTGTCATCGGGATCAGCATCGCCTTGGGATGGTCTTTGCGCAGACGCTCAAGCAGCTCATGAAAATCCTTCGCGAACTGGGTGTTGAAGTCTTTGACCTTCGCCTGGTCGTTGAGTCCGTAGCGGATGAAGATGTAATCGGCCTGCGGCTTGGTTTTCACCGCCTTGTCATAGCGGGTGTCGAGCAGACGGCGGATGAACTCGCCGCTGACACCTTCATTGTACACATCGCAGGGCGGGAGATCCGGCTCGGCGGCAAGCTTGATGCGCAGCGTGTCCTCGATCTGCGGCTCGTCAGGTGCGAGCTTTTTTGGAATGCTGGCTTCGGTGGTGCTGTCACCCAGAAGGATGATCTGCAGGCGCTTTTTGCCCGCAGTGGCATCGCTGTAGGTGAAAGGATTGCCGCCGATGAACTGATCCGAAGTAATGGTGGGGCATATACGCTTTTCCACATGGGAGACGAATAGCTCGGTGCCACGTGCATGGCTGACGAAAGGCCAGCGCGCAGGGTTGTACATCGTATCCGTCAGGTCGCGCATGAGCACCACGTGCTTGCCGTTTTTGGCCATCTGGCGCAGGCCGAAGGGACGGCCGGAGACGCACATGTTCAGGTGCACCCCCATGAGGATGACGTTGTCGATGTTCTTGGATTCGAGGAGGTTCCAGATTTCGACGCCGCTGTCGCTGATGGCATCCTTGTCCTGATCGATGCGCAGCACATCGATCTGTTTCTTCCAAGGGGCCTTCGGGTTGAGTCCTTTGGCGGCAAGGCTCTGAGCCCAGGCGGCGTGCTCGGCGAGATCATCATCTTCGCCGCCATCCGTTTGATCGAGGGGATAAACGGCCATCTCTTCCGAGGGGATCTGCTTGCACCATTCCGCGATTTTGTCGGGAAGACGGGCTGCAGTGGGTGCGGACTTGGCGCGCTCGCGGGCGGGAGTGCCTTCATAGGGCTGCATGCAGCTGCTGGGGGCATGGATGATGAACACCCCGTCCTTGCGGGCCTTTTCGAGCACCTCGTTCATGCGCGGAGCCATCTCGACCTCTCGCGTGACGGCGTTTTTACAGTGGTGAGCATCCCACATGTCGCAGACGATGATCGCGGTGCGGGATGGGAGCCAGGGTTCTTTGACCTGCGTGGTTTTGCCAGCAGGAGAGCGGGACTGAAGCGTGAGGGTGAGAGGCTTCTCCTGGGCGAAAGCGGAAAGCGAGAGGAGCAGCAAAAGCGGGATGAACGAGCGCATTGAGGCGATACGCGGATTGGGCGCGCGCTTTGCGGAAAATCTTCTGAGCAGCTGGAGGCAGATGGCCAAACCTAAATAAAGTGAAAATATATTTGCATATAATTGAACATATTGTTCAATTTAATTCAACTTTATGGATGATACGTCGCCCAATCGCCGCTGGCTTGAATCGCTGGAAGATGAAGACGTCAGTTTTCTCAAACGCTTCCTGCAGTCCTCGGGCTCACTGAAGGAGCTGGCGGAGATTTACAAGGTCAGCTACCCCACCGTGCGTCTGCGGCTCGACCGGCTGATCCAGAAAGTCCACGTCTATGACGATGCGAATGCTGGGGATGCGCATGAGCGGCATCTGCGCGCACTGGCGGCCGATGGAAAGATCGACACCGCGACGCTGAAGACTTTGCTGACGAGTTATCGCAAAAGCAAAACTCCGAAATCCTGAACCAACCACAGACGATGAAACCGTATCTTTTGATTATCGCTTCTTTGATGATCGTGCATGCAATCGCTGCAGAGCCGGCGTTTCCCACTCGGGACTGGAAAGGTGGGACGCCAGGCCTCACGGTGCAGAAAGGCGCGAGCTATGACGAGACCGCCGGAACGTTTGAGGTGAGGGCCCCGGAGCAGGCGGTGGTGCCGGTGATGGTGGATGCGCAGCCGGGCGTTGGCATGCACTCCTATGCACTGCTGGGGGAGGTGAAATATGAGGGCGTCGGCGGCACCGGCTTCCTGGAGACGTGGACGAGCCTCGGTGGCAACAAGGCTTTCTCACGGACGCTGGGGGAGTACGGCCCGATGTCAAAACTGACGGGTAACAGCGCGTGGCGTGAATTCATGCTTCCGATGAATTTAACAGGAGCATCTGCGCCCGTGACGCAGATCGAGATGAATGTGGTGCTTCCGGACGGTGGCAAAGTGTGGCTCAGAAAGCTGCGTCTTGAGCCGATGACAAACGGAACACCTTCCTCCAACCTAACCGCGGTCATGGTCGGCACGGGAGGGCTGGTGCTCGCGCTCGTCGTGGCACTGCTGATCCTTCGCAAGCGGCGTCAGTCGAGCGAGCAGGAAATCAAACGCATGATGGCGGCCGACGTGTGAGCCGCTCACCAATCGGCTACTTGGAGAGTTTTTCGTGCAACTCATGCACTTTTCCCGCGATGCGTTCTTCCACGCTGTCAGCCCATCCGGCCGCGGCTTCGTAGCCGCCTTCCTTGAGGACGCGGAGGCTGGGGACATAGCCGGTGTAATCATTGGAATAACCAGCGACCCAGACACCGGCGGCACCAGCGAACTCGCGCTTGAAGCGCAGGGAGTAGTCCACCACGACTTCGCTGCCGAGGGTGATGAAAGTGAGGTCGTTGCCGATCTTGATGACCTGCACCGGATAGTCGTGGTCTGCGCGGCCCGGCTTGGCGTAGCTGAGTTTGATCTCCTCATACGCAGCGCGTATCGGCCCACTGACAGGACGCGGATTGACGACGAGTGCCATTTCAACGGCATTGGAAAGCGAACGGCCATGCTGCATGGAAAGCTCCAGATCGGTGACGCCTGGAACGACATCGCTGCGACGTGGATAGGGGTTTTGATCAGCGCCGCAGCCCATCAGGAACAGGGCAGTGAAGCCGGGGCGGTGCTCCTGCAGGTATTCCTGCGCAAAACCCGCGTAGTCTCCACACCAGTTGTAAAAGCCGAGGCTGGTGTTGTGGCAGGCGTAGCCGAACATGGTGGCACGCAGCGTGCCGTCGGGTGCTTCGATGCGCAGCGCCGGCGCTTCGTGATCGACGGGACCATCCGGATTGGGCGCTTTGTTGGCGTTCGGATGATCCGGGGGCAGCGTGTAATCACGACGACGATTCATGGCGAAACCGCAGCGCGCCTTGTTCCAGGTGAGGCGTGCGGGCTGCATTTCCTTGAGCGCTTTGCCGATCAGGTCAACGAGGTCATTTTGCAGCTTCTGCGTGTATTCCCACAAATCTTTCGCCTTGGGGTTGTCCTTGTCTGCTTCCGTCAGCGGAGTCGTTCGAAGAGAAGGACCACTGTGGGTATGCGAAGCGTTCATCACGAGATGGGCAGGCGGCAGCCCAAACTCCTTCTCCGCACGCTGCGCTACATCATGCCGGAGAAGCTGCGGCACGCCGATGAGATCGAGCGTCACAAACACCAGCTTGTTTCCCTGCTCGTCCTCCAGGGCCAGCGCCTTGGCGAACAGATCCTGAACCTTGCCTTCCGCCGGTTTTTTGCGCGCCGCGTACCCAGCCATCCAGAGCAGCTTCTGCGGCGTCACTTTGACCGTGGCGGTTCCAGCTTTCCAATTCGCCGGCACGTGGGGAGCCACGGATTTCGGCGGAGTTGGAGGCGAAAGCGGCGTGGCTCCTGGCGGCGCGGCAAGGACGGAACTGGTCAACAGAATGGCGAGCGAAAAAGCGCGGAGCGACATGCACAAACTACGGACGCGCTCACGTTGTTTGTTCACTCCGGAATCATCTTTCATGCGCCTCGCTTCCGTTCTCACACCTCTCAGCGACCATCATCTGGCCCTCGCAGCCCAATGTGGCGTCGAAGAGATAACGGTGCGCTATCCAGGACCGGAATTGGAGCCTTTGCTGCAGACCAAAGCACAGATCGAGCGCCACGGCATGAAGCTGGGCATCATGGAAGGCTACCTGCCCATTGAGAAGCTCAAGCTCGGAAAGGACGACGGAAGCGACATGAGAGCGATGAAACGGCTGCTTGAACACATGAGCGAGGCGGAGATTCCGCTGCTCTGCTACAACTTCATGGCAGGCACCGACTGGGTGCGCACCAAACTGGATGCCAGGGAGCGTGGCGGAGCGCTGGTGACGGCCTTTGATCTCAAAGATGCAAAACAAGCCATGTCTTTGAACGCGACGGCGATTCAGGCTTGCAGCGAAACAATCACGGCCGACGCCCTTTGGACGAACCTGGAGCGCATGCTCGCCGAACTACTTCCTGCGGCAGAAAAACACGGCGTGACGATGGTCATGCATCCCGATGACCCGCCGCTGGCCGAATTCGCCGGCAAGGCGCGCATCATGAACAGCGTCGAAAACTTCGAGCGGCTCATGCGCCTTGCACCGAGCCGGCACAATGCGATCTGTTTCTGCCAGGGCACCTTTGCGGAGATGGGTGCGGACATTCCCGCCGCCATCCGCCGACTCGGCACGCACATCCGCTACGTTCATTTTCGCGACACGCGCGGCAATGCAGAGTGTTTTGCCGAGACGTTTCATGACAACGGCCCCACGGACATGGTTGCCGCCATGCGCGCCTATCACGACATCGGCTTCACCGGTCCCATGCGTCCCGATCATGTGCCTCAGCTCGACGGCGAAGAAGATGGCGAGCCCGGCTACACCATGATGGGCCGTTTGTTCGCCTACGGCTACATGCGCGGGCTGATTCAAAGCGTTCAAGCCGGCCAGCCCACATCCTGACATGAATCCTTCCAACCCGAATCACGGCTGCCTTCCTCCTTGGAAGACCGACGATCTCCCCGCGCCGCTGCCATTCAGTTTGCGCAATGCGCTGCGCACCATCGGGCCGGGGGCCATCCTGCTCGTGGGAGCCATTGGGATGGGCGAGTGGATCGCTGGACCGTTGTTTGTGGTGCAGCACGGACGCAGTGTGCTGTGGATCGCGACGCTGGCCTTTGTGCTGCAATCACTGCTGAATCTCGAAGCGGTGCGCTACACGCTCTACACGGGCGAGCCGGCTCTCACGGGCTTCATGCGGATGCGGCCGGGATCGCGGGTGTGGGGCGTGTTTTATGCGCTGGCGGGCTTTGCGCAGCTCGGCATGCCTGCGGCGGCGGCTGGATGCGCAGGTGTGGCATTTGCGATCCTGCAAGGACGTGCTCCGACGAATGCTGATGCGTCGATGGTGACGTGGATCACGGTGGCAATCGTATTAATCTCGGCCGTGGTGCTCGCCTCAGGCAAGAAGGTCGAGCGGCTGCTGGAGCGGCTTTCGTGGATGATGATCATCTTCATCTTCGGATTTCTGCTGTGGGTGAACTTCACCTTTGTGCCGCTCAAGGACTGGAGCAGCACGCTCACAGGCTTCTTCTCGTTCGGAGTGGTTCCTGAGAAGGTTGATTTCGTGATGCTGGCAGTGTTTGCTGCGCTCGCAGGCAGCGGCGGCATTGGCAATCTCGCCATCGCCAACTGGTTTCGTGACAAGGGCTTCGGCATGGCTTCCAAAGCAGGCAACATGGGCGGCGTGTGGAGCACGGAGCAGACATTGGCCCCCGTAGGCAGCGTGTTTCCGATCAACGTGGAAAATTTGAAGCGCTGGCGCGACTGGTGGCGTTACGCGATCATTGATCAATCTGGCCTGTGGATGCTGGGATGCATCGTGGGCATGTTTTTGATGGTGAATCTGGCCTCGTCATTGTTTCAGCCCGGCATGCAGGTCACCGGCGTTGCGGCGGGTGTGTTTCAAGCGGCGGAGATGCGCAAGCTATGGGAAGGCTTCTGGATTCTCGGCCTCATGAACGGCTTCTGGATTCTGTTTTCGACGACGCTGACGAATGTGGATGTGCTGGCCCGCGTGGTGGCAGACATGGCATGGGCAGGCGGTGCGGTGCCGAAGAAAATGCCGGTGGGGCGGCTCTATGGCCTGCTGCTGCTCGGCTTTACGGTGATCGCGTGCTTCGGCGCATTCCTTGGCGACGCGAAACTGCTGCTCATGATTCTCGGCGCCACCGCCGCACCTATCACGGCCTTGTCCGCGCTGCAAATCCTGCGCCTCAACACCACACTGCTGCCACGTGAACTGCGCCCGCCGCTGTGGCGCAAGATCGCGCTCATCTTGTGCGCCTTGTTTTACGGCTTCATTTCATTCGCCATGTTCCACCAGATTTTCTCAAACTGATCCCCCTCATGTCACGCATCACCGCCATCGAAACCGCCATTCCGTCCGGCATCATGCCGAATCTGCTGCTCGTCCGCATTCACACGGAGGACGGGTTCATCGGCTGCGGCGAGACGTATTACACTCCGCATGCCATCGCGGCGTTGATTCACGATTGGATGGCAGAGCGCCTGCTCGGAGCCGATGCGCTGGCGATCGAGGCGCACTGGCGCTTTATCTATGAGCGCTGCACGCCGTTTGGGCATCCGGGCGCGGAGATGCGCGCGCTGTCGGCCATTGATCTCGCGCTGTGGGACATTCTTGGGCAAGCCTGCAACCAGCCGGTGTATCGCCTGCTCGGCGGGCCGGTACGTGATGCGATTCCCGTGTACAATACGAGCGGCGGTCCGAGTTACGGCGCGCTGGCAGGTGCCACAGAAGCTCCACGTCATCCGGGCTGGCCGGGCTATGGCGACATCGGCAGCAAGGGACCGCTGCAGGACAACTGGGCCTCTCATTTTGCCGCCGGTGACCTCGCTGAGGAATTGCTCGCGGAAGGCATCACCGCGATGAAGCTGTGGCCCTTTGATCGCGCGGCACATCGTAACGGCGGTCTGCACATCTCATGGGCCGATGTCGAGGAAGCCATAAAACCCCTGCGGGAGATTCGTAATCGTGTGGGCATGAAAATGGACATCGCCATCGAAGGGCACGCGTTTTTCCAGCTCCCGGCGGCCGAACGCATTGCCGAAGCCTTGCGCGAGATCAAGCCGCTCTGGCTGGAAGACGTGCTGCGCGTGGACAACGCAGCCACGCTGGCCGATTTCCGTCGCCGGAGCGGTCTGCCCATCGCGGCGAGCGAAATGCTGCTCGGCCGCAAAGAATATTTGAGCGTGCTGCAAGCTCAGGCCTGCGACTACTGCATGGTCGATCCCACCTGGAACGGCGGCATCAGCGAAACCCGCCGCGTCATCGACATGGCGCAGACCTTCAACGTCCCCGCGACGATTCACGACTGCACCGGCCCGCTCACGCTGTTCAGCGGCCTGCATCTCGCGGCGTCATCGGCCAATGTCGTGTTTCAGGAGACGGTTCGTGCGCACATCCGCTCGTTCTACGACAAGCTGGTCGATACGCTGCCCGTCATCGTAAACGGGAAGGCGCAGCTGCCCACGGGAACAGGCATGGGGACAAAGCTGAAGGACGAGTTGTTCCGTGAAGGAGTGAACGGATGGCGGAAGAGTGTGGCGAAGTAGCGGGGTTTAAAAACCGCTTCACAGCTTGGCTTTCATCCACGAGTAGAAGCTCGCACCGATTTGGGCGTAGCCCGCAGGATTCGGATGCACGCCGTTGTTGTTCGGGTAGCCATCCACAGGATCGAGATTGAGCTCGGTGGGAACAATGAAGATGCCTTCTTTTTCGCGCCCCGAGAGGCGCTTGAGCATGAGCTGCACGATGCGGTGCTGGATGCGTTTCCAGCCCCAGCGTGGATACTTGTCCTTGTAGTTCGCAGTGAATCCTTCCTGACGCGCATTCGGCGGCGTGGTGAGACCGACGGCGAGTTTGGCGTTGGGCGCAGCCTTGTGGAATGCCGCGAGGAGCTTGTCCGCATTGTCGAGCACCTCATTGATCTTGGCATCCGGGTTGTTCGGATCGGCTTGAAGTAAAAAGCAAGGTCGAATTGGGGGTCTTTAATGCCTTCCTTTGTGAAGATGAAGGGGCTGGTGGCTTTGCGGGCGAGCGGACCTGCGGCAACACCGGGAGCTTCTGGCGTGTATTTGGTGAGGAAGTCGATCCACTTCCAGCCACCGTAACCTTCATGCGCGACACCTGGCTTTACGCCTGCAGGTTTGTGAGTGCCGAGCAGCGTGGCCTTGGGATTGCCTGGCAGGGCCAGCAGGCGGGCAATTTCATTCGGGTAAACACTCGCATGCGTAAGGCTGTCGCCGACAATAAGAAGACGAAGCGGCTTGGTGGAAGCCGACTTGCGCGGGGAGATGTGCAGCATGGTCCTCCCCTGCTCCAGCACTTTGCCGCCAGCATCTTTGACGGTGATGGCAATCGGGTGATCACCCACATCGGCATCACTCGGTGTGACCGTCCAACGGCGCTCTTCGTTTTTGCCCAGCTTGCAGGTGAACTCGTAGCGATAGGCTTCGGGAGTCTCCGTCAGCACGATGTTGTCGTGGTAGATGCTCATCGGCACATCGGGCGTGGCGTACACGACAGGCGGCAGAGTGAGCTGAAGATCGCCGGCAAAGGCGGAGGCGGTGACGGCAAAAAGGAGACTGAAAATCCGGTGCATGATCTCCCACTACGGAGCACCATGCCCCAATCGTTCCAGGAAGCGCAGGATGGCGGCCATGGAAAGCTGGCCTCCTGGAGTGGACGGAAAGTAGTCCATGCCGTGCGTGGCCCACGGAAGTTCGAGGAAAAAGTGATCGGCTCCGATCTGGGCCAGGCTGGTGCTAAATCGGCGGCTGTGGCCGATGCCGACGAGGGAATCCTGGGTGCCGTGAAGGATGAGGGTGGGCAGGCGATGCGTTTCGAGAAATTCGGTGGCGGAGGCGGTGCGGTAACCATCGGCAGCCTCATGTGGATCTCCGCCCATGTACTGCCGGACGAGGGTGAGAGATTTCAACAAATCGTCCGGCACCGACCACTCGCGGGCCAGATGCATGTTCGGCGTGCCATAGACATCGATGCAGGCACGTGCCCCGAGATCTGGCATGCCATAGGCGCAGGCCGCGGCGATCTGCGCGCCCGCAGAGCGGCCCATCAGAACGATGTGATTTGCATCGATGCCGAGCTCAGCGGCGTGTTCGCGCACCCACGCGAACGCATGGCGCGTGTCTTCCCCCTGCGCTGGCCAGCGGTGCTTGGGCGCAAGCCGGTAGGCATAGGAGCAGAGCACATAGCCATGGGAGGCGAGCTCGGTATTGGCCGCGATGAACTCCCCCGGATCGCCGCTGTCCCAGCCGCCTGTGTGCGCAATGAGCACACAAGGCTGCGGCTTCGCTCTGCCAATGGGGCGATACGTCACGACGTCCAGCGATTCACCACCGCCATTCCAGTAGGTGCGCCGTTCCACCTGAACCTTAAGTTTGCCGGAGTGCAGCGGCATCCAGAGTCGCAGCCAGGAGAAGGCCAGGCCCTGGGCTTTGGCGATGCGGGATGCCTGCACCGCTGGGATCAGGAAAACGATGGCAAGCAGGAGGCAGAGCAGCGCAAGCCAGCGCGATGAACGCAAGGCGGGATAGACTGACGCGAGCAGCAAAAGTGTGAGCCAGTGGCCAAACTCAGTGGTCACGAGCTGGAGCTGCCACTGCAGGCGCGTGGGCGCCATGATCCAGGCGTTGACCGCCAGAAAGCAAAGAAGGAGAAGAACCAGGATGAGCGCCACGGATTTCACGGATCGGGTGATGTCCGTCTATACCATGATTCTGGATTCACCCATGCCACAAAAAAGGCGCAGATCGTGCGATCCGCGCCTTTTTGAAAGCAGTCTTTATTAACCTGCGATGCTGAAAACCTCGCGGGCATCAGCGATGCTGCCGGTGAGGGCGGCAGCGGCGACCATGACGGGGCTCATGAGAACGGTGCGGCCAGTGGTGCTGCCCTGACGTCCCTTGAAGTTACGGTTCGAAGAAGAAGCACAGAGCTGATCGCCCACGAGCTTGTCCGGGTTCATGGCCAGGCACATGGAGCAACCAGCGCCACGCCATTCAAAGCCGGCCTCGCTGAAGACCTCATGCAGACCCTCTTTGCGGGCGAGGACATCCACCACCTGCGATCCGGGAACGGCAATGGCTTTGACGCCCGCGGCCACCTTGCGGCCTTTGATGAACTTCGCCACTTCGCGGAAGTCGCTAAGACGGCCGTTGGTGCAGGAGCCGATGAAGGCGACGTCGATTTTCGTGCCCTTGATCGGCTGGCCCTCAGGCAGCTTCATGTAGTCCAGCGCATCCTGAATGGAGACACGGGCGGGTTCGGTGGTGGCGCTGGCGGCGGTCGGCACGTTTTCCGTGACGGCGATGGCCTGGTCCGGGCTGGTGCCCCAGGTGACTGTGGGCGGCACATCTTCAGCCTTGATGTTCACCACGTCGTCATAGACGCAGTCCTTGTCAGAAGCGACGGCACGCCATTGCGCAACGGTGGTGTCCCAGGCGTCTCCCGTCGGGGAATAGGGGCGGCCCTTGAGGTATTCGAAGGTCTTTTCATCCGGATTCACATAACCGCAGCGTGCACCACCTTCGATGCTCATGTTGCAGACGGTCATACGCTCTTCCATGGACATGGCGTCAAACAGGCTGCCGCCGTATTCATAAGCGTAGCCGATGCCGCCGTTGGCGCCCAGCAGGCGGATGATGTGGAGGATCACGTCCTTGGAATACACGCCCGGGCGGAGCTGGCCGTCCACATTGATGCGGCGCACCTTCATCTTGCCCAGCGCCATGGTCTGCGTGGCCAGAATGTCGCGCACCTGAGTGGTGCCGATGCCGAAGGCAATCGCTCCGAAGGCTCCATGGGTCGCAGTGTGGCTGTCACCACAGGCGATGGTGGTGCCGGGCTGGGTGATGCCCTGCTCAGGTCCGACCACGTGCACAATGCCCTGCTTGCCACTGGAAAGGCTGAAATAAGTGATGCCAAACTCCTGAGCGTTCTTGTTGAGCTCCTGGATCATCGCTTCTGCCAGAGGGTCGGCAAAGGGGGAGACCTGGCTGTCCGTCGGCACGATGTGGTCCACCGTGGCGAAGGTGCGGTGCGGGTAGGCGACTTTCAGATTGAGATCGCGCAGCATGCCAAAGGCCTGGGGGCTGGTCACTTCATGGACGAGATGAGTGTCGATGAGGAGCTGTGTCTGGCCATTGGCGAGGGTGCCGACGACGTGCGAGTTCCAGACTTTTTCGAAGAGTGTTGTGCCCATGATGCGTGCGATTTGGTGGTGTGAGGGGTGCGCAGGTTAGCACGGTCAGCGGAGGGTGCAAGGGTGGGGAGAGAAGAGGCAGCCACCCCTGACAGGGGGCGGGGGTCTTTCACTAATATGCGCGAAAGAATGCCTCTTGGCTTTTGCCACGGACCTGCCAGCATCGGCCCCCATGAAATGGCTCAAAAATCTCTACGTGCAGGTGCTGGTCGGAATCGTGCTGGGCATCCTGATGGGCTATTTGTGGCCGGCGGAGTCGATTCCGATGAAGACGCTGGGGGTCGCCTTTGTGAATGCGGTGAAGATGCTGATCGCGCCGATTATTTTCTGCACGATTGTGCATGGCATCGCGGGAATGGGCGACCTGAAGAAGCTGGGAAGCGTGGGGTGGAAGGCGCTGCTCTATTTTGAGGTGGTGACCACGGTGGCGCTGATCATCGGGCTGATGGTGGCGAAGGGGATCCAGCCGGGGTCCGGCATGCATGTGAATCCGGCGGACATCGTGCTGAGCGCGGAGGACCAGAAGGATTTTGACAAGTACACGAAGGCTGGAGAGGAGATGACGGTAACCGGGCATCTGCTGCAGATTATCCCGAAAACTTTTGTGAGCGCCTTTTCAGAAGGGGAAATTCTACAGGTGCTGTTCGTGGCCATCCTGGCCGGGGTGGCGCTGGCGCGGCTGGGTGAACGGGCACGGCCGATCACGCATCTGCTCGATTCGGTGGCTCAGATGTTTTTTGGCATTGTGGGCATCGTGACGAAGGCGGCGCCCATCGCTGCGTTTGGAGCCATGGCTTTTGTCATTGGCAAATTTGGCTTCGGCGCCCTCGGCAACCTCATCATGCTGATGGCCTGCGTGTATCTGACCTGCGTGCTGTTTGTCTTCGTCGTTTTGGGCGCCATCGCGTGGTGGCATGGTTTCAGCCTATGGAAGATTTTGAAGCATATCAAAGAGGAGCTGCTGCTCACGCTGGGAACTTCATCGTCTGAAGCGGCGCTCCCGGGGCTGATGCGCAAGATGGAAAAGAGCGGCTGCTCCGACGGCGTGGTGGGCATCGTGCTGCCGGCAGGTTACTCGTTCAATCTGGATGGAACCAGCATCTACCTCACGATGGCAGCCTTGTTTGTGGCGCAGGCGACCGACATTCCTCTGACGCTGATGCAGGAGCTGAGCATTCTTGGCATACTGCTGCTCACCTCAAAAGGTGCGGCGGCGGTGACGGGCGGCGGTTTCATCACGCTCGCGGCGACGCTGGGTGCCACGCACACAATCCCGGTGGCAGGTCTGGCTCTCATCATGGGCATTGACCGCTTTTTGTCTGAAGCACGCGCCATCACCAATCTGATCGGCAACACCGTGGCCATGCTGGTGGTGGCAAAGTGGGAAAATGAGTTTGATGCGGAGGCTGGAAAGATGCTGCTGAGATAAGACACTGCATTCTGACCACGCCCGTTGCTTCCTCCGCCCATTCCATTTCAATCGCTCCCTCCCCCATGCGCACCGCTCTCCTCACCCTCGTCCTTTCATGCATTCTCTCTGTACAGGCCGCAGAAAAAGATCCAGCTCTGATCCAGGACATCCGCAAATTTCTCGAACTGACCAATGTCGCAGAGCTGAGTTTTGCAGACATCAAAACCAACATCGAACTCCAGAGCCGTGCCAACCCGGACGTGCCGGCTGAATTCTGGAAGGAACTGACCGACAAGCTCAAGCCCCAGGAGTTCGTCGAGCGGATGGTGCCGATCTATGCCAGCCACTTTTCCCATGCCGAGATCAAGTCCTGGATCGCCTTCTTTGAGTCTCCCCACGGGCAGTCATTTCTCAAGAGCCAGGTCGCCGTCCTGAAGGAATGCAGTGCGGCGGGCCAGGCCTATGTGGAGGAAGTGGCTGCTCCGCTGCTCAAAAAGCTGCAGAAAAAGTAGCCCTCTTCCTTCACAAAAAAAAGACGCGCCCCCGTCAGAAATCAATCTTCATCGGCGGCGGCGGCGCGAGCTTGAGCTTCGGACCATCATCCTCCCCGCCTTCAACCGCATCCACGGGAATGGCTTTGCGGATCGGCGTGCCATCATCATTGACCGGGCTGGCACGCGGGACCGCCATCTCCGAATTGTAGGGGTCTTCGCCGATGACCGTCAGCGCCTTCATGCGCACGGGTTCGATGTTCACCCACTTCGTGGTCTCCGGGATGAGAGGGGCGGAGCCAAAGCTGAGCGCTGGAGACTGGTAGCCGAACTGCTTGATCTCGACCGGCAGACCCTCGCCCGTGTGCAGGTTGCAAAAGCCCTCCAGCGGCGTACCGGGACGCAGGTATTCAAAGTAGGTGGCGCGCACGGATTTTTCCCGACCGTCTGGGCCTTTGATTTTCTCGTAGCAGTAGTCGGTGGCGCGCATGCCGCTGCGTCTGCACATTTCCACACGTTCCGCCGTCTGCGGCGGTTCGATCTCCTGCGGCACGTACCGCGTGACGCTGGCATTGACCATGTCCGTCCATACCGGCAGCACAATGTGGTTGGAGAAGGCGCCGGGATAGATCGTCTTCTGCTTGTCAAACCCCGCCCATACCCCGCAGGTGACACCGGAGGTGTAGCCCAGGAACCACAGGTCCTTGAATTCGTAATGAGTCCCCGTCTTGCCCCCCGCCGGGAACTCCCCGAGCTTGTAATCACTCACGGCGGGACTGCCCGTGCCACGATGCAGGGCATCCACGAGACAAGTATGCGTCTGATACGCGGCTATGGGGTCCATGCTCTGCACACTGCGCAGGGCCGCCTCGGAAATCTGGAACACCGCCTTGTCATTGTTGTCAGTGATGCGCTGGATCAAATTCAACTTTTGCGGGCGGCTGCCGAGGGTGGGGAAATTCGAATACGCCAGGCACATCTCGCTCAGCCGCACCTCGCTGGCGCCCAGAAACATGGAGGGATAATCGCGCATTTCAGAGGTGATTCCCGCCTTCTGCGCCACTTGCTTGACCATCGGCACTCCCACGCGCTCTCCCAGCCGCACCGTGGCGGAGTTGCGCCCTTGGATCAGCGCCTCGCGCGAACTCATCGGCGCCTGCGTCCATTTCGGATTGTCCACCTCCGCACCCCATTCTCCGAGAATACCGGTCAGCCCCCCGATCATCACGCGGCGGTTATCCAGGGGAGCATCGTCCACCTTGGTGCCGGGATACAGCCCCGGATTGCTGAATGCCGCGGCGTACACCAGCGGTGTGAAGGCGGTCCCTGCCGGACGCACGCCGTCTGTGGCACGGTTGAACTGGCTGTCTCCGAAATCCCGCCCGCCCACCATGGCCAGAACACTGCCGTCCTTGTTGTCGATCATCAAAGCGGCCGCCTGCAGGTACTCCGGCAGCGGCTTCGGCGTGGCCGGATCAATCTCACCACGCCTCATGCGCGCGCGGTAGTCGGTCATGATCGCGCGGAATTGCGAATAGGTCTGGTGCTCGTAGCCCTGCCGCTTTTCCACTTCCGCCATGCGCTTGCTGACTGCTTCCTCCGTGGCCTTTTGCAGGTCCTGATCGATGCTGGTGTAGATTTTAAAGCCGCCGATGGAGGCGCGCTCCTCACCCACCAGATCCACCACCTCACGACGCACCGAGTCGAAGACGTAGCTCAGCCTCGGGTCCGCGCTCTGCGGAGCAGTGACAAGGGGCTTTTTCTTGAGCCTCGCCGCCTCTTCCTTTGTCAGCGTGCCCTCGATCGACATGCGTTCGAGCACATAGTTGCGCTCCTTCAGGGCACGCTGCGGATGCTTGATGGGCTGAATGTTGTTCGGGCTTTTGATCAGTCCCACGATCGTTGCAGACTCCTCGATGGTGAGATCCTTGGCGTCCTTGCCAAAATAGCCACGAGCAGCGGCCTGAATGCCGTAAAAGTTGATGCCAAAAAAGATGCGGTTCAGGTAGAACTCCAGGATCTCCGGCTTAGAAAACTGCTTCTCGATGCGCTGGGCGATGAACGCCTCCAGAATCTTGCGCTTGTAGCTGCGCTCCAGGAGTTTGAAGGTCTGGCGGGCGAGCTGCTGAGTGATCGTACTCGCGCCCTGGGTCACTTCCCGGGCCACAATGTTTTCCTTCACCGCTCGGGCCAGGCCGATGTAGTCCACACCGTCATGTTTGAAAAACCGTGAATCTTCCTGCGCAACGAGCGCGTCGATGAAATGCTGCGGCACTTCAGTCACAGGCACAGGAGTGCGGTTGAGCACATAAAGTCGCGCCATCTCATCTCCATCGCGGTCATAAATAATGCTCGCAGACTCAAGCTTCTTGAGCTCCTCCAGGTCAAACTTCTCAGCATCACGCCGCAGCGGTGCCACGATCACACTGTAAACGCCAAACGCCGCCACCAGGCAGAGCAGGCCAAAGGCCATCAGGGCGCTGAACCAGCCGCGGCGGTAAAACGGCAGTTTCAGGCCGGCTTCGCCACGCCAGTTGCGCACAGGCTTAGGATCGGGATCATCACGGAACATGGATTGGTAAGAAAGAGGAGCGTAGAACCTACCCCCCCTTCACATTCTCCGCCAGTCCTTTCCCTTGGCCCTGCATGTCTTCCCTGCCCCAGATCCTCCGCGCAAAACTCGCCGCCACACCTTCCGGACGGCTGCCCTTCGCACAGGTCATGGAACTGGCGCTCTATCATCCTGAACATGGCTATTATGGACCAGGGCCGCTCAAGATTGGCCGCCAAGGCGATTTTTTCACCAGCGTGAGCGTGGGGCCGCTGTATGGAAAACTCCTGGCCATGCGCGCCCTGCAGGATTGGCAGGCGCTGGGAAAACCTGCGGGATTCACGATCATCGAGCAAGGCGCCCACGACGGCCAGCTGGCGGAGGATATTCTGAGCGCTCTTGAAGGACACAACTTTCGCTACCTCATTGTGGAGCCCAACCCTGCCTACCGGGAAGCCCAGGCGCGGCGGCTGGACGGGCACCCGGTCCATTGGGTGGAAAATCTGGCCGCCCTCAAAAGCATCCCCTTGCATGCCTTCTTCGTCTGCAACGAACTGCCAGACGCCTTCCCGGTCCACCTCGTGCGGTGGAATGGGGAGCGCTGGGAGGAGATGTTCGTCGAGCCAGACGGTGCAGAAGCTTTTCGCTTCATCCCTGGCTCCTGCTCCTGCGAAGATCTGGAAGCTGAGGTGAAACACCTGCCGCATGATCTCACCACCGGTCATGTCCTCGAAATCAATCTCGCCATGCTCGCCTGGATTCGTGACCTCGCACAGTCAGCGTTTCGCGGTTCGATCTTCATTGCCGACTATGGTCTCGATGCTGAGGAGTTCTACGCCGACGCACGGGCGGAAGGCACCATCCGCCGCTACCGCCAGCACCAGATGGACGGCCACGTGCTCGAAGATCTGGGCGGTTGCGATCTCACCACCCATGTTAATTTCACGCGCCTGATCGAAGAGGCTCTGCGCCACGGGCTCCTCCAGCGCGAATACGACCTGCAGGGCCGTGTGCTTGGCCGCATGGCAACCGCCTGGATTCAAAGCCTCGAAGGCAGTCCGCTCGACCCAGCCACCATGCGTCAGTTTCAGTCCCTCACCCACCCGGCGCTGATGGGACGCTCATTTCGTTGTTTAATTCTGGAGAAACCACCATCCCCTTGAAGACGTTAGAAGGGGGTATGCGCATCGGCCTCACAGGAGCTACTGGCTTCATCGGCAGTCATTTTGCCTTGCTCGCGCATGGCCGGGGGCATCAAATCGTAGCCTACTCGCGTGGTCAAAAGGAGGCACCGGTGGCGGACGAAACACTGCGGCAGCCGCCTCAGGCTGCGCATGCTCTCCCAGAGACAAAGCTGGACGCGCTTGTGCATCTGGCCGGAGAATCTCTGATGGGGCTGTGGACGGCGGAAAAGCGGGACCGCATCTGGAAAAGCAGGGTGGATTTCACTGAAGCACTGGTCACCCACTTGGGCACATGGAAGGAAGAGAACCGCCCCAAGGTGCTGGTCTGCGCCTCCGGAGCCGGGTTTTATGGCGACAGCGGGCCGGAGATCGTAGATGAAGCCTCCCCACGCGGTGCTGGCTTCCTGGCGGATGTGTGCGCAGGCTGGGAAAAGGCGGCACACCGGGCGGAGGCGCTGGGCATGCGCGTTGTCAATCTGCGAACGGGCATGGTGCTTGGCCGCAATGGCGGAGCCTTCCCCCTGCTGCGCCGGGTATTTGGTCTCGGTCTCGGTGGCAGGCTGGGAAACGGCCGGCAATGGATGTCCTGGATTCACCTCAATGACGCGGTGCAGATCCTATTGAAGGCGCTCGAAACCGAAAGGGTGAGCGGCCCTGTAAACCTTTGCGCACCCGAGGCGGTGACCAACGCGGAGTTTACCCGGCAGCTTGCCGCAGCCCTCCATCGCCCGGCCTTTTTCCATGCCCCAGCCTTCGCACTCCGGCTCATTCTCCGAGGAATGGCAGACGAAATGCTGCTGAGCGGGCAGCGGGCGATGCCCCGCGTTGCCACAGAGATGGGCTATGCATTCGAGCATCCGGACCTCCCTGGCGCATTCGCGGCCCTCGTTTGAACGAGGAGTTTACGCCGGTTGACAGGGGTCTCAAACCACTGTCAACCATCGTCAACAACCGTAAACCACCGTCAACTCTCCCATGGCATCTCAGCAGACCACCATCGGCATCATCTACGACTACGACCAGACGCTCAGTCCCACGTACATGCAGGACGAGACGCTATTCCCCCACTTCGGCATCAATCCCGAGCAGTTCTGGAAGCGCAGCCGTGAGCTGGTCAATCAGGAGGGCTACGACGGCGAACTGGCCTACCTGAAATGCATGCTGGACTACCTTGACATGGACAGGCCCACCAATGACGACCTTCGGAAGCTCGGCGCGAAGCTCAATTTTTTTCGGGGCGTGCCCGAACTGTTCGACGAACTGAACAAGGTGCTCAACGACCAGCACCGCCTGCTGGGCGTGAAGATCGAGCATTACATCATCTCCAGCGGACTCAAGGCGCTGCTGGACGGCTCCGCTCTGGCGCCGTTTGTGAAGCGCATCTTCGGCTGCGAATTCGGCGAGGACAAAAACGGCCGCATTACCTTCCCGAAGCGCGTGATCAGCCACACCACGAAAACCCAGTACATATTCCGCATCAACAAAGGCATGCTGGAACCGAACGAGGACGTGAACGACCACATGGCCCATGAACTGCGCCCGATCCCCTTCCAGCACATGATCTATGTGGGGGACGGCCCGACCGATGTGCCGTGCTTCACGCTCATGAAGCGCTACGGCGGGCACGCCGTGGCGGTTTACAATCCCGATGAGGCCAGCCGCAGCAGCTTCCGCAAATGCTACCAGCTCACCGGCGTGGCGGACCGGGTCAAACACATCGCCCCGGCCGATTACCGTGCAGGCAGCCACCTGCGCCTCCTGCTGGAGGAGATGGTGACGGACATTGCCGACGGCATCGTCCGCAAAAAACGCCAGGAGATTGAAGAAGGCACGGTTTCAGCGCCGCATTTTTAGGGCAGCCCTGAGCGTGGCTGTCCTCTGGGACCCGGCAGCGAAGCGCCGCCGGCGGCAGAGACAGCCTAGCACACTGCAATCCCACGCTCACGCATGTCCCTGAACCAATCCACATAGGCGGGCACACCCTGCGCGATCGTGGTGGTGGGCTTGAAGCCGAGCAGAGATCTGGCCTTGCTAACGTCTGCCGAGGTAAGCGGCACATCCCCGGGCTGCTCCGGCATCTGATTGATGACCGCCTTTTTGCCAAGGGCCTGCTCGATTGTAGCAATCAGGTCATTCAGAGTGACGGTCTGGGAGCCGCCCAGATTGAAGATGTCGCAAACCGGACCGCTGCGGTAGTTCAGCGCGCCCACAATGCCATCCACAATGTCATGGATGAAGGTGTAGTCACGTGCGGTGCTGCCGTCTCCAAATTTGTCGATAGGCTTCCCGTCGTCAATAAGACGGCTGAATTTGGAAATGGCCAGGTCAGGGCGCTGACGTGGACCATAGACCGTAAAGAAACGCAGGGCCACAGTCTTGATTCCGTAGAGGTGGCTGTAATTGGAGCACATCTGTTCGCCCGCCATTTTGGTCATGGCATAAGGACTGATGGTCTGGAGAATCGGGTCGGCCTCGGCAAACGGAACCTTCTTGTTGACCCCATATACTGAAGAGCTGCTGGCAAAAACAAAATGCTTCACGCCGGTGCGCCGTGCCGCCTCCAGAAGGTGGAATGTGCCTTTGATGTTGGTGTCGATGTACAGCTCCGGCTGTTCAATGGAAGGCCGAACCCCCGCACGGGCGGCAAGGTGGATAACCGCGTCAAAATGACCCTTCTCAAAGGTTTCCGCCACAAATTGCGGACTGCTGATGTCGCCTTCACAGACCGTCACCTTCTGTCCAAGTGCTCGCACATTCTCCCGCTTGATCGATGGATTGTAATAATCGTTGAAGCTGTCGATAATGGTAATCTGCCCAACCTCATCTCGAATGAGGCGCTCAACGGTGTGGGAGCCGATGAATCCAGCTCCGCCAGTGACAAGAATTTTCATGCTAAAGAGGGTCTGGCGACCACGGTTGCGGGCCGCCGGATGAGCAACTAACGGGCAGCGAGCCGACATTTGCAAGGCATCAGGAGAAAGGGATTGACGCAAGGGGGCGAATTTCGCTAAATGTAGGGGAATTCTCTGAATTTTTTCTTTTCCAGTCTTTGAACCATGAGCGAACCCGAAAACACGCCACCCCAACCACCTTCTGGCTCAACGCCGAAGACCGCCGCCGTCCCGCTCAAAAAGGAGACCGTGCGCATCACCCTGCGTGGCCGTCCCAATGCAGGCGTGACCCAGCCACGTGAGTCCACGGCTCCCATTTCCCCGGCTACGGGTGGTATTCCGGCCTCCTTCAACACGACCTCCGTGGTTCCCATGGTGTCGAAAAAGTCCACAGCCCCGATTCAGCTTCCCTCGGCTCCCCTGCCTCCGCCTGCGCCAAAGTCCAGCACCGCACCGGTCAAGCTGCCTGCGCCGCCGATGTCTCCCCCTGCCCGGAAGACCACTGCTGCCGTTCCCGTGGTTTCCTCTCCTCCTCCGAGCGCACCCGCCCCTTCGGGCTCGATGCCGCCTCCGGCCCGCCCCCTGGCTCCTCCCACTGCACCGAGGCCCCCAGGAGCTCCGGTGGCCCCTGCGGCTCCAGGAGCGCCAAGTGCTCCCATGCCGCCGCGTCCTGCGGCTCCGCCGATGGCTGGTCTGCCGGCAGCCACCCGCCCGCTCAGCCAGAATCCAGCGGCTCCCCCTCCCCGTACCGAAACTGGCGCACCGACCGTTCCGCTGCAAAAGGCACCAGGACCTCGTCCTCCTTCAGCCCCTGGCGCAGGCACCGGCCCCATGGCTGGCGGTTCTGCCGCCCCGCTCCCGAAAGCAACTGTCAAGCTGCAGCCCACTCAGGCCATGCAGCGCCCATCCATCTCGGCTCCGCCTAGTGCGCCAGTGAAGCGTAGCGCTGCCGCTGATGCAGAGCAGTTCTATGAAGAAAAGGATCCGGAAGCTGGCTTGGTCCCCTTGTCGGTGATCTGCTTCGTGCTCTCCGCTGTCCTGATGACGGTGCAGCTCCTCGGCTCCGACAGTGCCGGTTTTGTTGACAAGGACGGCAGCTCTCCGGTCAAGGTTCCTGAGGTGCTCAGACAGGAATGGGAAACCTTCTCGAAAGTGTCCGCCACTTGGTCCAATGATAAGTTTGCCGGCACCTTGAAGCCGATTCCTTGAAATCCTTCTCTGACAGACTCACTTTCACTTCTCTCATTTCATGCCTCTTGCCTGGTTAGTATTCATCCTCGCCGTAGCCGCTTTGGCCCTCAATTTCCTCGCCAAGAGCGGCGGGGGCATGTGAGCCACGCGACGGCGAGTTTCTACAAGCAGCCTCCCATTGTTTCATTTGCCACCCGCTAGGAGGCATTGGGAGTTCGATTGAGTCTGATTGCGCCGCACACGGATGACACATCAGCGTATGCCGACGGGGAAAAAATGGCATTCCCGGGGCTGGCCACTTTCTCTTGAATGAAAACTCGGGGCATGCGCAGATTTGCGCCAGATCGTGCCAGCTCATTTCACTGAGCCATCTCTTCAGACCCAAGGAAAAACAAGGCACGGGTCCCATCTCCCAGCCAGAGCCTCAGAGCATGCCGCGCCCAACAAGTGAAGGGATCCCTTTAATTTGTTCAAAACCGACCCACGAGCGGTGGCTACTGCTTGCCGCCACGACCTCCGGGATTCGGATCCATGTCGAGGTCGAAATTGAATTTCGGGAAGTCCTTGAGAGTGAAGGACAGGAGAAGGCCGAAATCTGACATGCCATTGCCGTTGTTGCGTGACATAACTCCGAAGGAAGCGACCCAGCTGCTGAGGTCTTTCGAGACGCTGTAGCTCTGGAATTGCAGGATGCCCGCGGACGCTTCGTAAATGTGGTAGGTGCTGAAGCCAAAATCCTCGTTCAAACGGGCATACAGGCGCGTGTAAAGCAGGCTGCTGTTGCGGAAGAACGGGTGGTCGTGAATGTATTGATGCCCCATTTCAAACGAGGTGCTTTTGTTGATCAGCCAGGTCATGCTGTTGTTGGCTTCCGTGAAGCTGCCCACACCACCTTGAATGGGGAGCTGCAGGTCAGAACGCAGGCTGGCCCATGGCACGGGCACCCAAAACAACTCGTTATAGACGTTGGAGAGGCTTCTGCCGTACTCAGGGTCCTTGCCAAAGACGTTCACATAAGTGTTCATGCCCGCCCACGTGTAGGTCTGTTCATCCCCGCCGGCGGGCGTTTCCCAAAAGCCGCCGTAGCCGTTGCTTCCCATGTAGTCACGTTTCGTCTGGAGCAGGTTGCGGAAGCCAACACGCGCCACATTCCATGACCGCAGACTGTCCACAGCAGTGAACAAGGGCACGTCAATGGAACGCGGCCTTGTGGTCGCGGAAAGCCTGTCAATGGCGGGAAGGCCGGCGTTTTGATTCGCGTCCAGGTAGGAATAGTTCAGGTAGGGCTGGAACACATGGCGGATGCCATTGAGTCCGAGCATCGGCACCTGCACCTCGCTCCAGTTTTTGGAAAGCTTGAAGGAGACGTCCAGACCCATGCTGAAAATGCCCCGGGTGTAGTGACTGAGCCCGGTCGGACTGCCGACAATGCCCGTGTAACTCGTGAGGCCCGCACCGATCCTTGGCGTCACATTCAGCCAGCCCATGAAAGTCTTCGGGTACAGAAACTCATGATATGTGTGGAAACGGCCGTAACCTGGCTGCCTCAGCCTGCTGGAGATGGCTCCAAGTCCCTGCGTCACATCCACAGGGGTCAGCGTGGCCGCTCTGGGCTGTCCCGCGAGACTGAGGAAGGAAGAAGCCGCAGTGCCCAAAGGATCGGACAGCACCCCAGCCAGACCACCCGCCCCCAGCGCCTGCAGGCGGAGCAGTTCAGCCTTTTCCTGGTTGCCCACCAGTTCGCCGATGATTCCAGCACTGATCGTTCCCTGGTGGTAAATCCCCGTGTTCCAAAGCGGCCGCCGGGTAAAATCAATGGAGAGTTCGGGCAGACGTGTGGTCGTGCGGTAGAAGTTGTTCAGCTTGAACTTCGCCATCAGAGTGGCGACATACGAGTCATTCGTGTGAATGAGGGAGACCAGATTGTCCGGTTCGCGATTGGTGCGGTAGTCGTTGAAGAAGAAGTCTTCGTAAAAGTGAATGTCGCTGATCTTGTTGATGTCGAAATCCAGATACCAGGTGTTAACATCAGGACCCGGAAGGTAGATGCGATGTTGAAAGTTGACGCGATATCGGTCCGTCGGCACCGGGTAACGGGTCGCGCTGGTCGCGTTCGTATTTGGGGCGATATCATTGACCCCGTAAATCTTCAAAGTGCCAAAGTTCTGCCGGTTGGCGCTGTGGCGCAGCGAAATGAAGTCCACCCCTGCACCCACCCCACGCTTGCTGCGGAGGTCAAATTTGTATTTCGCATAGGTATGATCGCCGTGCACCACGGCCAGCTGCGTGAGCAGGAACGCCCCCCAGCGGCTTTGAAAGCCGGGCCCAAGCCGCAGATTTGTCTCTTCATCCAGCGATTTGGTCACTTTCGGCACCCAGAAAATGGGCGTTTTACCGGCGTACATTTTCACATCCTTGAGGATGGCCTTGTCATCTGGATAGACCGTCAGTTCTTTGACGCTCAGCCGGTAGTTCGGATCCTGCACATCATGGGACGTGAAAGACACCCCCGTGGCATCAATCCTGTTCTCGAGCTTGCTGCTTGAGTGGAAATCTTCCGCCCTGAAGAAAAACATGCCTGCAGTTCTTCTGAATCCGCCACCCGATGAGCCGCCGGTGCCGGTCATTCCAGTGCCTGGAATACCAGGGGACCCCGCAGCTATTCCTGTGATCACATTCCTGCCCGACATCTCACCCGTGATGGAATTGTAGGTGATCGAATCTCCACGGTAGATCGTGCCATCCCGCCAGATCGTCACTCCATCCTTGGCGATGACTTCGCCGGTTGACTGGTTATACTGCGCACTACCACAGCGCATCTCGACATTTCCGTATTGAATGTGCACGTCGCCCGTCACCGTCGCGAGGCCAGTTTCCGGATCCATTGTCGTGGTTAAACCACGGATATTGAGATCACTCGTGAGGCTGTCGAGAAGGGATTGCCCGTTCGCCGCCCCGACGAATGCCAGGACGCAAACAAGAACCGTCACGCAAAATCTTGAAAAAATCATAACACGAGAAAGCACCGTCCTAAATAGGCAGGAAGATGAGAATCCCCTAAATAGGCTACTGGAAACGTGGTGACAAGAAAAAGCCGGAGTTTTTTCGCCTCACTCGTCCCCTGTTCCGCGACGCACGGAAGCCACCCCTTTTTTGCTCGGTGCCCGCACAAATTCCAGCAGCCGCCGCGCTTTTTCGGGCCATTCCCGGGCCAAAGCCTGCTCCAAGGCCTGGGACATGTTCAGCCCGCTGCAAAAGAGCATGTGAAACAGCTCTTTGACCGCCGCCCGATCCTCTGAAGAGAAGCCCTGCCGGCGCAGGCCGATCACGTTCAGTCCGGTCATGCGGTTGATGCGGTTCCCCGCACAGTAATGCGGCAGGTCCTTGCTGAAACTGCTGTTCCCCTGCATCAGGCAATAGTCTCCGATGCGCAGAAACTGGTGCACCACCGATCCCCCCCCCAGGAAGGCACCGTTGCCCATGTGGACATGGCCGGCCAGCAGCACAGAATTCGCCAGGATGTTTTTGTCCCCCAGCACCACGTCATGCGCCAGGTGGCAGCCCACCATGAGAAAATTCCCATCCCCAATGCGCGTCGCCGCCCCCGGCTTGCTGCCGCGATGAATCGTCACATGCTCGCGAATGACATTGTTTTTGCCCAAAATGACGCTGCTCTGCGTGCTGGGATCAAATCCCAGGTCCTGAGGTTCCGCCCCGATCACCGCCCCGCGTCCGATCTTGGTCCCCTCCCCCACCACCACGTGCCCTACGAGCTGCGCGTGCGCCTCGATCTTGCATCCCGGACCCACCTCGGAGGGGCCGTCGATGACCACATAAGGGCCGATCTCGGCAGTCGGGTCAATTTGGGCGCTCGGATCAATCAGGGCAGTCTTGTGAATCATGCGCAGTGATCATGAACGCCCACTCGCCGAGATCAATCCTGACTTGCAGCTCCTGCAAACTTCCTCTTGGCAGGCTGCATCCCGTTGCTTATTGTCACTGTTCCGCAACGCAGCACCAGGAGAGGTGGTCGAGTGGTTTATGGCTCCAGTCTTGAAAACTGGCGTGGGTTTATCCCCACCGTGGGTTCGAATCCCACCCTCTCCGCGCTGACGAGTCCGCACCAGATCAGCGCACGCTCATGCTCCTCCGCACCGCTTTTTTCGCCCTCCTTTCTGTTTCAGTTTCCGCCGAGCCTCTCCTCGGCGTCCACGGAGAAAACTCCATGCAGCGCGTGCTGGATTTTGAAGCATGGCTGGGCCGCAAAGTGGACGTCATTCTCTGCACGGTGGATTTCCAAAAGTGGGAAAACTACCGCTATGCCAGCTGGCTGAGCCAGACCGTGTATGGGCAGCGTGGCGACCGCCGCCTGGTCTATGACGTGCCCATCATCATCACTGGGGCCAGCTATGCAGAAGCGAAGACTGGAGCCTACGATGATCACTGGAAGTGCCTGGCAGGCTCCATCTTGGAAAACAATCCTGGCGACTACGAAATCGTGATTCGCCCCAGCCATGAAATGAATGGCGAGTGGTTTGCCTGGGGCGTGGGCGGCTCCAAGGCCTCGCAAATCCCAGACTTCATCGAATCCTGGAAACGCTTCCATGGTGCCTTCCGCAGCGCGCCGGGCGGAGCACGGTTCAGATTCTGCTTTTCCACCACGGAAGGCGCCAGCGATCCCCGCCCCATGTGGCCCGGCGACGAGTATGTGGATCTCGTGGGCCAGGATGTGTATTGGAAGCCGAAGGTCATGGGTGGTGAAGGCTGGGAAACCAATGATCCCAAGGAAGCCTGGGAAAAGCGCGTCAGCCCCTACGGCTACAATGAATGGAACCTCGCCGGCATGCTCGCTTTTGCAAAAGCCCACAAAAAACCCTTTCAGATCGACGAATGGGGCGTGTGGGGTCCGGACGCAGCCTCCTTTGTCGAATCGATGGCAGCCTTCCTGAAGGCGAACGACGTGAGGTCCCACACCTACTGGGAATCGAACGCCGGCTATCCCGGCGAGCTGCACCAACGCGAGAAGGAATGGCCGGCAACGACGCAGGCATTCAAGACCGCTTTTGGGAAAGCAAAGTAATCACAGGCTGTTCCACACATGCAGCACAGCATAGCTGCGCCAAGGTCGCCATGCCTGCGACATCTCCTCGGCCTGCTTCGCGGTGACTCCGCCCAACTTGTTCCGAACCGCGATATCTTCCTTGGGAAAAGCATCCGGCCAGCGCAGAGCACGCATGGCAATGTAGTGAGCCGTCCAGGGGCCGATGCCCGGAAAGGTAACTAGCTGGGCAATGGTGGCCTCGGGATCGGCACCCGGCTCGAGCTGAAGTGTGCCCGAACGAATGGCCTCTGCCATCGCGAGAATACATGCGGCACGAGTACGAATGATGCCAAGACTGGCAATGCCCTCCACCGTCGCTCGCGTGACCCTAGTGGCCAAAGGCGAGAGTCGGCTCAACTCAGGAAAAGGCGTCTCAATTTTTTCGCCGAAGGCTTCAGCGTAACGACAGGCGATCTTAGTGGCCGCCTGCACCGTGATTTGCTGGCCGAGGATGGCCCGCACGGCCATCTCGAAGCCATCGAATGCTCCCGGCACGCGGAGGCCGGGCTTTTGCAAAACGGCAGGTCTCAATCGCGGATCCTGCATAAGGTGCGCGGCGATGACGTCAGGACGTGCGGAGAGATCGAACACGTTGCGCAGGCGACCAAGCAGCGCAGGCAGAACAGGAGCGAGCGAATGGGTGAACTCCACCTGCAGCGCGTTCTTGGCCGGCGCGTTGGACACTTTGATCCACCCCGTGTGGTCCCCAAGCCGAACGGTGCGTGAATACGTGCCATCTGAAACGAACTCGACCTCACGAATCGCACGTCCCGCAAGGAACTGCAGCATGGCCTCCCAATCGTAAGGCGGACGATAGCCCAGTTGCAGAATTGAGGTGTCGGTGGCTTGTAGCTTGGCGGGATGTGTCGCAGCTTCTTTGCGCAGGCGCGTGGGCGGCATGCGGTAGTGAGTGCTGAAGGCGTCATTGAATCGGCGCAAACTGGAAAAGCCGCTGGCAAAGGCCACATCGATGACGGGCAGCTTGGTGTCGGTGAGAAGTTGCTTCGCCAAAAGCAGACGTCTCGTCTGAATCAGCTCCATGGGCGAAACACCAAGCTCCTGCTGTACGATGCGCCTCAACTGACGCGAGCTGAGGTGAAACTGTGCCGCAATCTCCTCCAGTCCCGCGCCTTCATCCGCGAGTCCTTCATCCATGCGGTGCACAATGAGATCCGCGAGCCGGTGGGCCTGATCCACCGGCGCATGACCCGGTGCGAGTTCGGGGCGGCAGCGCAGGCAGGGGCGGAAAGATGCCTTCTCCGCTGCTCCGGCATTGGGATAAAACTGGCAATTCTCGCGCTTCGGAATTTTAACCGGGCAGATGGGACGGCAGTAAACGCCGGTTGATGTGACGCCGACGTAAAACACGCCGTCAAAGCGCGGATCGCGGGATTTCAGGGCGCTGTAGGCGGCATCGTCATCAATGAGGTTCATGGTGTTTGGAGATGCGGCAGTCTGGTTCCTTTCCACTGATACGGCTGGCCGTTTTCGGACATGAGGTTTATTTTAACTTCATGTCCGAAAACGACGCTCACGCTGGTGGCCAATGACCACGGACTGGCGGCAGTGCTGTGGGAAGACGATGATCCGAAGCGCGTGCGCCTTGGGCCGCTGCACGAAAACAAGCATCATCCCGTCCTGCTGGAGGCGGAGCGGCAGCTGCGAGACTACTTTGCGGGCCGGCTGGAAAAGTTTGCGCTGAAGCTGGACTTTGCCGGCACCGAATTTCAGAAGCAGGTGTGGGACGCCTTGCTCACAATTCCCTTTGGCGAGACTCGCAGCTACGCGCAGATCGCCGAGCAGATCGGCAACCCCACTGCTGTGCGCGCCGTCGGTGCCGCCAATGGCAAAAACCCCATCTCCATCATCGCCCCATGCCATCGCGTCATCGGTTCCAATGGCAAGCTCACCGGCTTTGCGGGGGGCATGGAGGCAAAGGCGTTTTTGCTAAAGCTGGAAGGCAGGGAACTGGCGCTGGAATAGTGGGCCATCAGGGCACCATCTCCACCCGCACTTCCACCGCCGCGCTGCGCCCCTGATCATCCAGCACATGCACCCGCCATTTTCCTGCGGCGGCCGTCCACATCACCGGCGTGGCAGGATCGCTGGCACCGAGGAAACGTGCTCCCGCAAACCAGAAAACGCGGTTCACTCCTGGCGCAGTATCCGCGCGCAGCGGAATCGTCTGCCGTGCCGCATCCGAAGCCTGCAGCGTGTAAACTAGAGCCGCACGCGGAGACACGATCTTCGGCACCGCTCCCGCATCCGCCGCCGTGAGCGATTCCGCACCCGCCTCCAGCGGCGGCGGTGTTTTGCGCGGCACTCCCGCCAGCTTAAACATCTCCAGCAAATCCGGCGGCCAGAATTCAAAAACCTCGCGCTTCACGGCACGCCTGCCATCATCACGTACCACCCGCAATCCCGTGGCGGCATCGATCAAAACTTCGCGATGAATCTCACACGGCGTGATCGGCGAGACACCGGGAATAAATCCGCCCTGCACGCGATGCTGGCAATGCGGCGTCGGCAGCTGGCCCGACACCGCGCAAAGCTCCACCTGCGCAACTCCCGCAGGCGGCGCCTCCCGCTTCATCGGCAGACGCAGATGGCGGAACGTTTCAAACAGCAACGGCGCCGCGCACTCACGCGCGATGAAGGCAGGATTGGCCTTGCCATTGAAATTTCCGATCCACACCACCAGCACATATTCGCCGCGCATACCGGCCGCCCAGGCATCGCGAAATCCATGCGAGGTCCCCGTCTTCCACGTCACCGCCGGATCATCCATCACAGCCTCGCCTTCTCGCGTGCGCAGCATCTCCCGCGTCAGGTATCGCGCCTCAGCAGTGAGCAGGGGCTTGGCTGCGCCGGCACTCGGCTCCGTTTTGAAATAGCTCAGCCGCCTCGCTCCGCCATCGCTTGCCAGCAGCGCGTAGAGTTCCGCCAGTTCCTCCATCGAGACTTCACCACCGCCCAGCGGCAATGACAGCCCGTAAAATTCCGCAGGCTGCGGCAGGGCCACGCCAGCCTCTTTGAGAAATCCGTACAAGCCCGGCGCGTTCAACTGCTGCGCCAGCGACACCGCTGGAATGTTGCGGCTGTGATACAGCGCATCCTGCGCGGAAATCGGCCCCGCAAAGTTGCGGTCAAAATTCTCCGGATTGTAGCTGCCGAAAGCCATGCGCCCGTCGCGCAGCATCGTGTGCGGATGGATCAGCCCCTGCTCCATCGCCAGCGCATAGATGAACGGCTTCAGCGCCGATCCCGGCGAGCGCCGCGCCAGCACGCCGTCCACCTGTCCCTGGATCGAGCTGTCGAGAAATCGGCTGGATCCCACATAAGCCAGCACCTCGCGAGACGGCGCATGCACCAGCAGCGCGCACGCATTGGTAATGCCCACCTCCCGCTTGCGCTCCACATAATCATTCAGCGCCTCCTCCACACCACGCTGCCGGTTGCCATCCAAAGTGCAGCGCAGCGGTGCCCCCGAGCCCGTGCAATCTTCCACCGGCTTCTCGGCAAACAGTCGCCGCGCCAGATGCGGCGCCTCACGCGGCACCGGTTGCAGTTGCCGCAGCGTGAACGCAGCATCCAGCGGATCAGCAGGCAGTCCCCTCTCCACGCGCAGACGTTCCCACAGCCGATGTTGCGCCGCAGCCAGACGCTTGTTGTCTCCCGTCGCGCTCGGCCGACGCGTCGTCGGGCTTTGCGGCAGCACAGAGAGCGTCACCGCCTCCCGCATCGTCAGTTCGCGAGCTGGCTTCCCACACCACAGCAGACTCGCCGCTCCCACTCCCTCCACATTTCCGCCATAAGGGGCCTGATTGAGATAGGCCTCAAAAATAGCATCCTTCGAATAATGCTTTTCAAACTGCACCGCACGGAGCATCTGCCACGCCTTGCCCCACGGCGTGCGGGTATGAAGGTCATAACGCAACCGCGCGAGCTGCATCGTGATCGTGGACCCGCCGCCTCGCGTCGAGCCTGAAACAACGCCCCACGCCGCGCGCAGCATCGAGAGCGGATTCACCCCAGGATGATCATAAAAGTGACGGTCCTCCAGCGTCAGCGTCGCCTCGATCAAAGCCGGGCTGATTTCCGCCAGTGGAACATAGCGCCGATACTTCCCGTCCGGCGTCAGCGCCAGATGCAGCAGCCTGCCGTTGCGATCCTCTAGCGTGCGTGAAAATCGAAACTCCGTCGGATACAGCTCCGGCTGCGGCAGCAGCAGCCAGATCAGCGCGAGCAGCAGCAATGCCCCTCCCGACCAGCGCAGAAGGCGCATTCGCAGCAGACGATGAAGCATGCGCATGACCGTCACTCCACGTTCACTTTGCCGCCGCCGTCGCGTCCCTTGGTGCCGCGGTCGTACATGCTTTCGGCAAACACCGGCGGGATCGCGTAACTGCCTGCCGCAATCGGTTTGATGCGGTAAGAGAAGGTCTTTACCTCTCCTTTGCCCAGCCCACAGAAGAACACATTCCGATCTTCGCGCACATCCACGTAATCCGCGCCCGGGATCGTGCCGCGCCCGGGCTTGAGCCCGTTCGGTTCCAGTTCAAAGCTGCCCGGCATCAAATCGAGCACGGCAATGTTGCTAAGCGCATCCGGAGACACATTGCGCACACTCAGCCGCACCAGCGCTCCCTCGCCGACCTTGAGTTTTTCCACAGCCTTGCCATCCGTCCCAATGATCTCGCGAAACACTTCCAAGCCATCTGCAATGCGTTGTGTCGGCAACCCCGTGTCAAAGCCTGCCTCAGTCACCTGGTAGAAGGCGCCGAGATCTCGCCCACCTTCCTGCGCAAGACCGAAGCGCAAGCTTCCCGCCTGGGCATTGAAGTCGCTCTGGATCAAACCAGTCGTCTCCGCCACCAGCACGCTTGGCGGACCGCCTACCCGCGCCAGTTCGCTCAATGACACCTTCACGCCCGACTGCTTCGCGAGGTCGGAGTAGGCCTTCAGCGCTAGGATCGTCGTGGCAGCGCTGATGGTGTTGAATCGGTTGCGCGCCAGCGGCTCGGTGATCACTGACAGATCATCATAACCAAAATTCCCCGCCAGTTCCGGGAAGTGTTTGCAGGCCACCGCAAAGCCCTCCGCCTGGCTCACCTGCGGATCCCCATAGTACCAGCCATGCCACCTCAGGGGTGCCTGCCCACCTTTGCGCACAGCAGCCCAGTAATCCTGCATCAGCACCAGCGCTTCCGGACGCTTTTGCAGCAGCGCATACGTCCCCGCCAAATACGCCGCCGTTAGATGCCCGCGCCACGCCTCCTGATGTTTCTGCCGCAGATTGTCACGCAGGTTAAGCACATACGTGGAGGTGTTTTCACCGTGGCGCGTGAGCAAATAAATCGCCGCCGCCTGGATCGCTGCATCGTCCAAACTGCCCACCGGCTGCCGCGCCATCTGCTTCATGCGATTGCGCGCACCCTCCAGCAGCGCGGACGGCACCGCATGGCCCGCATCCCGCGCCTCCGTCAGGAATCGTGTCACATAGACCGAGAGATAATCCATCCCTGTGAGTGCATCCGAATCCCAGTAGCCAAATCCACCGTTCGAATGCTGACGGCTGCGCAACAGGGCAAAGGCCCCGTCGAGCTGCTGCGCGGACTCCGCAGGATCAAAGCCAAAATCCACCTCCTTCGCCAGCAGCAGCCGTGCAACCGCGCGGCTGGTGATCTGTTCAGAGCATCCATACGGATACTTGTGCAGATAAGACTCCAGACCTCGCGCGAGTCCCAGCGGCAGCGCGGACACATTCGCATTCAGCTTCCGATACTGCGGATACATCTCCCGCGTGACCTTCACGTCATGCGCATTCTCCCGGAAGTACCCGCTCTGCACGTTCGTGATGTACGGTGCCGCGGGCCGCACACTCAGCGTCGCCCGTCTCAGCACCACCTGCCCGGCGGCTTCCGCTTTGAAGGCGATCTCCGCTCCCCCGAGATCATCCTTCACCTTCACACGGAAGCGCACCGTGTCCTCCTTGCCGGTGGCCACATTGATCGCACCCTTCGGTGACTCGATCACCTCAAGGTGCGGCGTCACCTGCGCGACGATGCTGATCGGCGCATTCGCTTCCACCCCTTCGAGATTGTTCGCTACCGTGAGCGACGCGATGAATTCATCTCCGGGCGCGGCAAAGAACGGCACATTTGGCGTCAGCACCAGCGGCCCGCGCACGATGCTACTGGTCTCCGCGCGGCCCACCGCATCCTCAGCCACGGCCACCGCCATGACGTTGAGCTTCCCGGCAAAATAATCCGGCACGGTGTAGCTGACCTCCTGCCGTTCAGGCCCCGCGGCGATCAGCCCCGACCAGAACACCACCGGCGGTTCCTTGCGGCGTTTAAAAGGATTCAAATTCAGGCGGAGCGGCTTGTCCGCATCGCCTCCATAGGCCTTATTCTGCGCGATGAGCGAAAACTCTGGCAGGATCAAATCCATCAGCTGCTCCGTCTCCACTTCCAGCGCGCGTTTGCGGCTCAGATGCGCCAGCGGATCCGGCAGCTTGTAGTCGCTGATCTGGTGAATGCCCGCATCCACCGCATAGACCACGATGCGGCACGGCTTCGCTGCCGAGAATCCAATCTTCATCACATCTCCCGGCTTCACTTTTTCCGGCGTGTCGATCTTCACTTCAATGCGCCGCTTGTCCGGATTCGCAATGAAGTGCTCCACCGCATAGCTCAGCGGCGAGGTGAAAATCTCCTTCGAGTCCAGCGCACGCACAAAGGACGCGTTTACATACGCCGAGCCTTCAATGTCATTCGGCACCGTGATATGCTGCACACTGGCAGTCGTGCCCGCCTTGAACCACTGCCACCCCAACACACGCTCACGCTCGATGGTGATGAGGCCCGCGCCGGTGTAGGTCGCGCTCAGGCTCGCTTCCAGCGACTCACCGCTGTTCCACGCACCCTTTGCCAGTTTGATGCCCAGTTCCGCATCCCGCTCCATGCTGCGATCCAGGTCTCCCTTGCCCACCACGGTAAATGGCGTGGCGCAGACCACATTGTTTTCTGCGTCACGCAGTTCCAGGCGGAACTCTCCGGACGCTGTCTCTGTCACAATGGATTCCCGCTGCGTGGAGACGTACGCATAGCTGCCGCTCTCCTGCTTGGTCAGCACGGACACATGCTTGATCTGGATGAGGCGCGCCATGAGATCCTTCGGCGCGAAGGGTTTCAGATCCGGCCCCACGGCCATGAACCGTACATTGGCCACCGTGTCCTTGCCCAGGTAGTCCAGCTTCGCATCCGGCTTGTAGCCGATCACATACGGCAGCGCGGCCACCAGGAAATTTTTCCCGCTGCGCACACTGCGCCCGCCATCCGCCTCAAAGCCCTCGATAAGCAGGCTCACCTGAAAGCAGCTTTTGTCAAAACGCTCGAGTGCCAGGTCAAACTGCGCCGCACCTGTGTCGTCCGTCGTCTTCTCCCCGAGATTGATCTTCTGCCCCGCCTCCGTCTCCTCGGTGTCTTCCGCCTCCGGCAGACGATTGTGGAAGATGAAATCCGGGAACTGCGAGAACGCGAACGAACCCGGGCTCAGTTCCATCCGTGCTTTCAGCACCCGCTTGGCCGCTGGAAAACCAAACAAGGTTTGCAGCGAGACATCCGCCTTGATGTCGCGCGGCTGCAGCCACCCGGCGAGTTCATTACCGGTGAGCGTCACATCGATCTTCATGCGGTCCGGCTGGAAATCCTCCACCTTGAAGGTCGTCTGCCCAAGCCGGAGACGGTCATTGACGCCACGGATCAAATACAGCCGTGCGATATAGCGTCCCGTCGGATCGGTCTCGTCCGTCTTCATCTTGACCTCCATGAAGCCGTCTCCGGACAGCACGAACTTCTGCGTGTCGATGACCTCGTCCTTCGCGCTCACCAGGTCCATCTCCAGCGGAAGCCCCGCCAGGCCCGCGCTCCAGTCACGGCGCTTCAACACCGCGCCAAGGTGAATGTCATCCCCCGGACGATACACGCCGCGCTCGGTAAACACAAAGGCCTCCAGCGCCTCCTTCTCCGAGGCCATCACGCCGCCAATGTCAAAACGTGAGAAGTCGAGCAGGCGGTCAGGACGCTCGAACGGCAGAAAGGACAGGTCATTGCCCAGCGTGGCCACGATGGCCACGGGTCGCTTTTCCCGCTGAAACTTGGCCACATCCGGCAGGAGCACATGGCCGTCGGCCGTGGTCTGCTGCAGCAGATACTCGCCATTCTTGGCCAGCACGGTGATCACGGCTCCATTCACCGGGTCACCGCTCTGGATGCTTTGCACAAACACATCGCGTGAACCGTCCGCATTCTTTTTCACCATCAGGCCCAGATCGGTGACGAGGACGAATCGCTTCGTCGTCGCCTGATCCATCACCCGCCAGTCATCCTCCACGTCATCTCCCTCCATGGTCTTGTTGCCTTCGGGAACCGGTTCCACCCCGTCCGCTGTGAGAAGAAACAAACCGCGCGATGCATCCGGATCCGCGGCGTCCGGAGCCTGCAGTGCACTGGCGAAGTTGATCACCGAATAGCACGCCTGAAACTCGTTCTTCATCGCCACCGGCTGCACACGGCGCATGAAGTGAGCGATGTTCGATTCGTCAAAACGATCGTACATGGTGAAGTAGGGATTGGCAAAGTCGCCCTCCGTCATCACCACCAAGTGGTTCACCTGCCGCGCCGGCACACGCGCCATGTTCACGCGGAGAAAAGGCACGCCACGTGATTGCAGCGAAAGCTTGCGCTCGCCATTCAGAGCCAGGATGCCACCCTTCCCCAGCAGCTGCACTTCCTTCGGAAAACGTGGTGCGGATTCAAAAGTTCGGAACTCTCTGCTCAGCCGAAATCCACCCAAAGCCTCGACTCCTTGCGTGATGCGCACAAACAGGCGCCCCTGCTTTTCGGTGAGAAACTTGAATGCATGCCGCGTTGTCGCCGGCTGATCATCGCTCAGTTCCAGTTCGACGGGTTTCAGCGCCACCGGCGCATACTGCCGCAGCACCCCCTCTGTCACATCGTTCACTCCGCGGATGCCAAAATTCACCGGTTCCTGCCACACGCCAAGATGCTTGCTCAGATTCTCCGTCGTTACATATCCCTCCGTGTTGATGAACAGAAACTGCTCCGGCTCCCCATCCTCCGTTTTGAGGATTTCCGTGTTCGCATCAGCAATCTGAAAACCGCTGTCCACATCCGGCACGCGCACCTTTGAGACGAGATCCGCAGTCAGCGGCCTGCCACCAACCGTGCTGGTAATTTCCTTGTGCAGCGTCACCTTCACATAGTCCTCCTTCTCCGGCACCTGGATGCGCGCCGTGCGGATCCAGAACTCGCGCTGGTATTTCCCTTCCGTGACCGTGAACAGCGTGTCGGGCTGTTTTCCTTTCCAGTCGAAAATTTTGGCGCCACCCACCACCTCCAATGACACCAATTGCTCGACCTGTGCCTTGGCCAGCGGATGGGTCGAGGTGAAGCCCACCACGACATTTTGCAGCGATGGATCACGCGGATCGATCTCGAATTCTGAACTGGAAACGGTGAGCACCAGCGGCGCTGTCTGCCCCTTCCAGCTGGCCTCTTTCAAAGCCACCTCCTTGGGAAGCTGTGCGGGATAAAGCTTCACCGTAAATTCCTGCCCGGCAGGCCAGTCCTTCGCCGGCGTGAACTCCAGCAGTTTGTCGGAAGTCCATTTCCACGCCCCCGGATGTTCAGGAGAAAGCGTGACGCCACTCGCCGGCTTGCCCACGGCATCCAGCCGTGCCACGGAAGCATTGAAAGTCACCTTCATCGGCTGTGGTTGCGGCTTCTCTTTGATGATCGGTGTGAGCTCCGGCATCATCAGCACGCCGGTGACCTGCCGCACTTCCACCCGCACCTGGGGTCGTGGCCGGTGCGCATCCAGATAATGACGTATCTGTGGCACGATCAGGCACATCGCGCCAGCGAACACGATGGCGAAGGCATAGCAGCCCGGATGCCGCCCCACATGATCATCCGCCGCACGGGCAAAGCGCGGCAGCCAGGGCGGCGGCTGGTAATGAAACTGCCCAAACAACGCGCGCATCAGGCGCTGCACCCACGAACCGGAAAAATCGGACATAAAAAGGGAGAGATTTGTAGGTGGAGATTAGCCGACCGGTTTTTCCCCGCTCGGGGAATCTTGTGGCAAAAAATGATTTTTATTCCCTTGATTCTGTCCACGACGGCCTCGGTTTCCGCCCCCCGATAGTTCGGGGGGACTGCATGAATTGACATGCCGCACCGTATGAAAATCCGATGCCAGCCCGCCACCTGCTCCCATGCCTTGCCACCGCCATGCTGCCCGCTTTTTGCGGCTTTGGACTGGCCGCGCCTGCCGCAAGTCTCGAACCCAGGGTGCAGTCCTATTTTGAAGAGCACTGCCTGAAGTGCCACGACGCCGATGTGCAGAAAGGTGACTTCCGTATGGACACCCTGTCTCCCAAAGTCGGCTTTGAAAACACGCCGCAGTGGCTGGAGATCATGGAGCGCATCAATTCGGGCGAGATGCCGCCGAAGAAGGAGAAGAAGCGCCCCGAAGCAGCTGCCTCCGCGCAGGTCGTCGAATGGATCGCCGCAAGAATGAAAGAGGGCGAACACGCACGCATGGCCTCACGCGCCAAGGTGAGCTACAACCGCCTCACGCGGGACGAATACGTCAACACCGTCCGCGACCTTCTCGGGGTGGAGTATGATGCCAAAGACCCGGGCGCGTTTCTGGAAGATCCTGAGTGGCATGGCTTTGAGCGCATCGGCTCCGTGCTCACGCTCTCGCCATCCAACATTGAGAAATACCTCGCTGCGGCGGAAACCGTTTTGAACGAGGCCTACCCCGACATCACGCCTCCCGCGAAGAACGCCAAACCGGTGGTGCCCTTCGGCGGCTCGAAGCCCGTCCTCTATGAGGAGCAGATCAGCGAGCGTCATCGCGAGCGCCTGCGTGAGTTGGGCCTGCTGGACAAAGTGCGCTACGACATGTGGCCCGGAGACATCTTCCGCTACTCCCTGCTCAAGGACCCGCTGCCTGAGGCAGGTGTGTATGAGATCAGCTATACGCTCAGCGGATTGAAGCCCGAGAAGGGCCGCGCGCCACGCATCAAAGTCTATGAGGCAAAACTGGATCGCGTCCTGTTTGAGCAGGACATCGTCGCTCCCGAGGACAAACCGATCACGGTCACCTTCCGCGCCCACTTGCCCAAAGGCCGTCCAAGTATCGAAGTCTATAATGATGTGCCAGGCCCTTCCAACCTGCCACGCTCAGGCCGCCATGGCGATACCCCGTTCATCAGCACGAAGATCGGCCGCATTCCCTGGCAGATGAAGCTCACCGATGAGCAGGGAAAGCCTCGCTATCCCTTCCTCATCATGGATTCCATCTCCTGGCGAGGCCCGCTCGTCAGTGAGGCAGAGAAGAAACTGCGGAATGACTACATGCCGCAGGAAGAGGGCAATATGGAGCAAGTACGCGAGTGCCTCGCCACATTGGCGCGGCGCGCTTTCCGCCGCCCGATCACGGATGAAGAACTCGATGGCTACATGAGCATCGTGAAGGCCGAACTCGCTGCCAAAGAAAAGTTCCGCGACGCGGTCAAAGCGGGTATGCTTTCCATTCTGTGCTCCAAGAGCTTTGTCTTCCTTGCTGAAGGCGATGAAAACGCGGCACGCAACACGCTCAATGATTGGGAGATCGCATCCCGTCTCTCCTACCTGCTCTGGAACACCATGCCGGATGGCGAACTGCTCGCGCTGGCTGAGCAAGGAAAGCTGCATGACAAGGCCACGCTCTCAAAGCAGGTGGTCCGCCTGCTGGCAGACGCACGCTCCGTCCGCTTCACCGACTCCTTCGCCACCCAGTGGCTTCGCCTGCGCAAGGTGGGCATGTTCCAGCCCGACAAGAAGCTCTACCCTGACTACGACAAGGCGCTGGAGTCCAGCATGATCGGAGAGACCAAAGCCTTCTTCCATGAAGTGCTGCAGGGCGGTCACACTCTGCGCGAACTGATCCATTCAGACTGGAGCATGATGAACCCGCTGCTCGCGCAATTTTACGGCCTGCCGGAGACTGCGGCATCGGGTGCTGAATTCCAGCGTGTGTCGCTGCCAGCGGAGAGTCATCGCGGCGGACTGCTCACGCAGGCTTCCATCCTCTCGCTCACCTCCGATGGTGTGCGCCACCGGCCTGTGCACCGCGGTGTCTGGATCATGGAGTCCATCTTTGGCAAATCCCCTCCCCCGCCGCCCGCAAACGTCGATCCTATCGCCACCAACCCGGCTGCACCCAAAGCCACACTGCGGGAAAAGCTCGAAGCGCACATCCACGACGCGAACTGCGCCTCCTGCCACGCCAAGATTGATCCGCTGGGCCTCGCCTTTGAAAACTACGACGCCATCGGCCGCTGGCGCACCGAAGAAGTCACGGATGGCACTGGCACCAACCCAAAGGTCAAAGCTTCAGGCAAGCTGCCGGATGGTCGCGAATACCAGACCGCTGATGACTTCAAAAAACTGCTCCTCTCAGATCTCGACGCCTTCAACGCGACCTTCATCGAGAAGCTGGCCACCTATGGCCTGCGCCGCAGCATGTCGTTTGATGATCGTGAAGACCTGAAAGCCATCGCCGCCGTCAGCAAGGCAAAGGACTACCGCCTGAGAGACATCGTCGAGGCCTTCGTTTGTTCTAACCTGTTCCAGAAGCGCTAACAGCAATACACACACCTATGAGCAATCTTAATCTCAACCGCTGGCGCATGAGCCGCCGCCAGGTGCTGCGCGGCCTTGGGGCCACCATCTCTCTGCCTTTGCTCGAATCCATGGGTGCTCTGCCGGCTCCCTCGCAGCCCAAGCGCAGCGTGTTCCTCTACATCCCAAATGGTGTGAACACCCTGACCTGGCAGATCGACAAAGCTGGTGCGGATTATGAATTCACCAAGCCGCTGATGCCGCTGGAAAAACACCGCGCAGACATCACGCCCATCAGCGGCCTGCATCACCCCATGGTGATCGGCAAGCACCACAACTGCGAAAAAGTCTGGCTCACAGGAGCCAATGTCCCCGGCGATGGCGGCGCTTTCCGCAACACCGTTTCCGCCGACCAGCTCATCGCCGAAGTTCAGGGCAATGCGACGCGCTTCTCTTCGCTCGAAATGGCCATCGAAGGCACCTCTCTCGCCTGGTCCAAGGATGGCATCCAGCTTCCGGCAGAACGCAACACCCAGCAGATTTTCAACCAGCTCTTCGGCGTCGAAAAGGACAGCAAGGAAACCATCCGCCGCCGACTCAGCCGCCGGGGTAGCATCCTCGATCTCGTGGCAGACGACGCCAAGCGCGTGAATGGCAAACTCGGCAGCGCCGACCGCAGCAAGCTTGATGAATACCTCACCGCTGTGCGTCAGGTGGAGGAGCGCACCCGCCGCGCTGACGAGTGGCTCAACGTGCCCAAGCCCGCCGTGCCAGCGGCCGAGGCCGCCCGCCTCCAGCGCAAGCTCAGCATGGCCGAGGCCGGCGAATACTACCGCCTCTTCTATGACCTCATGGTCATGGCCCTGCGCACGGACTCCACCCGTGTGATCACCTGCGGCATCGGTGGTGAGGGCAATGCCAGCGGCATCCCTGAGATCGGCATTCTGCAGACGCGCCACGGTCTCTCCCATCACAACGGCGATCCCGAGCAGCTGCGCCGTCTGACGGAGACGGATACTTTCCTCATCGGTCAGCTCAGCTACTTCCTGGACCAGCTCAAGGAGCACAAGGAGGAGAACAACAGTCTTCTGGATACCACTCAGGTGCTTTGGGGTAGCGGCATGGCGTATGGCCACAGCCATGGAAATGCCAACCTGCCCACCATCCTCGCAGGCGGTAAAGCATTGGGCTACAAGCATGGAAAGCATGTGGACTTCAATCTGCCGAAGATTGGCAAGTATGATGTTTCCAATGCAACTGAGCATTATAAGATCTGCTCGCGACCCGTGGATGGGGATGCGCGGGTTAGCAATCTGCTGCTGACCATGTTGCAGCGGGTGGATGTGAAGGTGGACACGTTCCAGGACAGCGTGGGCGCTATCTCGCAAATCATCTGAAAAGGGGGCGAATGAGACGATTTTTTCTGCTCCTGAGTACCCTAGTTGTGTGTCTGATTCCGCAACTTTTGCTCGCGGGAGTGGAGGTGAGCTATCAGCTTCCGACCACGGGTCCGCTGCCGAAGACCTACCGGGTCACGCTGGCGGTGGTGGATGAGAAGAAGCCGGACTGGATCATCAGCCAGTTTGCGGCGGGGGTGGTGCGAACGGTGACGGTGGAGAATGGGGGCAAGTTTTTGGAAAGCTGGGATGGACTGGACGACAACTTCATGCCGGTGCCGCCCGGCACCTATGGGCTGAAGGGGATCTACATGCCGGCGACGCAGTGGCCGGTGGATGGGGCTTACCATTCCATCACTCCGCGATACATCACGAGTGCCGAGGCGTGGCGGGCGCTGCCAGGGGAGGTGAAAACGCCGATCGTGGTGGGCGATCCGGTGAACAGCCCGATTGGGGATGTGGATGTGGGAGCCAATGGGGTGGCAGTGTTCTGCTACCAGTATCTGGAGAATGCGCGGAATTTTTACACGGCGGATTTCAACAAGCCCATCAACTATGATCAGGCGACGCCGGGCTACAATTCGGGTGGCGCGGCAGGGGGCAAGGCGGTGGCCACAGATGGGGTCACTTCCTGGTGCAGTGAGAATGAGGGCTTTGTTTTTCGGACGGACGGCAAAAAGTTTGGCAAGGCGGACGGCCGCTTTCGGAAAGGGGTGCATGTGCAGGAGGGGCTTGTCACGGCGATGGCAGCGTGGAGGGGTGCGGACCAATCGTTTGTGTATCTGGCGGAGCGCGGACGGCTGGTGCGGGATGAGAAGCGATGGTATCACCCCGAAGAGAGCACCAAGGACATGGTGAACCGGATTCTTGTGCTGGATGGTGATACGGCGGCGCAGCTTGCGGCGGTTCCGGTGAACGGTCCCTTGGGAGTGGTGGCACGATGGGGGGACCGGCTGTGGGTGCTGCACAAGGATGGTGACGGCTTTGCGGTCAGTGCGGTGAAGCTGAAGGCGGGACTGCCGGAAGGTGCTTTGGAGCGTGTGTTGCAAGTGCCAGCCGGCATTACGCCGGATGATCTGGAGGTGGACAGCCATGGGCGGATCTATCTTGCTGATGCCAGGGCGAACAAGGTGCTGCAGTTTTCATCTGGCGGGAAGCCGCTGCTGGTTTTTGGGAAGCTGGCGAAGCAGCGCTCAGGGAGCTACGATGCGCAGTCGTTCATGTCTCCGGAGAAGCTTTCCTGCTGGCGTGATGCGGAGGGGCATGACCGCCTAGTGGTGATTGAGCGTCAGGGATTGAATCGTGTGAGCGAATGGAATGCGGAGGATGGGAGTCTGATGCGGGAGTGGCTGAGTGCGCAGACCTATGCGAACGCGGGATATGCGGTGGACCCACGGCATCCGGACCAGTTTTATATTCAGGGGCATGGCGGCTGGCTGATGCGCCTGCATGTGGACTACCAGACGGGTGAGTGGCGACCGGAGGCGGTGTATCCGGATGTGTGCACGGGACGATTTGAGCACCGCCACTTCGGCTTTCCGCGTCTATTCTATCGCGGAGACACGCGCTATTTGGCATGGTCGCGGGGGAATTTTATTTATCGCGAGGCAGGTGACCGCTGGCTGGCTTCCGCAGCCATCCTGACCGAGGGCGAAGGGAAGGAGCGGAAACGCTATGTGTGGCATGATGAGAATGGGGATGGGCAGGTGGAGGACAGTGAATACCAGCCGCACCTGACCAAGCCGCCGATGAATCCGCGCTACTGGGGGGACTCATGGCTGGAAGACTTGTCATTGATCGCGATTCAGGAAGGCAGCGCTGATGTGTGGCGGCTGGCGCCCGAGTCTTTCGACAAGCATGGCAATCCGGTCTATGCGGCGGATGGGTGGAAGAAGCTGCTCACTGATCCGGTGCTTGATGCACGGAAGCAGGGGACGACGACCGCGACGTTTGGCGGCAATGAGATTGGCGATCGTTTCTCCTCCGCCTGGGCGATGGTCGCGGGATCGATGGAGGACGGCTTTTATGTGAATGCGCGGGGCCCGGATTTGGGAGCCAACTTTGGGGCGCAGCAAAAGCTCTCCCGCTACGTACCAGATGGCAAGGGAGGCTATGAGCTGAAGTGGCGCGTCGGCAGGGTGGCGCTGCATGGCACGGCGGAGGAAGGCGAAGTGTATGGCTCCATCCACGTGATGGCTCCCATCGGCGGACTCATCACGCAGGTGGATCAGTCACGCATGGGCATGGTGCTTTACACCGAGGACGGGCTGTATGTGGAAACGCTGTTTCCTGATGAGCGGAAGACGGGCGGCAAGACCAAGGGGCCGTACAATCTGCCGGGCGAGTTTTTCACCGGCTATGCCTTTGCGAATGCGGACAACGGCAAGGTGTGTCTCGCGCTGGGCAAAACGACCCCGGTGCTGTTTGAAGCGGAAGGGTGGACCGCGAAAGGGAATCCTGTGCGACGGCTGGAGAATATGCAGAAGAGCGTGACCATCGCCGCAGCGCAGATTGGCAGTGCACCTGAGTTTGCGCTGGCGGTGCGGAAGCAGCGCAACGGAGGGACGACGGCGCGCGTGGCCCAGTTTGCGCCGATGCCAGGAGGAGGACCAGCAGTGGACGGCTCGATGTCGGGCTGGGAAGTGTGCGAGCCTGCGGCCTTTGCCGCGGATGCCAAGCAGACCGTCGAGGTGCGCTGCGGTTTTGATCCGGGGCATCTTTATCTGCGCTGGCACGTCCGGCTTGGGCGGAAGTTTGATGCCAAGCCACTCGAACCCGCCGAGCGCATTTTCACGCATGATCGGGAAGCTGACACCCTGAGCTTTTACATCCAGGGTGACCCTCAGGCGAAGCCCGCGAAGGGCGGCAACGGTCGTGCGGGAGATGCGCGGGTTGTCTTCGGACTGTTCAAGGACAACGGCCAGGTGCGGCCGGTGGCACTGGCGATGCTGCCGAAGTGGAGCGGCGCGGGCAAGCCCAGCCCGCTGACCTATCAGACGCCCGCAGGTGGTGCGGCTGCGTTTGAGCATGTGGGTCTGCTTTCCGGCACCAGTCTTGGCCATGCAATGGATGCCGATGGCGAGGGCTTTGTGATCGCTGCGGCGATCCCACGGGCCAGCGTGCCGATGCTGCCCGAGTTTGACCAAGAACTTCGCACCCAGGTGAATTTCGACGCCACTTTTGGCGGGCATAACCGTGTCTGGTGGGCGAATGCAGACGGGTCCGCCACCCGCGAGACCTATGACGAGCCGACCGAAGCGCGGCTTTATCCCGGCTCATGGTCGCAGGCTAAATTTGAGCCCATGCACCGCCTTCCCGTCCGCGCCTGGAGCGCGATCGGCCCGTTCGGTTTCGCGCAACTGCCACAGCTCCGGCATCGTGAGGATCGCAATGAAATCACCCGCACGCTGGCAGCCACCGCCTTCCCTCCCGAGCAAGGCATTGACCTCGAGGCCAGCATCACCGGAGAACAAACGCAAACCCGAAAGTCCACGCACGCCCTGAAATGGAAACCGGCCAGCATCAACGGAGACATTGTCTCGTTCGAAACCGCCTTAGGCTGGAAAGGTTATGAAGATGAGGGCAGCGCTTATCTCGTCACCTGGGTGCAGTCGCCGCAGGCATTGAACATCCGCCTGAAGGCGCTCGACGAGCACCATGGGCATCATGCCGTCCGTGTCTGGATCAATGACCAGCCTCTGCCGGCCATCCATCCCAAAGGCCAGAGCGCCAAGGATCTGCACCACTCTGTGGATGCCGACCAGCCCGTCGCACTGAGGGCCGGATGGAACAAGCTGCTGCTGCGCTACGATCAGGTGTGGGGCGCCAACCAGATCGGCCTGGCGGTGGATGCCGCACCTGAAGTGCTGTGGTCGCTGAAATTTTCCAGCACGCCTCCCGAGGTGACGAAGTGATGCGCCGAACCTTTTACTCATGATGAAATCATTTCCCCAACCTGCCTGCCCAAGGCTGCCGCTGCGCGTAGCCGCATGGCTGATTCTCACCAGCGCGATCCTGAGCGCCGAGGAAAAACCCAAATTCCGCACGGATGCGGACGGGCCGGTGAAAGCGAGTGACAAGCGGAAGACGCCCAAAGAGCGAAAGCCGGGGGACCTGCCAGAGTGGTTTCAGCTCGTGGAAGGTCAGTTTCCGCCTGAAGGCTCCGCTCATGCAGCCACGGGAGAGCTGATCCACACCGAGCACCTGGACCGAAGGTTTCAAATCCGGATCGACCGCAACGACAGCCAGGAGCGCGGCATCTGGGATCTGCCGCTGGATGCGACCATGCTGCCGTATGGTTCCATCTGGTATCAAGGAGCACCGGCCGCCCTTCAAGACATCCCGCTGGGCACACACCTGCACGGCTTGTTTTACCTGAGCGATCCTGAGGACAAGACGCCGCTGCCGGACACGTGGTACAAGCGCAAGACGCCGGAGTGGGAGTTCCGCCGGTGTCTGCGGATTGAAGATGAGTTTTCCTTTCATGCGCGGCAGCAGCAAGTGTGGAAAATCGACAGTGTGGATCTGACGACGAAGAAGCTGACTGCCACGCTGCAGGACAAGGGCAAGCCCAGCGGGCAGCCAAAGCTGTTTGACCTGCTGAGCAGCACACGGGTGTTTCAGGGCAATGGCGTTGCGGATCTGAAGGCGCTGCAGCCGGGGCAGAGTGTGCTGTTTAACCTGACCTGGGTGACGCTGTATGGACCGGGACGCATCACGGACATCTGGCTGGATGAAAAGGCGAGGGCGCTCGTCACTGCGAACCAGATGGAGCGGCATCGCAACTACATCCGTGAGCGGGGACTGCCAGCGTGGGTGACGGCGGTGGATGATGAGCAGCAGCTTGTGACGGTGACGTTTTTTGGCAATGTGGATGCGAAGCTGTTTGAGGAACTCAAAATTAAAGATCCCAACCTGCCGCCACCGAAAGACGGCAGCCCGCCGCCGGTGGAGCCGCGAGGCGGACTGGCTGTGGCGCGTGAGACGCTCATGACTTATGACCCGGTGAATGATCGCAAGACAGGGAGCGTGCTGGAGGTGAACAAGATCGCCGCCGAGCCCGGCAGCAGCGGGGTGCAGATGAAGGTCAAGATGGACATGATGCTGGAAGGCTACCGACCGAAACGCATCGTTCGCTTTTACCCTGAAACCTGGAAAGTCATCGCCCTGCCGAAGGAAGAAGAATATTTCGGGAAAGAATAACCTCACCGCCTCATGAAAACGATTTTTGCCGCGCTCGCCTTTTTGTCAGCAACCGCCTTTGCGGCGGACACAGCTCCTGCCAAACCCATACCGGTGATCATACCGGGCAAAGTGATCATCCCCTTTGAAAAGATGCGACGCCCGTGGGGTGAATTGATCAGCCTAGACCTCGCCACGCGCACCGGGAAGTTCCGCAGCGAGAGCAACGATGAGGTGATCAGCTTCACGGTGATGCCGTATGCGGAACTGCTGCACCACGCAACGCTGGGAGACCTGCAGGATTTCAGGGTGGGCGAGCGGGCGATCTTCCGCCTACATGTGAACGAGAAGGAGGAGTGGGTGTGGCTGACCTACATCCAGGATGAGATGAACATGATGAACGGCCACAAGGAGTACTTCTATGTGGACCAGATCAACCCAGCGGGAGGAAAGCTGACGTGCACGTGGGCGAACTTCGACAAGAGCTTTGTGCGCGACAAGAACGTGGTGATCGAGACTGACAAGGACACGCGCCTTTGGAAAGCGGGGCAGCCGGCGAAGTTCGGCGACATCCAGCCAGGCGACAAGCTGCGCACAAAGACCCATGGCGTGGGCAAGGGCAAGACCCGCATGGCGTGGGAGGTCTTTCTGGATGATGAAAGCCTGATCAAGTTTCAGACGGAGCAGAAGGCGGTGCATGCGAAGCGCATTCTCGAAGAAGGGGCACCGGGCTATGTGGATGCCTCCGCAGGCAAGCAGGTGACGCTGACGCTTTTCAATGAGGGGGAAGAGCAGATCAAGAGGCTCAAGCAAGGCACCCACGTGCAAGTGGCACCGGCGGGGTTGGATCGCAAACCGACTGCGGCGCCGATCATGGGGAAGGTGGTCACTTTGGGCAAGAACGGAAGGCAGGCGCAGGTAACGGTGGAGCTGGATGCGAGTGCGGAGAAATTTCAGCCGCCCGGCATTGCGAGGCTGTGGGTGGCGGAGAAGTGAGAGGCTCGGATGCGATGAGGAACCTCATGCGGCCCGCTGATTCTCCCGGCCCTTTGAAATTCCCTGTGTAACCTTGGCGGCCACAGCACCAAGGTAATCACAAGGCCCGCATGCATTCCACCCAAGCCACCGGCAGTTTCATCTCCACACGCTGGACGCTGGTGCTGCGTGCGAATGCGGCGTCTCCTGAAGGGCGCGCGGCGCTGAGCGATCTGTGCGCGGCGTACTACAAACCTGTGTTTGTCTTCCTGAGGCGCGCCGGGTTTGACGAAGATACCGCGCGTGATCATGCGCATTCGTTTTTTGCGCATCTGCTGGAGAGGGGTTTTCCGGGTCCGGATCCAGAGAGAGGGAGGTTCCGCAGCTACCTGCTGGGGGCGGTGAAGTACTTTGTGGGCGGGCTGCAGGAGCATGCGCGTCGGGCGAAACGCGGCGGTGGCGCGGAGCATGAGCCGCTGGGGACAGATGATGTGGGAGAGTGCAAGCTCGAAGATCCCAAGGCGGCGCCGATGACGACGGTGTTTGACCGGGAATGGGCCGTGGCGGTGATGAATCGTGCGGTGGCAGCACTGGCAGCGGAGCACCGGGGCGGACGGGAGGCGCAGTTTGAGGCGCTGCGGCCGTGCCTGATGGGAGACGAGATGGCCGCTCGTGCGGAGACAGCGCGCGCACTCGGCCTGAGCGAAGGAGCGGTCAAGGTGGCGGTGCACCGCCTGCGCAAACGATTCCGCGAACTGCTCCGGCAGGAGATCTCGCAGACGCTGGACGAACATGAAAATGTGGAAGATGAGCTGCGCTACCTGTGCGCCGTGCACGGATGAATTTGTGTAACTCTCCCACCCGCACGCCCAAGGAACAGGCATGACACCAGATGCATTGAACTCCTGCCCCCGCTGCGGCCGCGCGATTCCTGAAGGCGCGGCCAACGGCCTGTGCCCGCGCTGTGTCTTTGCCAAAGCGCTGGCGCCGACAGCGGGCGGCCAGGAGACGGGACCGTATGAACCGCCAGGCCTGGAGACGGTGCGCGCTGCATTCCCACACCTGGAGGTGACAGGGCTGATCGGCAGCGGTGGGATGGGGGCGGTCTTCAAAGCGCGGCAGCCGCAGCTGGACCGCTATGTGGCGCTGAAGATCCTGCCTGAGGAGCTGGCAGGGCGGGCGGGATTTTCCGCGCGGTTTCAGCGTGAGGCGCAGGCGCTGGCGAAGCTGAGCCACCCGCACATCGTGACAGTGCATGACTTTGGACAGGCAGGCGGCTTCTTCTACCTGCTGATGGAATATGTGGACGGGCTGAATCTGCGACAACTGCTGCAGTCGAAACGGCTCACACCCGAAGAGGCGCTGAGCATTGTGCCACCGGTGTGCGAGGCGCTTCAATGCGCGCATGACCACGGCATTGTGCACCGGGACATCAAGCCGGAGAACTTGCTGATCGACAAAGCAGGCGTGGTGAAGATCGCGGATTTTGGGATCGCGCAGATGGTCTGCAGTGAGGATGCTGCATCAGCCTTCGATTCCGAGGTTCGGGCAGGAGCCGAGCAGGAGCGAGACAGACTGCCGCAGGCAGCCCGAAGGGTGAGCGAGAGCGAATCAATGGCCGCATCACTGCCCTTTGGCACGCCGGACTATGCAGCGCCCGAGCAGACGAATGGGAGGGTGGATCATCGCGCGGACATTTACTCTCTCGGCGTGGTGCTGTACGAGATGCTGACGGGCGAACGGCCCAAGGCGAAGCTCGAGGCACCTTCCAAAAGGGTGCAGGTGGACATCCGGATCGATGAGATCGTGCTGCGAGCACTGGAGAAAACTCCTGAACTGCGGTTTGCGACGGCGGCGGAATTTCGGACGCAGGTGGAGACCGTCCGATCTGCCAGTGTGGACGAAACCATGCTGAAGGCGCGGCCAGCACACTCGCCTGGAAAGAAGGTCGGACTGGTGCGCGCGCTGGCGGTCCTGACCAGCGTGGTGATCCTTCTCCTGGCAGGCAACCATTTCATGAAGCTCCGAACGATGCAGCGCACTGCCCTGGCCGGATCCGCAGCTTTTGCAGGACTACCGCCAAACAGCGTGCCCGGCACAGTCACGGTCCATCCCATTCCACCCATCGGCAGTGAGATCACTCAGGAAGCCAGTGGCGAAATCCGGGTGAGCATGGACAAGGCGGGCATGGCAGTGCTGGGAGAGGCTAAAGTGGAGGCTCTGGGGGCTGAAGACTCGAAGGAACGATACATGATCATTTTCAGCGCGGAGGGGAAAGTGCTGCGGATGGAAGGGAATGCGGATGTGTCACTGGTGATTTTTGCGGATGACGGCCCTTTTAAAACTCACGCTGCCCACGGTGGCGGTGTGCTGCTCTCCACAAGCCGTGACTGGAGCTCCATCAGGACGCACTACCTTGCGAAGGCAGGGCAGAAATTTGAGAGCGTCAAAGTCGGCATTTTATTTGGGAAAGCGGGAACGGTGCTGCTCCGCAATCTTACGGCTTTTTCAATGCCCGGGAAGGCATTCGAGAAATGGGTCACCACTCCTTCGGGAGCCGTGCGAACGAAGAGCGCCGATGCAGGAAATAAGAACAGCCCGAGCGAGCCAGGTGTGAAGGAGCACCTCGTGGGACTGCGATACATCACCCCTTCCTTTGCGATGGAGAACCTGGGAAGCAAGCATCCTGAATTTGTGGAGGCGGTCAAACATATGACCAAGGGCAACGGCATCATGCTCGATGCCACGAGCCGGAACTTTGACCCGCTGCTGAAATATCTGACGGAGATCGACCAGCGACCAGAGGTGATCACATTGAACGGAACGGTGACAAGGATCCCGCCAAACGGTGCAGCGGGTTCCGAGAAGGTGCTTTCCAAACCCGTCGTTCAAATGCTTTTGGGAAACCCGGTGAGCATCAAGGTCGGGAAGATCGGAGGCCAAAACGGTGATCCGCAGATTGCTTTTAATCTCAGGGCGAGCAGACAAACAAAAGCTGCAGGCACTTCCCTCAACAAAACCGCTGGTGAAGAATTATACCTTTTGGAGGGCTCGGTCACAGAAACCGATCGCAAGGCGGCAACGCGTGGCGAGAAAACCTTTCCCCTGGCAAAGCAGAACATCCCACGAGGAGGCTCGACGACCTTTACCCATCGGCTGGAGAGTGGAGAAGACATCGTGCTAGTCCTCCGGCTCTCCCATGAACAGCCGCCGACTCTGGACGAGCCCAGCGGCTCGGCGGCCACAGCAGTGCAACAGCAACCTGAGCGTCTGGCAAACGAGGTTCGATTTGAAGGCAAACCCAGACTGCATGCACTCGCCTGGGTGCCAAAGGAGAAGAGCGGATGGGAGCTGCATGCTACGGGTGGCGAGAAGATGCCAGCACCGGGCGAGATCCCGGCGAATGCGTGGAACTGGTGGAAGGAGAGCCTCCTAAACCGTGAAGGATCTCCCAAGATCGGCAGCACGGAAGGCTGGCTGGTGTTTTTTGTGTCTCATCCGGCCATCGGTGAGAGGAGCGAGGCCATGCTGCATCTCTTCAATTCGGAGGGGAGGGAGATCGACATTAGCTCGCGCGTTTTCGCACAGCGCGAACCCGACGGGCAGAAGGAGGGCGGCTGGATTGTCTCTGGCTGTCTGGTGCCGTATGCCCTCGCCAAAGGGACACTGAAAGTGCGAATGACCCTCACCGCGGGACCGTGGGAAAGCAGCAAGCCTATTTTGTCAGAGAATTATACCAGCATCGACGGTGTGCATTTAAACAAACCCGGCGAGGACGCGGATCACCATGCTTTTGTGACGGTGCTCACGAGCAATGATGACAAGCTTCCGCTACCGCAGTGGGAGGTCTGGGGGAAGCTGCACAATGGCTCGGAGGCACCTTCCGGCGGCGGCACGATCATCGACATGGACACGCAGGATTTGCATACGCTTTCCTTTGAACTGCCGCTTGCCTCCTTTGAGAGTTTTTACATCCGCGCCAGGTTCAGGAGGACCTTCAATTTCGACGGGATCGTGGTGCCACCGCGGCCCTGAGATGCGTGCCGCGGCAGCCGCTGGGAAAGCCTGGTAACGCGTCGATTTTTTTCGTCCGGTTTTGCGATCTTCCGAGAGAACAATGAGCGCTGCAATGCGTTTGTTTTCCTCCCCCCTGATGAACCGCCCGTTTTTGCTCTGTGCCACCGTGATGTCTGCCAGCATGCTTTGCCATGCCGCAGAACCCGAAACTCGTGCGGTGATGAATGCACGGCACAAGGCTTTGTTTCAGGAGACGTGTGTCTCATGCCATGGGTCGGAGAAGCAGAAGGGGAAGTTTCGCGTGGATGAGCTGCCGTTTGAGATCAAGGATCTGGAGACAGCGGAGAAGTGGCAGAAGGTTCTCAATCAAATGAACTCGGGCGACATGCCGCCGGAGGATGAGAAGCAGCCGGCGAAGGAGGCGAAGGCGGATTTCCTGGATGATCTGGCGAATGTGATGGTGGCGGCGCGACGCAGCCTGGGGGACCAGAAGGGTGTGATCACGATGCGGCGGCTGAACCGGCGCGAATACAAGAACACGCTGCGTGAGCTTCTGGGCGTGGATGTGAATGTCTCGGACCTGCCTGCGGATGGCGGGGGTGGCTTTGACACGGTGGGGGCGAACCTCTTCATGTCGGCGAACCAGTTTGAGCAGTATCAGGTGATCGGGCGCGAGGCGATGGAGGAGGCCTTTGCGTGGCAGGCTGCAGCAGGTGTGGAGAAGAAGCTGCACTACGAGGGCGAGACGACGACGCCGGTGGTGCGAAAGTTTGTGGACTACCAGATCGATGCGCAGAAGCGTGCGCAAAACTGGGTGAAGGCGGTGGAAGAAGCAGCGGCGAAGCCGGAGAACAAGGAGATCGTGGCGAAGATCCGCAAGGAGTCGAAGAACGACGGCATCTTTCGCCGCGAGTGGGCACGCATTCCGGGCGCGCCGAATCCGCGCAGCTTTGGTTTTGACAAGAAGGGCGAGAATGATGCGGACCTAGCGAATGATTCGCTGGGGGCGGGCTGGCTGAAGTATCACCAGTATTACATCGCGCAGCCGGCGGTGGACAGAGGGGCGTACTTGGGAACGCAGACGCGGCATCCGGCTGAGCTGAACGTGAACTACATCGAGCTGCTGGTGCCGTTTGACTGGCCGGTGGGAAACTACGTGGTGCGCGTGTGCGCCGGGGCGACGAAGGATGCTCCGCCGGAGCGGCGCTTTCTGGACTTTGGCATCTATGCGCGCACCGGCCGAGTGATGGCGACGCATGAGATCACGGCGAGCATCGAAAAGCCGCAGGTGATTGAGATTCCGCTGACGCTGACGCGCAGCAATATGACGCGGGAAAACCGGCTGCTGTTTGTGCGGGAAAAAGGAAGCTGGGACACGAACGAAGAGGGCGGGCGCAAGAGGGCGGAGGCGGTGAGACGCAATGGCATCGGGCCCGAGCTGACGCTTTGGGTGGACTGGATCGAGGTGGAGCGTGTGCCGGATGGCGCGAAGGCAAAGCCGCCGGGGATTGCTGCGCTGGGCATGGCGCTGGATGACAAAGCGCCTGCGCCTGCTGTGACGGAAGTGCGCGCAGGGCTGGAGCGATTTGCGACGGAGGCGTTTCGGGGGACGGCACCGACGGCGGATTATGTGGATCGGTTGGTGAAGCTTTATGAGGTGCGGCGGAAGGCGGGAGACAAGCACAGTGCGGCACTGAAGGAGACGCTGGCGGTGGTGCTGTCATCGCCGATGTTTTTGTATCTGGCGGAGCCGATTGCTGATGAGAAGCACCGGCCACTGACGGGAGCGGAGCTGGCGACGCGGCTGGCGTATTTTCTTTGGAGTGCGCCACCGGATGCGAAACTTCGCGAACTGGGCATGAAGGGTGATTTGAAGAAGCCCGAGGTGCTGGCAGAGCAGACGGAGCGTTTGCTGAATGATGCGCGGTCGGCGGAGTTTCTTGAGGCTTTTACGCATCAGTGGCTGGGGCTGGACCGGATCGACTTTTTTGAGGTGAATCGCACGCTGTATCCGCGCTTTGATTCAGGGACGAAGGTGGCGGCGAAGGGGGAAATTCATGAGACGATGGCGCATGTGATGCGGGAGAATGCGAGCCTGCGCGATCTACTGAAGGCGGACTATGTGATGATCAACCGAGTGCTGGCGCACTATTATGGGATTCCAGGTGTGAAGGGGGACGGGTATGAGAAGGTGATGCTGCCGAAGGATTCGCCACGTGGCGGGTTGCTGGGCATGGCGGCGGTGCATTTCATGGGAGGGAACGGCGAGCGCACGAGTCCGGTGGAGCGCGGGGCATGGGTGCTACGCAAGCTGCTGCATGACCCGCCACCACCGGCACCGGCGAATGTACCGGCAATCACACGACTGGCAGGCAAGGTGCTGACCACGCATGAGAGGCTGCTGGCGCATCAGGAAGATCCGCAGTGTGCGAGCTGCCACCGCAAGATTGATCCCATTGGCTTTGGGTTGGAGAACTTTGATGCCGCAGGGCAGTGGCGGACGGAGGACAGCTACATGGCGGTGGATGCGAATGGCAAGGCGGATGCCAAGACGAAAAAGACGTGGACGATCGAGGCTGCGGCGGCGCTGCACAAGGGGCCGGCGTTCAAGGATTTCTTTGGCCTGCGGGACATCATTGCGTCGAAGTCAGATGCGTTTGCTCGTGGCTTCAGCGAGGCGCTGCTGGAGTTTGCGCTGGGACGGCCTCCGGGATTTCGCGATGAGCCGCTCATTGCGGGCATGGTGGAGCGGGCCGGGAAAAAAGATCTCGCGATTCGTGAGTTCATTCACGCGCTGGTTTCGAGCCAGGAATTTCATACGAAGTAGTTGTTACCATTCACGTTTTATCCTCATGAGAACCCGTCGTCATTTTCTTCAATCCAGCACTGCTCTCATTGCACTCCCGACATTGGAGTCGCTGGGGTTTCGACGGTTTGCTTCGGCGGCAGCGCCGGTTGCACCGCCGAAAAGGCTGGTGTTTTTGGGATTTGGGTGGGGGATTACGACGGAGTCGTGGTTTCCGGACATCAAGCAGCCGGGGGCGGACTATGCGCTGCCTGAGGGACTGAAGCCGCTGGCGCGGCATAAGGCGGACTTTACGGTGGTACAGGGGCTGTGGAACAAGTACAGCAATGACGGGCACTGGGGCAGCACAATGTGGCTGACGGGGGCGAATCGTTTCGGGGAGCCGGGGCAGAATTTTCACAACAGCATCTCGGCGGATCAGGTGGCGGCAGCGAAGCTGGGGCTGGACACGCGCTTTGGCTCTTTGCAGCTCAATGGGAGTGAGAATGCGGAGGCATCTGGGCATGGGCCGGGGCTTTCGATGGCGTGGGATGTGAGCGGCAAACCGATCGGGGGGCACAAGGGTCCGGTGGAGGCGTTTCATCGGCTGTTCTCCAAAGACACGACGCCGATCGAGCAGCAGAAGGCGATGCTGGCGCAGAAGCGCAGCGTGCTGGACACGGTGATGGAAAACGCGCGCACCATGCAGCGTGGACTGGGCAAGACGGACAAGGGGAAGCTGGAGGAGTATTTCCAGGGGATTCGAGATATTGAGACAAGGCTGAGCAAGGACGAGCAGTGGATCGGGGTGCCGCAGCCGAAGGCGCCGATTCCTGAGCCGGCGGCGGGGTTGGCAGGCAAGGAGGAAATCAAGATCATGTATGACATCATGCTCGCGGCGATGCAGACGGACAGCACGCGCGTGCTGACGTATCGGCAGCCGGTGAGCACGCTGCTGACGAGCATTGGCATCAAGGTGGCGCCGCATGACATGAGCCATTATCATTCCACGCTGGGAGAAAAGCTGGAGGCTTCGAAGCAGCGCGACCTGACGCAGAGCGAGCTGCTGGCGGGATTTCTCGACAAACTCAAGGCGACGAAGGAGGCAGATGGCAGCCGTTTGTTTGACCATGTGGCGCTGGCCTATGGCAGCAACATCCGCACAGAGCACAGCCTGGACAACTGCCCGACGCTGCTGACCGGCGGTGGAGCTGGGATCAAGCTGGGGCAGAACATCGTGGCCCCCAAGGACACGCCGCTTTGCAATGCGTGGCTGACGCTGCTGCATGGCATTGGCGTGAATGTGGAGAGGCATGGTGACAGCTCGGGTGTGTTGAAGGAGCTGATCGCCTAAACTTATGAAGACCTTTTTTCTCATCGCGGCGCTGCTGGTGGTTAATCTGCCCGCGGCCGACATTGAACTCACCGAAACGCTGCAACTGCCGGAATGCCACAGCATCGGGTGGGTGCGGGCGAACACGCAGGTGAAGGGGCAGAAGAACTGGGATGGAGTGCTGGATGAAGCCAAGTGGGGCACACCTTCGCCGCAACAGGCGGTGGAAAGAAGCTGGGACTGGAAGCTGAGCGATGATCAATGGCTGCAGACGGTGAAGGACAAGGGCGAGGGCAAAAAGGAAGACGTGAAGTTCGACCTGTGGATCCCGGAGGGTGTTGCGGTGGCGAAAGGCGTCGTGGTCATGTCCGGCCATGGCAGCGGGGAGGCGCTGTACAAGCATGCCGAACTGCGGAAAATCGCGAGGGAGCTGTATCTGGCGTTTTTCAAATTTAACGGCAACCCGATGCAACGCGGATTCTGGCCGCGGAGCCTGCTGTATGAGCGGCTCAAGGCTTTTGGCAAAAGAGCGCAGCATGCGGAGCTGGAGAATGCGCCGCTGTTTCTTTACGGGCATTCGAACGGGACGGGATTCTCCGCCATCTTTCCTGCGGACAGCACGCGGGTGTGGGGCTGGGTGTCGATGAGGCCGGGGACGACGTATCAGGTGTATCAGCCTGGGGCGGCGCAGATTCCGGGACTGGTGATTTTTGGCGAAGTGGATGATTTTTTTGGCCGTCCGTCCAAGGCAGAGAACATGGGCGTGGTGGAGGCGATGCGGAAGAAGCACCACGCGGTGTGGAACTATGCGGTGGAGCCGAAGACGGGGCATGGGCCGGGAGACAAGACGTGGCCGCTGGTGTTTTCCTTTTTGAAGCACACATTTGCCGCGCGGGTTCCAGCGGATGCGGAGCCTCTGAGAGGACCGGTGAAACTGAATGCGCTGGTGCTTGAGAATGGAGCGCTCGGGAAGAACTGGGACCCTGTGGCTGGCGGGTATCAGACGCTGATGACCGCGCCGTTTGCGTCATTTGCCGGAGACAAGGAAACTGCCTCCTGGCTGATCAACGTGGACTATGCGGCGGACTGGCAGTCGTTTCAGCGGGACGGGCAGGTAGCCAGGCCGTGAAGATTGGAAGACATTTCGCTGCGGATGTGCTCGTTTAGAGTGACAGCCATCCTAATACCATGATTTCCCGTCCCCGCTTTCTTCTCTCGCTCGCTCTCACCACTGTTTTTGCCGCTTCGTCCTGGGCGGCGGACAGCATCAAAATTGTCCTTGTGGCGGGGAAGGTGAAGGAGGTGGACAAGATGGGGCACCATGACTATCTGGGCGGCTGCCGCCTGATGCAGGTGCTGCTGAAGCAGAATCCTGGAGTGGATGTGGTGCTGGTGAATGAGGAGTGGCCCGCAGATGAGAAGGTGTTTGAGGGCGCGGCTACGGTGGTGTTTTACACGGATGGCGGTGGCAAGCAAGCCTACCTGGCGACGCCGGAGCATGTGGCGACGGTTCAAAAGATGGCGGACGGCAAGACGGGACTGGTAAACCTGCATCAGGCGGTGGAATTTACGCCGGCCTTTGCGCAGCAGTCGATAAACTGGACTGGCGCGGTGTACAACGGGCTTTCCAGCCGAGGCCATTGGGACAGCACGCATGATGTGTTTCCGAAGCACGAAATCACCAGCGGTGTGACGCCGTGGAAGATCAATGATGGTTGGCTGAACCATCTGCAGTTTACCGAAGGGATGAAGGGGATTACGCCCTTGGTGTGGTCTGGGAAGGAGAAGCTGGGATCGCCAGAAGGCGGCGACAAGGACATCGTGGGCTGGACTTATGACCGTCCGAGCGGTGGACGCTCGTTCAGCTTCAGCGGTCTGGATGCGCATGGTGCCTGGGAGCAGGCTGGAATGCGGCAACTGGTGATCAACGGCGTGCTGTGGTCTGCCGGCGTGGCGATTCCGGCAGGTGGCGCGAAGTGCGAGGCGGACAAGGCGTCGATTGATTCGTTCATGACGCCGAGGATCGCGCCGCCGAAGAAGGTGAAGCCGGAGGCGGCGCCTGGAGCAGCGGCGGAGAAGCCGGAGGTGAAGTGAAGAGAGACCGGAGAGGATAGTGATTTAACAACGCCAGAGATTGGAAGACCGCAGAGAAATCCTTCCGGATTGACGCTCTGCGGTTTTTCGTTTTCCGGGGTGCTGATTTGGGGCAGAACCTGAGTGAGGGCGTAGTTCGGGGAGTGGCGGGATGCTGCGGAATGAATTCCGCACTCCATGGCGCCGGGTATTCGCAGGCCCGAAGGGAATACGGATGCGTTGAGGGAGCCGAACGTGGACGCTTGCTTTATGGTCGGATCACCGAGAGCGGAAGATTTCGCTCATGAGGCACTCGGTGAGGAGGGTGTTGAGGCCGAGGCCCTGCTTTTTCACTTTGTCGTGGAGCTTGTCGATGATGAGATCGTCGTTGAGCTCCATGGTGCGGCCGGTGGTATAGGTGAGGATCTGACGGATGAGGTGGCGGCTGAAGAGATCGGCACGGGTGTCGTGGATGAGTTTTTTGAAGGTGGCAAAGTCGGAGTAGGTCTCGCCGGAGGGGAATTCGCCAGTGGTGTCGATCTTCGGCGCGGGAGTCTTTTTGTTTACCTGCGGGTATTTGGTGCGCCAGCGGCCCACGGGGTCGAAGGATTCCAGGCTGAAGCCGAGAGGATCGATCTTGCGGTGGCATTCGGCGCAGGCGGCATCGGTACGATGCTTGGCAAGGCGGTCGCGAATGGTGGTGGCTCCGCTGACGTCTGGATCGATGGCAGGCACGACATCTGGCGGTGGAGGAGGCGGAACACCGAGAATGTTTTCCGTGACCCACACGCCGCGGGTGACAGGAGAAGTTTCGACGCCGTTTGCACTGACGGTCAGCACTGCGGCCATGCCGAGCAGTCCGCCGCGATGGGTGTTGCCTTTGAGGCTGACTTTTTGGAAGCCATCTGCAAGGCGAAGGGTTTTCTGCTCTGGCAGGTCGTAGAGTTTGGCGAGTTTTTTGTCCACAAAGCTGTGGTCGGAGTCGATGAACTGGATGACTGAGCCGTTGGTCTTGAGGAGATCGCGGAAGAAGAGGCTGGCCTCCGTCTTCATGGACGTAGGAAGGTCCTCGGCATAGTAGGAGCGGACCACCTCACGAGGGGGAGGCATGCCGCCGAGTTCACGGAGGTTCAGCCAGCTGTCCAGGAAGCCGCTCACAAAGCCGTTCACGCGTTCATCGGCGAGCATGCGCTGGATCTGCTTTTTAAGCTCGGCATCCTGACTGAGCTTGCCGGATTTGGCGGAGGCGAGCAGTGCAGCATCTGGCGGAGCGGCCCAGAGGGCGTAGGAGAGGCGCGAGGCGAGATCGTAAGTGGGAAGGGCTTTGGCGAACTCCTCGGTGATCTCGCTCAAGTAGAGGAAGGACGGTGAGCAGAGGATGAGCTTGAGCGTGTCCAGCGCAGCCTGGCGCGGCGTGGCTTTTTCGGCCACGCGCTTTTCATACATGGCGCGGATGGGCTGGCGGTCTGCATCGGTAATCGGACGGCGGTAGGCTTTCTCAGCGAAAGCCTGGAGCTGGTCGAGAGCGTGCGCTTCCTGAAAGCCGTCCCTGCCAAACACAGCGATTTCTTCGGGGCCGCCTTTTTCCTCGGGAATGGGGCCGTTGATCTTGATGTCGCTGATGCGGATGTGCGGCAATTTGCCTTCGAGAAGAATGTGGGCGCGACCGACGCCGGAGGACCCCACGTCTGCCTTGAACTCGTCCTTGTAGCGTTTGTTGATCGTGACCACGGAGGCGCGGGACTCATAGGGGCCGTTTGGAAAGATGAAGCGCGGGGTCTGCCCGGCCTCCAACCAGACGCGGAATTTTAATGTGGTGGGCGTGTTGTCCGGAACGACGGCGCTGGCGAGCAGCGGCTCGATGGCCTGGGGATAATGAATGTGGCCTTTGGTGACGTCTCCCGGCACAACGCCGAGGATGAAGGGTTCTGAGAAGTCGATGCCGAAGATGGCGGGATCGTAGTGTGTGTCCCGGTGAAGGGCAGCGGCCTCCACCTCGATGTCGTAAAGACCGGAGACGGGCACGCCCTGCTTGAAGTCTTCGATGTGGCCATAGCCGCCCTGGCGGGTGTCTGTATTTGGCTGCTCGTAGAGACAGAGGTAGCGGTAATTGAAAGCGGACTTGTGGGAACCGCTCAGCTCTTCGTACTGCAGGAAGTGGCTGTTGAAGTGCCAGCTCCTGGGCTCGGTGGCCGGTTTGCCAAGGCGTGTCTCGACGAGGCGGTTGGCAGACTGGAAGTACTGGTCCACGAGGAAGCCGGAGGTCACCAGGGACTTGCCAATGGTGTCCATGTGCTGGCTGGTCTTTTCCTTCGGGAAATCAGCGGTGAGGCCGAGCGTGTCCACCCGGCGGCCAAAGAGCACGGCGAGGGTGTTTTCATACTCGCGGCTGGAGAGGCGACGCATGACGGTGCGGCTGCCGGTGCTCTGGAATTTGCCAGCGGCAGCCACTGTGCCCTCGCGCAAGGCACGGATCATGGCGAGGCGCTCGTCGTCGGTGGGCTGGTCCGCCTTTTTCGGCGGCATCTCCTTCAGCGTGAGCTGGTCGATGATATCGCGTGCTTCGATAATATCCGTAACGGACTTCAGGGGCAGCGCGAACTTCTCAAAGGCACGGTCGCCTTTTTGCACATCGGCGTCGTGGCACTCCAGGCAGTATTTTCCGAGGAACTGCTGGGCGAGCTTGGGAGCATCGTCGGCAGCGTGAGCCGTGGTGAGGAACGCGAAGCCAAGCAGGATGCCGAGGCGCGGGGTCGGGGCATTGCTCATCACGCGAAACGACCCGTGCTGTTGCCAAAGGATTCTGTCTCCACGCCCATCTTCTGGGCGATGTCCACGAAGAGATTGCAAAGGGGCACCTTGTTGATGCCTTCACGAGGCACTTCGCGGAATTCACCATGCTTGTAACCGCCGCCGGCGAGGAGGATGGGGAGGTCGGAGTTTTTGTGCGAATTGCCATCGCCCATGCCGCTGCCAAAGAGGACGGTGGTGGAGTCCAGCAGGGTGCGGTCTCCATCGTTCATCTTCGAGAGACGGGCCACGAATTTGCCGAAGTGCTCGATCTGGTATTTTTCCAAGGTGATGAGGCTGTCGATGGACTCGGGGTCATTGCCGTGGTGGGAGAGGCCGTGCCAGTCCTTCTTGATGCCGAGGTGCTGGGGCATGAAGTCACCGCCGATTTCCAGGGTGGCAATGCGGGTGCTGTCTGTCTGCAGAGCAAGCGCGATCAGCTCATAGAGGATGGGCAGGTCTTCCACGGAATTGTGATTCGCAGGCTTGTCAAAGGGGGCCTTGGGCTTGGGCTGGCTGACCCAGCGCTGACGGAGCTCCAGGCGCTTCTCCACATCGCGCACGGAGGTGAGATATTCATCCAGCTTGTCCTTGTCCTCCTTGTTCACGCGTTTGGAGAGGCGGTTCGCCTCGTCCATGACGGAGTCGAGAATGGAAGCCTGCACCTGATTCTCCTGCACGCGGCGCGCCTGGCGTTCCTTGGAGTCGCTGACAAAAAGCTTCTCGAACAGCTGGGAGGGATTGGTGACGGGTGGCACGCGCACGCCGGACTTGGTCCAGGCGATCTGGCAGCCGCCATGAATGCCGCCTTCCGAGCCGACGGTGAGCGAAGGGAAGCGGGTCTCGAAACCGATCTCGTCGGCGAGAAACTGGTCAATGGTGACATTGCCGTCCGGGCGGTTTTGCGCCTCAGAATTCAGCACGCCGGAGAGGAAGGAATGCACGGCAAAGTGTCCGCCTTTCACGCCATGGTCGAGGCCGCGAAAGACGGTCATGTGATCGCGAATGTCCGAAAGCGGCTCCAGAAGAGTGGTCTTCTCGTAGTCGCGGCCTTTGGTGGTGGGGAAAAGCTGCTTGGTCTGGTAGCCGAGGAGATTGCCAATGGCCACGAAACGACGCGCGCCGGCACCTGCGCCCTTCGCGGCTTTCACGGCGGAATTTCCGCCCACAGTGCTGGCCATGAGGGAAGGCAAGCCGGGCAAGGCCAAGGAGGTGCCGAGGGACTGGAGGATGAAGCGGCGTCTGTTCATGATTTGGGGGGCAGATTACTACGTAACCCGGCCCCCCGGTTTTGCAGCAAGAAACAGGCCCTGTTTACTCGGATTTCAGGCCGACGGTGTTAACGGAGATCACCCGGTACTGGTGCTTTTTGCCGGTTTCGGCGGTGGCGTCGGTAAAGCGCATTTCGACCAGAGGATTGGCGGGAGTGTCGCTGTATTGGAGGCCTTGGAAGACCGGGCGGCCGAAGGGGTTCTTGGGCTGTTCGGGCAGGGTCGCGATCTGCTTGCCATCGCGTTCGATGATGAAGTGGGCGAGTCCGCTTTCGAGATCGGCCTCGGCTTTCCAAGTGAGGGTGTTGTCTTTGACCTGGAGGTCGGTGGGCGCAGGAGGCGGGGTGGTGTCGGGGATGGCGGTGTCTTTAACGTAAGTCGTCCAGGCTTTGGCGATGGCTTCGTTTGGCAGCCAGAGGGACTGGGACTTGTCTCCGCTGAACTTGGCGGCGGGGGTGGCTTCGGTGCCCTGGAGAGCGGCGAGCCAGGCGTTTTTCGTGGGCATGGGCTTCAGAGGATCTCCGGATTTCTCAGGAAGGCGCGCGGAGAGGCAGGCGTCCAGCCAGAGGATGGTGAAGTAGCGTTGGTTGCCGCATTCGTGGCTGGTGAAGGGGTCCACGGAGATGCCAATGAGGCCGCCTTTGGCACGCACGGCGGTGAAGAATTTGACGTTCGCGTCCCAAGCTCCGGCGAAGCGGCCTTCTTTGACGGTGACGCCTTCCTTGGTGCCGAGATTGCACATGATGGGCACGGTGGAGATGGCGTCCGGCAGGGTGTAGGACTTGATGGTGGGGCGCGCGGGATTGACCTCCAGCAGAGGCACGCCGGAGCGGGGGCAGGCCGCGGCCACGCGCTCGGGGTGGAGGATGGTCATGCCGCCGGTCCAATGCCCGCCGCCGCTGTGGCCCCAAAGCGCCCAGGGGACTTTGGCGAGTTCTGGGTGGCCGGACTTCGCCCCGAGATCGGCGAGGGCTTTCTGAAAGACGGCGTCGGAGCCGTTCCGCGGATCGCACCACATCTGACATTCGGCTTTATCGGGCTGCTCATAAGAGGGGGCGAGAAGGGCGCAGTCGTGCTTCTTGGCCAGGGCCTGCCAGTGAAGGTCGTAGGCACCCGTGAGGCCGGATTTGCAGGAGCCCTCACCACAGCCGTGCTGGTGGACAATGACGCCACGCAGGGACTTGACGCCCGGGGGAACCCAGACGGTGTAGTTCACCGGAAAGATGAGCTCTCCGGGAGTGGTGGAGGCCTCATAACGCACGCGGTAATACGGCGGGTCGGCGGCAGGAAAGACATCGTAAGGCGGCTGCTGGGCAGACAGCGTGGTGGCGAGGGCGAGAAGGCAGAGTGCAAGGGAGCGCATGGAAACAAACCAACAGGGGATGGAGTGAGAAAGTTGCAAGCGAGAGGAGAAACTGCGGCGCTTTGGCCGTTCTTCCTGTCCGAACTGACGAAACCGATTCACTCCCTGCCCTACCGCCTTTTTATTTCGTACCACTTTTGATTTCCATGAGACTTCCAGCCCTGATTTCTGCCCTGTGTTTTTTCTCAGCCGCTGCTTTTGCTGAAGATGGCTTTACCGAGCTCTTTAACGGCAAGGACCTCACGGGATGGGATGGCGACCCGAAGCTGTGGAGGGTGGAGAAGGGCGGGATCGTGGGAACCTGCACAGGGCCGGATGCGATGCCGAACAACTCGTTTCTCATCTGGCGCGGCGGTGAGGTGAAGGATTTCGAACTGCATGCGATGGTGCGTGTGGAGGGCGACAACAACTCGGGTGTGCAATACCGCAGCCGCGAGCTGCCGGAGGTGGCGCCGTGGGTGATCACGGGATATCAGATCGACATTCATCCGGCGCTTGAGCACACGGGGATGACGTATGAAGAAAAGGGGCGCGGGATTTTTGGCCTGAATGGAACGGATGTGATGCTGGACCCCGAGGGTGCGCTGTGGAAGCTGGCCACGCATGAGCCGGTGAAGGTGGATGTGTCTCAGTGGAATGAATACACGGTGATCGCACGCGGGAACCACCTGGTGCACAAGATCAATGGGAAGATCACTTCAGAGCTGACGGATTATGATGAAAAGAAGCGTGCGCTGGCGGGACTGGTGGCGATTCAGCTGCATCGCGGCAATGCGAACAGCGTGCATGTGAGGGACATCCGCCTGAAGGTGCTGCCGGTGGAGGCACCGAAGCCGTTTGATGCGGCGAAGATACCCGCAGGGGCGGAGAAGATCGAGAAGCCGCGCACGAAGAGCCCGCAGGGCACGGGGCCGGTGGTACCGCCGACGAAGAAGTAACTGCCGCCGTATCTGCATTCACCTCTGCTTATGAAACAACTGATCGCTTTCGCATTACTCCTGTCCTTGGGGGTGTCTTTGGCAGCGGATGCTCCGCCGAACATCATTCTGATGATGGGCGATGATCATGGCTGGGAAGAGACGGGCTACAATGGACACCCGCATGTGAAGACGCCGGTGCTGGATGAGATGGCGAAGACGTGTTTCCGCTTTGAGAATTTTTATGCGGGGCATCCAAGCTGCTCGCCCACACGGGCCAGCTTTATGACGGGAAGGCACCCGAACCGGATGGGGACGTTCAATCCAGGGTTCTCGATCCGGCCGGAGGAAATCACGATTGCGCATGTGCTCGCGAAGGCGGGGTATCATTGCGGGCATTTTGGGAAATGGCATCTGGGGCCGGTGAAGGCGGAGTCGCCGACGAGTCCGGGTGCGATGGGGTTTCATGAGTGGGTGTCGCACGATAATTTCTTTGAGCTGAATCCCTCGCTTTCTCGCAATGGCGGAGCGCCGGAGGTGATCCAGGGAGAGGGCTCCGCGGTGGTGATCGGCGAGGCGATCAAGTTCATTGATCGGGCGAGCAAGGCGAAGCAGCCGTTTTTCACGGTGGTGTGGTTTGGCTCTCCGCATGAGCCGTACAGCGGGCTGCCGGAGGATCTGGCGCTGTATGATGATCTGCCGGAGAAGTACAAGGACAAGAAAGTGCGGCTGACCTCGAATGAAACGGGAGGCCCGACGACGCGAACACAAGGCGAGGTGCTGCGCGAACGCTATGCGGAGATCACGGCGATGGACCGCGCGATTGGCACGCTGAGGAAGCACCTGGCGGCGACGGGGCTGCGCGAGAACACGCTGCTGTTTTACTGCGGCGACAACGGGACCTCACCGGATGCCTCGCTGGTGCTGCCGCATCGAGGTGTGAAGGGGCAGGTCTATGATGGGGGCGTGCTGGTGCCGGGACTGATTGAATGGCCGGCGCGCATTCCGCAGCCGCGCAGCACCAAAGCGCGCGCCACGACCAGCGATCTGCTGCCGACGCTGTGCGCTCTCACGGGTCAGGCGCTGCCGGAGCGGCCGATCGATGGCATGGATTTGCTGCCGGTGATTGATGGGAAGGTGACGGAGCGTGCGAAACCGCTGTGGGTGTGGCAGTTTGACACGAGTCATTTAAAGAAGGGCGAGCCGTATATTGATCCGAAGCTGCAGGAGGGAACGACGCCGCTGGCGAAGAAGGCGGGTGGAAAAGCGACACGCGATTTCAGCAACTTCAAACACACAGAAGTCAGTGAGAGCGACTACCAGGGGCCGCGTGCGATAATTGACGGGCGCTTCAAGCTGGTGGTGCATGAAGCGAAGAAGGGCGGCACGGTGAAGCAGGAGCTGTTTGATCTGGTGGCGGATCCCGCTGAGAAGACGGACCTGCGGGAGCAGCAACCTGAGGTGGTGAAAAAGCTGGAGAAAGGCCTGCGCGAATGGCAGGAGTCTGTGCTGAAGAGCCTCACAGGGGCGGACTATCGGAAGTAACGGCGACTTCCATCTTTTGGATTTTGCCGTGGGTCAGCGTGAAGCGGTGGGCGACTTGTGCGTCTGCGAGTACCGCGCCGGAGAGAGCGCGCACGATTTGATGGACGGTGACGAGGATGCAGCCGGTGGATTCGGCAGCGAAGGAAATGGGCTCCACGTGGGGATCGATCTCGCTCCACTGTTCGGTCCAGTAGGCGCGAATGGCTTCGGGACCTTCGACGAAGCCGCCTTTGAAGGCTCGCGGCCAGGCCACGTCCGGGGTCATGAGGGCAAGGGCGGCGGCGATATCGCGGGCATTGAAGGCGGCATAGGCGGCGCGGAGGAGGTCGGTTTCGGAGGTGGGTAGGGGTGTCATCGATGATGGGGAAATAACGACGGGCAGGGGCGGCGCGGGACTGCGAAGAGGATTCTTTATTTAAATTTGTCCGGTTTCGCGCGGTGCCGCGAGATACCCCACCGTTTTCACACGTTTGCTCCCACCTCTTATGATCCGACCAACCGCCATCCTGCTCAGTCTATTCTCGCTGGTGACTTTTGCGAGCGCCGCACCTCTTGTCTATGAAGGCACGGAAGGGCCGGGCAAGGGCAAGCACATTGTCTTCCTCGCGGGGGATCATGAGTATCGCTCTGAGGAGTCGCTGCCGGCGATTGCGCGACTGCTGGCGAAGCACCAGGGCTTCAAGTGCACGGTGCTGTTCGACATCGACAAAGAGGGGGACATCGTGGCAGGTGAAGTGGCTAACATGCCAGGGATGGAGGCGCTGGACACGGCGGATCTTGCGGTGGTGTTTCTGCGCTTTCAGCAGTTCCCGGCGGAGCAGATGAAGCACCTTGACGCCTATCTGGCACGAGGCGGTCCGGTGGTGGGGCTGCGCACGGCGACGCACGGTTTCAAGACAACGAAGGATGATCCATACGCGAAGTATTCGTACGACAGCAAGGTGGCGGGTTATGAGCTGGGCTTTGGCCATCAGGTGCTGGGACAGACCTGGGTGGGCCATTACGGCACGAATCACAAGCAGAGCACGCGCATTGCCATCATGCCGGACAAGGCAGGTCACCCGATTTTGCGAGGAGTGAAGGACATCTGGGTGCAGGCGGGCGGCTATGTGGGCAAGCCGACGGATGGCGAGATTCTGACGATGGCGCAGCCACTCAATGGCATGACGAAGGATTCGCCGGCAGACAGCACGAAGCCGCCGATGCCGAGCGAGTGGACGCGGACTTATAAATCCACCTCGGGCAAGACGGGGCGTGTTTTCACCACGCTTTATGGGACGTCTGAAGACATCACCAATGAAGGCTACCGCCGCATGGTCGTGAACGGGATCTTCTGGGCGCTGGGCATGGAGGACGCGATCAAGCCGGATTTGAATGTGGCTTTTGTGGGACCGTTTGAGCCGAACACGTTTGGCGGCGGCGCGTATGCCCATGGGGTGAAGCCGGAGATGTATGCAGGGTTTGCCTCGGTGATTCCGGCGAATCACGACACCAAGAGCCGCAAGAGGGCTGAGACGAAGCCCGCGGCGAAAGCTACGAGCGATGCTGCTGCCAAGCCGGCTGTGAATACGGGCAAGCCGGCGCGCTATGTGCGCATCGAGATTCCCGGAGACAAACGCTGCCTGCAGATCGCGGAGATCGAAGTGATGAGCGGCGGCAAGAATGTGGCGAAGGGTGGCAAGGCTTCTCAATCGACAACGACCAACGGCGGAGTGGCGGAGAAGGCCATTGATGGCAACAAGAGCTCGGACTGGGGCAAGGGCGGCCAGACGCATACCAAGGAGAACCAGCCGAATCCGTGGTGGGAAATTGATCTGGGCTCCAGTCAGGTGATCGACACGATCGGACTGTGGAGCCGCCGAGGCTTTTCAGACCGTTTGGGGGACTTCACTCTCTCGCTGCTCGATGAAGCTCGCAAACCCGTGTTTGAGATCAAAAACGTCGCCGGACCGGAGACAATGACCATTGATGTGAAGAGCGGTGGCAAGCTGACCTATCTGAATTACGAAGGGAAGCCGGGCAGAGCAGCAGAGAAATCCAGCCGTGGCGGTGGTGCTCCTGCCGCGAAGGAACCTGAACTGGCTGAAGTGCCTGCGGACTATAAAGATCCGGTGCCGTTTGCGTTTGGCAAAGGTGATGTCGTGGCGATTCTGGGCAACGGACTTCCGGACCGCATGCAGCATGATGGCTGGATGGAGACGCTGCTGCAGAGCCAGATGCCGGAGATGCAGGTTCACTTCCGCAACATGAGCACCAGCGGCGACCGCCCGAACAGCTACCCGCGCAGCAGCGGCGCCACACACATGACGGACTACCTGCGGCATGTGAAGGCGGATGTGGTGTTCGGTTTCTTTGGGTACAACGAATCCTATGACAACAAGCCGGAGGAGTTTCAGAAGCAGCTGGTGGAGTTCGTGAAGAAGACGCGCGGCAGCAAGGCAAACGGCAAGAGTTTCCCGCGCATCGTGCTGTTCAGCCCCATCGCGCATGAAGACACGCGCAATGTGAACGTGCCGGACGGCAAGGCGCACAATGCGCAGCTGGAGGCGTACACGAAGGCGACTGAAGCGGCGGCGAAGGAAACAGGTGTGGCGTTTGTGGATTTGTATCATCCCTCGCTGGAGCTGTTCAAGGCAGCGAAGGAACCGCTGACGATCAATGGCGTGCATCTTTCCATCGAAGGTGACCGGCAGCTTGCGGAAGTGATTGCGAAGGCTCTGCTGGGCAAGACGGTGAGCGCATCGCCCTCCATGGAGGCGCTGCGTGAGGCGGTGATGGACAAGGACCTGCACTGGTACAACCGCTACCATGCCTCCGACGGCAACGATGTGTGGGGCAGCCGCTCCACGCTGAGCTTTGTGGACGGCCAGAACAACGCCGTGGTGCTGCAGCACGAGCTTTCCATGCTGGATGTGATGACCGCGAACCGCGACGAGCGCGTGTGGGCACGCATCAATGGCGGCGACAAGAAGATCGACGACAGCAACGTGCCAAAGCCTGTGCCGGTGATCTCCAATGTGGGCGGTGGCAGCAAGAGCAGCAGCGCGCAGAAGGAGGGCACGCTGAAGTATCTGAACGGCGAGGAATCCATCAAGCAGATCGCGATCAAGAAAGGATTTGAGATTCATCTCTTCGCTGATGAGTCACGCTTTCCGCAGATCGCCAATCCGGTGCAGATGCAGTTTGACACGAAGGGCCGGCTGTGGGTGGCCGCGTGGCCGACCTATCCGAAGTGGGAGCCGCTTAAAGAGATGAAAGACGCACTGGTCATCCTGCATGATGACAACAATGATGGCAGCGCTGATCGCGCCACGGAGTTTGCGCGCGTGCAGAACCCCCTGGGCTTTGAGTTCTGGAACGGCGGCGTGCTGGTGACGAGGCAGTCGGAAATCCTTTTCCTGAAGGACACCGACGGCGACGACAAGGCGGACGTGCAAACGATCATGCTCATGGGTCTGGACAGCTCCGACACGCACCATGGAGCAAACAACCTCATCTATGGGCCGGATGGCGGCATCTACTGGCAGAGCGGGGTCTTCATGCAGCACAATTATGAACACCCATGGGGGCCCTCCCTGAACACCGGAGCCTCCGCCATGTATCGGTTTGATCCGCGCCGATTCACCATTGCCCTGCATGCGACGAATTCGCCCAACCCACACGGGACCTCGTTTGACTCCTGGGGCTACCAGTATGCGACGGACGGCACCGGTGGACGCGCCTATCAGGTGCGGCCGGAGGGCAGCGGCTTCAAGATGTACGAACTGCTGAAAAAGGAAGTGCGCCCCGTGACCGCCAGCGAAGTCGTCAGCAGCACGCATTTCCCAGACGAAATGCAGGGGGACTTTCTGATCTGCAACGTGATCGGCTTCCTCGGGGTGAAGCATTACCATCTCGAACGCGATGGCGAGAAAGGCACCGTGTGGGGTGAGCCTGCGGGCGATGAACTGACGGTGAAAGTGACGCAGGCAGATGGCAGCGTGACCACGGAGACCTCGCGCGGTTTCCTCATGAGCGGCGACAAGAACTTCCGCCCGAGCGATGCGGTGTTTGCGCCAGACGGTTCTCTTTATCTGAGCGACTGGCAGAACGTGATCATCGGCCACATGCAGCACAATGTGCGTGACCCGAATCGTGACCACAAGCATGGACGCATCTACCGCATCACGGCCACGGGCCGTCCGCTGCAGAAGATCGTGCCGATTGATGGGCAGCCGATCCCGGCGCTGCTGGAGAATCTGAAGCATCCGACGGACGGAGTGCGGCACCGCACGCACATCGAGCTCAGTGAACGCGACAGCAAGGAAGTCATTGCCGCCACCAAGACCTGGATGAAGCAGTTTGATCCGAACAAGAAGGAAGACGCGCATCATCTGCTGGAGGCGCTGTGGATCCATCAGCAGCACAACGTGCGGAATGTGGCGCTGCTGGGCCAGCTTCAGAAGTCTCCTGAGCTGCATGCCCGCAACGCGGCGAATGTGGTGCAGCATTTGTGGTTCAACGTGGAGGCATCCATGCACGGCGGCGTGATCGCCGGTGAGAAGGAGGAGAAGGCGCAGAAGTCAGGGGTGCTGAGCGACACGCCGGAGCTTACCACGATCCGAGTGGCCACACTGCCGGAGCGCATGATGTATGATGTGAAGGAGCTGAATGTGAAGGCTGGCAAAAAGGTGAAACTCACATTCGCCAACCCGGACTTCATGCCTCACAACATCCTGCTGGTAAACCCAGGCAAGGCAGATGAGGTGGCGATGCAGGCAATGGCGCTGGGTGCCAAGGGCTTCGAGACGGGGTTCATCCCTGAGAACAAGGAAATCCTATGGCACAGCAAGCTGCTAGACAACGGCAAGGAGGAGGTCATTGAGTTCACGGCCCCTGCGAAGCCGGGAGACTACCCGTATATCTGCTCCTTCCCGGGGCATTATCTCATCATGCGCGGGGTGATGCATGTGAAGTAAACGGAAATTCCTTTTCTCGTATCAACCTCAGGCGGGCCAGAAATGGCCCGCCTTTTTTTGTCCGGACGTGGCTCCTGATGGGAGATAAAAGAACTGCCTGTCCACGTTCCTTTGCATCTGCCTTATGACCAAGCCAGCCGCCTTCCTGCTTCCCCTCGCTCTCGCGCTTTTCGCACCCCATGCTGAAGCTCAAAACAAAAAGCCGTCCCGCAGTCCGGCCATGGCAATCAATCCGCTGGATGCGAAGAACACGGACACGGGGAAGCCGCCGCCCCCTGAAGACCCGGCACTGCTGAAGTACTACATGGAGGAAAAAACCGCGCCGCTGCCTCCCGTAACCAAGGCGGTGGAGACGACGCTGCCGCTTGCTCTTCAGAAGGGCGAACACGTGGTGTTCATTGGCAACACGCTGTTTGATCGCGGAGCACAGTTTCCGCATTTCGAGGCGATGCTGCTGAAGGGGCATGCGGACAAGCAGCTGGTGGTGCGCACGCTGGCGTGGGCGGCGGATGAAGTGGACCTGATGCCGAGGCCGACGAACTTTGGCACGTTGAACCAACACCTGCATGCGCAGAAGGCGGATGTGATCTTTGCGGCGTTTGGGTTCAATGAGTCGTTTGGCGGAGTGGAGAAACTGGCGGATTTCAAGCTGCGACTCACAGCGCTGGTGCAGGAGCTGAAGACGCATGCCTACAATGGGAAAACGGGACCTCGTGTGGTGCTGGTGTCTCCGATTGCGAATGAGAATGTGCCAGGGGTGCCGGCAGCAGACATGAACAATGCAAGTCTCGCCGCCTACACCAAAGCGATGGGCGAAGTGGCCGCCGCGGAGAAGGTGGGATTTGCGAATGTGTTTGAGGCGATGCTGCCGGGAATAAAGGGGCTGACCTTTAATGGCGTGCATCTGGAGGATGCGGGGTATGCTGTGTTTGGCGAGGCGCTGTATCGGGCGACGTTTGAAGTCAGCGCACCGGAAACCTCGCCGGAACTGCGTGCGGCCATTGCCGACAGAAACCGGCAGTTTTTCCAGCGCTACCGGCCGCTCAACGGCTTCTACTACACAGGCGACCGCAACAAGGACTACGGCTATCTCGATTTCCTGCCGGCGATGCGGAGCTTTGATGTGATGGTGGCGAACCGTGACGAGCGTGTGTGGGCCATCGCGCGGGGGCAGAGCTTTGCGGGCAAGAAGGTGGACGACTCGAATGTGCCTGAAATGCCCGAGACGAAGGAGAGCAAGGGCGCGAACGAGTGGATGACTCCAGCGAATGAACTTGCGGCCTTCAAGGTGGACCCGCGCTTTGAAGTGAACCTGTTCGCGAGCGAGGAGCAGTTTCCGGAGATCGCGAACCCCATTCAGATCCGCTGGGACACGCGGGGGCGCATGTGGGTAAGCACGTCTCAGGCGTATCCCCATCTCTATCCTGGGCAGGAGCCGCATGACCGGCTGATCATTCTGGAAGACACGAATAACGACGGGCGTGCCGACAAATCGACCGTGTGGGCGGACAGGCTGCACATTCCGCTGGCCTTTGAGTTTGGTGATGGCGGTGTGTATGTCTCGGATGAGCCGCACCTGACCTTTCTCAAAGACACAGATGGCGATGGCAAAGCGGACTTCTCACGCCAGGTGTTCACCGGATTCGGGACGGAGGATTCCCACCATGCTCTGCATGATTTTGTCTGGAGCCCGGATGGCGATCTCATCATCCGTGACTCGATCTTCCTGCACTCGCAGATTGAGACGGCCTACGGCCCGGTGCGGCTGGACAATTCCGGATGGTTCCGGCTGCGCACGAGTACGCAAAAGCTGGGCACCTTTGGCAGCTACCCAAGCACGAATCCGTGGGGAGTGACCTTTGATGACTGGGGGCATCATGTGGCCAGTCATCCCATTTTTGCCAGCGCCTTTCATGCGACGAATCCACCGTATCCGGAGCAGCATCCCAGCGCGGGGAAAATGCCAGCTTATTCCGGCACCTGCGGGCAGGAGTTTGTCGATTTCGATTTCTGGCCGCAGGAGCTGCAGGGCGGATTTATCAAGGCACGGTACAAGCCGACGAACAACATCGAGATGCATCAGTGGATCGAGATGGATGATCACTATGAAGAGAAGAAGCTGGGCGATCTCATCTTCTCCACCAATCTGAGCTTCATCCCCACGGATGTGAAGGTGGGCCCGCGCGGTGACTTCTACGTCTGCGACTGGTACAACCCGATCAAGGGCCATGCGCAGTACTCGCTGCGCGATCCACGCCGCCTGCGTACCAGCGGGCGCATCTGGCGCATTGTGCCGAAGGGAGCAAAGCTGGCGGAGGCGCCGGTGGTGGCGGGTGCGCCAGTCCCTGCGCTGCTGGAGCTTTTGAAGAGCCCGCACTACCGCTGGCGCTACCAGGCCAAGCGTGAGCTGCACGAACGTGACGGCGCCGAGGTCAAGGCTGCACTCGATGGCTGGGTGGCGAAGCTCGACACGAAGGATGCGCGGTTCCGGCATCATCAGCTCGAAGCGCTTTGGACTTATCGAACGATTGGCACTGAGAATGTGGCGCTGCTGACGGAATTGCTGAACTGTGAGGAGCATCATGCGCGCGCTGCTGCTACGACGCAGCTTCGCTACATCGACCTGCCAGAACGCATCGCTCTGCTGCGTGCCCGGGCGAATGATGACAACGGAATCGTCCGCATGGAGGCGGTCATTGCTGCGAGTTATATCGGAACGGCGGAGGCTTTGGATGCGGTGCTGGGCGTGCTCGACAAGCCGATGAGCGAGCATCTGACGTATGCGGTGCGCACATCCCTGGGCAGCGAGGCGCTTTCACGGCACTGGAAGGCGAATGAGAATGCCCAGATCACGGCGTTTATGAACGCCTTCGCGGCGAGCTACAAGCGCAGCTCGTTTGAGAAGAAAAAGACGGTGGAGGAAACGGCCTTCGACAAGCAGCCGGGCGTGGCCAAAGTCACCATCAACTGCGTGCGCGAGCGCATGCTGTTTGACAAAACGGAGTTCAGCGTGAAGGCAGGGCAGCCGGTGAGCCTTGTCTTTAACAATCCTGATGCGACGGCTCACAACCTGGCCATCTGCAAGCCGGGCAGCGCGGAGGAGATCGGGCTGGCGGGGAACGAAATGGCGAAGGACCCGGAAGGCATTAAAAAGGATTTCATTCCGGCAACGGACAAGATTCTGCATCACACGAAACTGCTGAATCCGAATGCCTCGGAGGTGCTGCGTTTCACTGCTCCGAAGGAGGCGGGGGATTATCCCTATGTCTGCACATTCCCGGGGCATTGGGTGATCATGCGCGGGGTGATGCACGTGAAGTGAGGTGGGGCAGTTGCAGCCCTCACTCAGGAAATCAGACGGGCCCGGAACGGTCCGATTATTGGCTGCGCTTTTTCGGAGTCTTCTTCACCGCCTTTTTTGCAGGAGCTTTTTTCCTGGCGGGTTTGGTTGCGACCGGAGGTGGTTCTTCGGCGGCGATGGCTGAGCCAAGGTCGATGCCGAAGATGGCGGAGAGGTCGGCTCCGGCGAGATCGCCTGACTCTGCAGAGAGATTCGTGAGCACGGAGCTGCTGGCATTGGAGAGGAGCTCGGCCTGATCCACTCCACGGAGGGTGAAGAGGAGTTCGGGCTTCGTGTCCAAAAGCACGCCTACACCATATAGCACCGCAGAGACGTGCTTGCACATGTCTGCATGGTCGGGACAGGAACAGTTAAAGCGGATTTCCTTTGGCTTTGGAAACAGACCGTCGTTTGGATCGGTAAGCACCTGCATGAGGCCATCGCCCAGCTTGCCGGCGAGGAGGTCGAGCATGGAACCCACCTGCCCCGCACTCGATTCCACGATGTGCTGCCACTGCTTTTTCGGCAACGGCAGGATGGTGATGCTGGTATCATAGAGTTCCGAACCCGCCACCACTGCCACAAGCTTTCCAGGCTCGATTTGCAAATCGTAAACCTTGCCCTGACGGAGGTAGCTGCGACCACGGGGCAGGCGCGTTTCATAGTCCTGATATGACTCCAGGTTTCGGCACCAGGCCTGGCCCCAGAAAGTGGTGCTCAGTTTTTTCTGACCTGCTGGAGCGGGCAGAGCCTCGAATTTTTCGCCACGCTTCTTCCGCTTCGCGATCTCGCGCTGCACGCGGGCTTTCTGCTCTTCCACATCTTGGTAGGACCACCACATGAGTGCCTTTTACACGACCGCTGCATTCACATCAAGCCTCACCAAGTCGAGAAGCTCCTCGGCGCCCATGTCGGTGATGAGTTTCTCGGCACCGCCCTCTCCGGTGATGAGGTCGTGGGCCAGGGTCATCTTCTCTTCGATCAACGCATCAATGCGTTCTTCGATGGTGCCCTGGCAGACGAATTTGTGGACCATGACGTTTTTCTTCTGTCCGATGCGGAAGGCGCGATCGGTGGCCTGATTTTCCACGGCGGGATTCCACCAGCGGTCAAAGTGGATGACGTGGCTGGCGGCGGTGAGAGTGAGCCCGGTGCCGCCGGCTTTGACGCTGATGACCATGAAGAGCGGACCGCCGGGCTGCTGGAAGGATTCCACGAGCTGCGGACGCTTCTTCACCGCTGTGCCGCCATGGAGGATGAGACCTTCGCGACCAAAGACGGTGGCGAGGAAACGGGCGAGGGGATCGCAGGTTTCCTGGAACTGGGTGAAGATGAGGGCGCGCTCACGGCGTTCGGCGAGCTCGCTGCAAATTTCCGCGAGGCGCGCGAATTTACCGCTGTCTTCCGGATTCCATGCGCCGTCGCCGTTCCAGTGGCTGGGGTGGTTGCAGATTTGTTTGAACTTGAGCAGGAAGCCGAGCACAAGGCCCTGGCGCTTGATGGGCTCCATCTCTTTGTCAGCGAGCATTTTGGCGAGCTGATCGACGAGCTTCGCATAGATGGTGGCCTGACGCTTGGTGAGGCCGCAGTATGCCTTGGTTTCAATCTTGTCGGGCAGATCCGTGATGATGCTGCGATCCGTCTTCATGCGGCGCAGGATGTAGGGCTGCACGAGTTTGCGCAGAGGTGCAAAACCGGTGCTGCTTTTGGCGCAGCTTTTTACCGCAGATGCGAAGGCGGCAGAGGCGCCGAGAAGGCCTGGATTGAGGAAATCAAAGAGGCTCCACAGATCGCCGGGGCGATTCTCCACCGGTGTACCGGTGAGGGCGATGCGAGCCGGAGCCTGCAGACGCTTCACGGCTCTGGTGCTGGCGCTGCCGGGGTTTTTGATGGCCTGGGCTTCATCGAGGATGACGAGGCTCCACGGATGGGCCTGCCATGATTCGGTGCGCTGGAGGAACTGATAAGTGGTGAGCATGGCGTCATACCCACGCAGGGCTGCGGCGGGCTGCTTCACTGCAAAGTCCAGCTCCTCGCGGGCGGTTTGTGAAGGATGCGCGATGAAGCATCTCAGTTCCGGAGCGAACTTCGCCATCTCGGCCTTCCAGTTGCCCACGAGCGAGGCGGGCACGACGAGAAGGCCTGGGGCTTTCCTGTCCTTTTGCCGCGCAAGCAGCAGCGCGATAACCTGCAGTGTTTTGCCAAGGCCCATGTCGTCCGCCAAACAAGCGCCGAGGCCGAGGCGGCTCATGAACTGGAGCCAGGAAAATCCTTTGAGCTGATAGGGGCGCAGGGTGGCCAGGAGATTGGGCGGCGGCGGCGATGCAACGGGATCGCGCATTTGCTGAAGAATTGCTGCCAGATTCTTGCCCGCGATGATGTCGCTCCAGTCATGCACCGTCTCTGCGTTTTCTTCCTCTACTGCCTGGAGGCGTGGATCAAAACCCGCGAGCAGACGCATGCCATCGAGAAAGCCGATGCCGCCTTCTCCCGCAGCATGCTGCACCCGTTCCCAGTGGGACATGACTTGCTGCAACTGGGCGCCATCGACTTCCACCCAGCGGCCGCGCAGGGAGACGAGGCCCGTGTCCGCGCTGAGCAGCTTTTCCCATTCGGCATCCGTGAGGGGTTCGCCGTCCATGCTGGCGGCGATTTTGAATTGCAACAGGGCACCGGCATGGAGGGAGGATTGCTTGGGGGCATCGATGGTCACCGAGACGGCGGGGCGCGGTCCTTTGCCGCTGCGCCACCAGTCTGGAAGCTTCATGACAATGCCGCTATCTTGAAAAACGGCGGTGTCGCGCAGGACGCGGAAGGCTTCCTGCGGCGACATGGCCATGGGCTGGAAGAGGCGCTTGGTCTCCAGCCACTCGCGCAGAAGCTTGGATTTCTCTGCCGCGGTGCGGACGGGGGCCAGGAGTGCGTTGAGGGCGGCCTGATCTTTCTGCCCGGCATAGAGCTGCAGGGCTCGCGCAAGGGGAAGGTGCTGGGGCTGGCCGGTGGCGCTGAGTTTTTCGGTGAAGGTGGCGAGAAAGGCGAAAGGGCGCTGAGTGTCCGTTTTATTCTCCGCGAGGTGAAAAGTCACACGACCGACGACATGCCATGCGGGGCACTCTTCGCGGAGCCACGCCTCAATGCCGTGCGCGGCGGACAGACTGGCGATGTGCTGTGCGAGATCGAGCCACCAGCGCTCCAGGACATCTGGGGTGAGGTATTCGGCGCCGGCGAAGGGCGGTGCCGTGGCAATGAAAGCTTCGCGTTCATTGAATACTGAGGTGGTCAGAGCATTCTTGGTCTGGCAAAGGCGGGTGAAGAACAAGCGGGCAAATTCGCGCAGCCATCTCCAGGGAGGATCGAGTTCGGCAGTGAGCAGATCTGTGCCCAGCACCCGCAAAGTGGCGGCGGGTGCGCCAGCGGCGGCGATCTTCCTGTCAGCAGAGGAGTCGGCCACGCCTTCGTGTGAAAGGAAACCTTCGGGAGTCAGGACGGGGGCAAACATGCAGTTGTGATTGGCGAGGATGCGCTGTCAAACAAGACTTTGCAGCGCGGAAATTCAGCATTCGTCGTTTCCCAAAAGCCACTCCCCGTGCTATCGCTCCGGTTCCCCCGCCGCAGCCCGGCGCGGGTCTTAACTCCGCGCATGACCAGCCTTATTTCCAATCTTCCCGTTCTGCTCCGCCCGTTCGACGCTCGCACCCGTCAGGAGGCCGAACGCCTCGTCGATGATGATGCAGTGAGGGGACTGGAACTATTGGAAGATGAAATGATGGCGGAGGTGCGGCTGGATGACCGCCCGGCCCAGGTGCGCTGGTTGCGTGGGGAGCACGGCTGGCATGGCGAAACAGATGTGGATGACGATCAGGAGCTGGAAGACCTGGCGCTGTGCACGACGCTGGTGGCAGTGCAACGCCGTGAGGCGCGGGGCACGCTGCCACTGCCGCCAGTGGAGGAGGAAGACTTTGAGCATCAGCTCACGGCCAAGCTGGAGCGGCCGCTGACTCCGGATGAAGAGAATTACCTGAGCAAGATGGAGAAGCGCTACGAGCGCGTGCGCCTGACGGGCAAGATTTTCGACCAGGACATGGTGCGTCTGCATCCGAAGTGGGCGATTCAGAGCCTGGAGCCGGTGGTGCTGTGGCCGGAAGCGCCAAAGTCCCTGCGTGAGTTTTGGAACTACATCGCGCTGGCGCTGGCAGACAAAGGACTGGCTGTGCCAGCTTTCCTGCGCGGGATGTCAGACATTGATGGTACGCGCGAAACGCTGCGTGAGTGGCGTCATGCCAGCACGGTGCCGACATGGCAGAAGCGCATCCGTGAATTCATTGACTCACGCCAGGACGACCGGAAAACGCACCGGCAACCGCCGCGCGTGTGCGATTTCCGCCTGCTGATCACGGTGAATGATGCGCGCCTGCAAATGCGCCTGGAAGGCGAGACGCCGTCTCCGTATGCCACAGTGGATGCGGCGCTGCTGGACAATCTGCGCCGCGATCATCGCGACGGGCGCATTGTGACCTCGGGCAGCTCCGAGCTGCTGTTTGTGTCGTGCCTGGCGCAGAGCGAGGAAGACTGGAATGATTCGTTCCGGCTGGAGTCCAAACATCATGCGCAATGGCTGGCCACTCTGTTTCAGCAGCCGGCGCTGCATGAGCGCATGATCACGCGTGACGAAGTGCCGTTTCAGCAGGTGATGGAATCCTTGCGCTGGGTGGCGCGACTGAGCGCCAACGGGCTGAATCTGACACTGCAACTCGAACTGGCCGATGGCACCCCCGCCCCGCTGCCACTGCGGATTCTGCGTGGCGTGCAGACTTTTTACCTGAGTTCGGAAACGCTGTTCCCCGGACCCGTATGGCTGCATGATGACTCGAGGCTGGACGCCGCCATCACGATGCCGCTGGAGGCGCTGGCCACGGCGGAGGGCATCTCCTTCATGCGTGAGATCGACATTCCGGTGCCGGACGCGATCAAGAGCCGCGTGCGGCATGAAGACCTGCATGTGAACATTTCCGCCGCCTGCCTGGCGAAGACCTCGCATTCCAGCGGGGCGGAGTTTGTGACGTTCAAAGCCGAAGCCGTCGATGGCGAAGGGCGCGTGCGTGAGACGCTGCGCTTTTCCGGCTGGCAGCCGGTGGATGAAAAAAAAACGGCTGAAAGCGACAGCGACGCCATCGTGTGCCGTGACCGCCGCGCCCTGAGGGATGCGGAGGAGCTGATGAACCAGCTGCGGCGGACGTGGGACATGGAGAACGACGCGTGGCGTGTGCGCATGGCGAAGGATTTCCCGGATGTGTTTCATGCCTGGGCCACAAAGCTGCCGGAGAACGTGAACCTCAAGACGGATGACAGCCTGAAGACCATCCTGGCCGATCCGCTGATCGCACGTGTGAGACTGGAGGCCACGCAGGCGGGGAGCATCGACTGGCTGGACCTGCGCGTGGTGTTTGACATTGACGGCATGGATTTGAAGCCTGCGGACATCCGCCGCCTGATCGCAGCGAAGGGAGACTTCGTGCGTCTGGCCGATGGCTCGTGGCGCCGAGTGAAGCTGGAGCTCAGCGAGGAACAGCAGGAGATGCTGGACCGGCTGGGCATCGACCTCAATGAGCACAGCGACGAGACGCATCGCCTGCACTGGCGCCAGCTGGCGCAGGAGAATGCGGCGGAGATCGTGAATCCGAAGGCTTGGGGGAAAATCGTGGAGCGCATGGAGGAGGCGAAGCTGGATGCACGGCCGCCAGTACCGGAGGGCCTGAATGTGACGCTGCGGCCGTACCAGGTGGATGGCTTCCATTTCCTGACCTACCTGACCTCAAACCGCTTCGGCGGCATCCTGGCGGATGACATGGGCCTGGGTAAAACGCTGCAGGCCATCACGTGGGTGCTGTGGCTGCGGTCGCGCAAGAAAGCAGACGGACCGCACCTGCCGGTGCTGGTAGTGTGTCCGAAATCGGTGCTGGATGTGTGGGCGCTGGAGTTTAAAAAAGGCTCACCTGATCTGCGCGTGCTGGTGCTGCATGAGAAGGATCTGTTTGATCTGAACCTGGTGATGACGCAGATCGATGTGGTGGTGATGAACTATGCGCAGATGCGCGGCTTTGATGGCGAACTTGCTGCGGTGCGCTGGCTGGCCGCGATTCTGGATGAAGGGCAGCAGATCAAGAATCCGGACTCGAAGGCCGCGAAGGCCGCGCGACAGATTCGTGCGGACAACCGCCTGGTGCTGACAGGTACGCCGCTGGAAAACCGGCTGCTCGACTTGTGGAGCCTCATGACTTTTGCCACTCCTGGAGCGCTGGGTGAGCGGGCGTACTTTCACCGTCATTTTGACCGCCGCAAAGATCCGCGTGCCTCGGAGCGACTGGCGGCAAGGCTGCGTCCCTTCCTGCTGCGACGCACAAAGTCGCAGGTGGCGCGTGACCTTCCCTCGCGCAGCGAAGAAAACTTGCTGAGCGAGATGAGCGGACGGCAGGCGGAGCTGTACAAGGAAGAGCTGGCACGTGCGCAGCTGATGGTGCTGAACAGCTCCGGCTTTGACATGGTGAACCGTCGCCGCTTCGCGATTCTTCAAGCGCTGACACGACTGCGGCAGATCTGCTGCCATCCGGGCCTGATCGACAAAACCGCGGAGAATGAGGAGAGCGCGAAGCTGACCTCCACGCTGGAGCTTATCCAGGAACTGCATGACGAAGGCCACAAGGTGCTGCTCTTCAGCCAGTTTGTCTCAATGCTGAAGATCATACGTACGAAGCTGGAGGAAATGAAGCTGCCGTATCACTGGCTCACGGGAGCGAGCACGGATCGTGCGGGCATCGTGAAAGCCTTCCAGGAAGATGAGAGCGCCAGCGTGTTTTTGCTTTCGCTCAAGGCGGGCGGCAGCGGTTTGAACCTGACTGCGGCGTCTTATGTCATTTTGTATGATCCGTGGTGGAATCCCGCGGTGGAGAACCAGGCGATTGACCGTGCGCACCGCATCGGCCAGACGCAGCCGGTGATGGCGTACCGCATGCTGACGAAGAACACGATCGAGGAAAAGATCATGACCTTGCAGCACAAAAAGAACCTGATGGTCAGCAATGTGCTGGGCGAAGGCGGGTTTACGAACCTGCTGCAGAAGGAGGATTTTGACTTCCTGTTTGATATTGAGGCGGAGAGGACGGTGTAGAAGGCGCGAGATCATCAGTTGCCGCGCCTCCGCTGCGGTGCATAATCGCACTCCTCCGTGCGCACGCTCCTGTAGCTCAACGGTTAGAGCAGGGGACTCATAATCCCTTGGTTGCGGGTTCGAATCCCACCGGGAGCACCACATTGAAACCAGCAAAGGGGGTGGAGATTTGTGAGGTTTTGTGGTAAATTTCCATAATGTCCGCCCTAGCCTACGGTCGTCTTTATCCAGTCCAGATTGCTGCGTTTTTATTGCTGCTTGGCTTTACCAGTTCATTGCAGGCGGGGTTTAGCACGCTGTGGATGCTAGGGGTGCAGGATGGGACGGCGAATGAGTTTGCGGCGGAAAGCTACAACAGCAATGCGCTGCCGGGGAGCGCGACGGTGAAGGATGATGACTATTATTTTGCGGGAACTTACCCGGCGCCGATCGGCGTGGTGGGAGTGAGTGAGAATGTGGGGACGAATTTTGAGCGGGCGATCACGGCGGGGGATCCGAATGAGCGGATGCATTTCAATCTAAGCGCGGCGCAGGCGGCGGGGACGGCGCGGTATCGGCTGACGTTTCACCTGATCTGGGGCGGGTGGTGGATTCCAGCGCAGGGAGTGGGTGGCAAGGGCTATGGCACGCATGAGGTCACGGTGAAAATGAACGGGGTGGTGGTGGGCACGAAAACCTTCACGCATGATGATGGCCTGGTGCTGTCCTTCGATGCGAGCCAGGTGAGCGCGGTGGCGGGAGAGAATGTGCTGGAGATTTCACGCACGGGCGGCACTCCGGATGCGTGGATCTCGTTTGATGATGTGGCGTTTGAAGTGAATCCGACGGCGCTGGTGGATGCGGACCATGACGGGATGCCGCAGTACTGGGAGGAAGAGCAGGGGCTGAATGACAGCGATGGCACGGATGCGGCCAAGGACGGTGACCACGATGGACTGACGAGCCTGCAGGAGTATCCGCTGGGGACCGATACGAACCAAGCGGACACGGACGGCGATGGGCTGAGTGACGGGGAGGAGACAAACACCTATCATACGAATGCGCTGGTGGCGGACACGGATGTGGATGGGGTGAGCGATGGTGATGAGGGCAAGGTGTACCATACGAATCCACTGATGACGGACACGGACGGGGACGGGGCGCCGGATGCGTGGGAACTGCGCACGGGGTATGATGCGAGCAGCAGCGCGAGCAAGCCGCCGGCTTTTCCGAATGCGATCGGCTTTCATTTCGCGACGGATCAAACGGCGAACAATGTGATCAAGCCGCTGGAGGTGACAGGGTATGCGCCGCAGATGAACTGGAATGAAACGAGGCTGATGACGCCATGGGGCGGGGTGAACGGGGATGTGACGGATGTGGCCTCCCCTGCCCTGGGCAAGCTGGTGGACAGTGCCGGGGCCAACACGAACGTGAACATCGCATGGACGGCGACGGGGATGTGGTACACGGGCAATGATGGCAGCAGCAACCAGCGGCTGCTGAACGCCTTTCTCAATGTGGGTGATGACACGCCGGTGAGCGTGACGCTGAGCAACATCGGCTTTGCGCATTATGATGTGATCGCCTACGTGGGTGCCTACACGGACGGCAATCATGGGTATGTGCGCCTGAATGATGATGCGGGAACGGACCGGCATTTCGTGGCGAATTCCACGCGGCCGCAGGCGGAGTTCAGCGAGCCGGGATTGTCCTCAGAGAGCCTGCCGTGGAAGGGCAATGTGGTGAGGTTTCGCAATCTGACGGCGGCGACGTGCAACGTAAAACTATACCGCTATGGCACTGATGGGGTGGCGCTGCATGCGATCCAGATCGTGAACGCGACGGCGGACACGGACGGGGATGCGATGGCGGACTGGTGGGAATTTCGATCCAAGCTGCGCGCTGATTTAGCAGATGCCGGACTGGATCCTGATGTGGACGGTGCGACGAATTTGCAGGAATGCCTGGCGAGCACGGACCCGCACAATGCGGACACAGATGGCGACGGGCTGAAGGATGGCGAGGAGATCAACACGTACCATACGAATCCGCTGCTGACTGACACGGATGGGGATGGACTGACGGACGGGGATGAGGTGAAGGTGGATCTCACGAACCCTCTGCTGGCGGATTCGGACGGGGATGGACGCACGGATGCGATGGAGCTGAAGATGGGGAGCGACCCGATGATGGCAGAGGCCGCGACGTATCTGATGCCGGTGATCACGACGGCACCGAGGGTGTTTGACTGGTCGCTGAACAATGTGCAGATCGTGTGGGATCACTCGCAGGGACAGACGGCGGTGGGGGGCTGGGAGGACAGCCTGTTTACGGCGGCGGTGACGAACTCGGTGGCTCCAGGCGGGGATTCGCTGCGGATGGGACTGCGCTTTACGGGAAACCGGGTGGCGCGCTATTTGTATTCGGGCTATGCGGGGGCATTCAGCTATTCGAACAATCCGACATCGGACATCTGGGACACGGACTGGAACTGGTATGTGCAGGATCTGCGCGCCGCGCTGGGCTTCAGCGGGCAGGGACGCATGGACATCTCCCAACGGCTGCGGTTCCGGGTGTATGGCACGAATGCGGGAAATGATCCGAATGCGTGGACGATGGCGTTTGAGATTCGGAACATGGACACGAACCAGGTGGTGGACAGTGTGACCTTCACGAACTGCTCGCTGGCAGCGAGTGCGCACAGTGGGGCGGCGACGTGGCAGGACAACACGGACCCGGGAGTGGCGAACAAGCTTTCGATCGACACGCGGCCCGGCATTCAGCTTTTCTTCCGCCCGGCGGCGCTGACGGATTCGGCGGCGTATGCGGCATACAAGGACACGGACAAGGATGGCATGACGGATGTGTGGGAGGACGGGCACGGGTTTAACAAGAACTCGGCTGCGGATGCGGCGCTGGATGCGGACAGTGATGCGCTGACGAATCTGCGGGAGTCGCTGCTGGGGACTGATCCGCATGTGGCCGACACGGATGGTGATACGGCGCCGGATGGCGTGGAGGTGGCGGCGGGATCCGACCCGCTGAATGCACTGAGCAAGCCACCGTATTACACAGGGCTGCCCGCGGGGATCAACGGGGTGGATTTGAACGGCAACGGGATCGCGGATGCGTTTGAGCAATGGTCGGGCAGCTTCGGGCTGCAAGGCGGACGGGACAGTGACGGGGATGGATTTACAGATGCGCAGGAGGCCACGGCGGGGACGAATCCGCTGGATGGGAAGTCGCGGCCGTGGGTGAACTTTTTGAACAGCAGCAGCGACTTCACCGTGAGGTGGGGACTGGCGGCGAACAAGCAGCACCAGGTGTGGCAAAGCACGGATCTGCTGAACTGGACGCCGGCCACGGGCACGCCTGCGATGGTGGGCAGTGAGATGCGGCAGACGTTTGCGAATGCGCTGAGCGGGCAGAAGAAGTTTTACCGGGTGGCGCTGAACGATGTGGACACGGATGGTGATGGAGTGAGCGACTGGCTGGAGATCAACGTGATGCATTCGGACCCGAACAGCGCGAACAGCCTGCATACCGCGGTGACGGTGACGACGATGGTGAGCGGGAGTCCGGTGACGACGACGATCAGCGGGGACTACTATGCGTACGTCGAGCGCTTCCAAGGGGGAAGTGTGAGCGGGGGCTTTGCAAGCAGTGACAGCGGCGCGAGCACGGGCAGCGGGATTTCGCGGGCGAATGCGGCGCAGTTTCTGACGCAGGCGACGTTTGGCCCCATACCGGCGGACATCGAGCGGGTGCAGGGCATCGGGTATGCAGCGTGGATCAGCGAGCAGATGGGCAAGACACCGACGCTGCACTCGACGTACATCCAGAAGATCAATGATGACGTGCAAGGGGCGCACACAGACACGACCTACAACACGAACGAGACCAGGCTGCTGTTTGGCAATAACATGATGACCGCCTTTGCGAGAGCCGCAGTGCAGGGAGATGACCAGCTAAGGCAGCGGGTGGCCTTTGCGCTGAGCCAGATCCTGGTGGCGTCCCGGCATGATGCGAACCTGACGGACAAGCCGATGGGGATGGCAAATTTTTATGACATCTTTGTGAAGAACGCCTTTGGCAACTATTACGATGTGCTGTGGAACGTGACGCTGCACCCGTGCATGGGGCGCTACCTGAGCCATGTGGGGAACCAGAAGGCGAAGCCGGAGATCAACCAATATCCGGACGAGAACTTTGCGCGTGAGGTGATGCAGCTTTTCAGCATCGGGCTGTGGGAGCTGAACAATGACGGCAGCCGAAAGGTGGATGGGAACGGGCAGAACATTCCGACCTACAGCAACACGGACATCACACAGACGGCGCGGGTGATGACGGGGCTGTGGTTTGGCGGGCGCGAGTGGGGCAATGGTGGTTGGACGGACCCTGACTACAGCACGCCGATGACGATGCACGCGGACTACCATGACTTTGCGCCAAAGACTCTGGTGCGCGGTTTTGTGGTGCCGCAACGACCGGCGACGAATGAGGATGCGTTGCGCGATGTGGCGGAGGCGATCCGCAATCTTTTCAATCATCCGAACTGCGCGCCATTCATCAGCAAGCAGCTGATTCAGTTTCTTGTGACGGACAATCCTTCGCCGGCGTACGTGCAGCGGGTGGCGGGCAAGTTTATCGACAACGGCAGCGGCGTGCGCGGCGACCTGGCGGCGGTGGTAAGCGCGATCCTGCTGGATGCAGAGGCGCGTGATCCGAGGTATGCGGAGAATGTGGCGTCCCATGGCAAGCTGAAGGAGCCGGTGATGCGCACGATGGCGCTGGCGAGGGCGTTTGGCATTCGTGACGTGCCGAACTTTGTGTGGTGGGACTGGGGTGACTTTTATGAGAGCACTCGGCAGGAGCCGACGAATTCGCCGAGTGTGTTCAACTTCTACCGGCCGGAATATCGGGCGGCAGGACTGCTGACGCAGAACAATCTGGCGGGGCCGGTGTTTCAGATCACGGACAGCTATTCGTCGATCTCCACGCCGAACAAGCTGTGGAGCATCATTGACGACGGCTTCCACATGTGGGGAGTGTATCATTTCCCGCTGGACTACACATGGGCGGCGGCGCTGGCGGGGACGCCGGAGGTGCTGGTGGATGAGCTGAACCTGATTTTCTGCGGCGGGCGCATGAGCGTGACAACTCGCGCGATCATTGTGAACGCGATCAATCAAATTCCTGCGGAGCAGGCCACCGCGCGGGCAAAGGTGGCCGTATATCTGACCACGGTATCGCCGGAGGGAGCCGTGATTAAGTGATGAAACCACCGTTTGCTGATGCTGACATGAAACAGAGCCGACGCCGATTTTTGGGGAGTGCGGGGTGTGCCGCGATGAGTTCCGTCTCAATGGCGAACATGATGCTGAACCTGCGGCTGGCGACGAGCGCGGCGGCGCAGAGTGCGCCAACCGACCGCAAGACGCTGGTGTGCATTTTCCTGAACGGGGGGATGGATTCCTTCAATGTGCTGGTGCCACGAGATGATGCGCGCTATGCCAACTATGGCACGTCGCGCGGCAATCTGGCGCTGGACCGGACGGCACTGAAGACGCTGAATCAGATCGCAGGAAGTGATGGGAATCTGTATGGACTGCACCCGAGCTGCGGAGGCTTTCAGGAGCTGTTCAACGGCATCGGTGGTGATACGAGCAAGAGGCGGCTGGCGATGATCTCGAACATCGGCACGCTGATTCAGCCGACGACGAAGGCGCAGTATCTGGCGGGGAACACGCCGCTGCCGCGTGCGCTTTTCTCCCATGCGGACCAGATTGACCAATGGCAGACCTCGGTTCCGCAGGGGATGGCGCAGGCGAGTGGATGGTTTGGACGTGCGGCGGACATACTGCACAGCACGGCCAACAGCGGTGCGACGGCGATGAACATATCGCTGAGCGGGAACAATCTGATTCAGGTGGGAAACAGCACGCAGCAGTTTGTGATCACGGATTCGGGGGCGCTGTCGCTTTCGAGTCCGACAGACAGTAATCCGGCGAATCCGGGGGCGTGGAAAAACAGCGGGCACCGTAGCCTGATCGCGCAGCATTACAGCAACCTGATGCAGGAGTCGTACTCACAGCTGACGAAGACGAGCATGGATTTGCAGGAGAATTTTCAGACAATCTTCCAGGCGTATGATGGCTCGGCGATCGCGCCGCTGTTTCCGGACAATTATTTTGCGGGGCAGATGCTGGCGGTGGCGAAGACCATCGCGATCCGGCAGTCACTGGGACTGCACCGGCAGACGATTTTTCTGAGCTTTGGCGGGTGGGATCATCATGGTGAGCTGCTGAGGGCGGAGGCTGGAATGCTGGCCACGCTGGATGGTGGACTGACGGCTTTTCAGAAAGCGATGGAAGCGCTGGGCATGCAGGATGAAGTGATCACCTTCACGGCTTCGGATTTTGGGCGCACTCTGAGAAGCAACGGTCGGGGCACGGACCACGCGTGGGGCGGCAACAATTTTGTGATGGGCGGACCAGTGCAGGGCGGCCGCATCTACGGGACGTTTCCGGACGTGACGCTGGAAAGCAATGACGACGTGGGCTACGGCGGGCGCATGATGCCCACGACGAGTGTGGACCAGTTTTTCGGCGAGCTGCTGCGGTGGTTTGGCGTTGGCGCTGGCGATTTGAGCTATGTGCTGCCGAACATTGCAAACTTCTATAATGTGAACTCGAGCACGCTGCCGATCGGATTTTTACGGCCTGGGACATGGAGCTAGAGACGATGAGCAAGCGGAGCTGGCAGCTATTCTTTGGAATCGTGGCGGCGATAGTCTGCATTGTCGATGCGGTGTGGTGGCTGTCGAAGCCGGGAACGAGTGCGGAAGAGAAGCGAGCCAGCAGGAGCACGGCGCCGGCGGCTCAAGTGGCAAGCAAGATGCCGGAGGTGGAAAAGGCGCCGGTGGGAGAAACTATTTTGCAGGGGTACGGCGCGGCGAACAGCTCGGTGCAGCAGGATCTGGCGTTGGTGTCTCATGTTCTGGAGAATTTTGCGCTGCTGGTGAAGGGGGATGATCCGCTGCCGCTGGGCGCGAACGAGGAAATCGCGGCGGCGCTTCGAGGCCGGAACCGCATGCGGCTCAAGTTTGTCCCGGAAACGAGCGCGATTTTTAATGCAAAGGGGCAGATTGTAGATCGGTGGGGTGTGCCGCTGTATTTTCATGCGGTGTCACATGACCGGGTGGAGATCCGGAGCGCGGGACCGGACAAGGTGATGTGGACTCTGGATGATGTGCAGAGGGAGAGTGACGGCACGTTTTTGAGCACGGAGGGAATGCAGGCGCCGAGCCTGCTGGAGGAGTCGCTGCAGCATAGGAAAGGCGGCAGGAAGTAACAAATCGCCCGGGAGAGGGTATGAAATAGAAATTTGACCCCGCTTCACAACGCTCTCTGATTTGTCCTCTGCAGAAACATCGTATGCAGACGCCCTCTCCCCCTCCTGCCCGCGCATGAGCGAACATCAGCCCAATCACATCACCTCCGCAGGATTGTTTGACCTGGCGATCGCCGACGTGACCGCGATCGATGAAATGCAGCAGGGATATGCGCAGAGTCCGGAGCAGGCGGGGCAGATGATCGGCGGGCGGTACATCCTGCGATCCGTGATTGGCGAAGGTGGCGCAGGGCAGGTGTGGTGGGCGGAGCAGACGGCGCCGGTCAAGCGAGAGGTGGCGATCAAAATAGTGCGGCCGGGCTTGCTGACGAAGCCGGTGTCAGCGCGGTTTGAGCGGGAGCACCAGGTGCTGGCGCGAATGGAGCATCCGCACATCGCGGCGGTGTTTGATGCGGGCGAGCTGCCGGATGGAAGAACCTATTTCGTGATGGAGAGGGTGCCAGGCGCGGCTGTCACTCAATGGTGCAAGGATAGGAACACGCCAGTGCGAGAGAGGCTGGAGATTTTTGTTCAGGCCTGCATGGCGGTGCAGCATGCGCATCAGCGTGGGATTTTGCACCGGGACCTGAAGCCTTCGAACGTGATGGTGGTGGAGGTGGATGGAAAACCGCTGGTGAAAGTGATCGACTTTGGGATCGCCAAAACCCTGGAGGGAGATCTGGCTTCAGGCAGGGACGCAACGCTATGCGGCATGCTGCTGGGTACGCCGCGCTACATGAGCCCGGAGCAGGCGGACCTGAGCGGGCAGGACGTGGACATCCGCACCGACGTGTATGCACTGGGAGTGCTGCTTTATGAAATGCTGACGGGCACAACGCCCATCCAGGGTGGCACGGGGGATGACCCGCCTCTGGTAGAAATACTGCAAAAAGTGCGGCAGGGTGACATCGAAAAGCCAAGCCAGCGCGTTCAGCATGGCAGCTCAGGACAGGGACGATCCGCTGCAGAAGTGAGGACACTCGCGCGCATGCTGCGGGGAGAGCTGGACTGGATCACATTGCGCGCCTTGCAAAAGGACCGTGAAGCACGCTACCCCACGGTGCTGAATCTTGCTGAAGACGTTCAGCGCTACCTGCGCAACGAGCCAGTCTCCGCGGGTCCGCCGGGACTCGCGTATCAGATGAAAAAGTGGCTGGTGCGGAATCGCACTGCCGTGGGTGCGGCAGCGGCGCTGGCGATCACTTTGACGGGTGGCATCGCGGCAACGTCATGGGCACTGGGCCGGGAAGAAAAACAACGCCAGGAGGTGCAGCGACAGATGCAGGATGCCCGCTCCAATGCCGAACTGGCGCAGCAGGTGAGCGCCCAGCTGCAGGACCTTCTGGACAATGCACGGAAGCATGTGGATGCGGGAATGAACACGCAGCTGCTGCGAAAGCTGGCAGATGAGTGCGCCGCGGGCATGCCGAGATTTGCCAAGCAGCCAAAGGCCGAGGCAGCCCTGGCGGCGCAGCTGGCGCGGCTGTATCTGGCGCTGGAGGAGCCCGCGCGCGCACAACCCTGGCTGCAGAGGTACTGGGAGCTTCTCACTCAGACGGAGGGCGAACATTCGCACGCAGCGCTGGATGCGCTTTACACCCTGGGGTGGAGGCAGATCGGCATGGGCGAGGCCAAAAAGGCGGTGGAAACACTGCGAAGGGCGCTGGCGGGCTACGAGCAACTGGCACGCACTGACTCCAGATTGGGCAAACAAATGCTGCGCGTGCGCAAGGAGCTGGCGCATGCCCTCTCGAGAAGCAGCCAGCATGAGGAGGCCGTGGCGCTGATGGCTGAAGTGATGAAGTCGCAGGAAGTCCTGGAACCAGCGGAGAGAGCGGTGTGGCTGCGAGATCAGGCCGAAATTTTAAGACACAGCGGGAAGCGGCACGAGGCGGCGGCAGTGCTGCAGCATGCCATCAAGACGCTGCCTGCGGGGAATGAGTTTGCAAATCAGCGGGTGTACCTGCTGACAATGATGGCGGACCTCACCCGAACACGAGAGGACCACGAGACGGCGCTGGCAGCGTCCGCCGACCGCCTGCATGCACTGGAAGAGCAGCCTGGGGCCGAGCATTCCAAGGTGCTAAATGCCTTAATTTCTCATGCCTTGTATTCGTGCAGGGTGCCTGACTGCCCGGGCGGAGAGGAGGCGGCCCGTCGCGCCCTGACGATGGCGCGATCTGCCGGACATGAATCTCGGCTGGCGGATGCATGGACGGCGCTGAGTGAAACGCTGCGCATGAAGCACCAGTACCGTGACTCTGAACAAGCGCTGCGAGAGGCCATCCAGGAAGTGGGCGAGACCAAGGCCGAGTCCTGGCGCCTGATGGAACTGCACCGCCGGCTGGGAGACCTGCTGACGTCCCGCAGCGATTTTGCAGAGGCTCTCACTGAGTATGAAACTGCAGCCGCAGGGTGGTTTGCCGCTCCCTCCTCAGGCAGAGCACCGGAAATGGAGCGGCTGATTTTCAGCAGTTTCATCAAGTTTTGGGAACTGGCTGCCGCAGCGAATTCGCCGGTGGCGGACGAGGCAAAGATGAGACACTGGCAGAGCAGGCTGCAGGAATGGGAGGCCGGACGAAAGGGAGCGGCAGCCGCAGCAGACTAAGAGCCACGGCTTGAGTCATCAGCTCAATCCCGATTGAAGAATCGGCCGATGGATTTGCCCGCACGCTGAAACAAGTTGGGCTCTTCCTGAGACTGCGGCCTCCTGCGGAAACCAGGCGAGCCACTGCCGCCACCACCGGAGGAAGGCGGCTTCCACTGGGGATCATCTGGTTTGTCGATCAAAGACATGGAGGCGAGAGTGGGGCCATCGAGCAGGCCATTGGGGACGAGGCCGTTTTTGGCCTGATAAAGGATGATGGCGTTGTGGGTGCCTTTACCTTCTTTCCCATCTTGAGTGGAGTTGTAGATGGATTTCTCCTTGAGCAAACCCTGGACATCATAAAGCAGATGGCGCCGGCCGCTTTCAGAGTAGGAGGCCTGGGGAGGAGTGGGGAAAATGACGGCCAGGGGCCAGAAGCCCTGGGGAGGTTCCGAGACAGGCGGCTGGACCATGGCACCAGGCGGCAGTGAAGCCGCCAAAGCTGGAGAAAGACCGTGCGTGGATGCTGGAGGTGCTCCTAGCACTGAAGCACCTGGAACAGTTGCAGGCGCAGCGGGCATGGCCACTGGAGCCGCAGGAGCAGGAGGAGTTCCCGGAAGAACCGGAACTGCTGCACCTGAACCTGCAGGCGTGGATGTGGGACCAGGTGCCACGGAAGCAACCATCGCCGGAGCGGCAGGTGCGGGAGCGGCGGGCACTGCCTCCGGAGCTGCGGGTGTCGAATTTGCCGGCGGAGGCTGAGACACAGGCGGCGGAGGCTTCGCTGCGGTAGCCACGGCCGCTGCGGGAGTCGCAGGCGGAGTTACAGCCGGGCCACGCATCGGCGGTGGCGGTGCTTCGGCCGGAGCAGGCGAGTTTCCGGCTACGGGTCTGCCCGGAGGAGGAGAAGGTGCAGCTCCCGGCGTGGTGAATTTGAAATAAAATGCGGCTCCGGCAGCCAGCACCGCCACCGCAGCAGCGGCATACACCGGGGTGTGACTCCGGCTTTGGACCGAAGGCTTGGACTTGGACTTGATGAATGTCTGCGTCGTGGCGTTGGTGTCCGAAAGGGATCCCGATCTCAGCCCAAGGAGTTCCAGAAGCTTGCCGGCGCTGGGCGGACGAAGGCCCGGATCTTTGTGGAGGCAGGCGGCGATGACGGCCTCCCATTCTTTTGGGATGGCGTCACTGGCCTTGATCTCCAGCTCCTCGCGGCGCTCGATCATGCTGGACGGAATTTTTGAGGTGAGCTGGGAAGGAATGTCTCCCCGGTAGAAAGGGGGCTTGCCGGAAAGCAGCTCGTAGATGGTGGCGCCCAGAGAGTAAACGTCATCGGTGGGGGCGGGACGCTCCCCCATGGCCTGCTGGGGACTCATGTAAGGCAGCGTGCCGCTGACGCTGAGCTGAGAAAACGACAGCCGCTGCATGGTGTCTGAAATGCTGCGGGCGATGCCGAAATCAGCGATCTTGGCGGAGGCATCATTGCTCATGGCCATGATGTTGGAAGGCTTGAGGTCGCGATGCACCACCTTCCGCTGGAAGTGCGCGTAATCGAGAGCATCGCACACCCCGGGCAGCCACTTGGCCACCTGCTCGGCGGTGAAGACTCCGTGGTCCGTCTCGGCACGCAGCTCGGAGAGCGTTTTTCCATCGACAAACTCCATGGAGATTGCGGCCTCGTCTTCATCGTCCACGAAATCATAAATACGGACGATGTTGGGATGGGAAAGTTCGAGACCGCGGCGGGTTTCGATTTTGAGCTCTTTGACCGCCGTCGGATCAAGACCGATCAGGCTGGGGAGAAATTTCAAAGCGACAGGACGCTCGAGCTTCAAGTCATCCGCCAGCCACACCACTCCCATGCCGCCACGTCCGAGGATGCGGGTCAGGCGGTAGCGGTTGAAGTAGGTGGCACCGGCGACCGGAGTGCGGACTTTGATCGTTTGATCAATATCATCAGCCGCAGTTGGCGCCTTGCTGCTGGAAGGGGGAGTGTCCATGGGTGAAGATAGAGCGAGACGCTATTTTATCTGTGAGAGCCGGGGTGTCATTTAACTTTTTTACTGTGTGCTCGCTGCTCAGACCGCAAAGTGCGCGGTTTTGTTGGAGGATTCACGGGATCCCCCCATTTTACCAGCATTCAAAAGTGCGCGTTTTCAGCCAGCCCCAGACCTGATTTCGGTCCGCCGACGGGCTGCAGCCACCTACTCGGCCGTCCAGGCAAAGACATTGTCCCCCCAGGTGGTTGGATCGCCGTCCTTTCCAGCATGCCAGACGAGCACGTCCTGCTGGACGTTTTTGTCCGGAGCGACGGGGCTGGGGATGCGGCCATCACCGTTGAAATCAAAGCTGACGAAGAAGCGCCCGGCCTTGAGTTCGAGCAGAGTTTTTGGAGAGAGTTCCCATGTTTTGAAATAGTTGACCTGGGCAGAATTCAGCCCTGCATCCGCGCCGCTGACGGCGGCCACCATGGCGTTGTCGATGGGAAAGGCCGTTTTTTCATCTGGTGCGGTGCCCGCGGGCAATGGAAAGCCGTGCTGGTGTGTGTGGAAATCGCGCAATGCGCTGATGATCTTGCGGCACTGGTCGCGCATGACCGAAGCTTCGGAATAATCTCCACGCGAGTGCTCAGGCGCAGGCGGCTGGCTGACAGGGGGGTCGCTGACCCGGGTGGTCTTGAGCGGGGGCGTCCACAGCAGGTAGAGCAGGAACAGGCAGCCTGCGGCAAAGATAAAAATCATGAACACAAGGAGAGGGCGCCTGCGGGGCGCGACGGCAGCGGTAGTTGGGACGGTGGTTTCCATGGACCGAAATAGCCAGCGCCTGCCAGACTGTGACGATCAGGAAAAGGACGTCACAGTGCTCAAGGATTCGGCTAGTTGACGGGACAGAGTTTATCTCCGCATGTTTTCCTTCCTCAAATTCCTCGTCGCCGTCGGCATTGCCACCTTTGGCATCTGGTATGTTTTTCAGTATGACAGCATCAACGAGACCACGGGAGGAGTGGCGTTTGTGTGCGTGCTGGGAGCGATGGTGCTGCTGAAATGGCAGCCAGATTTTTCGAAGAAGGACTACATCGTGCAGTACAAGAACCTGAAGTGGCTGCCCGGGGAGTTTACGCGCCACTGGTTGATCACGGGTGACACGGGGGTGGGCAAGACGACCTCCGGCTTCAATCCGCTGCTGCACCAGATCTCCGTCTCGCGGCCCAACTGGGGAGGGCTCATTCTCGGCGCCAAGGGTGACGAGCACTTCTTTGCGCTGGAGCATTTCACGGGACATGGGCGGCCGGAGGCGGTGTGCGTGCTGGCGGTGCGTCCGGACCGGCTGGACCGCAAGTGGCAGCCAAAAGAACGCTACAATCTGGTGTCTGACGGCAGGCTGCCCTACACTACTCATGCCAAGAATCTCGTCGATACAGGAGCGTCTCTGACCGAAGGGGAGCAGTCCTCTTTCTTCAAACCCGCGGCGCAGCAGGCGCTGACCTGCGCGTTTGAACTGCTGGAAAGCCTTGGAAAGCCGGTGAACGTGCTGCGCGCTTACGAGTTCCTCACGGACAAGTCAAACATGGAGGCGCTGTTCAATGAACTGCTGGATGCAGAGAGCACACCGGAACGCATCAAGCTGGCGAAGTACTTCGATCAGACCTTTCTCAATGCCCAGGCGGCCGAGCAGAAGGAAGGTCTGGTGGGCACTCTGAAAGTCATGCTGGGCTTTTTCACCCATCCGGACATCGCCGAAGTGTTCTGCTCCGACCTGCCAAACACGATCGACATTCAGGATGTGGACAAAGGCCGTGTCTTCTGCACGGCCATGCCGCAAACTTTCCAGACCGAGCGCCGCTACATCAACACCTACATCAAGCTGCTGTTCTACACCCATGCAATGATGCGCTTCGACAAGCCCAAGAAGGAGCGCAAAACGGAGAACCTGCTCATCGCGCTGATGGATGAGTTTCAGGCGCTGGCCACCGCGAGCGAGGATGGTATTTCCGACCACAATGTGATCGACCGTCTGCGTGCGGCGAACTGCTGCCTGATCTTGGGAATGCAGAGCGATGCCTCCCTCTTCCCGGTGCTGGGCAAGGAAACAGCGCAGGTGCTCACACTGAACTGCCGCTCTCGCATTGCCTTCCGCCAGCCGGATCCCGAGGGAGCGCAGGCGGTGGCGGAGTTCATCGCGAAGGTGGAGAAGAAGAAGGTTTCCAAGTCGTCCGGCTTCCTGGGCAAGGACAGCAGCAAGACCGTGAACAAAGAATGGGACTATGAAGTGCAGCCGGGAGAGCTGATGAAGATGCCGGACGCGACTGCGTGGATCGTCCACCCGAGCAAGAAGAAGATCCGGCTGCGCATTCCGGCGATGGATGGCGCCGGGAAGATTCCGGACTGGTGGAAGTAGGCTTCGCGCGGCCTTTTATGGCTCGTCTTTTCTGACTTCGCTGAACTGCAAAAGTGGGGTGGGTGCCGACCGTGAGGAGCCGATGCGGCACCGTGCGTCCAGCCCAGGGAAATCCGGTCGAATACTGCAGGCACGCCGCTCATTTTGTCACGGATCGTCATGAGGCGGCTATTCAACCGTGGTCCGTTGAGGAGCCCATTCGTCATGTCATTTTCTGCCAAGCCCTTTTCCCCAGTCCTCCGCAGGCTGCCGTCCGCGCTGGTGCCGGGGAAACCACTGGCAGATGGAAATGCCCAAGCCCGGATTTTCTTAGCTGTTTCACTTTAGCCCCCCTCCAACACCATGCCATTGTCCGAAGAGCAGCAAAATACGCTCAAAACCCTGCAAGATCTCGCTCAAACACTTTCGCAGGAGCCCGCGAAACATGTGGACCGCATCCGCAAGGCCGACGCGATCCAACTTTTTGACACTCGCGGCCAGAAGCCGGACCTCAGTCTGATGAGTGACCAGCAACTGAAGGACATGTTCGATTACGGACGCGCGAACCCTGCAATCAACCAGACGGATCCCACGGGTAAGCTGGGGATCGATCGCCTCATGAACATCACCTCGGACCGCGGTCCAGGGTCGAAGAGAGCCAACAAGGCCACAGGTGCACCGGAAGTCATCGTGCCTGCCAGCCGCGAATATCTTGAGAACGCCGTCGGAGAATGGATGAAGTCCATCAACTATGCGCCCGATTCCAGTGAACTTCTTGTGGCGGAGATGAACATCCGAGACATTCCAGGGAAGGATTTGGGACCAAAGGTTGGTCTCTTGCGAGACAATTATGAGGCGCTGCAGAAAGCGGTTCAGGCAGAGTCAGGCGAAGTACTCAAAGATGCAGGCATTGAGCAGACCATTGATCAGCTCCGGCAGCAGGTTAAGGCCTTTGAACAGCAGGCTTTCGAGTTCAAAGTGCAGAGGATCCAGCAGGTTGCCAGGGTGGGGGCTGAGTTTGCCGCTGCACAAGGCTTTGACGCAAATGCTGTGGAAGAGCAGCTAGCCTTGCTCTCCGGTCTTGATCAGGAAGCCCGCATGGACCTCAGTGGAACGAACATCCGTGGACTGGACCTGAGCAAAAGTGATCTTTCCCGGGTGGACATAGATGCCGAAACCCTCAGCCAGGCGAAGGGGCTGAAGACGGTGAAAGGTGTGGATCCCAAGATCCTGGCTACTGCGCGGGCCGTCCAGGAGCTCCCGCTGCGTCTGGCCGACCTCAACCAGCGTCTTGAGAAGCTGGAGAACAAGAGCGGCGTGGTCGCCAATCTGCGCAACATCCGCCACGGCGGTGTGGAGGGGGAACGCAATCACCTGCTGAAGGAGATCGAAAAGGCGAACGAGGCTCTGCACCAGACAAGGGCGCAGATCACGTCTGACAAGCATGCCCAGATGCGGGCGAACGGCCCCGGAAATGAGTTCGAGCCGCGCACCACCTATCAGCTTGGTGAGGGCGTGAACCGCCGTCAGGGCGAGGTCAAAGATCCGCGGATGGAGCGTACCCAGGCAAGCCAAACCTTCAAGGTGGACGCGCAAGTGGCGTTGAATGAGCAGGGAGCTTCGCTCGCCTTTGCCAAAACCCAGATCGGCAGCAAGTCGGCAAGAATGAAGGAAGACGGCGCGAACCGCAATGATGTCGAATTCACTCAAGGCCTTGAGGGTGGCTCCCTGGACAACGTCGCCGCGCTCTATGGCACCACGAAGGCCGTGGATGCAGCGCCGACCTTTAGAGCAAAACAAGCCGCCCTCGGCGGGGAGATCTCATCGTTGCTTACCCGTTCCGTGGCCACCTCGGTGGTGGATGAGGCGCTGGGCATGAATGCCATGGCCAAGGAGAAGTTCGGCATCGACGAGAACGGGCGGAACGTGGGCATCAGTGTCGGGGTGCCAGGATCTTCCATCCTGGTGCGTGGTGCCACCGCTGAGGACAAGGAGAGCTTTCTCGACATCAATTATGAAAATCCAACGGTGCAGAAGGGGCTGTACGATCTCCAGGCCCAGGATTACATCACCGGCCAGATCGACCGCCACTCAGGGAATATATTCGTCGATCCCCACACCGGGCAGGTGTCGGGCATCGACAACGACATGGCATTCCCCACCATCGATCGTGAGCAGATGGTGGGTTCCCACGGCCTGAATGGAAAGGCTGTCCAAGGGGCGCCGCAGTTTCTGCACTCTGACACGGCGGACAAGATCGAGGCGCTTACTCCCGAGGCCTTGCGCACCGCGCTCCAGTCCATCCAGCCCCCTAATGGTGTGGCACCGTTGGAGCCAGAGGCCATCGAGGGCGCTGTTCAACGTCTCCAAGAGCTCCAGGCGGAGATCAAGACCATGCGCAAGGAAGGCCGCGTGGTGGAAGAATTCAGCAAGGACACCTTCAACCAGGCGATGGCGCGGCAGCAGGAAAAGGGCATGGACCACACGAAGCCACGCACCTCCTACCTGGCCACGGCGGTTCTGGAGCAGAAGAAATCCATCGCGCTGGGAGATACGCGCATTGCCATCAAGAAAGACGATGTGCCCATGCAGAGGCCGCCAGACGCCAGACTGGCCGCCTATCAGGCCATGGTGGGAGACGCGCGCAAGGACTTCGCCGCCAACCCGAACCAGATCCAGGACAAAGATCTTGTCGCGATGATCTTTGACAGTCAGGACCGCCTCCTGAATCTGGAGAATCAATTGGAGGGACTGAATGCCGAAATGACTGCCGCGGCCAGGCAGTTGAATGAGGCCAGGACGACGGGGCAGGCCGCACCAGTTGAGAAGGCCTTCGACAAGATCCAGCAGGCCCGCCAGGAGACCTTGCAGAAGATCAAGACAGAGCAGCAGAACCTCAGCAAGGCGTTGGATGTGGCCGCCGCGCCCTTGAAGCCCGCGCTGGCCGAACAGGCACGTCTGGCCGTGCCTCGGGTGCAGGTGCCAGTGCAGGCAGCGCAGCCGCAGAACCAAGCCGGCATCCAGGCTGCCGAAGGTTTCAAGGCGAAAGCACCGAAGGCCAAGATCGAAAAGAAGGAAGCCGAGGTGCTTGAGATCAACGAGCCGCAGGCTGAGATCCAGCTCGATGACAATCTCAATGAACAGCCGGAAGTTGAGGTTGCGGGAATTGCCCCTGAGCAGAACCCGCCAGGACCTGAGGTGGCCGCCCAAGGCCCGGGAGTCGATGGTGCCAACGCACGAGGGCGGGACGTGAAAAAATCCACGTTTGCCAGCGTGCGCGACGCCCTGAAGGGCGCGGCCACCACTGCGAAGAATTCAGTGGCTGACAGGCTGGAGCGCAAAGGCGGGGAGCAGAAGCTCAGCGAAGTGGACAATGCCACCCAGGCGCAATACAAAGCATTCCAGCAAGACCTCGGAAACCCCGACAAAAAGGCAGCGGCGCTCGAAGGGATGGACGCATTGAAAAAGGAATTCCCCGGCCTGAAGCAAATGGACCGCAGCAAGGTCGGTCAAGTCGTTAACAGTGGCCTGCGGGATGCCGCGAAATCTGTCGGCAGCAAACTGAAAACTTGAAGCATGGAACCTCTCCTGCTTTGTGATTCACCCCCGGATCTCTCCAACCATGTCATGCATTCCCAGCACTGATGCCGATGTTTTGAACGCGGCGGACATCATCGCCACGGTCTCAAAGCCGGTGGTGATGATGATGCCGGGCAGGCTGGCTAAATGGGCGGAAAGCATACCCGCTCTGAAGCTCGGCTAGATGCTCTTGGAACCCGCATCGGGGCGTCGCAACACCGGCGTAAAACGTATCCCGCACCAAACCAACTTCCCCCCCCAACCATGCCATCCCTGACCCCACTTCTTGCCAACTTCAAAGCCAACGAACTGAGCCTGCTCTCCAGCTTTGGCGACTCGCGCTCCTACCAAAAAGATGACGTCGTCATCAGTCAGGGAAATGACAACGACCACCTGTACCTGGTGCTGAAGGGCAAACTCGAAGTGCTGCAGGAAGTCGATGGCAACGACCAAGTGGTGGCCACGCTGGAGGCTGGAGATTCGATGGGAGAGGTGAGCATCTTTGATCCCGGTCCAGCCAGCGCCACGGTGCGTGCGGGATCGGAAGCCGAGGTCTGGCTCATCAAGCGTGACAGCCTCGACAGCCTGCACAGCGCCAATCCGAAAGTGGCTTACCGCCTGCTCAGCCGAATCACCACCTGTCTCTCAAAGCGTCTGCGAGACATGAATGACAAGCTGGTGGATCTTGCGAACCGCTGAGGCTGAGGTGACAGGCCTACAGGCCCAGTTGCGGCGCAACTGGGCTACTTGATTTTGGGAGCTGTGCTTTGCTGCTGTGCCTGAGACTGAGACTGGGACTGACTCCCCTTCCCTGCCTTGGTCATGCCGAGAGCTTCACCGACGGATTTCTTCGCGGCCAGAGAGCGATCCGTGGCGTCGATATCGTGGTCGCGGTCAAGATCGGCCTCCTCTTCGTCGGCGCTGTCGATGACGCCATCGTGGTCGAGATCGCGGGAGCGATCGTCTGCGAGATCGACATCACCATCGTGATCGAGGTCACGGCTGAGGTCGATCCTTTTGGGAGGGGTAGGCATGTTATTTCACGCCATGGCTCTGCTTGGCGGGAGCCTGCTTTGGGCCGAGCTCCACGCCAGCGCTGGCAAGGGCATCGCGAACGCTTTTGACGCCGGAGCCGATGCCTTTGCCGATATCCTTGCCCACGGCGGCACCTTTTTCTCCGCCGATGGCACTGCCGATGGCGCTGCCGATGCCGCCACCAATACCGCGTGCGTGATCGGCCGCGAGATTGGCGGCCTGTCCGGCGAGATTGCCAGCGACTTTGCCAAGCATCTGACCGACGGTTTTTCCCTGATCACCACCGATGGCGGAGCCGATCATACCGCCGACTTTTTTGCCGATGCTGCCACCGACATCGAGGCCACCGGCGGCTTCAGGAGTCTCCGGCTTCGCAGCCCCCTGCTGGCGATGACCGCCGATGACGGGGCCGCCTTCTTCTTTGCCCACCTTGGCCGCAGCCTGAGCGGGCTGGCCTGGCTGGCCCTGCTTGGGGCCTTGAGTTCCTTTATCGCCCTGACCGAAGAGTTTCTGAATGCCTGCACCGACGGCTTCACCGATCAACTTGCCTTCCTTGGAGCCGCCAGCGCCGGAAAGGATGCCCTGCATGCCGGCTTCGAGTTTTTCCTTGGCAGTGAGTTCTTTTTTGACCTCCGTGGTGGTGGTGCCGTTGACAACATTGCCACCGGGGACGGCTGGTGCGGCGACCTCGGCTACCTTGGCGGCGACTCCACCGGCCTCCTCGGCCACACCACCGACCTCAGCGGCGGCGTCTCCTCCTGCGGCGGCAGCCATCTGGCTGGGCTTGGCGGGTGTCCATGCGGCCTGTGCAGGAGCGGCGGGCTGTTGCTGCGCTGCGGCAGGAGCTTCCTGATTGGGCTTTGCGGGGACCCAGGCCTGCGGAGCGGGCTGCTGGGGTTCCTGCTGCGGTGCCGCGGCCTGGGGCTGACGGTGGGCGCCCATGGCCGGGCCCTCTTTTTTCTCGGTGTCTTCAGGCATGATAAATAGAAGGGGGGATGAATTTAAACTTTGAGTTTGCTGCTGGAGGAGGCGGTTTTGGCACCGAGGACAGAGCCGAGCGCGTCACGGACGGAGGGCGCGACCTTCCCCACAGCGGAGGCTCCCATATCGAGGGCTTTTTCGCCAGCCTTGACCGCGACTTTGCCGACGATCTCCCCGCCGACCGAACCGATCTTGCTGCCAACCATGCCGCCGACCGCAGCGCCCACCGTGGTACCCACGGCAGTTCCGGCAGTGCCACCGATCACATTGCCCACGCCAGGCGCGATCGTGCCGACAACGGTGCCGATGGCTCCTGCGGCTGCTCCACCTGCCGAACCGCCGATGGAACTGCCGATGACGCCGCCAGCCACACCGCCAATGGCGGAGGCTGCGCCGCCGGCAAGGTCGGAAACACTCGGCTGAGATGACTGGCTCATGCGTGGAGTTAGCCGGTCAGAAACCAGGTGTGCCAAGAATAGGTGATATTTTCTTTGTCTGGAACCGCGGCCTACATCTTCATGCCTTTGCCCATCCCCATGCCCATTCCCATGCCGCCGCCGAGTTTGTAGCCTTCTTCAGCAAGGGACATACGCACGGTTTTGATGCCTTGGTCGACACCTTTGCCCATGCTGCCGCCGATCTGACCTCCGACTTGGGAACCGATCTGATTGCCTACCTGGCCGCCGACTTGACCACCGACCTGCTGGCCAATGCTGGCGCCGACGGCATTTCCCACCACTGGGATGACACTGCCGACCGCACCGCCAATGGCTCCCCCGGCGGCGCGGCCAACAGCCTGCCCGCCCGCCTGACCCACGGCGCCGCCAATGCCGGAACCGATGCCTTCTCCAATTCCTTCGGCCATGCCGGGCTCCTCCCCTTCGCCACCGATGCCACCGCCAAGGCCGCCCATGACGCTGGCCACACCACCGCCGCCTCCACCGCCGGCCAGGCTCGTGACGCTGCTGAGCATACCGCCCGCGCCACCACCACCGCCAAGACCACCAGCAAGACTGGCGATGCCGCCGCCTGCACCGCCGCCACCACCAAGGCCGCCAGCGAGACTGGTGACACTGCCAAGCATATCGCCACCACCTCCGCCACCACCAAGACCACCCGCAAGGCTGGCGATGCCGCCGCCTGCACCGCCGCCGCCCATGCCGCTGACACTGCTGAGGATGTTGCCAGGGCCGCCGGAGTCTCCGCCAGCGCCGCCAATGCCACCGACGATGCCATCCATCGCCTGGTCCCCTGCACCGCCAACGGCACCGCCCACCTGGCCGCCTATTTGGGAACCCACTTGATTACCGATCTGCCCGCCCACCTGACCACCGACCTGCTGGCCAACGGCGGAACCCACGGCATTGCCGACGACGGGAATGACAGACCCAACGGCACCACCGACAGCGCCGCCGACGGCCTTGCCGCCAGCAGTGCCCACGGCTCTTCCGGCGGTCCCGCCCACCATGGAGCCGACGCCCTGTCCGAGGGACTCGCCCATTCCTGGTTCTTCTTGTTCTTCAGGCATAAATTGTTCGTGGTTGAGAGTTTAAGGAGAGATGTCAACGGGCTGCTTGCCCACAGTGTAAACGCGCGAGACGAGGACCGGGCCGATGGGCTGGCCCGGAGGCACATGGGCGATGACGTAGTAATGGGTCCAGCGCATGCCTGCATCTCGCTTGCCCACGCCTTCGGCCCACATGCGCACTTCCCTCCCGGTCATTTCACGAGGGAGCATCTTGATGTAGATGTTGGACTGGACCCAGCCGTGTTTGTCGTGATCAATCCAGAAATGAACGCTGGTGCCCACGGGCAGGACATCGTCATCGTTGAGATAGGCGGGCTTTGGCGTGGAGCAGCCAGCCAGAACCATGGCGCAGAGAAGGAGGAGGAGCAGCTGCTTCATGACTTGCGTTTGGAATTCATCATTTGTTCTCCGCGCAGGCGCCAGGGCTCGCCCCAGCGATGGTAGGCATACAGGACCGGGATGGCGAGAAAGCCGAGTGCGGCGGCTCCGGAGCGCCCGGTGTAAAGCGCGCCAGACATGAACAGCAGGGCGAAGGCGTAGCGCCGCACCTCGCTGCGATGCAGGCGGTAGTGTTCACGAATGGATGACCAGGTGACCATGCTGGGCGACAAGGGTGCCGTTGGTTTGCTGTCCGCTCAGCAGCGCATTGCGCAATGCTTCACGACAAAAGGTTTCCACAGTGCTGCGCATGCGCCGCACGCCGAGCCGCGGCTCGACTCCGTTGGCCACCATGATCTCGAGCACGCCTTTGCCGGCGGTCAGATTGTAGCCCTTGGACTTGAGGAGCTTGAGCTCCTTGTTGAGCATGATGGTGGCGATGCGCTTTTGCGAGTCGTAGCCGAGTTTTTGAAACACACAGCGCACGTTGAAGCGGGCCAGCACTTCGGGCCGCAGCTCCGCCGCAGCGAGATCTTCAATGAAGCGCTCCACGGTGGCCATGGGGCTGTTCTTCAGCTCCATCAGCGCATCCGCTCCAATGTTGGAGGTGGCTACGATGTAAAAGTTGCAGAGATTGAGGGTCTCTCCATTGGCCACGGTGATGCGGCCTGCATCCAGCACCTGCAGAAAGATGTCGAGCACGCGTGGATGGGCCTTTTCGATTTCGTCGAAGAGAATGAAGCCCCGCCCTTCGGCGCGATCGTAAAAGCGGCCGATGTTGCCGCGGCTGTTTTCATTCTGGCCGAGCAGGAGCTGCAATGACTCCTGATTCTGATACTCGGACATGTCGAGGCGGACGCAGTGCTTCTGCACGTCGCCATAGATGTGCTCGCATAGCAGGAGTGTGGTTTCGGTTTTGCCAACGCCGGTCGGGCCGAGGAAGAGAAAGGTGCCTTTGGGACGGCCGGGATCGCTCAAGCCGAGCTCGCCATTCTGAACGATGGGCACGACCTTGGGGATGACATGCCCCTGCCCGATGATGCGCTCTTCGAGGAAACTGGAAAGTGCCTGGATGTGGGCAAGATCGACGGAAGGAGACATGATGTGCTATTTCTTCTTCTGGAAGAGGCCCTGGTTTGAACTGCCGATGCGCAGACGCTCGGCTTCCTGGAGCTCTTCAATGCGAGATTCGGCCTGCTTGAGTTTGGCGTCGAGAACGTTGCGATCCTGCGTGGCTTTTTCGAGGCGGTCCTTGATGTCCTCCGCATCCTTGGTGGCCTCTTCAAAATCGGATTTCTTTTTCATCAGCTGAGCGCTGAGGGCCTCGAGATCCGCCATGGATTTGCGCAGTGCCACGGCCTTGGCGGCGAGAGCTTCCCGCTCCTGCTTGATGATGGTGTCGTCGGGGACATCCTTGCGGGCGGGATCGACGACGCCGAGCACGACACCCCTTGAGTCCATGGGTGTGGCGGGCAGGCGGGTGTCCCAGCGTCCGCTCTGCTCCAGACGGTAAACGGTGTGGGCCTCGTGCATCTCCCGGCGGTCCTTGCTGGGCAGACGGCCGAGATGATACGAATGCACCTGCTCATCAAGACGGACACGGGAGGCGTCGTAGCGATCAAGTGACCGCCCTTTGGGCCATCCGGCCAGGACGTTTTTGGAATAGGTGGGAAGGTAGGCCGGCTCCTGCTCCGGCGTGGGAAACGCCAGGGGATCGCTCGGAAGGGCGACGCTCTTTGATTTGCACGACGAAAGGAAGGCGCAAAAAATCAAAATGGCGAAGGGCAGGCTGGCTTCGAGGATCTTGCGGTTCATGGATTGCTGCTGGGAGTGGTAGTTGCGGAATCGTCAGTGGCGCTGTCAGCCGCGGATGCGGCGGGGGCAATGATCGCGCGCACCTGCTGGACCTGGGCGGCGGCCTCCGCCTGCTTGCGGTTTTTCTCGGCTTCAGCGGCGGCCGTGGCATTCTGCTGCGAGGCGCTGGCGTTCTCCGCCTGAGCACGTGCATAGGTTTCCTCGGCAAGCTGCCAGCTCGACACGGGCTGGCTTTTCTGCCGCAGTCCGGCGATGCTGGCCATCTCCGGCTCAAATACATCCGTAGTGTAGATGTAGAACTGGGTGCCCGCGCCCACGCGGACAAAATCGAGGTCCTGGGAGAGCTGCTTGGTCAGCATGCCGGAGTAGGCGGAGGCGGCCTGCGCACCACCACCGAGAGCGGCATTGCGCGTGTTGTTCTGCGGCACGAGGCCATAGATGCTTTGGAACTGCTGGCGGTTGTTGTTCATGATGCCCTGCAAAGCCTCCGCAATGAGGATCTTCACCTGGGCGTATTGGTCGTTCTGAATGATGTTGCCGCGGACACCGGCGGATCCGTCAGTGATGGCATACGAATCGTCAGCGAGGCGCTGGTGGTCCAACGCGACTCCATTGATGGTGTACTCGCGGCCATCGTCCCAGATGAAGGTGAAGGCGCCTTTCACCTCAATGCGGTCGCGGATGCGGCCTTTGCTGGCCTGGGCATGCACCTGTGTGCCGGCGGGAAGCACGAGCTGCTTGTTCCAGTAAACGTCTTCCGTGACCAGTCCGACCACGGGTGTCTGGATGGAGGAGGAGTCCACGGTGATGACCAGGGCCGCCTTGATCAGGATGCCCCGCGGGGCAAAGAGCTTGGGAGCGGTGGGCACAAAGGGCTCCGACACGGAATTGCTGACGTGCACAAGCTTGGGAAAAGGCGGCGGCTTGTCCGTTTTCTTCTTCGCGGAAGAGGAGCTGGTGGACAGCATGCTGGGAGGCGGCGGTTTTTTGGTGGGGACCACGAAGGGATCGACCTGCTGGACACTGCCCATCATGGCGGTGCGCTTCTCGCCGAGATTCACCGTCTTCGATTCCGCGACGAGCGACGCCTCAGGGGCAGGCTTGACCTCTCCTGTCTTGGCATTCTTGACGTCCGGCTGCTTGTTGACGGAGGCCGCTGGCTGCTTGCTCAAATAGAAGGCTGCACCGGCAATGGCCACCACCACGACGAGCAGCAGCATCTGCACGGCGGGTTTTTGAAGTTGCTGCATCATGGCGGGTGTGAAGGTGAGGAGTTACTTGCCGTCAATGGTGGCGTCGAGCTCAGCGGCGTCGTTGCTGGTGAGCGGAGGCAGCAGGAGGAGATTGCGCCCGGCACCGGGCATCTCGATGCGGAAGTCCTGATTGATTGAAAGCCCTTCCCGGCTGCCACCCGGGCCGCCCTGCAGCACCACGTCCATGGCCACGCGCATGCCCGGCCCGACGGTATTGGCGCAGTCCACCAGCTGGGTGTCATAGCTTCTGGCGCCCACGCGGACCTTCACGCCAGAGGGTTCAAATTCATAGGGCTTGAGGCCGTTGTTGGTCAGCCAGCAGCGGAAGACGGTGAGATCCTTGGCGGGATTGCGCTGGATTTCATAGATCGTGGCGATCAGCTCCTTCTGCGTGGAGGTCATCATCAGGCCATTGCGCTCCTGCCAGCCGGTGAAGAGGCCGGGATTGAGCGGCTGCAGCGCCTTGCGGTTGCGCACCTTGCTGAGCATGCCCACAAGCTCTTCCGCATTGTACTCGATGCGTGACTCCACCACCTTTTCCGGAGTCACTTCCGTGGCGGCATTGGTCGAGACAGGCGGGGAGACGATGACCGCGAGATTGGCCTCGTCCGCCGGAGTGAAGCGGAGGAGGTAGATGCTGCGGGGCGTGCGCACGGTGGCATGGCAGGGTTCTCCAGGTTTGACAAGGCGGACCACGAGCGTGTCCCCGACCACATTTTCATAATGCACGATGGCCACCTTGGAGTTGGTGATTTGTGTGACCTGAGCGGGATCGGTCACAAGACCGAAACCGGTGAGCAGGCTGATCTTTTCCGGGAAGGTGATGGTGGTGGCGACATTGCCATTGATGGCAATGTCATGAACGAGATTTTTGGGATCAAGACGCACCAGCTCACGACCAGCCCGTACCTGGGCGGACAGTGAGAAGGCTGCTGAGAGGAAGCAGCCGAAAAACAGCCAAAAGAAGCTGGAGGAGCGTGAGTTCATGATTCGCTGATGGGCTCCAGGGTCAGTTTTACCAGAGTTTTCACCTGAGAGGGGAAGCCCTTGTTGGAGATGATTCGAAGATTCTGATGCCAGACGACGACGAGCTTGAAGCTGTAAATTTCGTTCTTCTCCTTGCCACTGAAAAAGCTGCGCCGGTGAACGAGACCGGTGGTGATGGTGGCGACCTCGGTGTTGCTGGCCTTGGCGATCTCCGTCTTCTCGACCTCCGCCGTCTGTTTCACCTTCTGGCTCATGAAGTACTTCTCCTCCGTCCTCACCTGCCGCCGAATCTCATCCAAGCCCGGGGTCTCGTGCTTTTCGTTTTCCCAGCACAGTTTGTTGAGGCGGCTGTCAAAGACGAGGCCCTCGGGGTTGCGCTCCAGCATGGTTTCGGCCAGCACTCCGGCAAGGTGGATGTGCATGGGCTTGTTCTCCTTGTACACATTGCCGGGCGGCACATAATAGGCGCCGGCGGTGTCCATGACGACAAACGGCGGGCGCTGGCGCAAGGCCTCGGACATGAGGATGATGTAGCCGGCACAGGCAGAACCCACCACACAGGCCACGAGAAACCAAAAGACGGCGGTGCGATCCCTGATGACCAGGGTGTCGATGGCGCTGCGCTTTTTCTCTTTCTTTTCAGACATGGTTTGCTGTGGGATTACTCGGAGCTGGAGAGGGGACGAATGGAGTACTCGATGTTGGTGCAGACAAACGGGAAGCGCCGGCTGTCGCGCAGGTTCTGATTGCGCCCCCAGCTCTGCCGGGCGGTAACGACAAACGACTGGGTGATGGCTTCGTTGGAAGCCGGATCAATGCTCACCCTCACAAGCTGCCCCTGGGCGAGCGTTTCGGCCTCGCCCGTGGGGAAGTGCTGGACGCGGATCTGGCCGAGCACGAGGACCTGATGGATTTTGCGAATATGGAAATCATACCGAGACTCCTGCACATCTTTCACGGCCTGATCCATCCCGGCGCCGGCAAACAGCCGGCTGAGGCGCTCAGGAGTGGTAGGACCATTGCTGCCCCGGTTGAGAAGTGTTTCCAGCGAGAGCCGGGCATGATAGTCCACCACTTCATCGAGCTCCTCCTGCTGCATGGAGCGGTCCAGATAGACGAAGGATTTTTCGATGGGAACGTAGAGCATGCTGCCACGGCTGGTGACCGCCACGTCGTACGTATACCAGCCGGTGACACCGAGGCAGGCGCAGGCCGCAACGAACCAGAAAAAGGCCAGCTTTTCCTTCGAGATGAAAATGTCCACAACGCCTTTCATATCATTCTTCGCCTCCTCCTCCGCCACCACCGCCGGCAGCGAGGCCGCCTATTTGATTGCCCACACCCGTGACAGCACCCGTGGCACCACTGATGGCAGAGGAGGCAGTGCTGCCCCCCGGAACCATTCCAACCACCGAACTGGCCACGGCACCACCCGCGCTGATGCCGCCCATGGCCGCGCTGACTGCCTGCCCCGCAAAAGCGGTGCCAATCTGTGCGCCGGTGGTGATGGCCGCCTGGATGAGACCCGGGGCTTTAAACAGCACAAACATGATCCAGATGGCGACAGCGACCACGAGCACGAAGATGGCGATGGCCTCCACCCCGATGCCGAAGCCCGCGAGATTCAGCGTGGCGCATATCAGGGTGATGACATCAATGCCGATCGTCAGCAGCGCATCCGCCAACATCAGACCTATGCCCCAGCCCAAAGGCCAGAAACAGACGGCGATGAGCCCGGTGAAGTAACTGACGGCAGTCTTCTGAGTCTGGTCATAAAGAAACATGCCGAAAAAGATCGGAGATGCCGCCGCCCCCACATACAGGGCCATGATCTGCACCTGATACGCAAAAAAGAAGATCACATAACAGATCAGTCCGATCACGATCATGCAGAAGGCTGCGATGATGTTGGCGATGTAGTCAATGATCGCGAGAGGATCGACGATGAGTGCGGTGAGAGCGCTGGTATCCGTGTCGATGTCCAGATCGCTGAAGCTGTCCCCAAAGTTTTCAAACAAGCCGATGGGGTCCATGTTGAGAGAGCTGAGCATATCATCGCTGAGGGCAACCCGCACATCCTCCACGAGCCATTCCGGGAAAAATGGCATGATGACGCAGACGATCCCCATGGTGACGATCTGCCCAAAAGCCCCCTCCAGACTGCCACCCATGATGCCTTTGTAGGCGATGGTCAGCAAGCCGAGGAAGGCGAGGGTGAAAGTGAAAAGCTGCAGGACATCAAAGATGTCTGAACAGGTGCTCTGCAGGTCGTTGTAGAACGTGTCCATGAGGCCAAACGCGCCAGCAAATCCCTGGTCTGCTAGTATGGGCGTGAAGTTCATGACAGCTTATGGTGGATGGATGATTGACGACACAGCTCCGGTCTAAGGCGACTTTTTGCCCCAGGTCAGATTGCTGAACGGCTTGGTCGTCGATGAGTCGGAACCACCGGAAGAAGCTCCGGAGCCGGAAGCGGCGGCGGCCTTGGAAGTTTCAGCGTTGTGCTTGCGCTCCAAGTCGTGGGCTTCACCCTTTCCTTTGGCCTCGATCTGAGCCTGCAGCTTGAGCTTTTCCATCAGCACATCGTAGTCGAGCTTGCCCTTGATCACGTCAGCCTTGATGCTGGCAATCTCGGCATCAGTGGTGCTCAGGGTAGCCTGCACTTTCAAGATGGTGGCCAGGTCGGTGGCGTCGCTGAGCTGGTCCAGCAAGCCGGGGCGCTGCTCCTGAAGCTGGGTGATGCGCTCTTCCGCCTCCTTCGATTTCTCTGCCAGCGCATTGATGTCTCCCATGAGGGCGGCCTGCAGTTTGTATTTACTGGGATCGCGCTCAGCCGTGGTGCCATCCTTGAAGGTGACAGTGGAATCAACGCCTGGCACGAGCCCGTAAGCATTGTCGCCAAAGGCTTCCGTGCCGGTGGTGGCGCGGATGCGATCTTCACGGGCGACGCCATCGGCGGAGGCCTGCGCGGCTTTGGCAATGTCATCCTTGAGGACCTGCAGCGCGGGCAGGTTGACCTTGGATGGGTCTCCCATGCGGTTGAGCACATCCGTGAGCGACTGCGACTGCTTCTGCGCTTCATCAAGCTGCTGCTGGAGCATGCTCATGATGCTCTGCGTGTTGGTGTTGGTCTGCTGGATGAGAGCGTTGTCGATGACTTCCTGAACCGGCGATTGCGCGACGGCGATGGTGCTGAACAAAAACAGCCCGAGAGCGAAGCATGCGGATGTTTTCATGGGGTGATGTGTGTGTGTTTGATGAAAATTATTCGACAACCTCGATGATGACCTTGCGCGGCTCCACGAGCACGCCGTCGGTGGTCACATGCTCCGGCACTGGGACCTCGTAGTAGCGGCGCTGCACGCCCCCTTCAGTGCCGGGGCGCTCGGCATCGCGCTTGAGCCAGTACAGATCCTTGATGGCATCGCTGCGGCCCTTGTTGTACCCGTCGAGATACTTCTGCTGCACCTCCTTGGTGGCCATGGCATCGCTGATGGCGCCTGCGGCGAAACCCGCAGCCGCACCGGTGATGAGGCCTGTGTGCTTGTTGGTGCCGCCGCTGCTGCTGCTATTGGTCGTGGTGCCAGCCGCCGAGGTGGTGGAAGAGGAGTTGCTGCTGCCGTTGTTGCTGTTGAGCAGATGATCGCCAATGATGGAACCCAGAACGCCACCTGAAGCGGCGCCGATGAGACCTTTGTTCATGGTGCCGTTGCTGTTGGCGCAGGAGGCAAGCATGATGGTGAGGCCCGCGAGAAGGATGAGTGTGATCGTTTTCATTTCTTCGATTTGGCTTGGCTGAGAATCATCTTGTAGGCATCGCCGCCGTAGTTTTTGAGCTCGGCATTCTGGCGCTCGAACATTTCCCCGGAGGTGGCGGAGGCGAGGATCATTTCCTTGGACGCCTGATGACGGCCGATGGCGATACGCGGACGACCGGTGGCCTCATGATAATAAACAAACGAGCCATAGGGTTCCGACTTCATCTCCGAGGGATCCGGGAAGCTGGTCACCTGCTTCTTGGTGATGGAAGGCACACGGAAGCCTTCGCTCATGCTTTCCACATCCCGCTGGTCGGGCTGCTTGAGCATGTACATGACGCGGGAGTTGCCAACCACAGAGGAGCGCACGGGGTGGTCTTTGATGCGTCCGAACTGCTGAATGATGGAGAAGACCCAGCAGGAGTATTTGCGCATGCGCTCATAGTACTCACGCGTGATGCGGTCCCCGTCCGGCATGGCAAGGAAGGCGGAGAGCTCCTCAAGGATGACACGCTTGCGGGTTGAACGCGGGCGGCTCATGATCTCTTTGCGCAGGTCATTGGTGATGAGGAAGGCGGCGACGGTGCGCAGTTCCTTGGCAGACTCGGGGATGTAGGAGAGCTCAAAGTGGACCACTTTGCCGCTGAGGCTCACATTGTTCACACCGTCCAGAATGGCGCCGTAGCGGCCGGTGCGGCTCCAAGGCTCCAGCAGCATGCGCAGAAGGCCGATGTCCGGATGGGCGCGGCGCTGGCGGCTTTCGAGATTGAGAAGCTCTACGAACTGGCTGTGGGTGGGCATGTCCTCCGCCTTCATGAGCGTGTAGGCCATGCTCATCATGTCCCACTGGTTGCCGGGATTGTTGATGAAGTCTTCCAGCAGGCTCTGATCCACGGTCATGCGGTCAAATTCGCCGGCCATCGCATCGCCCTCCATGAGGTAGCTGCGGAAATCCATCCAGGCGTCTGCCAGCACGGTGCCCTGGGGCATGCGCTTTTTGCGCCATTCGTCAGCCACAGCCACGCGGCGGGCGGCCTCGGCGCGCCCCTCGGCATTGCGGCTGGCCCATGTTTCAAACTGGTCGATGTAAAGGCGCTCAATCTGCTTGGCGAGGAGAGCCTGGCGGATGCGGTCCTTGTCGATGTCCGGCGGAGGACCGGCCATGAGATGCGCGACGGCGGTGGCTCCACCAAGCTGGTCGGAACTGAGCGGGAGGCCGCGGGTGTCGAAGTAGTTGAAGGTCAGATTCCCATTGGGCTGAACGATGATGGGCTCGCAGCCATAGAGACGTGTGAAGAGATTGTAGGAGAGGCCTTCTTCAACGATGGCGGTGAAGTCGTAGTATGGCGCGGTCTGAGTGAGCAGATCGATGGTGAAGACGGATTTCCCAGCGCCAGAGGCACCAAACATGATGCCGTGCTCCGGACGCATCGCTCCCTCCTTGCCCACAAAGGTGGTGGTGCCCACGAGGGCGCCGCGCGGGCCGTCGTAAATGGCCTCGGCCTCTTCGAGATCTCCCGTGGGTGTGCTGGAGATGGGTAGCATGTCGGCGAGATTGACGTCTTCGACGTAGAGCTTGAAGTCGTTGTAGTTAGCCCAGCTCCAGCCGGGCATGCAGAGCTGCCAGTAGTTGCGCACGCTGGTGGGCAGCGTGGGCTCGTAGGACTGAGCGCCGCCAAGCTTGAGGATGGAATTCCGAATGGCGGAAAGCTTGCTGGAGCAGACATCCGAGTCCTTGTCCCAGACCCGCACGATGAGGTGCATGCGATAAGGCACGACCTCATTGGTGCTGAGACGCCGGATGCGGGTGCGCAGCTTGATCAGCGTGGCTTCGAGGGATGGCGTGATCTTGCCGCGCTCCAGGCGCGCCACTTTTCCCTCCGTGGCAATGCGGTCCTTTTCCACATCCCCTGCCTCGATGTTGGTGATGATCTGGTAATCGAGAATATCGAGCTGCGTGAGGGTGCGCATCATCCCGATGTACGTGAACTTGGGCATGCTTTTGACCACGCAGATGCCCTGGTAAAAGCCGTCCATCTTGAAGGTGGAGGACCCCATGCGCACGGGGGCGGCTTCGCTGTTGAAACACATTTCGCAAACAGTCTTGCCGGGATCGTAGAGATCTTCGAGCTTGAGGGATTCGTTTTCGAAAGCGCTGGGATTGAAGTAGCGATAGAAGGCCTCGAAGTGCTCCATGTCACTCATGGGCATGACACGGCCGCCGAGGCTGCCGAACTGCTGGCGCAGGGCCTCTTCCAGCTCCCCCTGCTCGCGTTTCGCCGCCTGGAGCAGCTCCTCATAATACTGCCGCCCGCCGCCCATGGCCTTGCCCTGGATCTTGGAGGTGAAGAAGAACTGCAGGTGTTCGCGGCGCAGCTTGTGCTCGCGGATTTTTTTGTCGTAGCGTTCGTAGCGCTCCTCGCGCTGCCGTGTGGACCACCGATCCTGTGGAAGCTCTTCTGTCTTCTGACGGTAGCGTTCCAATTCCTTGCGGTAGTCACTGTCCACGCTCCAGGAAACCTGAAGGCGCAGTTCCGGGCGGATCATGCGCAGCAGCACCCGCAGATTGTCCTCGAGGGACATCAGCCAGGATGCGTCCGTGTTTTCCGTGTCAGGCATTTCAATGTTATAGCCCCTGCCAATGGCTCCGCCGCGCTGCAGGCCGCGGTAGATGATGAGATCCTCGTCGAGGTAGGAATTGATAAACTTCGCCATCCGGAGGATTAAATGTGGGGATCTTTGGCGGGATCATCCACCCAGGGAAGGGCGATGGGCTCCACCTTGTTCGGGGAGAAGTAGGGCGCCTTTGCGGCCTTGATTATCAGCCACTCGAAGAGCTCCACATCGTAGGAGGGTGGCTTCCCCTGCTTCAAACCAAAGCAGTAGAGGGAAACCAGCACCAGCGGGATGGAGGCAAACAAAAGGGCCATGGGAATGCTCGAGTCGGGCGAGCTGGCCAGATTGCGAAAAATGAGCATGGCCATCCCAAAGGCGAGCATGAACCACAGGGCATTGGCACCCTCGAAGCCCGCGATTCCCTGCTGGGAGTCGCGACCTTCGTTGGTCTCGTGCAATTTGACGCCTTGCTGCTCCATAAAAATGAGAGGCCGGAATGCAACCGCAGAACTCCGTCCCTGATGGATCACTGTGATCCATCAGGGAGAAGAAGCTCTGAAGTGACGGGGCTAGTTGCCGCTGCCCATGTCGATGGAGTCCACATCGCTGGAACCGCCGGCTGTGGAGAACATGACCTTGGTGATGATGAAGGCGAGACCGCCGATGCCGGCGCCCACCAGTCCATAGAGCACGCGCTCAGTGTTGCCCATCATGAACATGACGGCAGAGAAAAGAAGGCCGCCGAAGGCAAGCACCAGGCCCACAAGGTTGAGGATGTTGATGATACCGCTGAACTTGCTGGTTAAGTCGCTGGAGGAAGCGGCCAAAGGCATCGTAAAGCGCAGGATGTTGGTGCCAAGGGTGGTGATGGCAAGTGCGTTCATTTGAAGTGGATGATGAGTAGTTTGATGTTTTTGGAGTTAAGCTGGCGGACAAGATCGCCGTCTGCTGCCAGTTAGTAACCAAGTGGCGAAAACCTGTGACAGGATTATTTCCAAAGCACCACCCCACAGGGGCTACTCGCGGCTGACCAAGGCATTCCGGAGGGCGGTCAGCTCCTCCTGTACGGACTCCTCGGTAGGGGACGCCAGCGTACCAGCCACCAGCTCCCGCATGATTTCCCGAAAGCGTTTTCTCAGACGTGAGATGGCCTGGCGCACTGCGTCATGGGTCATGCCCAGTCGCACCGCCAGTTCCGCGTCATTGCCTGAACCCGCAAGCGTCGGGTCCAGCCGGGGACGCAGCAGCTGGAACTGCTCTTTCTTACCCGCGTCCTCCTGCTCCCTGGCCAGTTGCTCCACCGTCGCTTCAATGATGCGTAACGCACACATGCGCTGATAGATGGACTCCGGTGTGCGATGGTCTGGCGCCTGAATGGCCAGTTCGTCCTCGGCCTGGGAGGCCTCGATGGAAAGGATCTCCTTCCCGCCGCCGCGCTTCAACGCAGACGACTGCCGCTGCCAGTGCTTGATATGCCTGCCGAAGGCGGTGAGAAGGTAGTTCCGCATCTTGCCCAGGGAGGCGTCTGCGGTGGTGAATAATGCTTTCTCAAGAACGAAGGTAAAAAAGCTCTGCGTGAGATCTTCCGCATCTGCGGGAGAGAGTCCTTGGAAGCGCGCATACGAATAGATCGGCCCCCAATAGATCTTGCACAGCTCATCCAGCGCAAGCCTGCCTGCGCTAAGATTTCCGCCCTCGCGCAATGCGAGAACCATGCTCCACCGTGTGACCGGGAATGAACCATGATGGGTGGGAGGATTTTTTGCCATGTGTCACTTGATCAAAGCATGCTTATACGCAGGCCAAAGTGAATTGAACGAAAAAAAGTCACACCCTGAAGTGAAATTGCATAATCAAAGGCACACTTCAGAGAACGTGTGCATCCCGTCATGGCCACAACCTCAGCGTTGAAAAAATCCTCCTACGAATCCCTCTAAAAGATGAGTTCGACTCCACTTGGGCGCGAAGCCAGTGACCACACTATCAACGATCCGAAGTCTTCTGCGATGCTGGGTTTGAATCCGATCGGCCTGATGGATGGCGTGCTGGGTGGACAGGCCACCGACTGGGAGCCTCCTCTGGCCGAGGATCTGGAGCCCTTCTTTCCCGGCTACACCGGTTTCCGTTTTCTTGATCGCGGTGGAATGGGCGCAGTTTATTCAGCGATGCAAAATTCGCTCGAACGCCGTGTGGCGGTCAAGATCCTGCCTCCTGACCTGAGCCAGGACGAAGTCTTTGTGGACGGTTTCCACCGCGAGGCACGCCTGCTGGCGCGGCTGCAGCATCCGCACATCGTCGCAGTGTATGACTTTGGCCGCAATGAGCAGGGACATCTCTATATTGTGATGGAGTACGTGGAGGGCACGTCTCTGTTTGAAATCATGAAGCAGCAGCCGCTGCCGCTGCCGCGCGCGCTGGAGGTGGTGACACAAGTTTGTGAAGCACTGCAGTTCGCCCATGACAACGGTGTGATCCACCGCGACATCAAGCCCACAAACATCCTGATCGATGCGCGCAACAATGTGCGCGTAGCTGATTTTGGACTGGCCAAACTGGTGCAGACAGAGAGTGTTACGACTACGCAGAGCCGCAGCACGCTGATCATGGGCACACCCGTGTACGCTGCACCGGAACAGCGGAGCAGAAGCGGTGAACTGGATCATCGGGCGGACATCTTCAGCGTCGGTGTGACGTTGTACGAAATGATCACGGGGAGATTTCCAGTGGGCGTGTTTGACCCGCCGTCCAAGGCAGCAGGCAGCCCGCAGATGCTCGACAAAATCATCACCAAATCGCTGCGTGAAAAGCCGGAGGATCGCTACCAGTCTGCGGCTGATCTCAGCCATGCGGTCAAAAAAGCCTCCGACCGCATTACCAAGCCGGCGATTCAGCGGGCCATCGCGCAGAGACCGGTGGTTTCGATGATGACCACGGTGATCATCACTGCGGCGCTCATTTATTTGATCGATGAAGTGAACAGGCAGGTCCTGCAAAAAATCCCGGCCACCAGAGTACAACCGCTGCACAACCTCTCGGTCGTGAAGCTGAATGACACCTTCTCTTTGCTGAACAGCCGCCTGACCTGGCTGCAGGCGCAGAACATGCCCGGTGTGGAGCTGGCCAGCGTGCATTCCGCCGCAGAGATGCAGCAGCTGAAAGACCTCCTCGAAGAGCATGGCATCCGCTCAAGTGTGTGGACGGGTGGCGTGCAGTCAAAGGCCGGCGCGGCGTTTGAGTGGACTGACCACACGCCGTGGGATTTTGAAGACTGGATGCCCGCCAGCCCTGAGCCGCCAGTCGTTGTGACCGAGATCCAGCCCAAAAACACGGGAACGATTCGCAATGGCCGTGGCGATACGCCCGACTGGATCGAGGTGCACAATCCGGGAACCCAGCCCGTGGATCTCACCGGTTGGAAACTCATCCATTATCAAGGTCAAGGCCGGGAATTTTTTGAAGACCGCCTGGGAGCGCAGATGAAGCCTGGTTCCCCTGCCCTGATACTGGCCCCTGGAGAATACCGCGTCATCTTCTGCAGTGAGATCTCTGAAGAGGAGGCGGACCGTCCGCAGATTCATTTTCGGCTGGAAGCACAAAAGGGGCGCATCGGCTGGGCCGACCCGCGCGGACGAGTGATCCAGATGTTCAACAGCACATGGAATGACTTCCCTCCGGACGTATCCATCAGTTCGGATCCCGCCGGCAACAACTGGGGCCAAAGCTCAAAACCCAGTCCCGGTCAGCCCAATCTGCCCACGTTCCGGCCCTTCAAACTCTCCGTGACGCCCAGACCCGAACGCCAGGCCGTCATGATCCTGCCTCAGTTCGAGGGCCGCTGGACCTCCAGCCCGCTGGACCGGATGGCACTCCCCCTGATCCGGACTAAAAAAAGGTAATCCGCCCGGGAGTGGCACATCCAAGAAAAGGTGTGCACCCGGCAGGGATCGAACCTGCGACCAGCCGATTAGAAATCGGCTGCTCTATCCACTGAGCTACGGGTGCATTTTGCCAGACCGGCGCGATCATAAGTCCTTCTGCGGGTTGAGCAAGAGCCGCTTCACTCCGGATGCAGTCCGAACATCTGCAGCAGCACGCGGAACATATCCCCCAGTTTGGTGCTGTAGGGCCGCTTGGGATGGAGAATGGACCAGCCACGCTGGCGACCGATGGCGGCCAGGCTTCGGGAGGGATGCACCAGCACGCCAAAGCCGGCGTACTCCAGCAGGGGCAGGTCCGCCGCGCTGTCGGAGTAGCTCCAGCAGTTGGCGCGTTCTTTTTCAGTCAGTTCAGTCAGGCCGGGCACGGCGGCCTCCATGGCGGCGATCTTGGCTTCGTGCTTGTTGTTGCCAGTCACGAGTCCCGGCATGCCGGGAACCTTTTTCCCGATCTCAAACCGGGTGGCGACGCAATAGTCAAATCCCAGCGCATGGGCGATCTCGTGCGCATAGAAATCAGGGCTGGCGGTATTGAGGACGAGCACGCGGTGCTGGTGCTTGTGGCGCAGCACTTCGGCGCGAAGAGAGGGGTAGGCCCATTTCGGCACGCAGACCTCGGCAAATTCCCGGGCATAATCCGCCAGCCGCTCACGTGGCATGCCGCGCAGATAGCCCAAAAAGGCACGCTTGGCCGTGGCCGTGCTGGCAAGACGGCAGGCTCGGGCCAGGGCCACGGGCACGAACCAGGCGTGCAGAAAGACACGCCAGGGTTCCCGTTTAAGCACGAAATTGCAGAACAGTGCCTGCGTGTCGAATGGCAGCAGTGTGTGATCGAGATCGAAGAAAGCAAAGGAGCGCGCGGGCATGACGCAGGGGTGGGAGCACCGGACCCTAGCGCCGGGCTTTTGATCTGGCAAAACATTCCCAGCCTTGACGGATGCGGCGGAGGGCCGCAGTGTGCGCGCCCTTTCCCCCCAAGAACTCATGGCTCAAGAAACCACCCTCATCCTGCTCAAGCCCGACTGCGTCGCACGCGGCATCAACGGCGAAGTACTCAAGCGTCTCGAAGACGAAGGCTTCCGCATCCGCGGCTGCAAGATGATCCAGCTCACGGACGAGCTGCTGAAGGAGCACTATGCTCACATCGCCGACAAGCCCTTCTTCCCCGACGTGGCAAGCTTCATGAAGAGCAAGCCGGTCATCGCCGTGGCCATCAGCGGAGAGAACATCATCTCCCATGTGCGCGACCTCCTGGGCCCGACAGATTCCAAAGCAGCTCCGAAGGGCACCATCCGCGGTGATTTCGGCTCGGACAAGATGACCAATGTCGTCCACGCATCCGACTCCCCGGAAGCCGCGGCTGTGGAACTGAAGCGCTTTTTCAAGGACGGCGAGATTTTCAGCTATTGAGCCCCGCCTCTTTGAGGCTAGACTCGCGGCGCAGCATTCCCACGCCGCTGTGGTGAAATGGTAAACACAGCAGACTTAAAATCTGCTGGGAGGTAACTCCCTTGCCGGTTCGAGTCCGGCCAGCGGCACCTTGGTGCTCAAATGACGGAGCAATGCAGCACCACAAGATGGCGATTAAGTGCGGTTCACGAATCTCTGCACGGCAAAGCCCGGGAATGGGGATCTTTAGGGATGCCCTAATCAGGGAAACCCTGTCTCATTCCTACTTGTAAATAAAGAATCGCCGGGTTCTTCTTTTTTCGGTTACCAATAACTGAATTTAATACCCGCTTGGAAATCGCAGCACACATTTTCATCTCTCAGGGACCACGTGCATGAACACCCCGCCTCTTGAAACCATCCTCATCGTGGACGACCAGGAAGTGAACCTCCGGGCGGTGGGCAACGTGCTCTCGATGATGCGTTACAACATCCTCCTCGCCAGCAATGCAGGAGAGGCCTTCGACCATCTCGCCAAAGGCACGCCAGACCTGATCCTCCTCGATGTCATGATGCCGGATGTGGACGGGCTGGCCGCGTGTCGGCAGATCAAAAACAACCCTCTATGGGCCGACATTCCAGTGATCTTTCTCTCAGCAGACGATGACAAAAACATCGTGGTGCAGGCGCTGGAGACCGGCGGTGTGGACTACGTGACCAAGCCGTTCAACCGCGCGGAACTCGTCTCCCGCGTACGCACCCAGCTTGCGCTCAAGCAGGCCAGAGACCGTCTTCGTGCCCTGGCGGAGGACAAGGACGAGATCCTGGGAATCCTGGCCCACGACTTGAAAAACAGCCTCGCAGGCATGCGCCTCAGCGCCGGCCTGCTGCAGACGAAAAACAGCGAGCTGCCCCCGAGGTACGTGCCCCTGGTGGACAACATCGTTCATGCCACCGAGCGCATGCTGGCCTTCATGCAGGAGTTCCTGGCAAATCAACGCGCCGAGCAGCTCCACCTCAAGCACGTGCAGATGAATCTCTGCGATGTTGCCTCCCAAGTGGCCGCCAATCAGCAGCCTGCGGCTCAGGCAAAGAAGATCACCCTGACCCTGCAGGTGCCCAAAACGCCGGTGATGGTGGAGGCAGACCCGGAGGGTGTGGCGCAGGCACTTGAAAACCTGGTGTCCAATGCCATCAAGTTTTCCTCTGAAGGAGGAGAGGTGGCGGTCAAGGTGCACCGCCCGATGGCAGGCATGGCAAAATGCCACGTGAGCGACACAGGCCCCGGCTTCACGGAGGAGGACCGCACCAAGCTCTTCAGGCGCTATGGCCGGCTCAGCGCCCAGCCAACCGGAGACGAGCCGTCCACCGGACTGGGCCTTTCCATCGTGAAGCGCCTTGTCGATGTCATGAATGGCAGCATCACGCTGGCGGAGAGCACCGGCAAGGGCGCTGAATTCATCATCGCCCTTCCTGTGGCCACTTCGAAATGATGCGCGGCATCAGGTGCGGCGATTTTTGTCCACCACGGCGATGATGATCAGAACGAAGGAGGCGAGCCGGATCAGGTAAACATACGGCGCCCACTCATTTTCCACGCCCATGACCGCCCGGACGATGCGCTCAATCATCATGAACACAAAAGCGCCGGCAAAAAACAGGAACAAACGATCACGCGTGCGGCTCCAGAAGCGGAGAAAAAACAGGGTGATAACAAAAAGACTGACGATGGCTGCGCCAGCTAAAATGGAGTTGAGCATCATGGCTAGTCGGATTCAAAGATGAGACCGTAGATGAGGACCAGAAGGGCCACCTGGTTGACCCCGCTGCGCCATGGAAGAAGATAGACGTCTGGAAGAACAACAAGATCGAGGATGAGCAGGCCATTGGACACGGCCATGATGGCGAAGCACAGCGCGCTCCAATAAAGGAGACGCTGGCGGCTGCGGCGGTAACCGCGCCACAGAAGCACCGCAGCACCGAGGCTGGTGAGCGTGCACAGCATGTATATGACCGGACCTATCATGGGCTTGGATCGGTGTTTTTGAGTTTAAAGGCGTCGGCAAAACTCTGCGCCGCACTGTTCTGCGGTCTGTAGATGGCCTCAATGATGCGGACGGGTGAGGTTCGGTAGGCCGCATCAAGCCGGTCAATCTGAGAGCTCAATTCGGCATCGCTGCACCCTCGAAAACCGGTTGGAGATTTTTCCACCAGTCCATGCCCCGCCAGCTCGTTAAGCCAGCGCTCGACCGATGCCGGGGTGCTCAGAATCGCATCATAGACCCGCTTGGCCGTCCATGTGCCGCCAGGTTCCCGAGCAATCAGCAGCAATATCTCCAGTTCCTCGATCGACCGAATATATCGGGAAAGAAAAATCCGAATGACTGGTTCAAGATCCTGGTGAGCCACAGATCCCTTCTAGGCCACTTTGGGCGAGCGGTCAAACATACGATAAATCAGGGATACCCTGATTGAATTAAGGCTGACATCACAATCAGGATACGGCCTGATAGCCACTGTGAAGCAAGAGGCTCTAACCTTTACGCTCTACCACCATGGCAAAAACGAAAACGCTCTCACCTGCCGCTCCAGTCAAGCGCGCTTCTGTTTCTCCTTCCAAACGGAATCCTGAATTGTCCAATGGAACTCACAGCACCGGGGAAGACTGGGAGCTGGAACTTCTGGCAGCCATGCTGGCCTTTCGCAAAGGCGACTTCACCATGCGTCTGCCTGAAGGCTGGACAGGTGTGCGTGGAAAGATCGCCGATGCGTTCAATGACGTGCTCGGGATGAGCGAACGCCGCGCGCACGAGGCGGCGTGGGTGGCACGCGTGGTGGGCAAGGAAGGAAGACTGCGCCAGCGCATGTCAGTGACGGGGATGATCGGTGGATGGGCGGACGAAGTGCAGGCGCTGAACACGCTGATGGACGACCTGGTGCGCCCGACCACGGAGGTGACGCGCGCGATCGGTGCCGTGGCCAAGGGCGATCTCGGGCAGTCCATGGCCATCGAAGTGGATGGCCGGCCGCTGGAGGGCGAGTTCCTGCACTCCGCGAAACTGGTGAACCGCATGATCGACCAGCTCTCCGTGTTCACCTCTGAAGTGACACGTGTGGCGCGCGAAGTGGGCACGGAAGGCAAGCTCGGCGGCCAGGCCCAGGTGAAGGGTGTGTCGGGCGTGTGGAAGGACCTCACCGAATCTGTGAATCAGATGGCGGGCAACCTGACAGCACAGGTGCGAAACATCGTGGACGTGACCATTGCGGTGGCTGCCGGTGACTTGTCCAAGAAGATCACGGTGGACGTGCGCGGTGAAATTTTGCAGCTCAAGGAAGCCATCAACACGATGGTGGACCAGCTGCGTTCCTTCGCCTCTGAAGTGACGCGCGTGGCGCGTGAAGTGGGCACGGAAGGACGTCTCGGCGGTCAGGCCGTGGTGCCTGGTGTGGCGGGCACCTGGAAGGACCTTACGGACTCCGTGAACTCCATGGCTTCCAACCTTACGGCGCAGGTGCGTAACATCGCGGCCGTGACGACGGCGGTGGCACGTGGTGACTTGTCCCGTAAAATCACGGTGGACGTGAAGGGTGAAATTCTTGAGCTCAAGGAAACCATCAACACGATGGTGGACCAGCTCAACGCCTTCTCCTCTGAAGTGACGCGCGTCGCGCGCGAAGTGGGTACGGAAGGCAAGCTCGGCGGTCAGGCGGAAGTGTCCGGTGTGGCGGGAACGTGGAAAGACCTGACCGACTCCGTCAACGCCATGGCCTCCAACCTCACCGGCCAGGTGCGAAACATCGCTGACGTGACGACGGCGGTGGCACGCGGTGACTTGTCACGCAAGATCACGGTGGACGTGAAGGGGGAAATTCTCGAACTGAAAAACACCATCAACACGATGGTGGACCGCCTTAACTCCTTCGCCTCGGAAGTGAGCCGCGTGGCCCGCGAAGTGGGCACGGAAGGCAAGCTGGGTGGTCAGGCCGAAGTGGGCGGTGTCGCGGGAACGTGGAAGGATTTGACCGACAACGTGAACTCGATGGCGTCCAACTTGACAGGACAGGTGCGTAACATCGCTGACGTGGCTACGGCCATCGCGAAGGGAGACCTTTCCCGCAAGATCACCGTGGACGTGAAGGGGGAAATTTTGCAGCTCAAGGAAACCATGAACACCATGGTGGACCAGCTCAACGCCTTCGCCTCTGAAGTGAGCCGCGTGGCGCGCGAAGTGGGCACGGAAGGCAAGCTCGGCGGTCAGGCACAGGTGCAGGGTGTGGCCGGAACGTGGAAAGACCTCACCGACAACGTGAACTTCATGGCGAACAACCTGACGGACCAGGTGCGAAACATCGCCGACGTGGCCACGGCCATCGCCTCCGGTGACTTGTCCCGTAAGATCACCGTGGACGTGAAGGGAGAAATTCTCGAACTGAAGAACACCCTCAACACCATGGTGGACCGCCTCAACGCCTTCGCCTCGGAAGTGAGCCGCGTAGCGCGTGAAGTGGGCACGGAAGGCAAGCTCGGTGGCCAGGCAGAAGTGGGAGGCGTCGCTGGAACGTGGAAGGACCTGACCAACAACGTGAACTCCATGGCATCCAACCTCACGGGGCAGGTTCGCAACATCGCGGAAGTGGCGACCGCTGTGGCGAATGGAGACCTTTCCAAAAAGATTACGGTGGACGTGAAAGGAGAAATTCTCGAACTGAAGAACACCCTCAACACCATGGTGGACCAGCTGAACGGTTTCGCCTCGGAAGTGAGCCGTGTGGCGCGCGAAGTGGGTACGGAAGGCAAGCTCGGTGGTCAGGCCCAGGTGCGCGGTGTGGCCGGCACATGGAAGGATTTGACGGACAACGTGAACTCCATGGCGTCCAACCTCACCGGACAGGTGCGTAACATCGCCGACGTGGCAACGGCGATCGCGAAGGGAGACCTTTCCCGCAAGATCACGGTGGACGTGAAGGGGGAAATTTTGCAGCTGAAGGAAACCATGAACACGATGGTGGACCAGCTCAACGCCTTCGCTTCCGAAGTGAGCCGCGTGGCGCGCGAAGTGGGCACGGAAGGCAAGCTCGGCGGCCAGGCCCAGGTGCCTGACGTGGGTGGCACGTGGAAAGACCTCACCGACAACGTGAACTCCATGGCCAACAGCCTCACGGCGCAGGTGCGTAACATCGCCGAAGTGACCACCGCTGTGGCTCGCGGTGACTTGTCCCGCAAGATCACGGTGGACGTGCAGGGGGAAATCTTGGAGCTGAAGGACACGATCAACACGCTGGTTGACCAGCTGAACGCTTTCGCTTCCGAAGTGAGCCGCGTCGCCCGCGAAGTGGGCACTGAAGGCAAGCTCGGCGGTCAGGCACAGGTGTCCGGTGTGGCCGGCACGTGGAAGGATTTGACCGACAACGTGAACTCCATGGCCTCCAACCTCACCTCGCAGGTGCGCAACATTGCGGAAGTGACCATTGCCGTGGCGAACGGTGACTTGTCCAAGCAGATCACGGTGGACGTGCGCGGTGAAATTCTTGAGCTCAAGGAAACCATCAACACCATGGTGGAGCAGCTCCGCTCATTCGCTTCCGAAGTGACGCGCGTGGCGCGTGAAGTGGGCACCGAAGGCAAGCTCGGCGGCCAGGCGCAGGTGCCGGGCGTGGCGGGAACTTGGAAGGGCCTCACGGACAACGTGAACTCGATGGCGTCCAACCTTACAGGTCAGGTGCGCAACATTGCGGACGTGGCGACGGCGATCGCGAAGGGAGACCTTTCCCGAAAGATCACGGTGGACGTGAAGGGGGAAATTCTGGAACTGAAAAACACCGTCAACACGATGGTCGATCAGCTCAATGGCTTTGCCTCGGAAGTGAGCCGGGTGGCACGTGAAGTCGGCACGGAAGGCAAGCTCGGCGGCCAGGCCCAGGTGTCCGGTGTGGCCGGCACGTGGAAGGATTTGACCGACAACGTGAACTCCATGGCCTCCAACCTCACCGGCCAGGTGCGCAACATCGCGGAAGTGACCATCGCCGTGGCGAACGGCGACCTTTCCCGCAAGATCACTGTGGACGTGCGCGGTGAAATTCTTCAGCTCAAGGAAACCATCAACACAATGGTGGAGCAGCTCCGATCATTCGCTTCCGAAGTGACGCGCGTGGCGCGCGAAGTGGGCACCGAAGGCCGTCTCGGGGTGCAGGCTGTGGTGCCCGGTGTGGCGGGCACATGGAAGGATTTGACCGACTCCGTAAATGCCATGGGCACCAACCTGACGGACCAGGTGCGAAACATCGCTGAAGTGACGACCGCCGTGGCTCGTGGTGACTTGTCCCGCAAGATCACGGTGGACGTGAAGGGCGAAATTCTGGAGCTGAAAAACACTATCAACACGATGGTGGACCAGCTGAATGCCTTCTCCTCCGAAGTGACGCGCGTGGCGCGCGAAGTGGGCACGGAAGGCAAGCTCGGCGGCCAGGCCCAGGTGCCGGGCGTGGCGGGAACATGGAAGGATTTGACCGACTCGGTGAACGTGATGGCGGCCAACCTCACCGACCAGGTGCGCGGCATCGTGAAGGTGGTGACAGCCGTGGCGAACGGCAACCTCCGCCAGCGACTTTCCGTGCAAGCCAAGGGCGAGGTGGCCGCGCTTGCCGAGACGATCAATAACATGACCGACACCCTGGCGACCTTTGCCGACCAGGTGACAAACGTCGCACGTGAAGTGGGCGTGGAAGGACGACTGGGCGGCCAGGCAAACGTGCCTGGTGCAGCCGGAACGTGGAAAGACCTGACCGGCAACGTGAACCTCCTTGCCGCCAACCTGACCACGCAGGTCCGTGCCATTGCTGAAGTGGCAACGGCGGTGACGAAAGGTGACCTGACCCGGTCCATTCAGGTGGAAACGCGCGGTGAGGTGGCCGAGCTGAAAGACAACATCAATACGATGATCGACAACCTGCGCGTGACCACGGAGCGCAACAAGGAGCAGGACTGGCTCAAAACGAACCTCGCGAAGTTTACGCGCATGCTGCAGGGCCAGCGCGATCTTTACACCGTGGGTCAGATGCTCCTGTCCGAGCTGGCGCCGCTGGTCGATTCGCAGCAGGGCACAGTTTACCAGCTCACTTCGGGCGACGAAGAAAACCCGCGCCTGCAACGCCTTGCCGCCTACGCGAACGAAAAAGACCTTCCCGAGCAGATCGACATCGGCGACGGTCTCGTCGGCCAGTGCGCCCGTGAAAAACAGCGCGTGCTGCTGACGAACGTCCCCAAAGACTACACCCCGATCCATTCCTCCCTGGGCAGCACCCAGCCCGCAAACGTGGTGGTGCTCCCGGTGTTGTATGAAGGCCAGACCAAGGCGGTGATCGAACTCGCCGCCATGCATCCGTTCACTGACGGGCATCTGAACTTTCTCGAACAGCTTACCCAGTCCATCGGCGTGGTGCTCAACACCATTGAGGCCACGATGCGCACTGAGGGCCTGCTGCAGCAAAGTCAGCAGCTGACGGCGGAACTGCAGTCCGGCCAGAAGGAGCTCCAGCAGACAAACGAAGAGCTGGAGCAGAAGGCGCAGGAACTCGCGGATCAAAACGCCGAAGTGGAGCGCAAGAACAAGGAAATCGAGCAGGCCCGCCGCGCGCTGGAAGAGAAGGCTGCGGAGCTCGCCCTGACCTCGAAGTACAAATCGGAGTTCCTGGCCAACATGTCGCACGAATTGCGCACGCCACTCAATTCCATCCTCATTCTCGGTCAGCAGCTTGGGGAAAACGCGGCGGGAAATCTCAATCCGAAACAGGTGGAGTTTGCCCGCAACATCCACTCCGCCGGTTCCGACCTGCTGAATCTCATCAACGACATTCTCGACCTCTCCAAAATCGAGTCCGGCACCGTGTCGGTGGATGCGGAGGAAATCAGCTTCAACTCCCTGCGGGATTCCGTTGAGCGCAGCTTCCGGCACATCGCGGAAAGCAAGAACCTTCCCTTCATCCTCGAGTTCGATCCCGGCCTGCCGTTTGCCTTCACCAGCGACTCGAAGCGCCTGCAGCAGATCATCAAAAACCTTCTTTCCAATGCCTTCAAGTTTACCGCCTCCGGCCAGGTGAAAATGACGGTCAAGATCGCAGCGGACGGCTGGAGCCCGGATCACCCCAGCCTGAACCGCGGCCCGGTCATTGCCCTGGGCATCACGGACACGGGCATCGGCATCGCCCCTGAAAAGCAGCGCCTCATTTTTGAAGCCTTCCAGCAGGCGGATGCGGGCACCTCGCGAAAATACGGCGGCACTGGGCTGGGCCTCGCCATCTCACGTGAGCTTGCCTCCCTGCTTGGCGGCGAAATCCGCCTGTCCAGCACACCGAACGAAGGCAGCACCTTCACCCTCTATCTGCCGCTCATCTACTTCGGACCGGCTTCGGCCACGCCAGCGTCAGCCAGCCCGCAACGCACGCCCCTGCCGTCATCCATCGCACTCCCGGTCGCTGCCACGCGGGATGAACGAATCGATGACGACCGTTCCAGCGTGGTCCCAGGTGACCTGGCGGCTCTGATTGTTGAGGACGATCCGCATTATGCCCGGGTGCTGCTGGGCCTGGCGCGGGACAAGGGCTTCAAGGGGCTGGTGGCCACCCGCGGCCATGAGGCATTGACCCTCGCACGGCAGTATCAGCCAACTGCGATCACGCTCGATATTTTCCTGCCGGACATGCTCGGCTGGACGGTTTTGAACAACCTCAAGCTCGCCCCGGAAACGCGGCACATCCCGGTGCAGATCATCACCCTCGAGGAGGAGCGCAGCCATGGCCTCTCGCGCGGAGCCTTCTCCTATCTGGTGAAACCTGCGACGACGGAAGACCTGGAAAACGCTTTTGACCGCATCAAGACCTTCGTGGCTCCGCGCACGAAGCGCCTGCTGGTGGTCGAGGACAATGACACGGAGCGCATGAGCATCGTTGAACTTCTCGGTCACGATGACATTGAGATCACCACAGTTGGCAGCGGAGAGGAGGCCTACCAGTCCCTGCTCGACCGCCACTTTGACTGCTGCGTGCTTGATTTGCGCCTGCCGGACATGACGGGCTTCGATCTGCTGGACCGTATTCAGGAGGAACCCAGCCTGCGGGATGTCCCTGTGGTCGTCTTCACGGGCAAGGACCTCTCCTCCGAGGAGGAGACAAGGCTGCGCACCATGGCAAAAAGCATCGTGCTGAAGGACGTCCAGTCCCCCGAGCGACTGCTGGATGAAACGGCGCTGTTCCTGCACCGTGTGATGTCCGACCTGCCGGACACGAAGCAGCAGATGCTCCAGCGCCTGCACAGCACCAATGAGGTGCTGCGCGGCCGCAAGGTCCTCATCGTGGATGATGACGCCCGCAACATCTTCGCCCTCTCCACCGTGCTTGAGAACCAGGAGATGGAGGTCATCAGCGCCACCAACGGCAGGCAGGCCATTGAACTCATCAAATCCAGCGAAGACCTCGCAATGGTGCTGATGGACATCATGATGCCCGAGATGGACGGTTATGAAACCATGCGTGAAATCCGCAAGCAGCCAGAGTTCCGCCACCTGCCCATCCTCGCCCTCACGGCAAAGGCGATGAAGGGCGACCGTGAAAAATGTCTGGAAGCCGGCGCGAGCGACTACATCGCCAAACCGGTGAACACTGATCAGCTTCTCTCCTTGCTGCGCGTCTGGCTGCATCGCTGAGCATCGTCCTCATGAGCCTTCAAATCCCAAGTCACACAACGCCGGCTCAGCCGCTGCCTGTCGTTTTGGTCGTGGACGATGATTCAAAAAATCTCATCGCGCTCGAAAGCGTGCTGGACGGGGCGAGCTATACCTTGATCCAGGCGCAGACCGGGGCCGAGGCCCTCATGGCACTGATGAACGGTGACTTTGCGGCGATCGTGCTCGACATCCAGATGCCCGACATGAGCGGCATCGAGCTCGCGCGCATGATCAAGGAGCGCAAACGCACCCAGCACATCCCCATCATCTTTCTCACCGCCCATTATCGTGAGGATGAGCACGCGGTGCTCGGGTATGATGTGGGTGCGGTCGATTACCTCACCAAGCCCATCAGCCCCGCCGTGCTGCGCTCAAAGGTGAATGTCTTCGTGGAGCTGTTCGCCAAAACGCGCGCACTCGCCGAAATGAACCGCACCGCGCAGGCGGCCGAGGAGGCGCTGCGCCTGGCCAATGTGGAGCTCGCCGCGCGCAATGAAGCCCTTGTGCGTGAGGCGGAAGAACGCGACCGCCGCATTCGCGCGGAGTCCGCCCAGGCTGAAGCCGAGGAGGCCAATGCCGCAAAGGATCGCTTCCTGGCCATGCTCTCGCATGAGCTGCGCACCCCGCTCTCCCCCATCGTGCATGCGGTCACCTTGATTGAGGAGATCGACTGTCCTCCCGCCATCCAGGAGCACATCGCCACCATTCGCCGGAATGTTCGTCTTGAAGCCAGGCTGATTGATGACCTGCTGGATCTGGCGCGCATTCGCAATGGCAAGCTGAGGCTCGAATTTCAGCCGGTGGATGTGCACGAGGTGCTGCGCCATGCCCTGGACATCTGCATGGCGGACCTCAATGCGCGCCGCATCAAAGTCATCGAAAAGCTGGAGGCGCCGGATCCTTATGTCCGCGGCGACTTCGCGCGTCTGCAGCAGGTGTTTTGGAACCTGCTCACCAACGCCGCCAAGTTCAGCCCCGAAGGCGGGACCATCGAGGTGCGCAGCTATTCCATCAATCCGGGCAGCCAGATCGGAGTGGAGATTTCGGACAACGGCATGGGCATCGCCAGCGAAAAGCTCGACCGGATTTTTGACGCCTTTGAGCAGGGTGCCCGGCACTCGCACACAGGTCTGGGCCTCGGCCTGGCGATCTGCAAAGCACTGGTGCAGATGCACAGCGGTGCCATCGTGGCCCACAGTGACGGCCCGGACCGAGGGGCCAGGTTTACCATTCAGCTGCCTGGCTCCGTGGTGGGCCAGCACATTCACGGCAGCCACAGCAATGAAGTGACGCCATCCTCCGGACTGCGCCTCCTGGTGGTGGAAGATCACCACGACACCCTCTCCACACTCGAGCGCCTGCTGCTCCGCCGCGGCTATGTGGTGCGGACTGCCTCCAGCATTGCGGAATGCATGGAGGTGGCCCGCGAATACGAATTTGACATTCTGGTCTCGGACATCGGTCTGCCAGACGGGCGCGGCACGGAGTTGCTGGAGGGGCTTGGGAAAAAACTTGGCCGCCTGCCGCCCGCGATCGCCATGAGCGGATTTGGCATGGATGAGGATATCGAGCGCAGCAGGCTGGTGGGTTTTGCGGAACATCTGACCAAACCGATCGAATTTCCCGCCCTCCAGCAGGCGATCGCACGAATTACCATAGCAGATTAAGCCGGTTTACCTTGAGAACAAATCCGGCATTCACACCACGCATGAAACGGAAAAAAGAAGAACTAAAAAAGAACACGCTTATCCCCAAGTCCCTCACGGGCATCGAAGGCCTGGACGAAATCACCGGCGGCGGCCTGCCGGCCGGAAGGCCGACATTGCTCTGTGGCGGTGCTGGCTGCGGCAAGACGCTGCTGGCCACGGAGTTTCTGGTGCGCGGGGCCATGGCGGGCGAGGGCGGGGTATATATGATGTTTGAGGAAAACGTCGCGGAGCTGACCGCCAACGTGCGTTCGCTCGGTTTTGACCTGGATCACCTGGTGCAGAGGAAAAAGATCGTTCTCGATCATGTTTACATTGAGCGGACTGAGATCGAGGAAACGGGCGAGTACAATCTCGAAGGGCTGTTCATCCGGCTGGGACATGCGATCGACTCCATCGGCGCAAAGCGCGTCGTGCTGGACACCCTCGAAGCCCTCTTCTCCGGCCTGCCGAATCACGCGGTGTTGCGCGCGGAACTGCGCCGCCTCTTCCGCTGGCTGAAGGACCGGGGCATCACCGCGGTCATCACCGGTGAGCGCGGAGAGGGGATGCTGACGCGCTACGGCCTGGAGGAATATGTCGCGGATTGCGTGATCGTGCTGGACCACCGTGTGGAAGCGCAGATCTCCACCCGCAGGCTTCGCGTGCTCAAGTACCGCGGCACAACGCATGGGATGAATGAATACCCCTTCATAATCACAGCCCACGGGATCTCCGTGCTGCCCATCACATCCTTGCGTCTGGACCACAAGGCGGCTTCCCAGCGTGTTTCCACCGGCATCGCACGCTTGGACGAAATGCTCGGAGGCAAAGGGGTTTTTCGCGGCAGCAGCCTGCTCGTCTCCGGCTCGCCCGGCACAGGAAAAAGCAGCATCGCCGCCAAGTTTGTGGAGGCTGCCTGCCGCCGCGGAGAGCGGGCTCTTCTCTTTGCGTATGAGGAGTCCGCCGGCCAGATCATCCGCAACATGAAATCCATAGGCATTGATTTGGAGCATTGGGTGAAAAAGGGTCTTCTGGACATCCATGCATCTCGGCCCACGCTGCAGGGGCTTGAACAGCATCTGGTGATGATGCATGACATGGTGCGTAAGTTCCGACCCGCAGTGGTCGCCGTGGATCCGATCAGCAACCTCACGTTCGACGATTCCAAGGAGGCGGTGAAGCCCACCCTCATGCGTCTCATTGATTATTTGAAGCAGCGTCAAATCACCGCGGTTTTCTGCTGCCTCACCACCGGCAGCTCGGCTTCGCCTGCTCCCGAAGATTCGCAGGTGGGCGTCTCCTCTCTCATGGACGTGTGGCTGATGCTGCGGAACATTGAGTTGAACGGGGAGCGCAACCGCACCCTGTATGTTCTCAAAGCACGCGGCATGCACCATTCCAACCAGGTGCGCGAGTTTGTGCTCACGGAGGACGGCATTGATCTCCTCGACGTTTTCCTTCTCGATGACCGCGTGCTCACTGGCAGCGCACGGGCGGCGCAGGAGGCGCGGTTGATCACAGACAATGAGCTTCGCGAACAGAACCGCCAGCGCTTGATCCGGCAGATCGCGAGCAAGCGCAAGGCGGTGGAGGCTCAGATCGCCATGCTGCGGGCAGAGCTGGAGGCCCAGGAGGAGGAGATGAACTTCTCCATTCAGGAGGAGGTTTCGCAGGTGAAAAAAGCACTGCACAACGTCCAGACCCTGGCCGCGCTGCGCGGCAAACCCAATTCCAACAAGCCACAAGCAAGACAATGACCCGCACCTCTTCCTCCACGAAGCAGCCCGTGGCCGCATTTGAACTTCGGCTGTATGTGGCCGGCCAGACCAGCAAGTCGCTGACCGCTCTGAGCAACCTGCGGCGCATGTGCGAGACTCACCTCGCCGGGCAGTACCGCATCGAGGTCGTCGATCTGCTGAAGACTCCTCAGCTCGCCGCCGGTGACCAGATCCTGGCGGTTCCCACCCTGGTGCGCCGCCTCCCCGAACCGATCAAAAAAATCATTGGCGACCTTTCCAATGAAGAGCGCGTCCTGGTGGGCCTCGACGTGCAGCCGGCGAAATCTCTGAAACCCTCCGAAGAATGAAGAAAAAGCCCTCCACATCAGACAGCGTCCAGACCTTCTCGAATGACGCCATCGAAGCTGCTGACAAGGAGCGCTACGTACTCCGTTTGTACATTACGGGATACTCCCCCCTTTCCGCCAGGGCCGTCGTGCGCATCCGCAAGATCTGCGAAGAGCATTTGGAGGGGCGTTACGATCTTGAGGTGGTGGACATCTCGAAAAATCCCACGCTGGCCGCCGGGGAGCAGATCATCGCCGCTCCCACGCTGATCAAAAAACTGCCGCTCCCTCTGCGCCGTTTCATTGGAGACATGTCCCAAACCGAGCGCATCCTGCTGGGCCTGGACCTGCGTAAAGCAGGGGAAGCACCACCGAAGTCATGAGCACGGCCGAAGATTCAGCAGCAGAGATAGACCGGCTGCGGGCGGCGAATGCAGATCTGCAGGCGCGCCTCGAGGAGGCTGAAGAAACCTTGCGCGCGATTCATAACGGAGAAGTGGATGCCCTGGTGGTGCAGGGCCAGGCCGGGACCCAGATCTTCACCCTCCTTGGCACCGAAACAGAGGCCAATCAGTTTCGCGGGGACATTCTCTCCCAGATCAGCGATGCCGTCGTGGCGATGGATCCCGAGCGGAATGTCACCTACCTCAATGCCGCGGCGGAAAAGCAGTATGGCGTGAACTCCAATGAAATCCTGGGCCGCAGCTACCGGGAAATGTGGACGCCGGGCTGGAGCAGCCCGGAGACCGAGAAGGCCGCGCTGCAGGAGCTGAATGACACCGGCAAATGGCGCGGGGAGATCACCCACATCAAACGCGACGGCGTCATGATCCACGTCGAGTCCGTGGTCATCCGCCTGATCGATTCAGAAGGAAAGGACATCGGCATTCTGGCCACCATCCGTGACATTACCGAGCGCAAGCGGGCCGAAGAAAGAGTGGCGGAGCAGTCTCGCCTGCTGGACCTTAGTTTTGACGCGATCTTTGTCCGCGATCTGGAGAACCGCATCACATACTGGAGCCAGGGGGCCGAGCATGCCTACGGCTTCACCCGTGAGGAGGCGGTGGGAAGACTGAAACACGAACTGCTGCGCACCGAATTCCCCAAGCCCCTGGAGCAGATCAAAGAGCAGCTTTATCGCAACGGCCGCTGGATCGGTGAGCAAAAGCACGTGCGGAAAGATGGCTCTGTCATCATCGACAACACCCGCTGGGTGCTGGATCGGGATGCCGAGGGCCGGCCGGCTTCCATCCTCGAGACCAATACGGACGTGACCGAGCGCCGCCGCGCCGAGGTGGCTCTGCAGCTCAGCGAGCGTCGATATCGGAGTCTTATCCAGGGGCTTCCCGCAGCTGTTTACACCTGTGACCGGGAGGGTTTCATTCAGCTTTACAATGCTGCCGCAGTCGAGCTTTGGGGGCGCGAGCCGGAGATCGGCAAAGATTTGTGGTGCGGTTCACTGCGCATGTACAAGCCCGATGGCACGCCGCTCGCCCTGGACCGCTGCCCAATGGCGCGCACGCTTTATGAAGGCGTCGGCGTCAGGGGAGACGAGATCATCATTGAGCGCCCCGATGGCAGCCGGCGGTATGTACTCCCCTACCCTGACCCGATCTTCGATGCCGATGGAGAAGTGACTGGCGCCGTCAACATGCTCCTGGACATCACCGATCGCAAAAACACAGAGACACTGCTGCGCGAGGCCAAGGACACCGCCGAGCTGGCAAATCAAAGCAAGGACCGCTTCCTCGCCGTCCTCAGCCATGAATTGCGGACACCTCTGACTCCGGTGCTACTCACGGTGGCCTCCCTGGAACATGCTTCCAACCTGAGCGCCGAAGTGCGTGAGGACCTCACGATGATCAAGCGCAACATCGAACTGGAAACCAAGCTCATCGACGATCTGCTCGATCTCAGCCGGATCACCAGCGGCAAGCTGGATCTCGTGATCGATGCGGTGGATCTCAATGAGGTGGTGCGCCAGGTTTGCACCATCTGCGCGCCCCAGCTGCGCGAGCACGCAGTCTTTCTGGAGGCGGATCTCGAAGAGGGCGTCGGCATGGTCGCCGCGGACTCCGCCCGCCTGCAGCAGGTCCTGTGGAACGTGGTGAAAAATGCCATCAAATTCACTCCCCAAAATGGCACGATCCACGTCAGCACCTCCCGGCGCATGGATGGGTATTGCGAGGTGCGCATCAAAGACCACGGCATCGGCATTCCCCCCGAAAGCCTTCCCCATGTGTTCAATGCCTTCGAGCAGGGCGGCCCCAACATCACCCGTCAGTTCGGCGGCTTGGGACTTGGCCTCGCGATCAGCAAAGCCCTCATGGATCTGCACCACGGCGCCATCCGTGCCGAAAGCGCCGGCGCCGGCCAGGGTGCGACGTTCATCATTGAGCTGCCGTCCAAAACAATGACAACCACGGCCAAAATTCGGCTGATGACCCCGCCGGAAAGCGCGACGCTCCCCCCGCTGCGGCTGCTTCTCGTGGAAGACCACGCGGACACCGCGCGCATCCTCAGCCGTCAGCTGACCAGATCCGGAGTCACCGTCCTTCAGGCTACGAACGTGGACACCGCCATCAAACTGGCCGCAAAGGAGCCGTTTGATGTTCTGGTGAGCGACCTGGGGCTGCCGGATGGCACAGGCTACGAAATTATGCGCCATCTACGTGAAGTTCGTCAGGTCCCGGGAATAGCCATGAGCGGCTATGGCATGGAGGAGGACATGCGCCGCAGCCGTGAGGCTGGCTTTGCCGAGCACTTGGTCAAACCTATTGACCTGCGGGAGCTCATTGCCGCCATTCGTCGCGTGACGGCAAAACGTGTTTAGCCGGACTCGGCAGCATCACCAGAGGCAGGCTGCCCCTCGTCACCGGCGCAAGGAGATCAATGCAGCAGTGCGTCAGCCCCGCCGGATCTGCGCATCATGACCTGGCTTCATGTCGGGTTGTCCGCGAATGAACAGCCCTGGCATCAGGCGTACCCCTACGTGGTGTACAGGGCGGAGTCGGGTTGTGGGGTGTCCGGCCTGCGGATAACGGTCCCACATGAAATCTTTCACCACGTCCTCCTCGTTCTTGTCCTCGCCCAGCAGCGATTTTGATGCTCAGCAGCCACCGGATGAGGATCTGATGGCCGCCATCCAGCAGCGCGATGCCTCCGCTCTGGAAACCCTCATGCAGCGCTACCGCCGGCTGCTGAAGAGCGCGATCATGCGCACCGTCAATGACGACAGCGCCGCCGAGGACGTCTTGCAGGAATGCTTCTTCGAACTCTGGCGCCAGGCTGACCATTATTCACCGGCCAAGGGTCGTCCGCTGGCTTGGATCATGACGCTTGGCAAACGCCGTGCCATCGACCATCTGCGTCGTTCCATGGCCTACTGCCGCGCCAAAGACCGTATGGAGAATGCCATTCATCAATCCGCCTCCTCCACCTATGATTCAGCCGCCGCCGACTGCGAGCAGGCAGACATGGGTCGCGTGCTGGGTGAGCATCTTACCCTCCTGCCCCAGGCTCAGAAGCAGGTCATCGTCCTGGCCTTTCTTCAGGGCATGAGCCAGCGCGAGGTCGCGGAAGCCACCCACACCCCCTTGGGCACGGTGAAAACCCGCATGGAGCTTGGCCTCAAGAAACTCCGTCAGGTGTTTCGTACCCGCAGCGCCATTCACACGCTGCAGGCTGCTTAGACCAGTTCTCGACAACATGGTCGTTTAGATCGCCGAGCGCATCGGCCCCAGTGGCAAGGCCGTAGCGCAGGCTGCTATCTGAAAAAAGGCGAGCGCCGGACACAGCCCATGGGGCCGCTCCGCCGTCAGGCCTATATGACAAGGTTTCTGAGAGTTGGTCCAAGCCCTGCCTCATCCATTGATTCCGCTTGAGCTGAGGATCTACCCTTTCAAGCAGCGCGGGGCAGCCTGGCGCCAAACAAAGTCATGTTCTGCCCCAGTTGCGCAAACTCCCACTGTGCAGCGGGGTTGACCGGTGCGATCTTGTCGGCCTGGAGTTCCTCTTCGTCTTCTTCTGCACACAGGCAGTCAGCAGCGATCTGTGGCAGGTAGCATTCCAGCCATTTGCTGATCCGTTTCTCCGCCAGCAGGATTTCGTCACAGATTCGCACGACCTCAAGCAGTCCGAAATGCTGCGCACCATCCCGAAGGCGGGAGTGGCAGGCGATCTCGAAATGCTCCGTGGCAAACACGGTCAGCACATTCTTGATTCGTTCATCTCGGACAAAGGCCGCCCCCATGCTTTGCATAAGCTCAATGCCCCGGGCTATTTCCGACCGCAGCGAGGCCGCCTCCGAGCCGAGCCTCCTGAGGCACGCTGCGAGTGCGTCGGCATGCCTTCGGGTTGCTGCACAGTGTTCCGAGGCCTGCACCTGAAGGGCTTGATGAGTGTGCGGATGCACCATCAGTTTTTGCAGCGCGATCTCCATGGCCTTTTCCATGGCGTAGGCGTCGCGCAGGCCTTCAATGAGTTCAGTCTTGCTATTCATGTGCGGTGATTGGTTTGGAGTGCACGCCTGGAGGTCGCGGTGCAGTGCAGTTTGCACTTGCCAGCGCATTTGAGCCACCTTCATCGATTCAGGAGCCTCTATGATCGTTTGTTCAGGCAAAACCTGACTTTAGATGTCATGCCCACACTTGGGGGGGCAGATCAGGACGGCTCCGCGAAGAGGCGCTCAAGCCTGTCGAGCGCACTGTTCCAGCCGCCGATGTGGCCATCACGCGATTCCTCGTTGGGAAGTTTGTCATGCACGAGCCTGAGTTCCGTCAGAGTTCCATTCTCCTTCTCCAAGAACTCGATGCTGACCAGGCTCCAGGCATCTTTCCACGCCGGTGCATCCACCCACTGCCATGTGTGTACGATCTTTTTCGGAGGCTGCACCGTGTGGTATTTTCCGCGGACGAGGCTCTTTTTGCCATCAGGCCGGGTCAGCAGCCAGCGGAAGGTCCCGCCGCGCCACGCATCCAGATCCAGTTCCTCCGTCTCGCACCCCTCTGCCCCCCACCACCGCAGTGCAAGGCTGGTGTCCGTCCACGCCGCATAGACGCGCTCACGCGGCGCCTGGATCATGCGAACGATCTGAAGGGCGGTTGGGTTGGTGAAGAGTGTCATGCCAGACTCAGATCGCAGCTGAATCATCAAATGGACGGGTCCCGCGGAGGCGGGGTCAGCCTTCCTGCGTGGCGATCCATTCCGTGGCAAAATCCATAAGTTCCTCCGCATCCTTAAAGCCGAGCTTCTCCTTGATGTGGGTGCGATGGGTTTCGATGGTCTTCACGCTGATGTGCAGAGCCTCGCTGATCTCACGCGTCGATTTATGACGTCCGAACAGCTGCAGCACTTCGAGCTGGCGGTCCGACAGCTTTTCCACTGGTGAGCCAAACTCTCCGGTGCTTCCCGCTATCGACTTGAAGATCAGCTTCTCGCTGAACTGCGGACTGACATAGATGCCGCCTCCGCAAACTTTGCGCAGCGCATCCAGAATATGCTCCATCGTCTGCTGCTTCATCAGATACCCCTTCGCACCCGCCCGCAGGGCGCGCAGTGCATAGAGCGACTCATCATGCATCGAGATCATGAGAATGATCAGGTTCGGCTGCTCGGCGAGCATGTATTTGATCAGCTCGATGCCGTTGGTTCCAGGCAGGGACACATCCATCAACACCACATCGGGTCCATGCTTTCGCATGGCCTCCAGTGCGAGCTGGGCGTTGCTGGCTTCGGCGCAAATGGTGATCTCGCTGACTTGGCCGAGATACTGGCAGATGCCGTGCCGAAATACCGGATGGTCATCCACGACAAGCAGACGCTTGCCAGCTTCGACGGCTGCCGGGGCGTTCGGGACGGCGGAGGCTTGCATGTTCATAGGGAGTTCCAGCCATGCGCCTCCATCCAGAAGGACGGACAGTGCCGCTGGGTGCAGTTCACGGTGCAGGGTTTGGTGCGGAAAATTCGCATCTCCCTCGGCATCTGGATGTGCCTCCTTTTCCATCCTCTTCGGAATCTTCGCGCAGGGTTTCCCCAAAATGCCGCAAAATGAGGCATCCAGCTGCAGGCCGGGGTGCGATCCACCTGGAACTCCGGGCTCCCATGAAAGTGAAACCAAGACACACCACCATGTCCTTGGGCAGGCTGATCACGAAAGTTTACGACCAGTTCGGTGCGCGGCATGCCGAGGCCTTGATCTGGTTTGCCCTTCACGGTCATCCTGTTTTCCCTTCCCATCGTGATAGCCCGGGATTCGCAGGATCATCACGCAAACCACACAAGTCATGAGCTACCACGCCATCATTCACGAACTCAGCACCGGACGCTTTCTGCTTCAATGCGATGTAGAGGCCCACGATCTGCACGAAGCAGAAAACGCCGCCATTTCCAAGGCCGCCCTGGCCACCAAGGCACACCCGAGTGACATGGACGTCAGGCACCTCCATGAGCGGGCCGAGCGCGCCTTTTCTTGGGCTGCAGATGCACAGCCTTACCATTTTTCTTCCAGCATGAGCCTGCGGCACGCCGCAGGCTAAAGACAATCTTCAACTCCCACGAGCGAGAAGGTCCCGTCGCTGCGCTCAATTTTTCGTGCCCTCGTTTAATTCGAGGGCTTCGTATTTTCGTTAAAGCTATATCGTTAATCGTAGTTTAAAGTATTGCATGGATGAATCCGTCATTGCCTGGTCACGCGTAGCCGCTTTTGTGCGGCAGCACACACATGATGTTCGCAACGGACTCAACAGCCTGGATTTGGAGGCTTCATTTCTACAGGAGCTCGTGCCCGATGGCGAAGCCGGCACCAGTGTCGCTCGCGTACGCAAGCAGGTCCGCGGCCTGGCGCAGCATCTGCGCACCCTGTCCATGATCGTTCAGGAACCCTCACCCGCGATCGGCAAAACACCCGCCAGGTCCCTGATGAAGATCTGGCGCGAAAAGCACGCCTCAATCACCGGCGCTCCTGAAGTGACCTGGGATGATCATCTGGGAGATGAGCAGGTGGATGTGGATGTGGAGTTCATCGCCACCGTGTTCAATGAGTTGCTTCTCAATGCGATGGCGTTTTCCCGTGGCGCAGTGCTGAAGATCAGCGCCCGCTCCGAAGGCGGCAGGGTGATCTTTGAATTGAAGGAACCCAAAAAGGAGCCGGTGGAGACTGGCGCTTGGGGCCAGCCCTTTTCCGCGATGCGCCATGATCACTATGGCCTGGGCCTATGGTCGGCAAAGAGGCTGCTAAAAGCCTGCAACGCTTCGTTCACACAGGAATATTTGCCTGCTGAATCCTGCTTGCTGTCACAGATCATTCTTCCTGTCGTGTGAACAACCGGGCGGCATGCCCACTGATGGGCGCTGGCGCTCAGATGCCGCTCGTGAAACTCCGCAGGGAATGCCGAAAAACCTTAGAGTCGCATCAGGCGCCCTCCTGATGTGGGAATAACTTGCGAGCAACTCCGCCCGGTCGCCCCGGCTCTCTTCAATCGCAAGGATCCTCTCCTGGGAAAAGCACTCCATTGTTTTAAAGCACCATCTGTCGTAATACTTTGGCCAGTGCATGCCGCCGCTGGTGGCTTCCAGCTTGGTCTCCGCCCTCTATGAACCATCGATCGCTGCTTCAATACGTCATCTTCGTCACGAGCGTTCTCCTCCTGGCAGCCGGGATCTCCCTTTCCCTCGGCACCAAGGCGGGGGATTTTTTCATGCCCCATTCGCATTGCTACTTGTTCAACAAGGACCTGATGCTGCTGCATGGCGGCTCGGACATGCTCATCGGCCTGGCTTACGTGGCCATCTCTGCCACCCTCGTGTGGCTGGTCTATCGCGCCCGCCACAATCTGCCCTTCCACTGGATGATGCTGGCCTTCGCCACCTTCATCGTTGCCTGCGGTGCCACGCACTTCATGGAGGTTTGGACGCTTAACGCCGCCAATCCGCGCTACTGGCTCTCGGGCTGGGTCAAGCTCATCACCGCTGTCGCCTCCGTCACCACGGCACTGGTGCTGCCCCCGCTCGTCCCTCGCATCCTGTCCCTCATGGATGTCGCGCGCCAGTCGGCCGAGAACCGCGGGAAGCTGGAGCAGGCCTACAAGGAGCTGAACGAACTGTACTCCAAGGTGAAGCAGATGGATCAGATCAAGACGAATTTTTTTGCAAACGTCAGCCACGAACTCCGCACTCCGCTCGCCCTCATCTTCTCCCCGGTTGACAGGCTTTTGCAGCTGAAACCCGACCAGTCCACCAGACGCGAGCTCACGGTGATCCGCCGCAATGCGCTGCTTCTCTACAAACACGTCAACGATCTTCTCGACGTTTCGAAACTCGAGGCGGGCAAGCTCGAGCTGCAGTACTCGCGGCTGGACCTCTCCGCCATGGCGCGGGCCATGGCCAGCATCTTTGAGTCCGTCGTCAGTGAACGCGGCATCCGTGTCGAGTTGCAGACGCCCGCTGAAACCCAGGTGGAGGTGGACGCGGACAAAGTTCAGCGCGTGTTCATGAACCTCCTGTCGAATGCCTTCAAATATTCCCCCAATGACAGCGTCGTGCGCCTTGCCCTGATGGAGGATGGCGATCACCTCACGCTGACGGTGGAAGATGCCGGCCCGGGCATCCCCCCTGAATTGCGGGATGGGATCTTCGAGCGCTTCCAGCAGGGTGACAAAGACACCCAGAGGCGCTATGGCGGCACGGGTCTCGGCCTGTCCATCACCAAGGAGTTTGTGGAAATGCACGGTGGCTCGATCACCGTCGGACAGAGTGCTGCAGGCGGCGCTCAGTTTCGCGTACGCCTTCCCCGGAAAGCCCCCGGCGGGGTCGAGGTCGAGACCTCGCCTTGGTTGGGCACGGATGAAGTGCTGCGCCGCCTGGCAAACTCTCCCTCTCAAGAACATGTGGCGGGCGCTTCCACGCCTGAAACCTCTGACAAAGATCTCCCGGATGTGCTCGTGGTGGAGGACAATCAGGACATGCGGGACTTCATCTGCCGCGTGCTCCAGCCGGATGCGCGGACGCGGTCCGCCGAGGATGGCGTGGCCGCGCTGGCAGCGGTGAAGGAAAAAATCCCGGACCTCATCATCACGGACATGATGATGCCGCGTATGACGGGAGAGGAGCTTGTGACCACCCTGCGCGGGGATGAGCACCTCGCGGATGTGCCCGTGATTCTGCTCACCGCCAAGGCGGATGAAGAAATGAAGATGAACCTGCTCATCGAAGGCGTGCAGGATTACGTGATGAAACCGTTTTTGACAGACGAGCTCCGCAGCCGCGTGCGCAATCAGCTTCAGACCAAGCTCACGCGTGACGCTCTTCGCAATGCCCTCGACTCCCGCTCGCTCGACATGGCGGTGATGGTCCGCGAACTGGCTGCTGCTAAATCTGCCGCGGAAACCGCAAACGCTGCCAAGGACAATTTTCTGGCGGTGCTCAGCCATGAGTTGCGCACGCCTTTGACGCCGGCGCTGGCGGCGGTGTCCTCCCTCATTTCCACACCTGCAGAAAATGAAGAAGAACTTCGCAGCTCGCTCGAACTGGTCTGCCGCAACATTGAGCTGGAGGCCCGTCTGGTGGACGATTTGCTGGACGTCACCCGCATCACCCGCGGCAAGCTGCGCATCAATTCCACCCCGGTGGACATCCACACAGTGCTGCGGGATGCGCTGGCGATTACTCAGGCGGACCTGCGCAAAAAGGACCTTGCCGTGACCCTGGAGCTTGCGGAAGGCCGCCCCCTGGTGCGTGGAGATGCCGCCCGCCTTTCCCAGGTGTTTTGCAATTTGCTGGCCAACGCAGCCAAGTTCACGCCCGAAGGCGGGCAGGTGACCATACGCAGCGTAAAAACAGAGTCGACGGTACGCGTCGAAGTGGCGGACAACGGCATCGGCATCGCCTCGGACATTCTGCCGCAAATTTTCGACCCCTTCCGTCAGGGCCATGCAGGCACCACACGACGCTTCGGCGGTCTGGGTCTTGGATTGAGCGTCGCAAAGGGGCTCGTCGAAGCCCACGGCGGCAAGATCAGCGTACGTAGCGGCGGGCACGATCAGGGGGCGACGTTCAGCGTTGAGCTGCCTGTTCTTACTGACGACACCATGCCTGCAGTGACCCGCCCCGTGCTCAGTGACGCCGCACAGACCCGCCCTCTCCGGGTGCTTCTGGTCGAAGACCATGAAGACACGCGTGCAGTTCTCCTCCGGCTGATGACGCGCTGGGGCCATCATGTCACCACGGCCGCCACCGTGGCCCAGGCGTGCCAGATTCTTGCACACGATTCCTTTGACATCCTGCTGAGCGATCTCGGTCTGCCGGATGGAACCGGCCTGGAGGTGATCTCTTCCCTGCGCCAGTCCTCAAACATCCCCGCCGTCGCCATGAGCGGCTACGGCATGGAGGCAGACATCGCCCGCGCACGCGCCGCGGGTTTCACCGAACACGTGGTCAAACCCATCACGGCCGAAGCTTTGCTCGACCTGCTGGCCCGTCACTCGGCACCGGTCTGATGCCCGCTCGCTGAGAGTTTTCCGCCCAAAGTCCGTGGCCGTGGCCCACCGCGGCCACTAGGGGTTCGCCTGATAAGCCAAGCAGGCAGCCACCCGATTGTGACGCCCTCAAAACAGGCCATCTTAGTTTTCTTGAACCACCATGAAAACGCAAACCATCACCAGGACTGCGGGAGTCAGACAGGAGGGCCCCGGTAAAAAAAATGCGCCCGGTCGCGATGCTGTTTCGCACACTCTTTCCAGCAGCACAATGGCTGGCGGAAATGTCACCTCAAGCTCCCGTCATCAGCGGGAGGAGATCGCAGCGCTGGCCTACAAAATCTGGCAGCAGCAAGGCTGCCCGGTTGGCTGTGAAGAACAGCACTGGAGGCAGGCAGAGCAGGAGTACTCCCACGCTGACACCCACACCTTGACCCCCTGACTGTGTTGATCATGAACGGGCAGGCTAAATTCCGACGCCCCCTGCCTCCCGAGCACGCAGCCACAGTTCCGCCCACCATCACCTTTCCATGATCCCCCTTTCTTCCCGCCTCCCTCACATGCCTTTCACTCTCCCGGCCAGGAAGAAATGCGCCACCGCTGTGGCGCAAAAACCATGAAAGCTCGACCAGAGGCCAGGTCCACGTCCACCACGCGACGTCCCTCCGCCACGAGGGCGAAACAGGCCGTTTTCGCGAAGAGTTCCCCCTCCAAACTGCCGCGGAATCAGGACGGCGTTTCTCCCCTGGTTCCTTCGGCGGAAAGAGGCATGCAGAAACGGTTGCTCGCAGAAAATCAGAGCCTCCTGGAACCCCGCAAGCAGGACCTGTGCGCAGTTCCTGGAGAAAGCGAGTCGCATGGCAGGCAGAACCGGCTACTCTTTGACCATTCTCCCGTCGGCTACGTCACGCTTGATTCCAAAGGTCGCATCGAGCAGATCAATGCCGCCGCTGCCAGCCTTCTCGGACGCGAGCTTCAGCACCTGGAGCACATCGGCTTTTCCGGCCTTCTCAATCGCCGAAAAGACCGTGAGCTGTTTCACACGCATCTTCAGCGCTGTGGTGCCGCGCCTCCCCGGGAGGAGAAGATCATCACAGAACTGCAGCTCCGCACCGCCTCCGGCCAGGTGAAGCTGGTGCAGTTGGCCACCAACCCTGCGGCGGTGATTGAGAAAAGCTGCCACCTCGTGGCCATCACAGACCTCACCTCCCGCAATGACGCGGAGGAGGCTCTGCGCTGGAGTGAAGGGCGCATGGCTTCCATTCTGGATGCACTCACTGAGGCGGTCATCTCGGTCGATGAGAACCAGCACATCGTTCTCTTCAATGCTGCAGCAGTGCGCATGTTCCGGCTCTCTGCGGCGGCAGTGCGCGGCCAGCCTCTCAGCCGGTTGTTTCATCCCGGTCAGGATTGCCACATCCGCGCTCTGGCCGCGGCTGGCGCCCTAGGCGAGCTCCGCGGTCTCCGGGCAGATGGCAGCGAGTTTCCCATCGAGGCATCCATCTCCCCTCCCATCGCCGGCGGCGCCCCCCTCGTCACACTCATCCTTCGGGACATCTCCGAACTCCGCAACACCAACAGGGAGCTGCATCACGAATACAAGGAGCGCCAGCGCCTGGAGCACGAAATCACCGAGATCAGCGAACGAGAACGCCGCAGCCTCGGTCAGGCCCTGCACGATGGCGTCTGCCAGCATCTCTCCGGCGTCGGCATGATGGCCGCCACATTGAGCGACGTATGCGGGCAGAGGGCGGACGCCGAAACCGCGGACAAGCTCAGGGAAATTGCCGGCCTCATCCGCAGCGCCACCAACGATGCTCGGGACGTGGCGCGCGGACTCAATCCCGTGGATGTGGACGCCAACGGCCTCGTCACCGCGCTTCGGGATCTGGCCGCCAGGTACAATGTGCCGGGACAGACCCGCTATGTGCTTCACTGTCACGAGCCCGTTCCGGTTCAGGACAACTCCGTGGCCATGCATCTTTACCGCATTGTTCAGGAGGCCGTCGTCAACGCCTCCCGGCATGCGCGCGCACGCAATATCAGCATCCATCTTGGCATCCGGCAGAGGGACATCATGCTTTCCATCACGGACGACGGTATCGGCATGCCGCCGGACATTGACCAGACATCAGGGCTGGGCCTCAAGCTCATGCGCTATCGTGCCAGCTCCATCGGTGCCACGCTCACCTTGGAGGCCCGTCCCGCCGGTGGCACCGTCATACGCTGCCGCCTGCCGTCTGCAGATTGACCATTTGAATGCTTTTCCAACACCTGACAGCACCGCACTTTCACCCCTGACTACCATGCCAAAAACAGCCGTCAAATCTCCTCCCCAGCCTCCACCGGCTGCACCGGAACCCGTCGCTGCGCCGGCCAAACGGCGGGTTCTGATCGTGGATGACCACCCTATCTTTCGCAATGGCATCAGCCAGCTCATCAACCACGAGGCGGATCTTCATGTCTGCGGTGAGATCTGTTCCGCCGCGCATGCGCTCACCGCTGTGGAGGATCTGAAACCCGACATTGTCGTTCTGGACATTTCCATCCAGGGCACGAACGGCATTGAGCTGATGAAGTCCATCCGCGCCCTGCACCCCGTCCTCCCGGCCCTCATGGTCTCCATGCATGAAGAGAGCATCTACGCGGAGCGCGCACTCCGTGCCGGCGCACGCGGTTATGTGATGAAGGCCGCCCCCTCCGAAAAAGTCATCGAAGCCATCCGCCGCGTGCTCAGCGGCAGCCTCTACCTGAGCGATGCCATCGGCGGGCGTCTTCTGGACACTTTCCTCAACGGCCGCGGCAGCAATGTCGGCAGCTCTCCCGTCGAACAGCTCAGTGATCGCGAGCTCGAAATCTTCCGCGCCGTGGGCGAAGGCCGTGGCACCCGCGAGATCGCACGCTCCCTCTTTCTCAGTGTCAAGACCGTCGAGACCCATCGTGCCCACATCAAGGACAAGCTTCAGCTCAAAACCGCTCCTGAACTCGTGCGTGCCGCCGTTGAATGGGTGAACCGTGAGGCCAATCTGTAATCGGCATGCCGTGGCCGGACGTGATTCGGAAATGACACATCCGGCGGGCACTTGGGCACCGATTTCCACCGCGAACAAACAAGGTGGGACGAAGACTGCCATTCGTTCTCCCATCCCCCCAAAAAACCTCCGTCATGTTTGTTCCCCGCCCTGGTCGGCAACTCGCCGACCAGGGCATTTTTTTGGGGCCGTCGATTTCCATGAGTGCACCCATCCACTTTCGCTCTCATCACGATGTCTTCAGTGTGGCACGAAAAGCAGCTCGACCAGCGATGGACTGAGCAACCGAAGTGCCATCAGTCCTGACTGACGCACCTCGTCAGTCAGGACTCACTTTTTTCAGGCATCAGGCACGGACGCCATTCGCTTTTACTGATCGCTGCCAACACCTTTGGAGCACCCCGGTGGGCATATGGAAAACATGCAAAACGCGTGCATCCGCTCCTCCAGCAGGCGGCGATTGGAAGAGGTCACCTCATTCATCCTTCCCATGCCAAGCCTCATGAAATCCCTCTCCGCCCCAAGCGCTCGCTTCTCCCTCAAGGACTGGTTTTTTCCGTCTAAACCCCAGTCCTGCCTTCAGGTGGAATGGGCCGGCGTCCTTCGCTCAGGTGATGACATGCTCGTGCCGGAGCCAGATGACGAGCTGCGCTTTCAGGTGGCCAATAGGATGTACCTTCTGGAGGAAGGCAAGAACCTCGTCTTCGACGAAAACTGGAACGCGGACGCATGGCACGACACCACAGGTTATCGCGTCGTTTTCCATGCCGGCACAAAACAGGCCCAACCCTGGCCTTGGCAAAAGCTGAACACCTTCTTCACAAAGCTCTCGCTTTGGTAGCATCAGGCATTCACAGAAAGGCCCCGCCATGAACAATGGCATCTTGTGCTATCGAATGGCATGGAGAGACGCGCTTGCATGGAAGGAGCCAAAACGGCTCCTCATCTTCTGCGCGGTGCCCCCCCCTCAGTTCCTTCCATCCTCAAAAAACCACTCCCCACCCTGCTGAATGGTATTCACCGCCTCGATGAGCTGCTCCAGAGAAGCCTCCTTGGGAATAAAGCCCCTGGCGCCAGCAGCAGCCGCGCGCCCCGGAAAGCTCCGGTCCTCCTGCGCGGAAACCATCAGAATGGGAAGATCAGGAAGTCGCGTCAAAACTTCCGTCGTGAAGTCAAAGCCGTTGCCGTCAGGCAGCCCCACGTCCATCACCAGCACATCAGGAGCGTCCCAGCGAATCTTCTCCGACGCTTCCGCGATCGAAGACGCCGTCCATGCCATGATGAGGTCCGGCGCGTCCTCGACCAGCGTCACAAACACCCCCCGGATGATCGCATGATCATCCACAACAGCAAGCCGCAGCCGCGTCGAGGGAGAAGTCTTGGGGGTGGGTGCTGGAGTGTTCAAGCAGTGTGTTAGCGTTTGAGTGTTCTTTCGGCAGGCGCAGCCGGCATCCGCACACGCGAGTGCCCGCAGAATGTCGCACCTTCCTCAATCGAAAAAGTAGCAGCCGTGATGTTTCCCAGCACCGTCGCCGTGGACTTCACATCACACCTCTCTTCCACCGTGATGTTGCCCTCCACGCTTCCGCGCACCACCACGCTTCGGGTGTTCACCGTCCCCTTGATCACGGCCTGCTCGCCGATCACGAGCGGACCGGTGGAGTGCACGTCTCCGACGATTCTGCCATCCATCTGCAGTTCCTTCGAAAACGTGAGCGAGCCCTGAATCTCAATATTCGCAAAGAGGTGGTTCATCGAAGTGCTTCTGGGTCATGCGTATTAAAACTCGAGTGCGGGAGGGCGTCAGGTTGAGTTCGTTCAGGTCACTCTCTCCGGCTGTATGAAAAAGTTCAGCCGATTGCAGCGAAGATCAACAGCGGTCGTTCTCACTCGATCGTCTGCGGCACAGCCTGGTTGGCGCTTCATCATTCCACCAGGCATCTCTTCCCGGCTACACCGGAGGCGCACGCCGTCCCAGCAGCAGGGAAACAAGGAAAAGAACGATGAACAGCACGAAGAGAATGTGTGCGATCCCCGTCGCCGTTCCGGCCAGTCCGCCGAAACCCAGAACCCCGGCGATGAGGGCGATGATAAGAAAAGTAGCAGCCCATGACAACATATTGACTCCTTTGGTTTTCCATACCTTCGCACCAAAGAGGCACGCCGTTTGTATGCTTCACAGATAAAAATTTTCTCTCCGCGCCCTTCCGCATCAGTTAACCTAAAAACGGGAATGGATGGCCTGTCGAACACCCGAAGTACTCGGAAAAAAATTTTAACCACACACTCCAAAGGTGATGCGTCCAATTTTGGATCTTTGTCTGATTTCCGTTTGTTCCGTGTATTCCGTAGGCTGCCATCTCCGTTTCTAGACCAGTTCTCGAAAAGATTGTCATATTGAACCGGCGAGCGCAGCGGCCCCAGTGGCAAGGCGGGAGCGCCGTCTGCTATTGAAGAATAACAGGCAAGCGACCAACGCAGCCAGTGGGGCCGCTCCGCCGTCCGGGCAATGTGACAAGATTTTTGAGAGTTGGTCTAGGGTTACTCCGGCAGCGCCTCCGGGGCGGGCATCCTTCCTTGGAGAATGTCCACCCGCGTACCAGGCCTCGCCCAATGCGCCAGATGAATCACATCCCGCGAGCTCATCCGCACGCACCCCCATGACACCGGGCTTTTCAGGCATTTCTCCGCCGTGGTCCCATGAATGTAAATGCACCTCTGCAGCGCCCGCGCATTGCCAGGCTCCTTCCCGCGCAGCCGCAAAATGCGCGTCACGATCGCGTCATATCCCGGCGTGTTCGGCCTCACAACATCACCCGTCGGCACCCGTCCCCGCAGCAGCGCCCCCTTCGGCAGGCCTTCCCCAATGATCTCCGCCACCTCCAGCCGCCCCAGCGGCGTCAGATTGGAGCGCATCTTGTCACCCACACCAAATCTTGACGTGCTCACCGGGTAGCGCTTCTTCGGCACCTGGTTTTCAAACGTCAGCAGCGTCTGCTCCTCCACACTCACCACGATCCGCTGCTCCGGCGCCGGTTTGGGGCATGGGCAGCGCCTCGAAAAAGGCGGCAGCCACGAAGGCCACCTGCTCTGCCTCATCGGGCACGGCTGCGCGCAGCTCGTCAGCCCGCAGGACATCATGAGCAGCACGGGCAGTGCGTGTTTTGGCAGGCACCTCAGGAGCCGTTTCATACACACGTATCGCACCAGTCCTCCATCACGGATGGCAGCAAGAAGATCAGCTCCCGACCGATTCTCGAAAGGACGTTCACCTAGAGAAGGGCTGAATATATCCACTGCGGAAATGGAAAATCCGAGAGCCTTGATTCAGGAGGATTTCTCTGCGGTCTTCTCACCTCTAGCGTTGTCAAAATCAGAGTCCCCTGCACCCCGAACGCCGCATCTCCCCCAGCGGCAAAGCAGCAGCGCCACCCATCCCATGGACAGGTGCGCTCCAGCTTAACAACATTCCCCGCCACTCCTCTCAAGGAGTTCTCACCGTAGGCGCCTTCGTCGAGCCCCGGGCCGATCTCGAACCATTGCTCCCGGCAAGCCTCGCAAAAGTGCTGCCCGCAGGGATGCCGCTGGAACTCCGCGTTGCTCCGTTGGTGAGGTGCGCCGCCGTGTTGCCCGGATACGTGCGGATCCCCGACTCAGGAGACACGGCCCCTACCGGCAGATAGTAATGCACCGTCAGATCAGGCTTCGGAGCGCTGTTCTCCGAAAACACCGTCGCATGCGGAGCATTGACCGCAGGCCTCACGGGAGTTGGATTGACCACCACCCCCGTGGGAGCGGTCACCTTCTTGGATTGCGCAATCGGAGCAGCTTCCGCCTTCACGACGGCAGACTGACCCGCAGGAACGATCGCCGGCAGAATAGTTTCCGCAGGCTGTTGTGCCACGGCAGGCCAGGCAGATGCCAGCACGACCCCGGTAAGCAAAGAGATGGATGCAGTTTTCATAGTACCCATTGAACGATCATCCACCCCTTTCGATTCGATAAATCATACTGCCTGAATGAACAGGACCTTCGACCACAGGCGCACACCTACTCAAATGAAGCCACGCCAATCTCCTCTCCCGCCGCACCACCGTCTCCCAGCAATGGCTCGCCCAAAACCTCGCCATGAAATCCGCCGCCAACGTCAGCCAGCAGCTCCGCCGCCTCGATCTCAAAAAGACCCGCACACAAGTTTCCGAGGCACCGCGCGAATTTCTGGATCAGCACCAATTTACCTCATGAGCCTTCCGCTGAATTTTGTCAATTATTTGCACCCTGACCCGCTTTTCCCCGACAAACACCGAAGGATTCAGGTGTTTGAAACAGTCCGAGGAACTGCCCCGTAGAGGTGAGTCTGCGGGGAGCAGACGAATCAATAACTGGTCTGATTTCAATTTTTCAAATTGGCTGACACATCCCGCACTATAAATTGGCGCGTTGGTTCATTTTTATTTCAGTGAGAATAAATCGGCACTAACCAGCCGTCGAAGCCCGCCGCCCCAACTGACACAAACTTAACTTTCTGTTCTCTCAGAAATTCAACGCAACGATCTATTTCGGATTTGTCCGGATGGTCAAATGACCTTGTCATTTTGTTATCCCCCGCAGGGAAAAGAACCATGATCAATAGATCATCTAAGGGAAGCTTTTTCAAAGCAACCGCTGCACTAGGACCGTCGAAGTACTTTTTGCCATCCAACACATACGTCCCAGTATCTGTGTTCAAAGCTCCTGTCAATGCTTTATCTTTGTCCATAGGACCAAACCTAAGGCTTTGACACATCAACGTGTGGTAATTTAGCTTCTTACCTCCCTGATAAAACACAAGGCTGGCACCATCATCGATAGCGTCATGCAAAAAATATGTTCTGCGGAGAAGATTATCTTCAGGCATTTTCCCAGGAGGCAGAAGAACCTTCACTATACTCCCGGCTTCGAACTTCATTCTGTCAAGAAAGTATGAAGTTCGCAAGGTGGTTTCTTGTATAACCTTGCCGTCATATTCTGCCAGAAATGGCGGGTCCCCTTCCTTTGGCTCGTCAAAAGTCCACCGGTTAAGCGCAATGGTGTGTTGACGCTGAATAATCAGGTTCGTAAGCGCTTGAGAGAAGAGTAATGACGGAATCCATTGCAGCAATAGAGATATAACGAGCGATCGGTGAAAAAATTGGGACTTCATAATTAATGGTGACTTAATTTTTAAGGCTGTTTGAAATACTTTCTAAACGTTAAAACTTTCACATCTAATGTTGCTATAGCTTCAGCAGGTCTCCCTTCCTTGATCATCAAATCATTATAGAGATTTCCATATTTTCGGACAGCGTCGAGCCAGTTAGCTTTTGTCTGGATGTGCAGATTAGGGGCGTTTGTGTGAACATAAAAATACCCTTGTTAGTCCATCTGGCTGTCATCAAAAGAACCACCAAGATAAATAACATCTTGACCTATTATTTCAACAATTTCCTCGTCGAGTTTCGTGTAAGCCTTATCACGACGGGAGAACGGGGTCAGGGTGCAAATAATTGACAGAATTCCCCACATGGACACATTTGTCAATCATGCCCCGCAGTATACGCATCCAGTCCGCCGGCGCTTACTATCACGTCATGGCCCGTGGCAACCGACGGGAATCCATCTTCCATGACGACGATGACCGCCGCTTCTTCCTCCACACACTCGCCCAGGCTTGCGAGATGACCGGCTGGCATGTCCATGCCTGGGTGCTCATGGGCAACCACTATCATCTCTTCATCCACACCCCCGAGCCCAACCTCGTCCCAGGCATGGCCTGGCTCCAAAACACCCTCACCCGCCGCTACAACGTCCGCCATCGCAAGTGGGGCCGCCTCTTTGGCGACCGCAACCAAATGCCTGGCATCTTTTTTTGACTGTGAAATTGGCTTTTCCTGCCTTGATACAGCCGGTATATCATCGCAAGTACAGTTCCCGGGTTTGAGCTCTTTTGTGCAGCGCTTGGTTTAATTGAGATATCCGGTAAGCTCATCAGGGATGCCCCTTACAATCGAAAAGCTATTTTAATGAGAAAGGCACCCAACGACGAATTCCATACGAGGAGCATTGCTCCAATCTTTGCTCTAGCGGTAGTGAGCAAAGAACACGCAAAAGGCATTTATGAGATGAAGCCACACTTGGCATGAATGGCATCTTTTTTAGAATAGGCTGACACATCCCGCTTTACTGGTTGTCGTGAGGCTTCATTTCTGCCAACTCTGCCAGATCTTAAAAAGCTGTTCGGCGGTATAACGATTTGTGCTTGCATCAACCAGTTGATCCAAAGCACTGATAATCGGGTGAGCACATTTCTCGCAGACCATTTCTTCACCCCAGTATGCTAGTGTCAGTTCGTTTCCGCAGGTAAGACAATGTATTGGATCTGAAGTCGAACTTCGCCTTTCAAACGTAGCCATTCGTCTTTGAAGAAGATCCTTGAATGTAGCCAAAACTTTTTCTTTTTCCATTTCCAAATTTTTTGATTCACCCAGCATTTTCATCTCGTCGTCAGCCCAACGGTCCAGCAAGGCCGCTAAAAGTTCCAAAATGCTCTTGCATTTATCTTCGGCAGAGCTTGTCATCCGGTAGGCATCGCGGCGCAGTATCTCGTACATGCGTATGAGTTGATATCTGAATTGAAATTCAGGAGCATTGTTTTTATAAACAGACATGATATACTAATACTCAGGGGAAAACGGGGTCAGGGTGCAAATAATTGACAGAATATCACCGATCTGGTACCTCACTCCCTCACAAAGTCCCGCATCTCATACAGCTTCGGGTCCCGCACCGGGCTTTTGCGTCCGGCCTTGGCGCGCTTGAGCATCTGTGAAAACAGCGCATCACCCGCCTCTCCTTCATCCATTCCCCCAAACTGCTCCTCCAACTTCTCTGGATCCTCGCCCGATTCCAGACGCCGCACCATCTCCCGCAGTTCGGGGGGCGTTTTGTCGCCCATCATGTCGGTCATCTTGCGCATGAAATGGCCGAGCTGCCGCGGGTCCGGGTTCTCCTCGTCCATGCCGCCCATGTCGCGTTCCATGTCTTCCATGAAGCTTTCCATCTTCGCCTCATCCACCCCCGCAAACGGATCATCCGCCGCTTCCTCCTTCGCCTGCCCGATCACCGCAAAGGCCGACACCCGCTTTTCCATCTTCAGCCCCTCCCCATCCGGGCACACCGGCACCTTGTCCCGCAGCGCCAGCGAGCGCGCAAAGAAGGAATACAGCTTGTTGTTGTCCGGACAATAGAACTCGTAGATCGGCATGGCACCCATTATAAACAGCCAGCCCTGCGTCTCAAGAAAAGCCAGTCGCTTTCACCCCTCAGTAAAGCTTTAAGCTTCAGCTCCCCTTTCCGTCCATTCCTCCCCCATTCATTCGCTGCGTCACTGGCTCGCTTGGAAACAATGGCAAGCCACAGCAAACAACCGCCAGCCATCGCAAACTCTCCTCCCCCCAAAGTTTGCTTCACCCACCGTAAATCTTTACTTGGCAGAGCCCCCATTCATCGGCACTCCATGCCCGGTGCCAGCCCTCTTCACGCCCCCAGACCATTTCCGCGAACTCACCCACGCTGAAATCTTCCCCGACACCACCCGCCCCCTCGAAGTCGATCTCGGCTGTGGCGACGGCACCTTCCTCACCGGCATGGCCGCCCACCACCCGGAGCGCGACTTCCTCGGCGTCGAGCGCATGCTCGGCCGCGTCATCAAAACCGGGCGCAAGATCGAGCGCCAGCACCTTCCCAACGCCCGCATCATGCGCCTGGAAAGCGCCTACACCGTCGGCTGGCTCCTCCCCACCGCCAGCGTCTCCCGCCTCCACCTCCTCTGCCCTGACCCATGGCCCAAGAAAGGCCACGTCACCCGCCGCCTCGTCAACCAGGACGAATTCCTCGACGGCCTCCACCGCATCCTCACCACCGGCGGCGAATTCCTCCTCAAGACCGACGACCAGCCCTACTTCGAAGACGCCCTCGCCAGCTTCGCCACCCGCGCCCACCAGTTTACCCGCCTCGACTGGCCCGCTGACGTCTTCTTCTACCCCACCACCGACTTCGAGCACGACTGGCTCAACATGGGCCGCACCATTCATCGTGCGAGATGGCAGAAAAAGGAGCGTTAAGCTCCCCCATGCTCCGCCATTCCTTCCTTTTCCTGCTCCTCTCCCTCAGCGTCAGCATCATCCCCGCCGAGGAAAGCCGCACCAAAGTCGCCCTCGCCGGAGACTCCACCGTCACCGACACCGCCGGCTGGGGCGCCGCCTTCGCCAAACTGCTCGGCCCCAAGGCCGAATGCCTCAACTTCGCCCGCGGCGGCCAGAGCACCAAAAGCTTCCGCGACAGCAAGAACTGGCAGAAGGTCCTCGACTCCAAGCCCGCCTACATCCTCATCCAGTTCGGCCACAACGACATGCCCGGAAAAGGCCCCGCCCGCGAAACCGACCCCGAAACCACCTACCGCGAAAACCTCATCCGCTTCATCGATGAAGCCCGCGCCATTGGCGCCACCCCCATCATCGTCACCTCCCTGACCCGCCGCATCTTCGATAAAGATAATATTCGCGGTGAGCTTAAGCCCTATGCCGACGCTGCAACTAAGGTAGCCACCGAAAAACAGGCCCCCTTGGTCGATCTTTTCACCCGCAGCGTCGAACTCCACAACAAGCTCGGCATTGCCGAATCCGACACATATAATCCCCCCGGGAAAGACGCCAAAACCACCGACCGCACCCACCTCAACGCCCACGGCGCCGAGGTGATTGCAGGCATCATCGCCGAAGAACTCCGCAAAACCGCCCCGGATCTGGCCAAGCTTTTGAAGTAGGCGCTCGCTTCAAAGACGTATATGATGCGAACGTGAAGTTTGCACGCCATCCATTGAGACTCAGGCACCTCGCAGGGGTGCTGGCTCTGGCATTGGCCGCGCCAGTCCACGCCCAGACCCCAGACAAACCCTGGGCCGAGCGCGAGACCAAGCTGGCGAATGAATATCTCTCCCTCCTGGTTCAGCAGCCGGAATACGGTCGTGTCCTGGATCTCCTGTGGGCCCTTTACGAGAAGCACGACGCCACCAAGCTCCTCGTCGACAATGTCTCCCAGCAGGCGCAAAAATCCAAGTTCGCCTCTGTCAAGATTGTGGAGGCGCATCTGATTCGGCGCAGCGGAAACTTAAAGCTGGCGGCGCAACTGTATGATGAGCTGCTTAAAGCCGATGACAAAAATCTGATCCTGCTGAGGTCACGTGCAGAAGTAGCGCGGGAACTGTCTGATCCCACCACAGCTTTCACACTGATCAAGAAAGCCGCCCAGCTCGTACCGGCCGGTGATCCGCAAGGCCCACCGATGTGGATCGAACTCGGAGGCATGGCCATGGCAGGCGGAAAGAATGCCGAAGCGGCGGATGCGTACGAACATGCGGCATCGCTGAAACCGCAGGACATCGACCTGGCGCGCCAGGTGGCTCAGCTCCTTTTGCAGGCGGGCTTCCCCGAACGCGCGGCGAACTTCTTTTCCCGTCTGGCGGATCAAAAAGATCCGCAGCGCAAACTGGATGCGCTGTATGATCTGGCACGCATTTACGAACACGCCGACCAGTTTGCCAAGGCGGACAAGGCGCTGCTGGACGGCCTGGCTCTGCTGCATTTTCGCGACGGGCGTTACCTCGACTTTTTCCGCCGTCGCGTGCGGCTGCACGAGCGCTTTGGTACGCTGGAGGATCTGCACAAGACACTGGTGGACGCAGCCCGGGGCACACCGCCCTCGGAGCAGGCGCTGCTGAATGCCGTACGCTTCTTTGAGCTGACCGTGGAGCCGGATGAGCAGCTGCACTGGCTGCGTGCGCTGGTGCAGGCGGTCCCGCAAGTGGAGGATTACCGCTGGGAACTGGTGCGTACGCTGCTCAATCACGAAGGGGCCGATGAAGCGGCGAAGCTGCTCGATGAACGGCTCAAAAATGACGGCAGCGATCTTCCGGCCATCGTGCTGCTGCGCTGCGAGGCAGATCTCCGCAGCGGAGATGCCACCAGCGCGGCACAGCGCCTGCTGAAGCTTCTCGAGGTGCAAAATTCAACAGATGTGGAAAAGCAGACGCTGGTCTTTGCGCAGGCGCGGGCGCTCGATGCCGTGATTGAAAAAATCCTCCGGGCACGCGTGGAGCGCGATCCCCAAAAGGCGGAAGCAGTGTTTGATCTGGCGGCGTTTTTTCGGGCGCGACGCGATGTGGTGGCAGAGGACAAGCTCCTGAGAAAATTTGCCGACGGCGCGACAACACAGGAAGAACGTCAGAAACGGCTCAGCGATGCCTCCAGCTTTTTAGCAGCGAGCAGCAACCTCGACAGCGCGATCATTCTGTCACGCGAAGCTGTGACCAAGCCGGGCGCGGGCCGTGATGCGTGGCTGCATCTGGCGGAGCTCCTGGCAGAGCAGGGAGAAAATGATGAGGCGACGGAATGGATTGAAAAAGCCTGGCATGCGAGCACCACCGACGATGAACGGGTGGACGCGGATGAACGCATGCTCTCCATACTTTTGGGAGACACCAAGACGCCGATCAAACCTGCGACGAACGGCGAATTCAAGCTGCCAGATGCATTCACCGGCACCAGCTTTGCCAGTGATGAAACCGAAACCACCAAGCGTGAAAAGCTGCCGGAGCGGGTGATGGAGTTTGCCCAAAAAGCCATCGCCACCGCCAAGAACGCGGATCCCAAAGCCAGTGAAGCGCAGGCCGTCAGGTTCAGAGGCTGCTGGTGGGCGGCCCGCACTCACCAGTTTGAGGATGCATACCAGCTCTTGAATGATCTGGAGTTTGATCCGGTCACGCACAAGAAAGTTCCCGTGTCCCTGGTGGTGGAGCAGCTGAAACTGGACCTGGCGCAGGAAGATGAAAACTTTGTGCTGATGCAGCGGCAGCTGCAACGGCTGTCCGAACTGGATGCTGCAGGCCGCATTCGCTACACCCTGCGGCTGGCTGAACTGCTGATGGAGTCAGAACGGCGTGCTGACTCCGAGACAAGCAGCCCTGGATGGAAGAGCAACTCGCCGCTTTCACCGCCCGGCATGGCTGCGGCGAAGCTGCTCGAGCGCGTTTATCGCGAGTTTCCAGATTCGGGCCAGCTGCTTTCGGCGCTGTCGCAGATCTATTTCCTGCAGCGCCGTGCCGATGATGCGCTTGCGCTTTGGAAGCAGGCGGTGAAGCGGATTGAAGGACCGGCGGCGATTCCGCTGCTCGAGAATTATGCGGACATTCTGCTGCGGCAGCACCGGATCACCGATCATGTGGAAGTGCAGGCGCAGATTCTGGAACGGGAAACTGATGTGAAACGCAGACGCGAAGTGCTGCGCCGCTGCATCGACCGCCTGACGTTTTCAGACGCCAGCGGAGGTGAACTGGCGCCGAGCGTGGCGCGCGACCGCCTGAAGATGCTGGAACGTGCGCTGCTGGAGCGCGTGCAGCGGCACCCGTTTGACGGCTTCTACCATGAGGCGCTGGCGCAGGTGTATGAGCGCGGGGGAGATCATGTGAAGGCGTTTGCGAGCATGAAGCAGGCGTACTACACGGCGCCTGACACGCCCTTCTCCCTGGACCAGCTGCGCGATGCAGCGCTGAAAGTGGCGGATCTGAAATCGGCCATCTATTTCCAGAAGCAGATCGCGGCGGCGGCTCCGCCGAAAGAGATTGCCGCTGAATCGCGGCGTCTGGTGGAACTGCTGGAGCAGACGTTTCAAATTTCCGAGGCAGACCGTGTACGGCGGCGGCTGGAGAGCCGCTTTGCTCAGGATGCGGCGGCGCTGGAAGAGCTGGCGAAGTATTATCAAAGCTCGGGACAGGATGAGGCGGAGCGGCGTGTCTATGAACAGATGACCCAGGTGCGCTCATGGGATGGCCGCGCGCGGCTGCGCCTGGCGCTGAAGTGCCTGAGATTCGCGGATGAAGCGGAGGCGGAGAAGCAGCTGCAGGCAGTGCTGAACACCCCGGTCAAGACTCACAACTATGCTCTTACCGGCGTACGAGCGCCCCTGCCGCTGACAGACACGCGGCGCGCGGGCGGAGGCGTGACCACCGGGGATCTCGTCGCACTGCTGGATTTTGCACCGGGGCTGGAACGCAAGGAGATGGACACTCTGCGGGCATTCCTTGGACAGCCGCGGGCTGAATTTGCCGAACTGCCGGAGGATGCCGCCCTGGTCCGTCTACGAGCAATCGAGGAGATGGCCAAGCTGCGCCATGCCCAAGGTGGCGCGGCACTGGACCAGTGGATCAAGCAATGGAGCACTGACGCAAATGCGAACAACGTGGAGACGCTCTGGGCCTTTTATTATGCCGGCGCCTGCGAGGAGTTCAGTGCGGTGCTGCCCAAGGTGCTGACAGACATGAGCCAGATGGAGGCCCAGTTTGCCATGCTGTGGCTGACCATTCACATCGGAGGAATGGACGCAGCGGTGAGCTGGGCGGGAGAAAAAGGCTGGTCCTCAGACGTCATGCGCGCACGCGCCAGCCTGCTGCAGGCCTGTGTTTCAATGCTGGTGGACGTGAGCAGCTTCCGGTTTCTCCCGGGCAATCTCGCGCATCTGGGCACCTCACGGGTGCTGCGCAATTCCGCCATCATGGAGCTGACCAGCAAACTGCGGGACAAACAGCGCTATGACGAGGCGCTGGCGCTCGGCGCCAGTCTGCCGGTCAATTCTCCCGAGATGGAGGTGGATTACTCGCTGTTCCTGGCACGCATCGCCGAAAGCGCGGAGCGCTGGGATCTGGCGCGGCAGTATCTTGATGTGGCGGCACGGGGCCCGGTGGTGGCGGAGAACTACCGCAGCAGCTATGATCCTTTTCTGCTGAGCGTGACCTTGCAGAGCCGGATGACGAGTTCGGAGCAGAGGCGCGAGGATGGTCTGCGGGATGCCTGGCGAAGACTGCAGCGCACGAAGCCCTCCGCGATGACTTCGATCCGCAAAGCAACGATCGCAGGGCTTGCGGGAGCGGAACAAAAAGGCGCGGAGACGCTGGGAGGATTTTTGTCCGGCCCTTTCCTTGCGCAGCGTGACATGGCGGACAGCAAAGGAAGCCTGCTGCCGCAGGGCTCGTCCCGGTATGAAGAGCCGCCGCACCTGCGCAGCCTGTGGGAGGAGACACGGGAGATTGAGGCGCTGATGGTTCAGCAGGGACTCGGAAAGGTGGTAAATGGCGCCAACACGACTCTTTCTCAGAAATACGGCGCCACCATGCTGGGGCCGCGTTCCGACTCGGAGTTTGGTGAATGGCGCATCAATGACCTGCTGGGAAAACTGCGTGCCTTGGATTATCCAACCCGGCGCCGTATGATCCGCGAACATCTGGCAGCGGTGGATCTGCGCACCGAACACTCGGTGGACACGCTCGGAAATCTCGGAAGCCGGCTGGAGAGCGCGGGCTTTGTGCGTGAGGCCATCGACATTTACAGCATGCTGCCGGACCGTGCACCATCGAATCCTGACTATGCGCTGTGGATGCTGCGTGTGTGCGAGACATCCATGGAGATAGAGCCGGGGCTGAGCTTCGCGCTGAAGCTGCTGCAGGCTGAACCACCACTGAAGCCCCCGCAACCCGGCGATGACACGCTGCGCGAAAAGCATGCGCTCTTCCTGGCGCGCAGCTTCAATGTGGACGAGCTGCGCCGTCAGGGATTTCGTGAGCAGTTTTCACAGGTGCTGGAACGCCGCCGGCCACATGAGGTGTCCTACCTGCGCGAACTCGGCCTGCTGCAGGAACGCATGCAGAACGATCAGGCCGCGCTCTCCGCCTGGGACCGGCTGCACGCGTGCTACGTGGCCAATGATCAGGCGGGCACGGACATTGACATCGAGGCGAGCCTGCATCGTGGTCAGGTCTTGCAACGGCTGGCCCAGCCGCAGGCGGCGCTGAAAGTGCTGCGGGAGGTGCCGCTGGCTGAGCCGCTGGATCCCACCGCGCAGGAGCTGCTGAAACTGCGCTGCCAGATTTCAACCGCCATCGGCAGCTGGGACGATGTGCGTGAACTGATGACGCTGTGCGTGGAACGCAAATCGCTGCCCTGTGTGGTGGCGCTGGCGACCGGGTTGCGCACGCATAACCGCGCCGCCGAGGCGCTGAACCTGCTGACGCAGGCAGACCGCACGATCAAGGCAGATCACGAGCGCTTCACGCTGAGGCTGGAGCAGCTGAAAGTGCTGGCCGCGGAGCCTGACTGGGCACCTGAACGCGGACGTGCGCAGATAGCCGCCTTGTTCCGCACGACGACGCGAGACCGAGACACACTCAAAGACATGCATGCCTGGCTCAAAGGACTGGCGACGGGCAGGCAGGCCGCAGGGTGGGCGGCGATGCTGCGCACCGAAGCGCGGGCGGGCACTGACCGGCCGCTGGCCGCACTGGCGCTGAGCGCCTTCAGCGCCGGACTGCCGCAGGAAGCGCACGCGGACTTCATCACCGCCTGGCAGAAGGTGGAGGAGAAAGACCGCCTGTGCATCGAACTGGCCGCTGAAGAAATGCTGGAGGCCGGGCGCGCCGCGTGGGCCTGGGACGCCTGCGAAACCGTGGCAGGCATTCCGACATTCCGCGAGCAAGGACGCAAGCTTCCGCTGTCCGTACGGGTGGCTCATGCGCTGCATGACGAAGCGGCGGTGAACGAACTCTTCAGTGAAACACTCCGGCTGACCTTCCCGGGCGGCGCCCAGACCATCGAGTGGGCACGGGCGTTTGAAGACACGGGACATGCAGGGCTGGCGCAGGAGCTGCTGGACGCTGCGCTGCAGCAATTGGAAGACACCGCAGCGCTGCAGCCGGAGCTGTTTGCAGCACAGGCGCGCTTCCTTATACGACAGCAGGATTTTGAAGCGGCGGAAGCTTACCTCATGCGCATGAACTGGGCGATGCCCACGGAGTCCGCAAAACTCATCTTTGAACTCTATCAAAGCTGGGGCAAACTAGGAAGCGTCGAGCTGGAGCTGCCCAAGTTTCACCTGCCGGGTGGCGTGAAGCAGGAGATCCTGTTCCGCACCCGCCAGCCGACCGACGCAACCACATCCCAGCCATGAATTTATCCACACGGTTACTGCTCAGCCTCAGTGCAGGCCTGCTGATGTGCCAGTGCTCCAGCACGGATGGTGAGAAGAAAGAGGTGGACCGGTCCAGCATGAAACTGGAGCAGCGTGCCATGCTGAAGCCGAATGAAAATCAGCGGAGCTCATTTGAAAAGTACCTCACGGATCCCAAACTGGCCAAAGGCAGTGCGGGCATGTTCTTTCAGAAGCAGACCCACCACTCCCAGGGATTCAACGGAGCTGGCATGTACGCCGGGCAAAAGCAGTTCAAGACAAACCAGAGCCTGTTCAGCAAAAAGGCCACCGGCTTTGACATGACCTATGCGCTGGGAGACAAGCTCGCCGGAGGGACAAAAGGCAGCTTCAAGACAGATGCGTCTCAATTTGGAAGCCAGCAGGCGCGTGAAGGCAAATCCTTCTTCAGCGGTTCGGACCAGAATTTCAAAGCCGGCATGGCGCTGCCCCGCTCGAAGGCCATCGGCAGGGCGCCGAAGATCATCGAAAACTACAATGACCGGGGTGACGGGAAAAAAAGCGCCTATACCGAGGACGAGGTGCGCAAACTGCTAAACCGGAACTGAAGACGGGAGGGCAAAGGAGGTGCCGAACCTTTTGATACCGTGCTTGCATGAGCGCAGGCCCCTGCCTATGCAACGGCATGCGCATCCTCCACACTGCGGACTGGCATCTCGGCGCGCGGCTCGTCGAGCGCGAGCGTCTGCATGAGCACGCAGCGTTTTGTGACTGGCTGATCGAGACGCTTCGCACCGAGAAAATGGATGCGCTGCTGCTGAGCGGGGATGTGTTTGATGCGGCGAATCCACCTCAGGATGCAGTGAGCCTGTATTTTGATTTTTTAAAAAGACTGGCCGATCTGCGGTCTGTGAAAGCGGTGATCACCGGCGGGAACCATGACTCGGCCTCGCACCTGAACGCACCGCGGGAGCTGCTGAGGCGCTTTGAAGTGCATGTGTTTGGCCATGGCGGTGAGAACGTGGTGGATCTGGGAGGAGCGGTGGTGGCGGCAGTGCCGTTTCTACGCGAGCGTGATTTGCGTCATGCGGCACCAGGCGAGGCGATGACCGATGTGCAGGCGCAGGTGCGTGCCGCGATCCGCGGACACTACGCGGCGCAGCTTCAAGCGTGCCGTGCTACTGCGGGAAAACGTCCGGTGATTGCGATGGGACACCTGACGGTGCTGGGGGCCACGACGTCTGACAGCGAGCGAGACATCCATATCGGCAATCTGGGGGCGGTGGGTGCGGATGTGTTTGCGGGGTTTGATTACACCGCACTGGGACATCTGCACCGGCCGCAGAAGGTGGCTGGAATGGAGACGGTGAGATACAGCGGATCTCCGGTGGCGCTGAGTTTTTCTGAAGCGGGAGACATGAAGTCGGTGGTGATGATCGATACAGAGGGAGGAGTGAAAATCGAAATGCTGGCAGTGCCGGTGAAGCGAGCGCTCACTCGTGTGAATGTGAACCGGGCGACGCTGGCGGCCGATCTAGGAAATGTGTTGGCGGATAGCTGGGCGGAAGTGACTGTCAAACTGGAGGCGCCGGAGTCGGATTTGGACCGACAGGTGCGCGAGGCCGCGGGCGGGCGCTTTGAGGTGCTGAAGGTGCTGGCGGCTCTGCCTGAGAGCCAAACAAGCGCGTGGCAGCACAAGGGACCAAGCCTGAACGAACTGCAGCCGCGGGAGGTGTTTGGAGAGCTTCTGAAGGAGCGGCAGATCGAGGGGGATGAGCTCAGAGGGGTGTTTGACGAACTGCTGGCGCTGCGGGAACAAAAAATCACTGCCTGACCCCATGCGCCTTCTTGCTGTCCGACTCTTAAATCTCAACTCACTCAGCGGAAAGCATGAGGTGCGGTTTGATGCGGTGCCGTTGAGTGCGGCAGGAGTGTTTCTCATTACTGGGCCGACGGGTGCGGGGAAGTCGACGCTGCTGGATGCGATGACGCTGGCGCTGTATGGGCGCGCAGCGCGCTATGGCAGTGACCGGGCGGATGAAATGATGAGCCGGCACACGGCGGACTGCCTGGCAGAAGTGGAGTTTGAAACGGGCGGGGAGAAACTGCAGGCTACATGGAGGCTGCGCCGTGCACGAGGCAAGGCGGACGGGAAGCTGCAGCCTGTGGAGCGGCGGCTGGCGAATGCCGTGACGGGCGCGATCCTGGCGGAGAAGTCGGGAGAGATGGACCGGATCATCGAAGAGAGAACGGGGCTGGATGCGCAGCGGTTCCTCCGGTCCGTGCTGCTGGCGCAGGGGCAGTTTGCGGCGTTTTTGAAGGCGAAGCCAAATGAGCGGGCTGAGTTGCTGGAGAAGATCACGGGCACGGAGATTTACAGTGATCTTTCGGTGCTGGCGTATGAGACGCACAAGGCGAAGGACGAAGCGGCGCGACTGATGAAGGAACGGCTGGGCGCGGTGGTGGTGCTGAGTGATGAGCAGCGCCGGAAGCTGGAAGGCGACCTTGCCGAGGCACGGGCGAGTGCTGCACGACTGCACGACGAGAGCCAGAATGCGACGCAGCAGCTGCATGCGCAGCGGGAGCACGCAGGCATCGCGGCTGAGATGGTGAAGCACACTGCGGCGCTTGAAGTGCTGACGAGATCGCAGGCAGAACTCAAAGCGGAGGCGGCCAAAGCGAAGGCAGCTGCTGAAGCGGCGAGGGAGCAACGGACGAAACGGGAGCCGGTGTGGGAGCAAGCAGCGGGCATGGCGGCGCGAAGCGAGCAGTTTGAAAAGCAGCTAGGCGAGAGCCGGGCGATGTATCAGACATGGGCGAAGGAGCAGAAGGAGGCCGCCGCACGAAGGGAGGCTGCCGAAATGGCTCTAAGCACACACGCGGAAGCTGCGCAGACTCTGGAAGCTTGGCTCAAACAGAACGCGGGTGACGCGGAGCTGGGCGAGACTTTGACCAAGCTGCGAGTGGCGGTGCGTGAGTGGCGTGAGATATTCGAAACACTAGCCGAAGGACGGAAACGGCATGCGGAGGCGCTGAGCCTCCAGCAGAATCTCGCCAAGGCTGAGGCGGCAGCGGTGGGCCTGGAGCAACGGATTGCCGAAGGTGCTGCCAAAGCGAAGCAGGATGGCGCGGAACTGGAGCGCCTTAAGCAAGCGTTCGAAGCGCAGAAAGAAGTGACGCGACACGCCGAGCGCGTGGCGGGTTTTGACGACCACCGCCATGACCTGAAGGCCGGTGAGGCCTGCCCGCTCTGCGGTGCGCTGGAACATCCGTTTGCCAAGGCGGGCAGCCAGTTTGAGTCGCAGCTGCAGGCGGCGCGCAAACTGCTTAACGACCTTGAGCGGCAATGCGAAAAACTGAACCGGGATCTTGCGGCGCAGGAGCGCGGGCTCGCGAAGACGGACGCGGAGGTGGTGGCGGAGCAGAATCGAATCGCGGAGATGAAGAAGCGCCTCGGAGAACTGGAGGCCCCCTCCGACGAAGCACTGAAGCGGCGGGAAGACGAGGAGCAGAAGAAGCGCGAGGTGGTGCAGAAGGCTTTTGCGGCGGTGTCCTTGCGCGGGCCAGCCACGCCTGCCGACGCGGAGCGCGAAACCGGTGTGCTGGAGCAGCGTGCGGCGACGTTTGCAAGGAAGCGTGATGAAGCGCTGCAAAAGCGCGGAGAGCGTCAGAAGATCGAAAGTGATATCCAGCTGGCGCAGCAGGAGCAGGCTGCAAAGACTCAACGGCTGGACGAACTGAAGACTGAAGGCGTGACGCTGCGCGCGAAAGCGGATGCGCTGAAGGCGCAGCTGAACGAGTTGCTGGGAGGCAAGACGCTGAGTGACGACCGCCGCCTGAATGAGGAGCATGTGACGGCAGCAGAGAAGCTGTGGCGTGAGGCGGAGGCCAAACTGAATGCGCTGCAAACACAGATGGCGGCGACGCTGGCGAAGCTGGAACAACTGGAGATCCGCAGGCAGCCTTTTGCAGAACAGAGCGTGTGCGATGCGGCGGCGCTGAGTGCCATGGAGGCGAGCGCAAAGCAGGTGAACGATGCCTTCGCGGCTAAACGCACGGAGCTTGGCTCGCTGGAGCAGCAGGTGCGCAATGATGATGAGGCGCGCAAGCGGCGTGAAGCAGGTGGGGCGGAACTGCAGGCGGCAGAGGCGGAGGCAGTGCGCTGGGGGCGGCTGAAGGAGCTGATCGGCTCGGCGGATGGCGCGAAGTTTTCAAGGTTCGCGCAGTCGCTGACGCTGCGGCAGCTCATCGGGCTGGCGAACGAACATTTGAAGGTGCTGGCGGAACGCTATCGTCTGATGGCGGCAGAAGGGGATGAACTGGACCTGCGCATTGTGGATCTGTATCAGGCGAATGTGGACCGGCCTATGGAGAGTTTGTCAGGTGGTGAAAGCTTTTTGGCGAGCCTGGCTCTGGCGCTGGGATTGAGTGAGCTGGCGAGCCGGCATCACCCGATTGATTCGCTATTTATTGATGAAGGTTTTGGGACGCTGGATACGGAGACGCTGGAGGTGGCACTGAGTGCCCTGGAGAATCTGAGGTCGCGCGGGAAGACGATTGGGCTGATCTCGCACGTGGAGCTGCTGAAGGAGCGGCTGACGACGCAGGTGCGGGTGGTGAGAGGTGCGGGCGGGACGAGCCGGATTGAGGTGGTAGAGTGAACAGCGGCGAGAAGCACGCGCTGCATTCCATGGGCTGAGACATTGTTGCGCTGATGTCTTCAAGGACGCTGCAGCGCTCCGGCGCATTGCGGGCAAGAGTGCCCACATCACTTTTTCTCGAAGACGAGCTTGCCGCCGAGCCAGGTTTTGAGGACTTGGGTTTGGACGAGGTCGTCGATGGGACAAGTGAGAGGATCGCGGTCGAGCAGGATGATGTCGGCGAGTTTGCCGGGCGCGAGGCTGCCGGTGTTTTTTTCGGCCTTGAGGAGGAAGGCGTTGTTGGAGGTGTAGAGGCGGATGGCTTCTTCTCGGGTAAGAGCGTTTTCGATGTGGACGGGCTGGTCGAGCTTGCGGGCTTTGCGTGTGATGGAGGTCCACATGCCGAGCCAGGGGTTGTAGGGATTGATGCTGCGGAAGGAGCCGATTTTCTGCATGTGGTCGCTGCCGCCGCCGACGATAACGTGTTGATCGAAGCAGGCGCGGAGGGGCTGGAAGCGCTCCATGCGCTGCTCGCCGAAGTGGCCCATGAGGGTGCGGCCATCCATGTGGAGCCAGATCGGCTGGAGATCGATACAGACGCCAAGCTTTGCGGCTTTGGCGATGGAATCGGGATGCATGAAGTTGCAATGCGTGACGCTGCTGCGTGCGGCGCGAACGCTCCCGGGGTTTTGCACATCGACGGCTTCGTAGGTGTCGATGAGGAGCTGAACGGCGGCATCGCCAACGCTATGAGCGGTGAACTGCAGGCCGGAGGCGGTGACTTTTTCAACGAGTTGCATGAGGCGCTCGGGAGTGATTTTTTGCACGCCACGGTATTGGGGATCGCTGATGCCGTAGGCTTCGCTAATGCCCCAGGGTTCTATCATGAGTGCGCTGCCGGTGAGCATGCCGCCATCGAGATAGACCTTGGTGCCGATGATCTGGAGCATCGGGTCTTCTTTGGTGAGGGGATGCTGGATGACTTCATCGATGGCTTTTTCGCAAGCAGGCCAGAGGCTCATGGTGGGGATGCCGGGCGAGGGGCGCATGCGGACGGTGAGCTCATTTTTTTCGAGCATCTTTTGGTAGAGCTCGATCTGCTTGAAGCTGGAGTCGCGGTCGGCCACGGTGGTGAGGCCGACAGAGTTGTAGTCATGGAAGAGTTCGAGGGTGCGGCGGTAGGTGTCCTCGGCGGTGGGAGATTTTGTGGAGGTGGGCGCTTTGACATTGTGACTGAGGCTGCGAAGGAGGCCGGTGGGTTCGCCCTGGGCATCGACCTCCATCACACCGGCGCTGCCTTTGGGGACTTTGTAGTCGCGGGAGTAGCCGCCGAGCTTGAGCGCGAGGCTGTTGAGCATGGAATCGGGGCCGGTGGAGAAGACGACGGGATTGGCAGGCGCGATGCGGTCCAGCTCCGGGCGGGTGGGGTAACGTTTTTCTTCGAGGCGCGTAATGAAGATCTGGCGGACGCTGATGAGTTCGCCGGGCTGGGAGGCTTTGACGCGGCCAGAGAGATAGGCGAGCACGTCGGCGATGGTTTCCATCGTGGGGATCTCGTGATCAAACTCGATCATGGCGGCGCCAGGGTGGACGTGGGAGTCCATGAGGCCGGGAAGGATGGTTTTGCCGGCGAGGTCGAGAAGCTGGGTGGACTCGTCTTTCAGAGCGAGGATTTCAGCGTTGGCTCCGACGGCGGAGATGCGGCCGTCTGCATTGATGGCGACAGCTTCCGCGATGCGAAAATCTTTGTCTGCGGTGACGACTTTGCCGTGATGGAGGATGAGAGAAGGGGCGGCGTGAAGAGCGGTAGCGAGGAGAAGGGAAAGGAGAGAGAGCTTCATTGGCAATCTAACGCTGTGAAAAGGCAGTTTGTGCTTCTCAGTTCTGAAGGACCGTGCTTGGTTCGAGTCATTGCATGGCGATTTCGAATATTGAAAACAAAGACGGCCAGGTCCGGGTCTATGATGAAAACAGCGAGTGCGTGGGCCGCATGCCAAACACGCGTGTGGAGGTGGCGGGCTTTACCTCGGACTTCTTTGTGACGGTGGAAGGCGGATGGATCCGCACTTATGACCAGGAGTGTGAGCGTCTGGGAAGCATGAGCGCGATCGGGGTGACGGTACGGAGTGTGTCCGGCGGGAATTTCACGATCTTGGACAGGGGTGATGTGAAGACGCTGGACCGGAGGTGCAAGGAGGCGAGGAAGAGAGGGTGAGGAGGAGGGCGGAAGACCGTGTGTTTGCGGAACGCTGCGGCATCGGAGTGCCGCGCTCCCAGGGAGGTCGTGGACATTTTCGAGCCATATACCAGTTGATGGCATTTCTTGTTCCTCAGGAACAAGGCTACTTTTTTAGACCCACATGGCCTGCAGGCGTTTGGCGCTGACGGGCTGGGCGGTGCCGAGTTCCTGGGCGAATACCTGGACGCGGTATTCTTCGAGCATCCAGCGGAAGGTTTCGTGCTGGGATTTGGGGATGTGGGACTGCCAGCCATCGAAGTCGGCGATAAGGTTGTATTTATCGATGTCTTTGGCGGGATTGGCGAGGCAGCGTTCGTTGCGGATCTGGATGGCTTTTAGATAGCGCGGGAGATGCTGAAGCTGCTCGTGCGAGGTGGTGGCGAGGAGATCGGCGGGGATGAGGCGGGCGACGTCTTGTTCGAGGCCGGGGTAGCGTTTGGGAAGGGCGAGGAGCTTGGTGCGGAGGTCGTGGATCTGAGTGAAGAGGGCCTTCACTTTATGGGTGACGGCGGGAAGCTCGCGGCGGACGGTTTCGCAGAGTTTAAAGAAGCGCGCTTCGGTAAGCGGAAAGGTGGGCTGCAAGCGCAGCATGTGGGCGAGGATGTGCTCGTGGGCCTGCTGGGCGAGATTGGATGCGGGAGTGGCTGCGGGTGCATTGAGCTGAGTGAGGGCGGCCTGGAAGCTGGCGGGCTGCTGAGGCTTGATAGCGGGGCCGCTGATGCTGCGGAGCTCTTTGGGGAGCCAGGCGAGGTCTTTGCTGAGAGTGTTTTCGGCGAGTTTGCGCACGGCGGCGGGAGTGCCGCGGGCGGCTTCGGCGGAGGTGCGGAAGACGCGGACGTCGATCTCGTTGTCACGCAGGACGAGGCCGAGGTAGCCGAGGATGGGTGTGCCGTTGAGTTCTTCGACGACGATGGTTTCGGGAAGGTCGCCAAAGGACCAGGACTTGAGCGCGAAGCGTTCGACGCGAGGCAGGAGTTTGTCCCAGGCGTCTGAGCGCGGGTCCTGCTTCTGCATGGTGGTGCGGATGGAGTCGAGGTCGCGGCTGGCGGCGATGACGGTGTTCTTCTTGGGATCGAGCACCTCCACGCGCGGCTGCAAATGGGCGGGCAGGCTTTGCGGCGGCCAGTCTTCGGCACGGACGTGGATGCGATAGTGGCGGGTGATGAAATCGGCGAGAGCGGTGAGGAAATCGTCGCGGCCGGGATCGAAAGACCCGGCGATCTCGCGGGCTTTGGGATCGATGGGCATCAACTGGCGGCGGATGACTTTTGGAAGCGCGCGCAGCATGACGTTGGCGAGTTCTTCGCGGATGCCGGGGACCATCCACTGGATCTGGCCGCTGGTGAGGTGACCAGCGAGCTGAGCAGGCACGCGAACGGTGACGCCATCGTGTTCTTCGCCGGGCTGATAGTTGTAGGAGAGAGGGAGTGCAGTGTTGCCGAGGGCGACCTGATCGGGGAACATCTGCAGGTCGGCTTCAAAGTCTTCACCGGCGGTGAGGTCGTGCTCGGTGGCGCAGAGGAAGTCGGGCTTTTCTTCGATGTGCTCTTTGACGAGGCGGTTGAGGTCGTGAATGGACGAGACGTTTTTGATGCGGGCGTCATAGAAGCGGAAGAGGCGCTCCTCGATGGCATAAACGCGATTGCTGCGCACGCGCGTGAGCATGGTCTCGATCTTCTGGCGCAGCTTGTTGTTGTGAGCGTAGAAGCGCAGTGTGATGGGTACTTCCTGGCTGTCGATGAGAGCGGCGCGGATGAACATCTGCGTGGCGGCGACGGCATCCACCTTGAGGAAGTCAATGTGGTGGCTCTTTACCACCAAGCCGTGGATGAGCACGCGCTGAGTGACGAGGACACGACCGGCTTTGAGGTTCCAATGCGGCTCGCTGTATTTGAACTGGCAGAGATGCGCGCCGAGTTCGGCGATCCAGTTGGGATCGATTTTGGCAAGCGTACGCGCGAAGAGCTGCGAGGTGTGGACGATTTCTCCAGCGACGATCCAGAGCGGCTGGCGGCCTTTGTCTTGTCCCTGGCCGGGCTTGCCCTTGCCGTTTTTGTCGCGACGTTCGTAGAGATTGGAGCCGGGGAAGACGGAGACTTCGCGATTGCCCGCGGCCTTGTAGAGATTGCGCTCCTCCTTCATGGCGATGTGGCCAAGCTGCGCGGCGAGGATGCTGCGGTGGATGGCGTCGTCCGTGGCAGGCGGCGCGGGCTGGCGCAGATCGTCGCTGAAGGAGTCGCAGAGCTGCTTCCACACGTCGCGCCACTCCTGCATGCGGGTGAAGGAGAGGAAGCTGCCTTTGCAGAATTTGCGGAGGGCGTTGCGGGAGTTGCCAGTTGGCTCGGGGGCGGCGCTCCAGATTTTGAGGAGAGTGAGGAAGTCGGACTCAGGTGCGGCGAAGGCTTTGTGTGCGGCAGCGGCCATCTCGCGCTTTTCTTCGGGGCGCTCGCGGGGATCGGGGATGCTGAGGCCGGCGGCGATGATGAGGAGTTCGGGCAGAGCTTTCTCGATGCGGGCCTGCAGGAGCATGCGACCGAGGGTGGGATCGAGTGGAAGACGGGCGAGTTCGCGGCCGAGTGAGGTTAGCTCGTGGGTTTCGCTGAGGGAGCCGAGTTCGTGAAGGAGATCGTAACCGGCGCGGATGGCGGCGCTGACGGGGGGATTGATGAAGGGGAAGTCTTCGATCTCGCCAAGCTTGAAGGCCTTCATGCGGAGAATGACTTCAGCGAGATTGGCGCGCTGAATCTCCGGCATGGTGAAGCGGTCGCGCTCTTCAAAATCCTCCTGCGAATAGAGGCGGATGCAGATGCCGTCCTGTACACGACCTGCACGGCCCGCGCGCTGATTGGCGCTGCTCTGAGAGACGGCCTCAACGGGCAGGCGCTTGGTGCGGGTGCGGGGATTGTAGCGGCTGATACGGGCGAGGCCGGTGTCCACCACGTAGCGAATGCGCGGGATGGTGATGGAGGTTTCGGCGACGTTGGTGGCGATGACGACGCGCCGTTTGCGACCGGGCTGGAAGATGCGCTGCTGCTCGGCGGAAGCCATGCGGCCGAAGAGGGCAAGGACTTCGAAGCCCGCGCCGAGACGGCCATCGAGAAGATCGCGTGTATCGCGGATGTCGCGCTCGGTGGGCATGAAGACGAGGACGTCGCCGTCGTCGGTTTCGATGAGGGCGTTTTCCACAGCGGCGACGGCGCCGTCGATGAAGCCGTAATCGTCTTCGCCGCCGAGGAGTGGAGCGTAACGAATATCGACGGGATAGAGGCGGCCTGAGACTTCGATGATGGGAGCACCGCCAAAGGCGGCGGAGAAGGCCTCGGTATCGATGGTGGCGGAGGTGACTAGGAGCTTGAGGTCGGGCCGTTTTTTGAGCAGGCCGACGAGGTAGCCGAGGAGGAAGTCGATGTTCAGAGAGCGCTCGTGCGCTTCATCAAGAATAAGGACGGAGTAGGCCCGGAGCATGGGATCGCTCTGGATCTCGGCGAGGAGGATGCCGTCCGTCATGAATTTGATGCGGGTGTCACGGCTGGTGTCGTCGCTGAAGCGCATCTTGCAGCCGACTTCACGGCCCCATGGTACGTTCAGCTCTTCCGCCACACGTTTGGACACGCTCATGGCGGCGACACGTCGCGGCTGGGTGCAGCCGATTTGGCCGCGCACATCCTGCAGAGCTTCGAGGCACATCTTGGGAAGCTGCGTGGTTTTGCCGGAGCCAGTTTCGCCAGCAAGAATGACGACCTGATTTTGGCGGATGGCCGCGACGATCTCTTCACGGCGGGCCGTGATGGGAAGATCTGCGGGGTAGCTGATATGCGGCATGGGGGCGGCGACTTTAGGCAGAAACCGAAAATCGCGAACTGCGATTATTGTTTTGCCATCATCGTTTCCACCGCCGCCACGGCCGTCTGCATGCGCTGCTCCCAAGAGCCGCTGATTTTCACATAGGGGCGGTTCGTGGCGATTAGCGCCTGCTCGCAGCGCTCCAGGAATTTTGCGCCGTCATTGGGAAGATAACGCACCACATCGGGCACCCAGGGAACATCGACATCTGTGAGGAGATAGAGGTCGGCGCGGCGTGACTCCGCGAGAGCGGTGACGGCGGGATCGGTGTGGCCAAACATGAACTCAGACCACACACAGGTGGCGAGGGGGTCGGTATCGGTGAAAAGCAGGCGGTTAGCGTGGGGTGCTAGAGCATCCTCGCTCGCAGCCTGACCGCGTGCGATGTCAGGGAGGTCCGCGAGATCGAGCCTGCCGTCACGCCATTCGAGTAAAGTGCGGGCGTATTCAGGCACGGCCAGCGTTTGAAAATGCGCGGCCAGATTTTGCGTGAGCGTGGATTTGCCCGTGGACTCGGGACCGAAGATACAGACGCGCTTCGCATACCAGGCGCGCACCGGTGGAGGAATGAGGTCCCAGTGTTTGAAGGGATCTGCACGCACGGCGGTGCCACTGACGGGGCGAATGCTGCGGTCTGGGTTTACGGGAATGAAACGACCGCCGAGGACTTCGGCGAGTTTTTGGCCGTAGGGTTCGGAGGCAAAGATCACTTCGGGGCGGCAGGGCAGAATGCGCTGCAATGCGGTCTGCCACAGGTGCCAGAAGTCGGGGTGCTCGGAAGGATCCTGTGGCAGTTCTTCATCGAGATGCACCACATTCACGCCGGGGAAAAGCTGGCGCATCCACTCAAAGCGCAGGTGGCCGGGAATCGGCTCACGCTGGAGTGTGCCGACCACGATGGTAAGCTCTTTGACAAAGTGCCGGGCGAAGTCGCCGAGATAGACGTGACCGAAGTGAGGCGGGAGGAACTTGCCCAGCAGCATGCCGGTCTGTGCAGGGTGTGTCATGGCGGTGGCGGAGAGTTCTGCATGGCGCAAACATCTGCGCAAGTAATCCGTGGTGATGTCTGGAAACTCGATGCCGCTGCCAGCGATGGCGCGTGTGGTGTTGCGCATGTCAAAGCGGACACCGGTGCTTTTGAAAAGATTGAGCGAGCGATGAGAGCTGTGGCCTGCCAGCGCGGAGACTGCGTTTGAAGGCTGCTCGGAATGAAGCTGGGCGAGATCCGCCTGCGTTGCTGGCTTGGGATTGGCGATGTGAAAGATGCCTTCGGCATTACGCAGAATCAAACAGGCCATGACCCGTGCTGCGAAATCCACCGGTGTGAGGTCAAACTCCAGCGCAGCGTCCGCAGGCATGTGAACCAGTCCTGGCAGGGCCAGGGTGAGCCAGTCGAGGGCAGGCCCCTGCCCTGTTTCTGTGTTCAGAGAGAGAAGGCCCAGGCGGTAAACGGCTGTGCGGAGTCCACACTCGCGGGCCTGCAACACAAGCTGCTCGGCGGCCCATTTGGTCTGCGCGTATCCGCCGTGCACCTGTACGATGTCCCGGCGCAGGTCGTCTTCACGGCAGCATGATTCCGGCGGGTCGGCGTCTACAAAGACCGAGAGTGTGGATGCATAGTGCAGAGTCTTTGCGCGGCCTGTGGCGCAAAAGCGAAGAACGTTCAGAGTGCCGTTGACCTGAGTGGGTTCCAGGTCCGCATAGGGGGCAAACAACCGCACATCTGCCGCGAGATGGATGACCGTGTCCACCTCGGAGGCGAGCTGCTGCCACTGTGCTTCATCCCAGCCGAAGCGCTCCAGCCGCACATCCCCGCGCAGAGTGCCGCCGCGAGACATGGCGAGCACGCGACCGGACAGTCTGGGCAGCAGAGCGGTGCCGAGAAAGCCTGTGGCACCGATGACTAAAATGCACTGCGGCGATGATACAGCAGCGGATTGAAAGGTGAGATCCAGGTGCAACCTGCTCTGCAAGGCCTCGCGTGACATCGCTTCGGTGGCGTTTTCATGGATCAGGCGAGCAACACCGGCCACGGTGCGGCCACGATGGATCGCATCTGCTGGCAGAGGGACGCCACGCTCAGCCGCGAGCGCCATGAGTGAGACGACGGCGAGTGAATCGCCGCCCAGAGCGGTGAAAAAATCTTCGTTCAGGCCGATGTCCGCAAGCTGCAGACTCTGGGCAAAAAGCTGGCGCACGAGCTCTTCATCTGAGGAGAAAGAAGTGGCGGTCTTGATGCCTGTCGTCTCTGACAAGGCAGACTGTATGGCAGCGGAATCAGGCTTGCCGTTGGGAAGACATGGGATGGTGTCAGTGACCAGCCAGGCGGAAGGAATCATCCAGCTAGGGAGTCGGGGCTCGAGCAGCGCGCGAAGTGTGGCGGTGTCTGCGGTTGATTCGACACAGGCGGCGAGCAGCATGCGTGGACCACGACTCCAGGGCAAAACGTGAGCACGCTTGACGCGGCCGGTTTCCAGCAGCACGCGCTCCACTTCCTCCGGGCAGATGAGGCGGCCGTTGAGCTTGAACTGGCGATCCACGCGCCCGAGAAATTCGTAGCCACCGTTGTCATGCCTGACGACGAGATCGCCGGTGCGATAGGTTTTGCCGCCATCGACAAAACGATGGGCGGAGAGTTCCGGCAGCCACGGATAGCCGAGCGCCACTGGGGCACCGGAGATGCGCAGTTCTCCGGGTGTGCCTGCGGGGAGTTCGCGCCCGGAGTCATCACAGACGGTGTAGGTGACTCCGGGAATGGGATGGCCAATCCATGGGCGTTCCCAGTGCGCATCGCAGACGATCATGCTGGTGCATATGGTGGCCTCGGTGGGGCCATAAACATTGATAAGGCGTGTGCGGGAGGCCCATTTTCGAATCACTGAAGCTGCGCAGACCTCGCCGCCGATGATGATGGTTTGCAGGACGGCATTGTTATCGAGGTAGGGCAGCAGGGCAGGCGGCAGATCGACGTGGGTGATGCGCATGCGCTGGAACAAGGTCAGATCATGGGGCTGCTGCGTGTCAAAACACAGAGCGGCACCGGCGAGCAGTGCGGTACCGATGTCTGAAAGCGAGGCATCAAAACTGGTGCCATGCATCCAGAGGCAGCGGCTTTGCGGAGTGATCTGAAACAGCGCGATCTGCGCCGCCAGCACGGCGGTGAGTCCGGCGTGAGAGACGAGCACGCCTTTGGGCTGGCCGGTTGAACCGGAGGTGTAGATCAAGTAGGCCGGGGCATTGAGGTTGGTGGTAGGAATGGCTTCGCGGATGGGTGCCGAAAGAACGGCGGCTTTTTCATGCAGCACAAAGACTGGGGCCGCTTGCTCCTTCATTTGCTGAAGGCGCATTGCGGGTGTGCGCACATCGAGCGGCAGAGCCACTGCTTCACAGAGCCAGACGGCAATGATGCTGGCCACAAAATCGGGCGATCGTGGCAGAAGAATGCCCACCGTGGAGCCTGGCGTCACGCCGTGCTGCTCCATGTGCGCCCGCAGTTCCAGCGCACGCCGCCAAAGCTGGGCGTAGGTGAGAGCTTCGCCCTGTGCGGTTTCGATGGCGATGTTTCCCGCATGCGCCTCGACCACACGGGCCAGATTCCAGACGAAGGAACGGGTGGCGTCAGGGCTGCACATAGTCAGGGAGAGTGCTGCCGCGCGAGCGGTTGTCCGCATTCGGCGCGCCGCGGCCTGCGGCCACGTCATCTAGATGCACCACGCGGAAATCGAGACTGTAACGCGTGCGCTCGAGATCATGCGGGAGGGTCTTGTGATAATGAGCGCCGGAGAAGATGAGGTGCTCTCCAGCACGGCAGGAGAAGCCTTCGGCATGAGCGGGCATCGTTTTTTCCAGCGACCCAGGGTACTTTGCGGTGACGCCGGAGTCGCGTTTTTGCCAGCCGATTTTCAGCGCCGGGCCGTCCTTGATCCAGTCGGAATAATCAAAGATCTCGGAATCATTGGCCACAGGCTGCGCGAGCTGATCGGGATAAAAGACAAAGGTCTCCTCCGGCTGCAGATCATGGAGGGGCACCCACCACACGATCATACTCTGTGAATGCGCATACCAGGTATCGCGATGAGGATAATACACGGGCGCGGCGAGGGGATTGCGATGGCCGCCTGGCTGCACCACGCGCAGGCGGATGGGATCAAAGGCCACGCGAGCGGGATCCAAACCGCACTCCGCCACCACATCGCGCACACGCTGATGGAACTCCGCATCGAGATAAACGATGCGGCGCAGCGCGCCGATGCGAGAGAACATTTCCTCCGCACTGAGATGGAGGTGAGCCGAGCGGATGTCTTCCAGTCCGAGATGCTCCTGCATGAGGCCGATCACACGAGCCACGAGGGACTTCGAGGAGGCATCCGCGGGCTTGAGAAATACCGCGCCATCAAAGACCTGCTGACGCATGGTGAGATTGTCCGCTGGAAGAACTGTTTGGAAGAAGGGACTGTTCATAGAGGTTTGCGGGCGATGACGATGCAACGGGGGCTGCTGAGCGTGAGGGGCGAGGCGTCCACATCGCCGAAAAACGTCACGTCGGTAAATCCAGCACCTTCGAAGAGCCGGCGGAGTGCTGCCGGATCATACAACCGCACCGAACTGTGGTGAACAACGCGGCGGCCATCTGGAAGAAAGTAGGTCCACTGCTTGCGGATGACGTTGGCGGAGAGATCCAGGGTGCTTTCGCGAATGAGGGTGACTTCGCCGTTGCGGGTGATGACGTGCGGCAGGAAATGGCGGTAGAGGCCGGGCACGTTCATGAAATCGAGCGCGTAAAAGCCGCCTGCGCGCAGCGACTCCCAGGCGCGACGCAGCATGAGCTGATTGGTGTCGTCTGATTCGGCATAGCCAAAGCTCGTCCACCAATTGAACACGGCATCGCATGGCGGGTCCGCTTTGAAAACGAAAGCGTCCGCGACTTCGAATGACGGCGCATTCTCAGTGGTGCCTTCGCGCTTTTTTGCCCGCTCAATGTAAATGGGAATGAGGTCCATGCCGCGCATGGCATAGCCGCGACGAGCGAACTCCCAGGTGAGGCGGCCGGAGCCGCAGCATTGGTCCAGCACCGAAGCGCCGGGCTGCAGGTGGAGATGCTGGATGAGAAAGTGGGCGGATTTTTCGATCTCTGCCGCACTGGTTTGCTCCAGCAGCATGTCGGCAAGGTTTTCATCGTAGAATGTCTCCCACCAGGGCGGGGTTGTGAGCGTGTTCATGTCATGTGGTAGGTTTGATGAAGGAGGGTCGCGGTGAGGAGTTGCATGAGCACGGGATCAAGCCGGGTGCGCTCAGCCTCCTGGAGAGTTTCGAGCCGCGCGCTCCAGGCGAGAACGGCGCGATGATCCAGCAACGGCAGGTTGCGACAGGCGGTGCTGTGCAGGGTGTCCTGAATGAAGTCCCTCGTCTGCGGATCATGCGAAAGCGGAGGGGCGAGAAATGGATGTTTGGGTCGGAGACGCACGGCCTCTGGCACCAAGCCGCGCAGGGCCTCGCGCAGCATGATCTTGGAGCTGTCCGGGCTGAGCAGCGCCTGCGCGGGAATGCGTGCGGCGAGTTCAAACAAAACATGATCCAGGAAGGGAAGGCGTGCTTCGATGGAGTGGCCCATCTCCGCGCCATCGCCGAGCGTGCGCAGGATGTATTGCGCGAGAGACATGCGCGTCCAGAGCCAGGCGCTTTGCCGTGCGGGCGGGGCCAGCGTGCGGTCCATCTCAGCGAGCGTGCCGTCGAGAATGCGCTGGGAGTCGAATGGCTCGCGCGAGAGCGCGGCGAAGTGCCTGCCGGTGGCGAGCTTGGCGCGAAGGAAGGTGGGCAGCGCAGGGAGCCAGGAAGGACTGCTCCATTGCTCTTCGGCTTCGCCCTCGGCGGGGAGCATGACGCCGCGCTGCAATGCGAATGCGGCGGCGGTGCCGGTGTGGTCCTGTTGCAAATGAGAGTAGCCGAGGAAGGCTTCGTCAGCGCCTTCGCCTGCGAGCACGACTTTGAAGTCAGATGCGTGAATGGCACGCGCGAGCAGGTGCTTGCCGACGAGTTGGCCATTGATCGCCAAGCCTTCGGATTGATGCACAGCGGCAGGCAGATGGGTAACCAGATCTTCGCGCGACACGGGAACCTCGTGGATGCGGAATTGCGGCAGGGCATCAGCGCGCACCTGCGGGCCTTCATCGTAGCCGGGAGCATCGAAGCGAACGCAGAAGCAATCCACCGGGCCGCGCTGCGCAGTCAGCGCCGCGACTGCTGTGGAGTCCAGGCCACCGCTGAGGGCGCAGGCCACGGGGACATCGCTGCGGAGGCGCAGATGCACGGCTTCTTCAAAGGCGGCACGCACGTCGGCGGGTGTGATGCTGGCGTCCGGCTCAAAGGAAGGCTGCCAGTAGCAGCTTTCGCGTGCGCCGTTTTCATCGAGCACGAGCATGTGGGCGGGCGGGATTTGATGCACGCCGGCAAAGAGAGTTTCACGTGGGCGCAGGTACTGGTGAGCGAGAGATTGCAGCAGGGCGGACTCATCCCAACGGGGCGCGACTCCGGCCGCGAGCAGCGCCTTGATTTCCGAGGCGAACACCCACTCGCCACCACTATGCGCAAAGTGCAGGGGCTTGATGCCAAAGCGATCGCGTGCGGCGATGAGGCGGCGGTTTGGCTCGTCCCAGAGCAGGAAGGCAAACTCACCGCGCAGATGGCGCAGGCAGTCCAGCCCGTGCTCCTCGTAGAGATGCACGAGCAGCTCGCTGTCGCTGTGAGTGGCGAAAATGTGGCCGCGCGATTCGAGGACGGAGCGCAGGCGCTCGAAGTCGTAGAATTCACCATTCACCACGGCGTGGATGGTGGCGGACTCGTTGCTGAGCGGCTGACGGCCATCCGCGAGTCCCATGACCGCCAGGCGCACGGAGCCGAGGCCGACCGAAGCATGATCTGAGAGCCAGATCCCCGAGCCATCAGGCCCGCGATGGCGCATGGCGCTCAAAGCAGCCTGCAGGCGCGGCCGAAGCGCGTCAGCCTGCGAATGGTAGATGGCCGCGATTCCGCACATGAATTTCAGCCGTTGGGTTTGAAGTAGATTTTCAATGCTTCATCGGCGCAAGCCGCGGCAAAGGCCGGCACGTGATCGTCCAACGACCATTCGCTGCCGACAAAGCCTGCCAGCCTGGGCGCACATCTGCCGAGATAGCTCATGGCGCGGTCAAAGGCGGCGTAGTGGACGCACTGAATGCGCAGGCGCCGGGTGATGCAGAGCAGCGGGGGCAGGACCAGAGCGGCAGGCGTGCGGCTTTTCAAAACGAGCAGGCCGCCGGGCCGCAGCATGCGCATAGTTGCCTCCGCATTGGCACTGGAGAGATCTGTCTCCACCACGGCATCAAATTCACCTTCGCGTCCAGCACCTGACCGCACGAGTTGGGCGGCGTAGCCATGATCTTCCAGAATGAAGTGCGTCAGCTCTGCGATACGCCCCACACCCGTGACGGCGATCTTTCCTGCGGGTGGCAGTCTTGCATCCAGCATTGCCATGGTGGCGGCGAGAGGTTCTGCATAAGCGCCGACGGCGTCGTTGATTTCATCTGCCAGCGCAGAAACTTGGGATTCTCGAACCACGATCCATTGGGCAAAGGCGCCGTCCTGGTGAATGCCGAGAAAGGCGGCATTCGCGCAATCATGGGGACGCAGTGCGCTGCATTCTGAGCAGGCTCCGCAGGAGAGAAGCGGATTGACCACCACGCGGTCGCCTGTTTTGAAACGCGAGACAGCGTCCCCTACGGCCTCGATCACGCCGGTGAACTCGTGGCCGAGTACACGCCCCTCCGCGACGGGGATGAGGCCCTGAGCGGCGTAAACATCCGTGCGGCAGATCGCGGCGCGAGATACTTTGATGAGCACATCATGGGGTGCCGCCAGTGCAGGCAGAGGTTTCTCAAGGCAGCTCACGCCCGCTGCATTCCTGACCAGCGCCTTCATCCACCTGCGGGAATGAGAGGCTGGAGGCGGGGAGGCATGCGGAGGATTTAGCATATATAGTGTATAAAACACACGAACTAAGAATTAGCAAGGATGAATTCCGAATGACGAATTCACGGGTGATGTATTATCGGGTATGGAATCCATTCGCACGAAAGCCTCCGCTCAAGGGATCTGCGCCGTCACCGGCAAATCGCAGCCGGTTTCCAAGCTGCTGGTTCTTCGGGAATTGCGGCCGAACATAGCCAGCACACTACGCAACCGGCACCCTGAACTGGCGGATGATTCGCGGGTGAGCCCTGATGCCGTGAACGCTGCGCGGCTGGAGTACATGCGCACTCTGCTGGAGACGCAGGTGGGGGACCTGACGCGGCTGGACGAGGAAGTGGTGGAGAGCCTGCACAAGCACGAGGTGCTGAGCGAACGCCCGCTCTCCGAGACGGAGGAGGATCAGAAGCTCACCTTTGGCGAACGGCTGGCGGACAAGATAGCAGCGTTTGGCGGGAGCTGGAGTTTCATCATTTCCTTCTGTCTTTTCCTGGTTCTGTGGATTGTGGTCAATGCCGGGGTGCTGCTGAAGCAGCCGTTTGACCCCTACCCTTTTATTCTGCTGAACCTGATGCTGTCCTTTCTGGCGTCACTGCAGGCACCGGTGATCATGATGAGCCAGAACCGGCAGGAGGCACGCGACCGCCAGCACGCGGAAGGTGACTATAAGATCAATCTGAAGGCCGAGCTGGAGATCCGGCACCTGCACGAAAAGATGGACTACCTGCTGCACCAGCACGCCACGAAGCTGATGGAGGTTCAGCAGATCCAGCTGGATCTGCTCAGGGAGCTGGCGCACGGACGTGGCAAGCTGCACACTTAAATCACGTTGAGCGTGGCAGAGGTCCCTGCGGCTTGAGTTTGATCCTTTGAGCCGGCAGACGGGCACCGGCTTTGATCCAATCACTCAGAATTTGGACATCCTTCGCAGAGATGGCATGGCCGCTCGGTGGCATGGCTCCGGGAATTTCATCCGGGAAGGTCACGACCTGGAAGAATCGGCTGACCTGAGGCTTCCCGGGCACGATCCAGTGGGAGCCGATGAGCTTCGAAAGAGCCTGCGTGTCGTTGATCGGCGGCATGCTGGAGAGGCGGTTGTCGCCGTGGCAGTGGACGCACTGGTGCTCCAGAACGGTGAGCGCAGGTCCCCAAGTGCCGGATCCCGGACTACCAGACGCCGACTGGTCGCTCCAAGTTTGCTGGGTGCATGAGGCCCCCAGGGCGAGAAAGGCGCAAAGCAGAAGTCGCTTCATGCTTCAGCATGCCAGCACCTGGAGAACTTCACATTGCAATACTTGCGCAAAGATTGCGCCTACTCCTCGCCTTTGAAGTATTCGACTTCCTGCATCTCGAAGGATTTTTTGTGCGGCTTGGCCATCCATTTGCCGGAGTCAGGGTAGTGAATGACGTCCGCCTGCGGCTGATCGGCGATGACGATGAAAGTCAGGTCTTCCGAGCTGGTGTTGATCAGCTGATGGGCCTCGTCGGGTGGGAAAACGAGGTAGTCGCCTGCTTTGACGGCTTCTTTGCCTTTTGGGGTGCGCATTTGGCCGCTGCCACTGAGGATGTAATAGGCCTCCCACTGCGCTGAATGCGCGTGGAAGGGGAAATTGATCTTCCCGGGCGCAAGGCGCTGAATCTCAACGTCAAAGGGATGCCCGCCACCCCAGGTGCCGGTGTCTTTCTGGCCGCCTGCGGCGATGGAGAGCGCCCGGCGGGCGAGGCTGTATTTGCCTTTCGGAGAGGTTTGCTGCGTCCAGGGGAGGTCTTCGGCGTGGGAGCGTGTCATGAGGACAGGTTGTAGCATGCGGAGGGCGGTTTGGCGTGATTTGGAGCAAAGAATTTTTGCCGAAAACGGCATCCCCGCTTGCCAAAAGGGCGTACCCAATCCAGTTAGAATCATTCTAATTCTAAAGATGCCATGCCCCCTACCCCAAACCGCACTCCGTCCAAACCTTCCGGTCTGGACTGCCGTCTTGCCGTGCTGGGTTCGGACGTACGCCTGACGCCACACCGGCGTGAGGTTTTCGAAGTGCTCGCCTCCTCGACGGATCACCCTACGGCCTACGACATTTTGGACCGGGTGAAAAGCCGCAGCCCCGGAATGTCTCTGGCCACGGTTTACAATTGCCTGGAGCACCTGACCACCGCGGGCCTGATCAAGCTGGTGCATCTGGAGCGCGGCCAGTCCCGCTACTGCGCGAACCTGCATGAGCATGTCCATTTCCACTGCGAGAAGTGCGGCAAGGTGATCGACGCTCATCCGGCGGCGGACTTTGACCCCGCCAAATTTTGGAACCTGCCCGCAGGAACCAAGGTCGCCCGCACTGACCTGGCCATCCACGGCACCTGCTCGGCCTGCGCGGCCAAATCATAAAACTCCCCATTTCCCCCCACATGTCCCTCGAAATTAAAGCCCTCCACGCTCAGATCCCCGGTCGCGAAATCCTCAAAGGCCTGAACCTCACGATCAACCCCGGTGAAGTCCATGCCATCATGGGACCGAACGGTTCTGGCAAAAGCACGCTGAGCAAAGTTCTTTGCGGTCATGAAGACTATGAAGTCACGAGCGGCGAAGTCCTGCTGGATGGCGAAAATATTCTCGACATGGCGGTGGATGCGCGCAGCCGCGCGGGGCTCTTTCTGGCCTTCCAATATCCGCATGAGATCCCGGGCGTAAGCAATGCGAACTTTCTGCGCGCCGCGCTGAAGGCCCGGCTGCCGAAGGGCGAGGACATTGATGCGATCAAGTTTTACAAGCAGCTCTACGCGCGCATGGACCAGCTGGAGATGGACCGCAGCTTTACCAGTCGCAGCGTGAATGAAGGCTTCTCCGGCGGTGAGAAGAAACGCAATGAGATCCTGCAACTCATGATGCTGGAGCCGAAGTATGCGATCCTGGATGAGACGGACTCAGGCCTGGACATCGACGCGCTCAAGATCGTGTCCCGCGGCGTGAACGCCATGCGCAGCGAGAACCGTGGATTTTTGGTGATCACCCACTACCAGCGTCTGCTGAACTACATCCAGCCCGACATCGTGCATGTGCTGATGGACGGCCAGATCGTTCACACCGGCGGCAAGGAACTGGCGCTCGAGCTTGAAGAGAAAGGTTATGACTGGGTGAAGGAGGAGATGCTGGCCGCCGCCTAAGTGCACTGAAACCCGCCTCGGACATCTCCGACATCAAGGTCGACAACACGGGGAATTTCACCTTCCCCGAGCGCAACAAGTATGACTCCGGCTTTGGCATCACGGAGAAGACCGTCGATTTCATCGCGGACGTGAAGAACGATCCGGACTGGATCCGGGAGTTTCGGCATAAAGCGCTGAAGGTCTTCAATGAAAAGCCGATGCCAACGCACTGGGCGACGAAGGATCTGGAGAACATCAAGTTTGACGAATTCCGCTACTACCTGAGCGACGGACAGAAGCCGAAGCGCTCGTGGGATGATGTGCCGGAAGATGTGAAGAAGACCTTTGACCGCCTGGGCATTCCTGAGCAGGAGCGCAAGTTCCTGGCTGGTGTGGAGGCGCAGTATGACTCCGAAGCCGCCTACTCGAACATCAAGGCGGCCGTGGAAGAGCAGGGTGTGATCTTTGTGAACAGCACGGAAGGGCTGCACAAGTACCCGGAGATCTTCAAAAAGTGGTTCGGCAAGGTCATTCCGACGGGAGACAACAAGTTCTCGGCGCTGAACAGCGCGGTGTTTTCTGGTGGCAGCTTCATCTATGTGCCGCCGGGTGTGAAGGTGAGCCATCCGCTGCAGGCGTACTTCCGCATCAACAGCGAGCAGTTCGGCCAGTTTGAGCGCACGCTCATCATTGCTGACGAAGGCTCTGAAGTGATGTACATGGAAGGCTGCACAGCGCCGAAGTTTGAAACCGCCACCCTGCACAGCGCGGTGGTGGAGTTGGTGGCCATGAAGGGCGCCAAGATCCAGTATGTGACGGTGCAGAACTGGAGCAGCAATGTTTTCAACCTCGTCACCAAGCGCGGCATCGCGCATGAGGACGCGGTGGTGAAGTGGATCGACTGCAACATCGGCAGCCGCCTGACGATGAAGTACCCGGGTGTGATCATGAAGGGCAAGCGCGCCCGCGGCGAGGTGATCAGCATTGCTCTGGCCAACAGCGGCCAGCATCAGGATACGGGTGCCAAGATGGTGCACGCAGCTGATGATACGACGAGCAACGTCATCTCCAAATCCATCTCCATCGGCCAGGGCCGCAGCACGTATCGCGGGCTGGTTCACATCCCCAAGCACCTCAAGGGCTGCAAGAACAACACCGAGTGCGATGCGCTGCTGATCAACGCCAACAGCCACACGGACACCTACCCAGCGATCAGCGTGCGTGGCAATCAGCACTCCACACAGCACGAGGCCAGCGTGAGCCAGGTGAGCGCGGACCAGATTTTCTACCTCATGCAGCGCGGCCTGACCGAGGCCGAGGCCATGAGTCTTTCGGTCAACGGCTTCATCAACGACCTCGCCAAAGAATTCCCGATGGAATACAGCGTGGAACTGAAGCGCCTCATTGATCTCGAAATGGAAGGCAGCGTCGGCTGATCAAACCCGCTGTATTTAAGTACTCCCCGCTTCTCCCATGTCCGCCACTCTTGCACCAGTCTCCAAAAACACTTCTGTCCCAGTGCCTCAAGATCCCGAAACTCCCTCCCCTTCCGGCCTCGAAATCACCGTGCCTGTGCGCGATGAAAACTCCGCACCTGGCTGGTTTCTCGCCCGTTCGGAAGCCGCGTGGACTGAATTTCAAAAGCTGCCGATGCCTGGCCTGAAGGATGAGAACTGGCGCTACTCCAACTCGAAGAAGATAGAGTTGGCGGATCACAAGCCTGCCGCCGCGCCAACGGCTCAGAACACAGCGGCAGCACTCGCAGCGACGCAGGGGCTTAAAGAGCGTGCGGCGCGTTTTGTTTTTGTGAACGACGTGCTGGTGGAGTCTGAAACGAGCGGACTGCCTGCGGGCGTGGTGTGCGTGACTTTCGCGGAAGCGTTGCGAGACCATGGCGAGGTGCTGAAGCAGCACTTCATGCAGCGTGAGATGACGCTGGGATCCGCAAAATTTGCGGCGCTGCATCTGGCGCATGTGAAGGCGGGCACGGTGGTCATCGTACCAAAGAACGTGGCGGTCGAAAAGCCGGTGGAGATTTTCCACTGGGTGGTGGGCGATCATGCCGCCATCTTCCCGCACACGCTGATTGTCACTGGCGACAACGCCGAGGTGAGCGTGGTGGACCATTACCGGAGCCTCGATGGCGAAGGCGGATTGAGCATCGCGATTGCCGATCTTGTGGGCGGGCGCGGCAGCAAAATCACGTATGCGGCTTGCCAGGAACTGGCGGACGACGCGCAGGCACTGCACCTTTCCAGCATCGTCGCCGGGCGTGATGCCGCCGTGAAGAGCTTTCAGGTGCAGCTAGGTGCGAGCTTCAGCCGCAGCGAGAGCGTGAGCGATCTCATTGGCGAAGGCTCACGCAGCGACATGCTGAGCGTGTCTCTGCCCATTGGCGAGCAGGTCGTGGACCAGCGCACGCTGCAGAACCACAAGGCCCCGCATGCCAGCAGCGATCTCCTGTACAAGAACGCGCTGTATGGCAAGTCCCGCAGCATCTTCAGCGGACTCATCACGGTGGATGAAGGCGCGCACTACACGGACGCGTACCAGACATGCCGCAATCTGCTCAACAGCAACGAAGCCGAGGCGACAAGCCTGCCGGGGCTGGAGATCAGCGCGGACCAGGTGAAGTGCAGCCATGGTGCCACGAGCGGACCGATCAGTGATGAGGAACTCTTCTATCTCAAAGCCCGCGGCATCAGCGACAGTGAAAGCCGCAAGCTGATCATCGAAGGTTTCCTGGCCGGTGTCATCGAACGCTTTGGCAATGGTGAACTGCTCGACACGCTGGTGGCACGTATTGATGAGAAGCTGGAGCGGGCGGTCTGAGTCCTGAGGGATTGGCCGAAAAAAGTGAAGAAGGAAAAGAGCCGGAGTTCAATCCGGCTCTTTTTTATGTCCTTCAAACGTTATCGAGGGCGGGAATCAGCCCTGCTGAAAGGGCCACTGGGCAGCTGGTCACGCTCGGCGTGAGACGCTCCCACATGTATTGAACAGCGCGTGCCAAAAGCTGTACATCGACGCGCGCGTCGTGGCGTTTCATGCCTTTGCTGGAAACCCCCACCCGGCCAAGAACCGCGTCCAAGCCATGTCCGCCTTTGCCACCCCAGATCTTGCGGGAAAAATCACGCGAGTCGAGGGCGCTGGTTTCGCGCACGGGAACGGCGTGGCGTTTGCAGTGCTCGGCGATGAAGCGCATGTCGAAACGAATGCCATTGTGGGCGATCAAGGTCGCATCCTCACCGACGAAACGGGAGAACTGCATCAGCACATCGACGGGAGAGGGAGCATCAGCCACATGCGCCTGCGTGATGCCAGTCAGCTTGGTGATGAAGGAGGGAATGCGATTCTCCGGCTTCACGTAGCTGTCAAAACACTCGCCTTCGGTCCAGCGGCCGCCGGTCACCTTCATTGCCGCTATCTGAATGATCTCGTGCTGGGCGGGCAACAGGCCGGTAGTTTCGAGATCAAAGATAATAAGGTTCATTCATGCGGGCGGAACACGCCATCGCATCCCGCCCCTTCGTTGCGGCCTTCAGGGGCCGATTGCAAGGCATTAATCGTAAACACGCGGAACCCGCGAGTTGATGTTGGTCAGGACCTCATAAGGAATAGTGCCTGCCCAGTCCGCCACATCCTGGGCAGTGATGGTTTCAGTGCCATCGCTGCCAATGAGGGTGACGGCATCGCCATTGTAAGCGGTTCCCCATTCGAGATTGACCATGAACTGGTCCATGCAGACGCGTCCGACGATGGGATGGCGCTGGCCACGAATGAGGACTGAGCCGCGATTGGAGAGCGCACGAAAATAGCCGTCTCCATAACCGACGGGCACGGTGACGACGCGCACCTGATGGTCTGTGGTCCAGGTACCGCCGTAGCTTACAGGGCTGCCGGGTTGCACGACTTTGAAAAAAACCACCTGAGATTTCCAACTGAGGGCGGGCTGGAGGGCGATGGTCTGACGCACTTCCTTGGAGGGATACACTCCATAGAGCATGATGCCTGGACGGACGAGATCGAGGTGACTTTCGGGGAGCTGAAGGATGCCGCCGGAATTGGCGATGTGGCGCACGGGGGGCTGAAGGCTGCGTTTTGAATAGAACTCCAGCACTTCGAGGAAGCGGGAGAGCTGCTCGCGAGCGCCGGCGAGGTCCGCGGAGTCGGAATTGGCAAAGTGCGAGTAGATGCCCGCGACCTCCACGTGAGTGAAGGTCAGGCTGGCTTCCAGCAGCTTTTGCGCGCTGTACCAGTGCACCCCGATGCGCTCCATGCCGGTGTCGATCTTCAGGTGCACGCGCGCCTTCTTTTTCGCCGCGGCCGCCGCTTCATCAATCTGCCGCAGTTTGTCGATGGATGACGCGGCCATCATCAAGTCATGGGCAATGAACTGCGGAATCTGCCGCGTGGCCACGCCACCGAAGACCAGAATTGGCACTGAGATGCCCGCCTGGCGTAATGTCACCGCCTCCTCCAGCAGAGCCACCCCAAAACATGGAGCGCCATGATGCAACAGGCGTCGCGCCACCTCCACGAGACCGTGCCCGTAGGCATTCGCCTTCACCACAGGCATCACCTGCGCCATGCCGACATGGGCGCGGATGGCGTCATAGTTGTGAACGATGGCGCCGAGGTTGATTTCGGCGTGGGCTGGTCGGATGGCGTCGGTCGGGTTCAAGTGGCGGACACTCGACTAGCCCAGGATCGCTTTCAACTTTGCTGATACTTCTGCGAAGGCCTCGTCACTCAGCGCGGGAGCAGCCGCGGCTGCAAGGGGAAGCCCCTCCTCAGGGAGGGTGATCCAGGAACGGCAGCCGCCGTAGCTTTTGGCGTATGGGAAATGCCAGTTTTGCGGCAGCTTGTAGGCGCGGACGAGGGCGACGTGGAGGCAGGTTTCATCGTCGTAGATGAAGCGCTCCTTCACAATGTCCTCGTTCCAGATGTGGAGCGGAAACAGGGCGGCGACCTTCTCCCACTCGGTGATCTTCCAGACATGCTCCAGGGTGGCACAGCCGTCGATGTCCACGGTGGTGCGCTCTTCTTCGGGCGGGAAATCACGCTGGGTGTTTTCGGGCACCCAGGAGAGTTTTTCGGCCTGATTGTGAAACCAGGTGGGAAAGAGAAAGAACTGGCGGTGCTTCCACTCAAAGCCACCACGGCCTTCGTGGATGCCACCTTTGCGCAAAATAATGCTGAGACGGCCCTGCACAAGGGCGTCGCAGACGAAGGACCATTCTTTGAATCCGGTGGGGGCGGTGAGGTTGGGCATGGCTGCGGATACAACGCCGACCGGCGGCCCGCAAGTGCTGGCAGAGTGCGGAAAGTGCGGCATGCTGTGTCACGTTTGATTTGACGCATGGGCTCTCCTTTCAATCCCACGGGTGCGTGCACCCGCATCAGCCGCCGCCAGCTTCTCTCCGCCGGCGGGCTGGGGATGTTTGGACTGACGATGCCGCGCTTTCTGCGCGGGGCGGAGAATGCGGGGATGGAGAAGCTGGTGGCACGGGCGAAGTCGGTGATCTTCTGCTTCCAATGGGGTGGGCCCAGCCACCTGGAGACCTTTGACATGAAGCCGGATGCTCCGGAGGGAATCCGAGGCTTTCACAAGCCGATCAAATCGAATGCGGATGGCATCTGGGTTTCCGAAAAGCTGCCGAAAACGGCAAAGGTGATGGACAAGGTGACGCTGGTGAGGTCCGTGCACCACACGATGAAAAACCACAACAGCGCCGGCTACTACGCGCTGAGCGGGCATGCGCCGCCGAGCGATGACCAGCGGCTGAAAGATTCGCCAGATTTGTTTCCTGCATACTCGTCCGTGGTGGACAGGATCGCGCCGCTGAAGGGCGAGATTCCGACCTCCGCCACGTTTCCGTACATTGTGAGCGATGGCTCGGTGACCCCGGGGCAGCGGGCGAGCTTTCTGGGCAAGGAGCATGACCCGTTTATCGTGCTGCGGGACCCGAGCGCGCCGGGATTTGCGCTGCCGGAACTAAGCCTGCCAAGCGGAGTGAGCTTTGAGCGGCTGAGCGCACGGCGCGAGCTGCAGAAGCTGGTGGATTCCCAAACGCGGCTGCTGGACTACTCGGCCGAGGCGCGTGGCATTGAGAGCTACTATGACAAGGCTCTCTCCATGCTGCACAGCGAGAAGCTGCGCGCGGCCTTTGATCTGACGAAGGAGCCGGACAAGGTGCGTGATGGCTACGGGCGCTCACCCTACGGTCAGAGCCTGCTGCTGGCGCGACGGCTCGTGGAGGCGGGCGTGAAGTTTGTGACGGTGAATTTCTCCCAAGGCATCGGAGGGCAAAGCACGACCGAAGGCGGGTGGGATACGCATGGATTCAACGACACGCGGATGTTTCCCATCATCGAGAAGTACCACATGCCCATCACCGAGCAGACGCTGCCGACGTTCCTGACGGACCTCGACGAACGCGGCCTGCTGGATGAGACGCTGGTGGTGTGGGTGGGAGAGTTTGGCCGCACGCCGAAGATTAACAAAAACATCTCCCGCGACCACTGGCCGCAGTGCTACACCGCGCTGCTGGCTGGCGGCGGAGTGAAACGTGGCTACGTGCATGGCGCGTCTGACAAAAATGGCGAGCACCCCGCTGACAAACCGGTGAAGCCGGACGATCTGGCCGCTACGATGTATCATCTGCTCGGAATCCAGCCCGACACCGAGGTGCGGGACGTCGTCAACCGCCCCGTCCCCATCAGCTACGGCAAAGTCATTCAGGAGATCATCGCATGAAAACTCTGCTGCTCACCCTCTGCCTGCTGGCCTGCGCCAGCACGAATGCCAGAGACCTCGGTGCCAGTCCCCTCTTCAAGCATTACGTCGGCACCTGGACGGCTTCCGGCGAACTGAAGGGTGAGAACAGCACGCTTGAGATCAAAGAGGAGTGGACCGGCTCCGCGGATGGAGAAAACTCCTTTGTGGTCAAGGGCACGCGTTCGATCAATGGCGACACGCAGCCGTTTCAGTGGACGATTAGTTACAACGAAGGCACGGACAGTTACGAAGCCACCCTGACCGGCGCAGAGGGGTCGCAGATGGTTCACTTTGAAGGCCACGTATCTGAAGAGAAACTCACGCTGGAACTCAAGACGATCACCGGGAACGGCGAGGGCAGCATCACCGTCCACGAAACTCTCGCGGGTGATGCCAAAGACGTCATCGAAAGCAAAGTTACAATGACAGGGGACACCGGACAGACCACTCTGCAGGGAGTCATCAAACACGAGAAACAAAAAAAACCATAGTGAACGTCACGAACTGGGACCAGGCCTATCAGGAGAATTTCACGCCGTGGGACAAAGGGCTTCCTGCACCACCGCTCGTAGAATGGCTGGCGGGCAACAAGCTGGCAGGCCGTGTGCTTGTGCCAGGTTGCGGTGTGGGACATGATGTGGCGCATCTGGTCTCCCGTGGCATCGATGCGCACGGACTCGACATTGCTCCGACTGCCGTGGAGAGGGCAAAGGAGCACTATCCGCAGATGGCGGAGCGCTTTGTGTGCGCGGATTTGTTCACGTTTCGCGGCCAGTATGACGCCATCGTGGAACATACCTGCCTTTGCGCCCTTCCACCGGAATGGCGTGTAAAGTATCGGGATGCAGTGGCCTCCCTGCTCAAACCCGGCGGGTTGCTGGTGGGGGTGTTTTTCATCAACCCGGAAATGGACCCTGGAGAAACCGGACCTCCGTTCGGCATTTCGATGGATGAACTCACGACTCTCTTTGCGGACGGTTTTCAGGTGATCGAGAGCCATGTGCCCACGGCGGCTTATCCAGGTCGTGAGGGCCGGGAGTGCTTCAGAGTACTGCGGCTCACTTCGTCTGAGGCTTGAGCTCCTCGGCAAGAGGCGCCGAGAGCTTCTGCGGATTCTGGGCGCTGAACTCCTGCGGCACGAGCTGCCTCACCGTGCCGGCAATGATGTTCTCAATGCCCGGTGCAAAACGGGTGGGACGACCGTAGAAAATCATGGCTCCGCCGCCTTCATAACCACCCTCCTCCCAAATTCGATGCGAGGGGATGTAGCATGGCACGTCGTTGGTATAGCCGTTCACCCACGTGCGGGCGGGATCGAACTCCTTTTTAAAACGCAGACTGTAGTCCACCACGACCTCCCCGGGCAGATTGATCGTGAGAAGGCCGCTGCCGTAATTCCATACCTGAATCTCATAGGGGAGGGCGGGCGGGATTTTTTCTCCCTGCGCCAGCATGGCGAGGTGCTTGCCGGCGTGGTAGGCCGTCCATTTGTTTGGGTCAGAGGCCCTGGACTGCCATTCTGCCTTGGTGGGCAGTTTGTCGAAAGGGAGCATCACCTCCTGATGCACGCAGCCAAGAGGTCCGCTCAAGGCTTGCATGGGTCCATTGATCACACGCACGATTTCTTTGGCGATGCTGACACCGTGGTCGATGGCAAAACGATTTTCGGTACGCGGATAGGGATTCTGATCCCCGCCGCAGCCAATGGCGATCAGGCAGACCGACTCTGGAAAACGCAGTTCCAACTCTTCATGCGCCAGACCCGCCCAGTCGCCGTGGATCTCATTGATTCCAAGTGTTGTGCAGTGACAGGCGTAGCTGGCGTGGGTGGCGATGAGTTTTTTCCCATCGGCCGATTTGATGCAAAGGACCGGGAGAGAACGATCCGTGGGCCCGCTGAAATTCTGGGCGTTTTGAAATCCCTTGTCTGTTTTCAGCCGTCGATTGAAGGCGAAATAGACCTTCCCTACGCCCCATTCCACCCTCGCCGGCGCCAACTTGTCCAGGGCCTTGATGACGATGGAGACGATGTGAGCCGTGAGATCCTCGGTGTATTGTTCTATGTGCTTCACATGGTCTTCCGGCAGGTCTTCTCCGAAGAGAAAAGGAAGCACGCCCTTAAGCATGGGAGCACAGTGCGTGTGGGTGGAGTGAAGCGCAAAACGCTCGGTCTCAAGTGCCCTCCCCCGGGCGGCCAGGCGCCTGAGCACCTCAGTCCGAACTGCGGCAGGCACGCCGCAGTTGTCCACGCTGACCATGACGGCTGGCGCATCATCCTGCCATTGCAGGGCAAGGGCATTGGCATGGAGACGCTGCGCCACCTTCTGGGTTTCAGCGGTGCGGCTGCCATAGCCGCTCAAACGGACCGGGTAGTCCGGCGTGATATCCACATCCGCCGCTCCTGCTTTCCAAAGAACAGCGGTTTGCGCCTGCAAGGACGCCTGGATCAGCAAGAATATCGGGAGGATGATTCGTCGCATTTGCCCGAGTATGGACAAACGCGACGAACCCTTACAAGACTATTCGCAGCAAAAGCTAAAGAGACTACGCATTGGCATTCGCCCAGTCGATGGCAGCACGGCAGATTTCCCAGAAGCTTCCGGGTTCCATGCTGGCTCCGCCGACGAGTGCGCCGTCCACATCCTTCTGGCTGATCAGCTCGGCCATGTTGCCGGGCTTCACGCTGCCACCGTACTGGATGCGGATTTTGGCCGCTACGTCATCGCCGAAGAGCTCGCCCAACACCTGGCGGGTGAAGGCGTGGGCCTCCTGAGCCTGCTCAGGGCTGGCGGTGCGTCCGGTGCCAATGGCCCAGACGGGCTCGTAAGCGATGACACAATCGGTGATGCGGCGGGGGCCGACTTCGGCAAGGGACTCGCGAAGCTGGCTGCCGAGGACGTCTTCGATCTGGCCGTTGTCACGCTCGGCGAGGGTTTCGCCGATGCAAAGGATGGGGTGGAGGCGGGCTTCCAGCGCAGCGAGAACCTTGGCATTCACGATGGCGTTGGTTTCGCCGTAGATGCTGCGGCGTTCGCTGTGACCCAGGATGACATGCTTGCAACCGCACTCCTTGATCATTCGTGCGCTGATCTCGCCGGTGAAGGCACCAGCAGTGTGCTGGCTCATGTTCTGCGCGGCCAGCTCCACGCTCTGCTCACGCGCAGCGACGAGGGTGTTGTTTGCACGTTCCAGGCTTACAGCCGGCGGTGCGACGACGATCTGCACGGGAATCTTGTCCGGCACCAGACGGGCGAAGGAACGAAGGAAATCATCCGACTCCTGGGGAGTCATGTGCATTTTCCAATTGGCGGCGATGATAGGTTTGCGGAAGTGAACGAAGGCCATAAAGGGGGAAGAGGGAAAAGTTTGCGATTGTTGGCGGTGGATTGCAATGGTTTCTCAGAGGCTGGGGAGGTTTGGATCAACAATCGCAAACCATCGACAACATCGGCAAACCACTGCAAACGGCTTGGGTTACTTGTCTTTCAGGCAGGCAACGCCGGGGAGAACTTTGCCTTCGAGGAGCTCGAGGGAGGCGCCGCCGCCGGTGGAGATGAAGGTCATTTTGTCGCCGAGCTTGGCCTTCTTGACGGCCTTCACGCTGTCGCCACCGCCGATGATGGTCTTGGCGCTGGAGTTGGCGGCGACGGCTTCAGCCACATCGAAGGTGCCTTTGGAGCTTTCTTTGATCTCAAACACGCCCATGGGGCCATTCCAGATCACGGTCTTGGCTTTCGCGATCTCTGCGGAGAAGAGTTTCACGGACTCAGGACCGATGTCCACGCCTTCCCAGCCGTCCGGGATGCTCTCGCCAGCGGCGGTGAACTTGGTGTTGCCGAGCTTTTTGGCGTCGAAGTCGAAGGCGTCAGTGATCATGGCATCCACGGGGATGAGAATCTTCACGCCGCGCTCCTTGGCCTTGTCCAGAGCGGCCTGGGCGATCGGCTCCCACTCGGGCTTGTAGAGGCTTTTGCCGATGGAGATGCCTTCGACGATCTTGCGGAAGGTGTAGGCCATGCCGCCACCGATGATGATGGTGTCTGCCTTTTCGAGCAGGCGGTTGATGACGCCGATCTTGTCGTTCACCTTGGCACCACCGAGGATAACCACGAAGGGGCGCTCAGGGTTCTCGAGTTCGTCGTGCAGCCAGGTCAGCTCCTTTTCCATGAGGAGACCGGAGACGGCAGGGAGGTAGTCGGCAACGCCAGCGGTGGAGCTATGCGCGCGATGGGCAGAGCCGAATGCGTCGTTCACAAACACTTCGGCGAGGTCCGCCATGCCTTTGGCCAGTTCGGCGTCGTTCTTTTCTTCACCAGCGTGGAAACGGGTGTTTTCGAGCAGGAGCACGTCGCCATTGCCGAGGGCGAGGGCTTTGGATTTGGCCTCTTCTCCGACGCAGTCACTGGCGAAGGCGACCGGCCTGCCGATGAGTTCGCTCAACGCCGGGGCCACGGGGGCGAGGCTCTGCTTGGGATCGGGCTTGCCCTTTGGGCGGCCCAGGTGGCTGGCAAGGATGATTTTAGCACCCTTTTCGATCAAAAACTTGATGGTGGGCAGCGTCTCCTGGATGCGGGTGGCGTCTGTGATGACCATCTTCCCGTCTTTCTCATCGAGTGGGACGTTGAAATCGACGCGCACAAAAACGCGTTTTCCGGCGAGGTCGAGGTCACGAATGGTCTGCTTGGGCATGGTATTTTTTGATGGAGGTAAAACAAGCCGCAAGGCGGCGGGGGGCGGGATTCCTAGCACAGAGCGTGCTTGTTGCGCATGCAATTTTTTGCGACAGGGCCGCAAAGAATAGGCGTAGCACCTAGCGTTCGTTCAAATCCAGCCGGTGAATCTCGACAGGAAGCTCCTGTTCGAGGTATTCGATCAAGCTCTTGACCCGCTGGGGCAGGTGCTCATGCGCGGCATGGGCAATCTGAAGGTCAATGGGAGCCAGGTGCCAGTCCGGCAGCAACTGCACAAGCCGCCCGCCGGTGATATCCCGCGCTGCCATCCACTCGGGCAGGATGGTAAAACCAGCCCCCTCGATGGCGGCTTCACGCAAGGCGGTAACCGTGTCCAGCAGCATGGCCGGGGAGAGTTTGAGGTTTTTGATCTGCTTCGCACGCTCCAGATCAACCCGGTCGCGCGAGTAGAAATGCGGCTGCAAGATCCCCAGCCATGGCAGAAGCTTCAACTCCTCCGGCCGGGCAGGCAGAGGGTGGTTCCTCAATAGAGACGGAGCTGCAACCAGCCGCCGTTGAAGCTGGGCGATCTTGCGGATCGTTACACGGCGGTCCGTCGGCGCACCGACCATGATGCCGCAGTCAAAACCCTCTTTGATGAACTTCGTCGGGCGGTTGATGAGGTGCAGTTCCGTGGTGACATCCGGGTGCAGCTTTTTGAAGCGCGAGAGCACTCGCGAGACGATCCACTGCCCCACATCGACAACCGAAACCATCCGCAGGTGTCCGCGCAGCGAGCGGCGCTCCGCCCGAAGCCGGCTGCCCATGCGGTCCGCCAGGGTCAGAAGTTCGCGAGCGTCGGTCAGGACAATGATCCCGGCGTCCGTCAGGCTCATCGCGTGCGTGTCACGCCGGATGAGCGGCGCCCCGATCTGCCCCTCCAGAGCCGCCAGGTGACGGCTGAGCGTCGGCTGGGACATGCCCAGAACCTTGGCTGCACGCGAGATGCTTCTGGAGTCTGCAATCTGCACAAATTCGCGGATATGCTGGAGGTCATTAACGCTGGTCATACACTTATGGTATAACCGATATGTTGCATATGCACTATTTAAGACGCCCCGGTGTTCGTTACTCTGACGATGCAACGCGCACCGTTTTTCCCAATTTTCTTCATGCCAACTTGGCGGCATGCCGTGGCGGCCCTCCTGATCGCGATTCCTCTGGCCTCCTGCAAACGCGACGCTGCAGGCCCTGGCGGCGCACCACAGGCGGCGACTCCCGAGGTGACGGTGGCCAAACCGATCGCCAAACGGCTCATGGACTGGGACGAATTCACCGGGCGTCTGACCTCGCGTGAGCGTGTCGATATCCACGCGCGAGTCTCCGGCTATGTGACCCAGGTCAGCTTTAAGGAAGGCGCGGAGGTGAAGGCTGGGGATCTGCTCTTCACCATCGATCCTCGTCCTTATGAGGCCATCGTCGAGCGCGCCGAGGCGATGCTCGCGCAGGCAAAAACAGCGGCGGAACTCGCCGGCGTGGAGGCCAAGAACGCCACCGCCCTGCGCCAGGGCCAGGCCATCTCGGTCGAAGAATCCGAACGCCGTCTGAAAAGTGCCACGGGTGAAATGGCCGGTGTGCGGGGAGCGGAGGCCGCCCTGCGTGCCGCCAAGCTTGATCTGGAATTCACCCAGATTCGCGCGCCCATCAGCGGTCGCATCAGCGATGCCCGCGTGACGGAGGGCAACCTCGTCAGCGGTGGCATTCAGGGCGCCACGCTGCTGACCACCATTGTCGCGCTCGATCCCATCTATTGCGAAATCGAGGCCGATGAACGCTCGGTGCTGAAGTACCGTGAGATGCATAAAAGCGGCGAGCGGGTGAGCGCCATGTTCGAACGCATTCCTGCCGAGATGTCGCTCATCAATGAGGCGGGCTGGCAGCACCGGGGAGAAGTCGATTTCGTGGACAACCAGATCAATCCCGCCACCGGCACCATCCGTGCCCGTGCGGTGTTTCCCAATGCCGACCGCCTCATGGCCCCCGGTTTTTTTGCCAAAGTCCGCGTGCCCGGAAGCGGTGAATATGACGGCCTCCTCATCCGCGACTCCGCCGTCGGGGACGATCAGGGCAGCAGCTTCGTCTGGGTGCTGGACGCCGAGGACAAGGCCGTCTATCGGCCGATCACCCTCGGGCCTCTGCTCGATGGTCTGCGCGTGGTGCGCAGCGGCCTGAAGGCAGATGAGCGCGTGGTCGTGCTCGGTCTCATGAGCGTGCGCAACGGCGTCAAGGTGAAGCCCAGCCTGACGGAAATGAAGCCAGCGGAGCCCGCCAAGTAACACTCATGAATTTCGCCCGCTTTTTTGTGAACCGGCCCATCTTCGCGGCCGTGCTCAGCATCGTCATCACCATGCTGGGCTGTCTTGCCTACATGGTGCTGCCCATCGCGCAGTATCCCGAAGTCATTCCCCCCACCGTGGTGGTCAGCGCCATGTATCCCGGCGCGGATGCACGCACCCTGGCCGAGACTGTCTCCACCCCGCTGGAGCAGGAAATCAATGGTGTTGAGGACATGCTGTATCTGTCCTCGTCGTCCACCAGTGACGGGCGCGTGCAGATCACCGTCACCTTCCGTCTCAACACGGATTTGGACGAGGCGCAGGTGCTGGTGCAAAACCGCGTGAATGCCGCCGTCTCCCGCCTGCCGGAGGAGGTGCGCCGTCTCGGCGTCAACGTGAACAAGCGTTCGCCAGACCTCACGCTCTCGGCCCAGTTCTACAGCCCCGATGGCTCGCGCGACGTTTCCTATCTCAGCAACTACTGCACCCTGCAGATCCAGAACGAGCTCGCCCGTATTCCGGGTGTGGCGGAGGCCTCGTCCCTTGGAGGCATGGACTACTCCATGCGCATCTGGCTTGATCCTGAAAAGGTCGCCGGCCTGGGCCTGACCGCAGGTGATATCGTGCGAGCCATCCGCGAACAAAATGTGCAGGTCGCCGCCGGTTCCCTCGGCCAGCCTCCCGCCGCGGAAGGTTCTGAGTTTCAGTACACTCTCACCGCACCGGGCCGCCTGAAAAAGGCAGAGGAGTTTGGCGACATTGTTCTCAAAACCGGCAAGCAGGGCGATGTCGTGCGCCTGGCCAATGTGGCCCGCATTGAACTCGGTTCCCGCGACTACTCCAGCCGCACGTACATGGACGGTTACAACGCAGTGTCCCTTCGCGTCTTCCAGCTCCCCGGCAGCAATGCCATCGCCACTGCCGATGCCGTTTACAAACGTCTCTCTCAACTCAAGGAACGCTTCCCGCCGGGCATCGATTATAAGATCAACTACGACACCACCAAGTTCGTCCGTTCCTCCATTGAGTCAGTGCGCCACACGCTCATGGAGGCCATCCTCCTTGTTGTCTTTGTTGTCATCGTCTTCCTGCAGAGCTGGCGCGCTTCCATCATCCCGCTGCTGGCCGTGCCGGTGTCTCTCATTGGCACCCTGGCAGTCATGCAGGCGCTCGGATTCTCGCTCAACAATCTCTCACTCTTCGGCCTGGTGCTTGCCATTGGCATTGTCGTGGATGATGCCATCGTCGTAGTTGAAAACGTGGAGCGCAACATCGCCAAGGGGCTCTCCCCGCACGATGCTTCGGTGCAGGCCATGAACGAGGTGAGCGGTGCGGTCATCGCGGTGGCCCTGGTGCTCTGCGCGGTGTTTGTTCCCACGGCCTTCATCAGCGGCATTACGGGCCAGTTCTACCGCCAGTTTGCGCTCACCATCGCGGTTTCCACCGTGATCTCCGCCTTCAATTCGCTCACCCTCAGCCCCGCGCTCTGCGCCATTCTGCTGCAGCCGCACGGCGCGAAGCCGGACTGGTTCAGCCGCCTGCTAAACCTCCTGTTCGGCTGGTTCTTCCGCGGCTTCAACCGTATCTTCCAGTTCGGTTCCGATCTCTACGCCGGCCTGGTCGGCAAGCTCATCCGTCTCGCGGTGCTCGTGCTTCTCGGCTACGCGGGATTGATCGGCCTCGCAGGAAAGCTGTTCCAGGAGGTCCCCTCCGGATTCATTCCTTCCCAGGACATGGGCTACGCCATCGTGCTGGTACAACTTCCGGATGCCGCCGCCTTTGAGCGTACCGACGCGGTGGTCCGCAAGATGGATGCTATGGCGCGAGAGATCCCCGGCATCGCCCACACCTTCGCCATCTCCGGCTACTCCTCCGTGCTTCAGGCCAACCAGCCCAACGTCGGGGCCGCCTTCCTGGTCTTCGACAACTTCGACAAGCGCCAGAGTCCCGAACTCAAAGGCGAAGGCATGCTGGCCGTCATCCGCAAAAAATTCTCGACCATTCAAGAGGGCCGCGTGCTGGTGCTGCCGCCTCCCCCTCTGCGCGGCCTGGGCAATGCCGGTGGTTTCAAAATCCAGGTGCAGGATCTCAACAACGCCGGCCTCCCTGCGCTTGAGGCTGCCACGCAGAAGCTGCTCGCCGCCGCACAGCAGGAGCCCGGCCTCATTTCCCTCATCACCGGCTTCCGCGCCAAGACCCCGCAGTTCAAGCTGGAGATCAACCGCGCCCAGGCCAAGACCATGGGTGTCTCCCTCGCGGATCTTAATGAGGCCCTGCAGATCTATCTCGGCTCCGTCTATGTGAACGACTTCAATCTTTATGGCCGCACCTACCAGGTCACCGCGCAGGCAGATGCCACTTTCCGCAGAGACCCTGCCGACGTCGCCCGCATTAAAATCCGCAATCACAACGGCGAGATGGTGCCTCTGGGCGCGCTCGTAAAGGTGGTGAAAACCGGCGGGGCTGACCGAGTGCAGCGCTACAACCTCTACTACTCCGCCGACATCAACGGCAACACCCTGCCCGGCGTCAGTTCCGGCCAGATGATCGAAAAGATCGAGCGTCTGGCCAAAGCAAACCTGCCCACCGGCTTTGCCATCGAGTGGACGGACCTCACCTATCAGCAGATTCTCGCAGGAGACACTCTCATCTACGTCTTCCCCCTCTGCGTCGTCTTCGTCTTCCTGGTCCTCTCCGCCCAGTACGAGAGCTGGAGCCTCCCCATGGCCATCATCCTCATCGTGCCCATGTGCCTGCTCTCAGCGATCGGCGGTGTCTGGCTGCGCGCGCAGGACAACAACATCTTCACCCAGATCGGTCTGGTCGTGCTCGTCGGTCTCGCCGCGAAGAACGCGATTCTCATCGTCGAGTTTGCCAAACAGCTGCAGGACCAGGGAATGGACCGTGTGCATGCCGCCGTGGAAGCCTGCCGCCTTCGCCTGCGTCCCATCCTGATGACCAGCTTTGCCTTCATCCTCGGCGTGCTTCCCCTGGTCCTCGCCAAAGGCGCCGGCGCTGAAATGCGTCAGGCGCTGGGCACGGCGGTTTTCTTTGGCATGATTGGCGTCACGATCTTTGGTTTGCTTTTCACGCCCGTGTTCTATGTCATCCTCCGCGCACTCGTTGAGCGCCGTGAAAAGCGCCGGGCAGCCGCCCCTTCCTCCACGCTTCATGAAGCCCATTAATTCTTTTCTGCTTCTCTTCTGCGCAGTCTCAAGCTGCAACGTGGGACCGAAGTTCGTCAAACCGCAGCCGAGGATGCCCGATGACTTTGCCTCGCGGGCCGGCGCGGCACGTGCCGCCGAGGTGGATGCCGCATGGTGGCGCAAGCTCAACGACAGCACGCTCAATGAACTGGTGGCAACCGCAGACGCGCAGAACAAGGATCTGGCCGCAGCCCGCTCACGCCTGCTGGAGGCCCGTGCCCTCTGGCGCGAATCACGCTTCAATCTCGCCCCCACCGTCACGCTGGGCGCGGGTTATGACAGTGTCCGCAACGGCGCGACCTCCTTCTCAGGCCTGCGCACCCGCGATTACGAACTCTACCGTGTCGGCTTCGACGCCGACTGGGAGCTCGATTTCTTCGGCCGCGTCCGCAATTCCATCAAAGCCGCCAAAGCGACCTCCAGCGCGGTGGATGCCAATCTGCACGACCTGCTGATCTCGCTTCAGTCCGAGATCGCCACAAACTATCTCGAACTGCGTGGTTCCCAGGCACAGCTCACCGTGGCAAATGAGAACGCCCACAATCAGCTTGATGCCCTGCACATCGCCGAAGCCTCGCTCAAAGGCGGTCGCGGAACGCAGCTGGACGTGGCCCGGGCCAATGCGCTCTGGAATGCCACCCAGGCGCAGATCCCCACCTACCAGGAAAACATCGCCAGGTCCATCCACCGCATCGCAGTCCTGTGCGGGCAGAATCCTTCGGATCTCCGCCCCCGGCTGCAGCCCACCAAAAAGCAGCCTGCGGTTCCTTCACAGATCAGCATTGTGAAACCGGAGGAGTTGCTGCGCAGACGACCTGACATTCGTGTCGCCGAAAACACTCTGGCCGCCGAAACCGCACGGATCGGCGTCGCGGTTGCCGATCTTTTTCCGCGCATCACTTTCAGCGGCCGCGTCAATCTTGAAGCAGCCACCTTCGCCTATTTCACCGACCGGCCGGGTGCTGATGCCTATACCCTCGGCCCGCGCATCACCTGGGCAGCCTTCAATCTCGGCCGCGTGCGCCAGCAGATCAATGCAGCCGGCAAACGCGCGGACACCGCCCTGGCCCGCTACGAGCAGACCGTCCTGATGGCCCTGGAGGAAATGGAAAACTCCCTCACCTCCTACGACCGTGAGCGCGTGCGCCTGCACCATCTGGAAGCGTCCGCCGCGTCCGCCCGCGAGGCCGCCACCCTGGCCCGAAAACGCTACCAGGACGGCATCGCTGATTTCCTCACGGTGCTGGATGCGGAACGTGTGGCTCTCAACGCGCAGAACGACATCGTGCTCAGCAGAACGCGCGTCGCGACTGCGTGGGTAAGGATTTACAAGGCGATGGGTGGCGGATGGAATAGCTGAACAGCTGAACCCATCCGCCTGGAAAAAGCCGCTTAAGTCGCACGAATCTGCCTGAGATAAATCAGGGACCGACCAGAACAATCGGCCCTTCGCTTTTCGGGACGCCGCCTTTTTTCTCGACGCTGATGGCGAATTTAGCCTCCCCGGTCACGTTTTCGACCGGCTTGAAAGTGGTTTTGGCGGAGCCTTTGGAATCAACCGTGACAACGCCAGCACTGACCGGATCGGGCTTGCTGGGATCGACGACCCAAAGCTGGTAATCTTTATCAGACTCAACCTTCGGCATTTTGTCGAGCATCACCACACCCTGGCTGCGTTTCTGATCCCACACGACCAGCATCTCGGTGCGGCGGTATTCCCAAACTTTGCTTTGAAGGGTGGCGATCTGAAGCTGCGACTCGGACTCCTGCTTCTTCAGCTCCACCACCTCGGCGGCAAGCCTGGCAGATTCCACCTTGGCCTCGTTTTCACGCTTGCGCAGCGCATCAATCTCATTGGAAAGCGCCAGCTTTTGCGCCTCAAACTCGTCCCGACGCTTTTTGAGTTCTTCTTCCAAAGTGCGGGCCTTGGCCTTGCCGTCATCCACCGCCGGCGCGATCGGGGCGTTCACCGGGGCCATGGCGCGCGATGCGGCCTCAAGCTGCTGGATCATTCCCGCCCGTTGCTGCCACAGCCAGGCAGAAGATACGGCAAAGGCCGCTGCCAATGCCCAGCCTGCACTGCTGATGACAAATCCGATGGAGACTCCGGCGCCTTTTACGCCGGTGGCACGCATTCTGGCACGGATGCGCTTCTTCATGTTCGCCGGTGGTTCCACGGGCGTGACCAAATAACCGAGCGATGCGGTCGCATGATCCAGATCTGCGCAAAGTGCACGCACATCCTTGTCGCGCGCGACAGCACCGTCCAGAGCACGCTTCTCATCGTTCTCCAGCATGCCCAGAGAATTCAGGGACGCCAGTTCTTCAAAACGTTCCACGTCCATCATGCGCCTCCTTTCAAAAGATCGCGCAGGCGCAGGAGCCCGCGGCGAATGTTGGTCTTAACAGTGCCGAGGGGTATGCCCAGCGATTCGGAGATCACATGGTGCGTCAGCCCTTTCAGAAAGGCAAATTCAATCAGCTGGCGCTGCTCCTTGGGCAGTTCGTTCAAAGCTTCGCGCACCACCATGCCGCGCTCAGCAGCCTGCACTTCGTCCACCGTGCTGGCATGCACGGAGGCGGCCAGGGTGGTCTGCTCCAGCAGGGCGCTGTCTACCAGGCGGTTGCGCCGGCCCAGCATCCGCATGCGGTCGATCGCCTTGTGGCGGAACAGCATCACCGCCCAGGTGAAGGCCTTGCTGCGGTCAGGATCAAAGGCGGAGGCACGCTCCCAGAGCTGCACAAATCCGTCCTGCAAAACGTCTTCCGCCTCTCGCTCGTCATACAGCATCTGGCGAAGGAGGCCGAAAAGCCGCGGGGCCATGCGGTCATAGAGCTGCTCGAACGCACGCGCGTCTCCGCGTCCAGCACGCTGGAGCAGGTCTTCGTCGGTGAGTTCGGGTTGGCTCATGAGGGGTTCGGGCGCAGGGTGCGCCGGGAAAGCGACAATGCGCGGATTCCATGCCAGAGCTATTGCGGTCACACAAGTTTTTGCGTCACCAAAGAGCGCCTGGATTCAAAAAAAGTCACTTTACGTCCACCAGACAGCAGGTTCGGGTAAAGAGCAGGGAAGATTCGATTTGTTCCATTTTGAGGCCGGACAGCCGCGACAGTGCCTGCCGGTAAAGCAAGAGCTGTGGGCGATAGCCCGCCACTTTTTCGGCCAATGCTTCCTCATCGGGCACTTCATCTGTCTTAAAATCAATCAGTCGCACAGAGTCCTGCCGGACCACCACACGGTCAAAAATGCCGCTGATCCAACTTCCTTCATGGATCAGGTCAAAGGGCCGCTCGCGCCATGCCTGGGCATCTGCCGACGGTTTGGAAAAGGCAAACCTGGCCGCAGGAGAACTCAAAACACCGCGCACCATGGCCAGCGCCTGTTCTTCGATCCCTTCCCCGCGCAGCAGACCCGAGGACTGCCAGCGGGACTCAAGCGCGGCCATGTTTGATGTGGGATCCCACCATTCCACCTGCGCCAGCAATTCATGAACCAGATTTCCCAGCCTGCGCCCCGGCTCACGGCCCGCACTGAACAGCATGCTGCCTTTCACCTTGAAATCTTCCTCTCCTGAAGGCGTCACACGTTTGGCCAGCGGCTGAAATTCCCGCAGCAGTGCTCCGAGCGGAGGAGACACGCCAGGCACGACAGGAGGCTGGGGCGGCAGTCCCTGGGCCGTACCAAACCAACGCGCGTCACCTGTCTGCCACTCCGTCAAATAGCCCTCGCTTTCCTCCACCGCGCCCGCTGCACCGAGCATCCGGCGCAAGAAGAGCGCCTCTTTCACAGCTGACTCCTGCGATTTCGGCGGTGGCTGCGCAATCATGTAAAGACCTCGTTTGGCCCGGGTCATCGCCACATAAAGCCTGCACAGGGATTCAAAGGCGGAATGCTGCCGGGAGGTATCCAGCTCCTCCTTTAAAGAATCGTGCAAGGGCGCAAAGATGCGCGGCGGCTCCTGCAGCACCCATGAGATGCCCTTCGGACTGCGGTTCACGATCAGCGAGCGCCGCCGCACGTGATCCATCGCATCTCCATTCAGATCCGGCAGGATAACCAAATCGAATTCCAGCCCCTTGGCCTTGTGCACTGTCATTACCTGCACTGCATTGGCAGCGCCCCGCACCTGCGTCGGCATCTCGCGTGCGTATTTTAGAAAGGCATCGATGTCACGAGAGCCAGTCGCGTCAAACTCGGCGGCCATCTCACCGAACTGACGCAGCCGCTGTGCATGGAATGCGTCCATCTCCGGCAGCACCTCGCGCACATGCCGGGTCCAGACCTCCATGAAACCGACCAAGCCATGCTCAAACACTGATTCACGAACTCGATCACAGGTCAGGGGCCACCCCTGGCCAGCGGTTTCGATCTGCAGCCACAGCGGAGTCATTTTCAGATGTTCCAGCGCCAGCGTGTCACCGGGATGCGCGGCAAGCTGCAGCAGCGAGAGCAGGGCCAGCGTCACGGCATTGTCAGTGGCGGGAAAAAGCTGGGATTCGCACACGATCTCCATGCCCGTCGTCGTCCGCAGTTCCTCAGCGATGGCGTTGGCGCTCTTGTTGCCGCGCACCAGCACCGCGCAGGTAAGCCCGCGCTCCAGAGGACGGATCTCATTTAACAGGGCTGTCACCACAGGCGTGGTGGAGGGATTGCGAACGCCGTCCTCCACGGGCACGCTTAGGAGCGCCGCATATCCGCTGAGGTTCAGATGGCGCGCCTCCGCCTCGTGATTCTGAAAGGCAAAACCCTGCGTGCAACCGGGGAGCAGAGCCTCGATGCCAGCCTTGTTTGCAAACACGGCGTTCACCGCGTCCAGCACCGCCGGCGCACTGCGGAAGGACTTGCTCAGCGTCTGGGGCGCCAGACCGTCATCTCCACGGTGCGGCCATTCATGCAGCACATCCTCAAAAAGCCCCGGCTCCGCCTGACGCCAGAGATAAATGGACTGCTTCGGATCTCCCACCGCATAGAAGCTGCGCCGCCCGGAGTCATCCTGGAGCACCTCGTCCACCAGTCCGCGCACCACATTCCACTGCACACGACTGGTGTCCTGAAACTCATCGAACAGCCAGTGGTCGTAACGCCCATCAAGCCGGAACCAGAGGTCGGCACGTTCATCATCCGCCCATTCTTCTCCGTCAGCAGTCGCCGCGGCAAGCAGGCGCTGCACGTCGGTAAAGGACAGCCTGCCGCGAGAGCGCACGCGGCGCGAATACTCAGTCTCATACAGCTGCATGAGGGCCGCCATGCCCTGCGTACGCTGCGCCCGGCATTTCAGTTCATTGTGCACGATCGCCTCTACCACCCGAACCCAGGCGCGCGCAGCAGGGCCTGAAACCGGATTTTTTCCACCTCCCCAGGTGACCATGGCGTTTCCCGCGCGCAACTCCCGCCAGGAAGCCGCCGATTTTTTCAGGAAGTCCTCCACCCTGCCCTCCGGTTTTTTGCCGGGTTCCTGCCTGGGTGCCTCCTGGTACAGCTCCTCCATGAAGCTGGCACTCTTCGGCCGCGTGGGAACAAAATGATCTTTGAGGCTCTCCAGAGCCGCCGCGAGATCATCGGCCTGATCCAAGGCAAGATCTGGCACACTGCCCCAAAGTGAGGCATCTCCGCTGTCCAGCCAGGTCGCGTGATGATCGTTGATCCAGGACTCAAGACTTTCCACAGCACTGCGCTCCTCAATGCCGAAAGTGGCCTGTTTAAATCCTTCAAGAAGGGCGCGCCCGGCCGCGTCATCGCGGGCGGAATGAATGCGTTCGAGCAGGGCGTCCAGCGCCTCCTGCCGCGCATGAGCCGCTTCGTTTTCGGCCATGACACTGGCCCCAAGCGGCAGCCCCAGCTCCAGGGGAAAGCATGCGGTGATATTGGCAAAAAAGCTGTCCATCGTCCCCAGCCGCAGACGATGAAGACGCTGGGTGACTCTGCGCAGCAGCACAGCAAATTCAGGCCATTCCGCCGGCAGCGGCTCCATCCCTTCAAAAAAAACCGCCGGGGGTTCACTTTGGAGGGAGAGTGCCGACAGGCGCTGCAGAATGCGCTGAAAAAACTCTCCCGCCGCCTTGCGGGTGAAAGTCATCGCCGCAATACCTTCCGGAGACTGCCCAAGTGCGAGCAGATGCAGGTGCCGGCGCACCAGCTGGTACGTTTTGCCGGAACCGGCGGAGGCGGAGACGAGGATGTGGCGGAGGCGGTTCAAGCGTGAGGGCGATGCAAGCTCACTCGGGGGGCCATGTCCAGCAACTCTCACCTTTCCGCCCAGCGCCGCACCCACGGGACCGCCAGCACCACGGCAATGATAATCCCAGCGCCAAAGTAGAAACCCGCGCTCATGACTTCGGCGCGCCCAAACACGAAAGCTGCCAGCAGGATGCCGTAAACCGGCTCCATGTTATAGACGACATTGACCGTGAAGACGCTGACCCTGCGCAGTGCATCCATGAATCCGGCGTAGGCTGCAACCGTGCAGACCAGTGCGAGCACCCCGAGCCAAACTGCGGAGACGCCATCCGGCACCACCGGCAGGACACCGACTTCAAGCACCGGACGAGCAAGCAAGGCAGCCAGGCAAGCACCCGCCATCTGGTAGCAGCCCATGACACTCCAGTGGATGTCCCTGGCGACAAGCTGCTTGCTAAGAGTGGCAAAAAACGCGGCGAGCACAGCGGCGCCGATGGCAACCGAGAAGCCCAGCCAGTAGCGAAACTCCACCTGGTAGATGAGCCAGACAGCGCCCACCATGACCACGCCCACCAGAAGTTCGGCGGGCCGCCAGCGCCTTGAACCATCGATCAAAGGCTCGATCAGGGAGGCCCAGAGCATGCCCGTCGGCATCGCCGCCAGGCACACAGAAGCGGTGGCGAGCCGGGCGGACCAAAAGAACAACACCCAGTGGAGCCCCAGGAGCGCCCCCACAGCCAGCATCGCCAGGGTCCTGCGCCAAGACAGGCAAAGCGGATGCCCCATGGCGCAGGCCAGCAGACAAAAACAAAGGGCCGCCACTGCGGTGCGCCAGAGCACTAAATCGACCGGCGGCAGCTGGATAAGCTTGCCCAATATCGCCGTAAGCCCCCACGCCAGCACCACAAGATGCAGCTGCAGATAGTTGCGCAGATTGGAGCGAGGCATGATTGGCGGCAAATTTGTTTCAATAGCTTTCTGGCCCTGAAAATCCGGTCAATTCGTGTCCTAAGCTGCGCAAAATCTGGCCGGGCGGGCTTTTATCTATCATGCAGACCGCAAAAAACGGCAAGAATACCCTCAGAACTTACGCCTTGACGTGGAGAGTTGAGGCAGCAGTACTGCTGGCTTGTTGTGCGCCAGTCTGGGCGCGCCGTGCCGCTTTGCCTGTTCTCAGTGTGTTTAATCTGCTTTTGCCTATGAATTACGGATCTTCCCTCATGTCTCGCCTGTTGCTAATTTCTGCGGTGGCTCTCGCCGTTTTGGGCGCTGCACCGCAACTGGCTCGAGCTCAAGTTGGGTTGCCCTTGTCTCCTGCCAATAAGAAAACAGTGAAGGAAGTCGAGATCGTCATCAAGGGGGGAGTGAAACTTGATGAAAACCGGGTGCGCAGCCAGATGTCCACCCGCGTTGGCCAGCCCTTCACCGACGAGTCGATGGAACGCGACATGCGCACCCTCTACGGCACGGGAGCCATCGAGAGCGTCAACAGCCACACCGTGGACGTCGCTGGCGGGGTCAAGGTGGTGGTCGAGATCGTCGGCCGTGGCGGCATCGCCGAAATTCAGTTCGTTGGCAACACGGCCTTCGACAAAGACAAGTTGAAGAAGGAGATCGCTGTCAAAGTGGGAGATCCTCTGGATGAAAGCAAGCTGGCCGCGGCTCAGCAAAAGATCATCGACCTGTATGAGAAGAAGGGCTACGCCGATGCCAGCGGGAACTATGAGATCATCCCGTCCGCACGGGAAGGGTACTCCACGGTGATTTTTAAAATCGATGAAGGAGCCCGCGGCATCATCCGTGACATCCTCTTCGAAGGCAACACCGCCATCAAGTCCCGCGTGCTGCGCGGCAAGCTCAAATCACAGGAGCACCACCTGTGGAATCTTTGGGGCAAAAAAGGCAAGCTGAACCACGACGACGTGCAGGAAGACATCAAAATCATTGAGATGGCTTTCAAGGACAAGGGCTTCGTCTATGCCAAAGTGACCGAGCGCCGGATCGTGCCGGTGTCCGCCAACAAGATTGACCTGGTGTACGTGATCAGCGAAGGTGCAAAATATGATGTGTCGGCCGTCAAAATCACCGGCAACACCATCTTCACCAAGGAAGCCCTTGAGGCAGGGGTGAAGGCGGAACCCGGTTTCGCCTACATGGGCAGCCATATCGAGGCTGACAAGAAAATGATCCACGACTATTATGGCTCCCGCGGCTACGCTGATGCGCAGGTCGAGGCCCACATTACCGAAACGGGCGCGGGACAGGTCGCCGTAGCCTACACCATCGTCGAAGGCACCAAGTCCTACATCAACAAGGTCAACATTTCCGGAAACTCCTTCACGAAGGACGAGGTCATCCGCCGTGAACTTCCATTCTCGCCCGGTGAAGAACTGAACACGGTGAAGATTGAAGCAGGCAAGAACCGCCTGCAGAACCTGAATTATTTCAGCGCAGTGGACACCCGCAACACTGCGACCACGGCACCCGGCTACAAGGATGTGGACGTCACGGTCACCGAGCAGAGCACGGGCACCGTGAATTTTGGCGCCGGCTTCAGCTCCATCGACAGCATCACGGCTTTCATCCAAGTAACCCAGACGAACTTTGACATCAGCGACTGGAAGGATTTCCGCGGTGGCGGCCAGCGTTTCAACACCAACATCCGCGCTGGTGCTCTGCGCCGTGACGTCACCATCAGCTGGACCGAACCCTGGTTCATGGGGCGTGAGCTTGCATTCACGGTCGAGGGTTTCTTCCACAACCTCTACTATCTCTCCAATTACTTCAACCAAACCAATGTTGGCGCCTCCGCAGGCATTCGTAAAAAGCTGGGAGAGCACTCCTATTTTGAAACCACCTACACCCTGCAGCAAATCAAGATCAACGGCATCGCCAACGGAGCCTCCCCTCTCATCGCCCAGGAAGCCGGCTCATACATCCAGAGCAAGATTGACATGAACTTTGTGAACGACACGCGTGACAGCGTGTTCATCACCCGCAGCGGTCACAAACTGGAGGCAGGAGCGCTGCTGTCCGGTCTGGGAGGCAATGTCCCGGTGGTCGGGGCAAATATCGGCGGCCAGCAGTATTTCAACCTTCCTGGGGACACCATTTTGAGCTTCGAAGGCATGTTCCGCATCGTGAACAGCTGGGACAGCAAGCGGGTGCCCATCTTTGAACGCCAGTTCCTCGGCGGTGCCAACAATCTGCGCGGTTTTGCCTATCGTCATGCAGGTCCGAAGGATGCAACCGGGGAACCGATCGGCGGCCTGACTTCATTCTACGCCTCCAGCGAATTCTCCGTTCCTGTGCACATCACCTCCAACGTGGACAAATCTCCACGTGTGGTGTTTTTCGGGGACATCGGCTCGATCGCCGGCGCCACCGGTGCCACCTCTGGAAACGGCATGATCTTCTCTGACGTCGGCATCGGCGTGCGCCTTTTCCTTCCAGTGGGCCCCATCCGTGTTGACTACGCGGTTCCGGTCGACAAGGACAACAGATCAGGCAGCGGCCGCGTTCAGTTCAACATGGGCTATAAGTTCTAAAAGCCTGCGACGGACATTTTGTTTGTCTGCCCCACCAATCCCTATAAACTCCCCCACTTATGATTCGCCGAGCGTTCTTCGCACTCCTCCTTGCCACCTGCTCCCTCCATGCTGCCGATCTGAAAATTGGCGTGATCGACATGTCCAAAGTCTTTCAGGAGTTCCACAAAACGAAATCCGCCGCAGAAAAGTACAAGGCCAATTATGACAAGGCCGCTCAGGAAATGCAGGAACGTTCGACAGTGTACAAGAACCTGAACGCGGAAGCCCAGAAGCTTCAAAAAATCGCTTCAGATCCCATCATTACTCAGGAACAGCGTGCCAAATATGGCGCGGAGCTGAACGAAAAGATCAAGGAGATCCGCTCCATGGAAATGGAAATGCAGGAGTTTGCCGAGCGCCGCCAGGCACAGCTCAAGCAGGAAGACATGCAGATCCGCAAAGGGCTTTACGAGGAAATCCTTCTGGTCGTCAAGGACCGTTCCAAGGTGGAAAAATATGACATGGTTTTTGACAAAACCGGCGTCAGCCTTTCCACCGTGCCGATCATCCTGCACGTGCGCGAAGGCTTTGCTACGGACCTGACCGACCAGCTCATCGTTGAATTGAACAAGAATGCTCCGCCTCCCGGAACAGAGCCAAAGAAGGAGGAGGCCGCGGCTCCAGCGAAGACTGAAGAGCCTAAAAAATAGCCTTCAACTGACGAAATTTCGAGGCACGCCGCAGACGCTTGCGGCGTGCCTTTTTTGTTTTACGGTCCCACGTCTGTGCCATGAGCAATTCCATCACATTGCAGAAACTTGCTGAACTCGTCGGAGGAACACTCGCCGTGGGCAGTCCGGATGCTGTGATCACCGGATTGAATTCGCTGATGGAAGCGACGGCTGGTGAGGTCACCTTTCTGGGCAATGCGCGTTACCTGCCAATGCTCAAGACCACCCGTGCGACAGCCGCCCTGGTGCCGGAGGATCTCGCCTCTGAAGATGCACGGGAAGGTATCGCCCTCATCCGTGTCAAAAACCCCACGCTCGCCTTTTCCCATGCCATCCGGCACTTTGGGCCTCCCGCCGTCGAATTTGTGCCTGGAGTGCATGCGACGGCCACGGTGGCGGCTGACGTGATCTACGATGTGAAGAAGGTCAGCATCGGCCCCCGTGCGGTCATCGAGAGCGGTGTGGAGCTGGGTGACGGCTGCACGATTCATGCCGGGGCTTACATCGGGCGTGGAGTCAAGCTCGGCGCCGGCTGCGTCATTCACGCCAATGCCGTGATCAAGGAATTCTGTGTGCTGGGCAAGCGGGTGATCCTGCACAGCGGCTCGGTGATCGGCAGTGATGGTTTCGGCTATGAGATGGTTCAGGGCCGCCACCAGAAGATTGACCAGGTGGGCATCGTGCAGATTGATGATGATGTCGAAATCGGCTCCTGCACCACCATCGACCGCGCCCGCTTTGGCCGCACCTGGATTGGTGAAGGCTGCAAAATCGACAACTTGGTGCAGATCGGCCACAACTGCTCCCTCGGAAAGCACTGCATCATCGTGTCGCAGACTGGCATTTCGGGAAGCACGCGGCTGGGAAATTACGTAACCATGGGTGGTCAGGTCGGCGTGGCCGGACATCTTGAAATCGGCGACAAAACCATGTTCCTGGCGAAATCGGGCATCACGAAGAATATTCCCGAACCAGGGGCATACACCGGCTACCCCGCCCGCCCGCTGATGGAGGGACGCAAGATGCTGAGCCTTCCAGCCAAAATACCCGATTTGCTGGAACGCGTGCGGGTGTTGGAGAAAAAGCTCGCCGCCCTCGAAGCTGGTACGGTCCAGGCTTGAGCCAGGCTCGTAACTTTGCCTGAAAATGGAGCGGTCGTTGCCAACGCCCGGCCTTCAAGCTATCTTCGCCACCCCATGACCGCCGCCTCCATCCTTCCCCTCCCTGTGATGCCCGACAGCCACGGCCACTTTGGCCAGTATGGCGGCATGTTTGTACCAGAAACTCTCATGGCGGCGCTGAGTGAGCTGACGGACCAGTATGAGAAAGCAAAGGCGGATCCTGCCTTTCAGAAGGAGCTCGACCGGCTTCTGCACGAATATGTCGGCCGCCCTACACCGCTCTATTTTGCCGAACGGTGGACTGAAAAGCTCGGCGGGGCCAAGATCTACCTCAAGCGCGAAGACCTGCTGCACACCGGCGCGCACAAGATCAACAATGCCCTCGGCCAGATTCTGCTGGCGCAGCGGCTGGGGAAAAAGCGCATCATCGCTGAAACCGGTGCCGGACAGCATGGGGTCGCCACCGCGACGGTTTGTGCACGTTTTGGCTGCGAATGCGTCATTTACATGGGCAAGGTGGACATGGAGCGGCAGGCGCTGAATGTCGCACGCATGCGTTTCCTCGGCGCCAAGGTGGTCGCTGTCACCGCAGGGCAGGCCACGCTCAAGGAGGCCGTAAACGAAGCCATGCGTGACTGGGTCACCAATGTGCAGACCACGCACTACATCCTCGGTTCTGCGCTGGGATCTCACCCCTTCCCAATGATGGTGCGCGATTTCCACCGCATCATCGGAGTCGAGGCACGCCGTCAGATTTTGGAGCGTGAAGAACGCCTGCCAGATCTTCTTGTCGCCTGTGTGGGTGGAGGCAGCAACAGCATCGGGCTGTTCCATCCCTTCCTGAATGACAAGGATGTGCGCATGACCGGCGTGGAAGCCGGCGGTGACGGCATCATTCCAGAGCGCCATGCCGCACGCTTTCAGGGAGGCCGTCTCGGTGTTCTCCAAGGCACCAAGACCTGGCTCCTCGCCAATGCAGACGGCCAGATCGAACTCACCCACAGCGTCAGCGCCGGCCTCGACTACGCCGCTATCGGTCCCGAGCACGCCTGGCTGCACGAGCAAGGCCGCGTCACCTACAATTATGCCACTGACGAGGAGGCGCTGGCCGCCTTCCAGGAGCTCAGCCAGGTGGAAGGCATCATCCCTGCTCTCGAAAGCAGCCACGCCATTGCTGAAGTTCACAAGGTTGCCCCCACGATGCGAAAAGACCAGATCATCCTGGCCAATCTTTCGGGCCGTGGCGACAAGGACGTGGCCCAGGCAGCGCGCATGATTTTTGGCGAGGAGCTGAAGTTTTGACCTTGAGTCATGAAACGATGGAGCATCGCCCTTGTTCTGCTGGTCAATGCCTGCGGTGACGGCGCTTCCGCAGCGCCCAGACGCATCCACGTATTTGTAGCCTTTGTGGACATTGCGAGGCAGGGCATTGCTCCGGAGCCGGCAAAGACTGGCCACACCACCGAGCAGATCATGTGCCCCGGCTTCTTTCGGCTGCGAGATGCGCTCGAAGTCTGGCCGCGCAAGGGCTCGCGCCCCGAAATCCGCATGGCCGCTGCCCGCGCGTATGCGGCCAATCAAAGCATTTCCGTGAAAGCCGCCGCGGGTGTATTCTCCAAACTTGAGTGACATGAACTCGGACCCCAAATCGCCATCAGCAAATGCCATTCAGCAGGACATGCGGAAACTGAAATCGCTGCTGCAGGATTCACTGGCACCGCATCTGCCGGCGGCGCAGAAGGACATGCGCATTCTCAATCTGGCCTGCGGGCGCTGTGATGAAGCAGAGACGCTTATCCAGGTCGGCTCCGAACTCACCCAGGGCGGCGATGTGGAGATGATCGGCGCGGACATCCGCATCCGTGAAATTCGGCAGGCCCGCGAAACGCACGGGCATCTGCCGGCTCAGTTTTTGATCGAGGACGCCACCAAGATCGACCAGCACAAGGAGCTGAGCGACGATTTCAACATGGTCTTCTTGCGGCACCAGAACTTCTGGCACGGCCAGGAGCTGTGGAAGAAGATTTTTGACCAGGGAATCGCCAAACTACGGCCCGACGGGATGCTCGTCATCACCAGCTATTTCGATGTCGAGCACCGGCTGGCGCTGCGGGCGCTGGAGTCCCTGGGCATGGAGGTTGTCAGCAACCGGCGAAACAAAGAAAGCCGGGCGCTGAAGGACGCGCCGGGGAAATCCGTGGACCGCTGGGTGGCCGTTTTGCGCCAGCGGAAGGCCTGAGACAGGGCAGACAGGCCGCCAAGGCCATTTACAAGGGGCACGTAAAGCGGTAAACTCCCTGCCCTTCCCCCAATATTCATGAATCGTCTTCTTTCCATCTTCACCCTCGTCGCGGCGTTTGCCCTGACCGCCCTGGTGTCGCATGCCCAGTCCATTGATGCCAGCAGCGAGGTGGCGGACCTGTACTTCCGCGGCTTTGTCCTCAACAATGAGGCGGCCAAGCTCGAGGCAGCTGGCGACTTCGCCCTCGCGCAGGCCAAGTTCAAACAGGCCGGCGAGATCATGGACAGCATCGCCCGCAACTACCCGACCTGGCAGGCGGAAGTACGTGCCCAGCGTCAGCAGAAAATTCAGGATGCGCTCGTCCGCCTGCAGACCCGCTCCGCGCAGACGCAGGCAAACACCGCCGCGCCTGCCCCGGCAGTAGCAACGGTGCCTGCTCCGGTGATGCCCGGCGCAGGCATTCCCTCGCCAGGCAGTCTTGCACAGGCCGCTGCAGCGCCCTCTGCCACGACAGGTGCCCTGCCAGGCATCAACGACCTTCTCAAACAATGGGAGGACATGTACAAGCAGCGCATCGCGGAACTGGAGACGAAGTCCAACCAGCAGCAGGTGGATCTGGGCAAATGGCAGAACTGGTTTCAGTGGGCCTCCGGTGAAATCACCAATGTGCGAACGCAAAACGAAGCCCTCGGCAAAAAATCGGCCGCCATGGAGCAGACCATCCTAGCCATGGGCAAGGATGTGGAAGCAGGCCGAGCCTCGCAGTCCCAGCTAGCCAAACTGATGGACGAAAAAATGGCGGTGGAACTGGAGATGCGCAAAAACGCGCAGCGCCTGACCGCTGCAGATGCCGCCGCGAAGGAAGCGTCTGAAAAGCTGGCCGAATCCTCCGCCCGCATCGCTACCATTGAGCAGGAGCGGGACAAGATCCTCAAGGAGCGCGAACAAATCGTCAAGGATCGTGAAGTGGCCGTCAAGGAACGTGAAACAGCCGTCAAGGAACGCGATGCCGCCAGTGCACGCAGCCTGGGCCTGCAGGCTGAGGTGGATGATTTGAAGAAGAAAAGCACGAGCAGCGAGATGAAGCGCCTCATGGCCGAAAATGAGCGTTTGAAAGCCGAAGTTGCCGAAGCCAGGAAGCAGGTGGAGACACTCCAAGCGGATGTGGGCCGCAAGGACAAGGAGATCGCAGAACTGCGCGGACAGCTCACCGGTCTGCAAGGTCAGCTGGCCGATCTGCGGAAGGAAAGCGCCGCCTACCAGACTCAGGTGGCTGATCTGACGAAGCAGCTCAAAGAAGTGCAGCAGGGCGGTATGGAGGGCAAGATGGCCGCCACCCCGGAACTTACCCAGGAAAATGAAATGCTGCGCGGCATCATCATGCGCCAGTTGCGCGCCCAGCACCGCCAGCAGGCGGCCAAGGACCTCATGATCGCCGAACTGCAGAAGATGGAAAACGCATCGAACGATCTCGTCAAACAGGTCGAAGAAATGAAGAACGCACGGATGATTCTGACTCCGGAGGAAGAGAAGCTCTTCTCAGATCCAGTCGCGCGGGAGCTTCTGGGAAACAAGGGCGTGCAGGCCACCCTCATCGCGAATGCCACGCCTGAGAGCGATAAGAAAGCAGCTCCGCCTGCGCCGACCGCTGTCGAGAGCCTCATCGGCCAGGCTAATGAAGCGTACATGAACAAGGACTTCGAAAAGGCAGGCCAAATATACCAGGATGCGCTGCGTGCCGAACCCAAGAACGTCACCGCCCTCATCGGGCTCGGCATCACCCGCCAGCGTGAAAACAAACATGCTGATGCCGAAGTATCCCTCCAAAAGGCCCTGGCCTATGACCCGTCCAATGAACCCGCCGCCTTTGCGCTTGGCGTGACCTACTTCAAACAGGAACGCTGGAAGGATGCGATGACCTATTTTGAGAAAAGCCTGGCCAAACGGCCTGACAACGCGAGCGGCCGTCATTACCTCGGCATCATCGCCACGAAGCTCAACCTGATTGAACGTGCTGAGCGCGAATTCAAGACCGCGCTGGCAATTGATCCCGCCTATGGCGAGGCCCATTTCAATCTTTCGGTTCTCTACATCACCTGGGATCCCCCTCAGTGGGACAAAGCGCGCACGGAATACGACGAAGCCATCAAGAAAGGCGTCAGGCCCGACAAGAATCTCGAAAAACTGCTCGAAGGCGGCAAGGTTTCGCAGCGTTGAGGAGAAGCGACGCACCTGACGGTGTCGTCGATTCCTCCCCATGAAAATTTTGTTTGCCCTCCTGTTAGGGGCCTCCAGCCTCTCAGCGCAAAACCTCGTCGATATTGGAGGGAAGGCTGACGGTCCGGTCATCGAATTACGCTACGCCACGGCGGACAACTTTTTCAAACAAGCGTTTTATCCAAGGAATGCCCACGCCCTGCTGCGTCCGGGTACTGCGGCCAAACTGGCCCGAGCACAGGCCGAACTGAAGGCCCTTGGGCTCAGCTTGAAGATCTGGGACGCCTATCGTCCGCTGTCGGTGCAGCGTGCAATGTGGAAGACGCTTCCTGATGAGCGCTTCGTGGCCGATCCAGCCAAAGGCGGCCGCCATAATCGTGGCGCGGCGGTGGACGTGACGCTCGTCGATGCCCGCGGTGCAGAACTGAAGATGCCGACCGCTCACGATGATTTTTCAGAAAGAGCCGGCGCTCATTTCAAACTCGTGCCGCCCGAAGTTTTCAAGAACAGGGAGAAACTGCAGCAGGTGATGGTGAAGCACGGATTCGCCATCTTTGACAGCGAGTGGTGGCATTTTGATGACGCAGACTGGAAGCGCTATGACGCACTGGATCTTCCTCTGGAAACTGCCCATGGACAAAAGCTCCTGCTGCTCGACTCCCGCGTGGTGGAAAAGGTCTCTAACGCAAAGCTTGCCCCCGGCACACCGCAGAAGCATCCGGCCAACCCTCTGTTTCAGGCGGACAAACCGTGGGAGAATTCTCTCAACAATCTGTACCCCAACGTGATCTGGGATGATGAGGCACAGCTCTTCAAGCTCTGGTACAAGTGCGTTCTGGCAGACAAAGAGGTCATCGCACAGATGGACCAGCCCAGCACCGTGCATGACGTTGGCTGGTATCTGCTCTACGCCACGTCCAAAGACGGCACCCATTGGGACAAGCCGGAACTGGGGATTCACACCTTTGCCGGCAGCAGCGCCAACAACATCGTGGCACGCGATTGTCCCAATGTGGGAGTTTTCAAAGACCTGCATGATGCCGACCCGGCGCGACGCTACAAAATGGTGAGCGATGTCGGACTCGGAAAACCGCAGGTGCGGTTTTCTCCGGATGGCATTCACTGGGGCGAAGCCTCAGCAGCCCTGGGTTTTGGAGCGCAGAACGGTGACACCCACAACAATGCACTCTGGGACGACCGAAGCGGCAAATACCTGTGGTTTACCAAGCTCTACCTCGGCGAGCGACTTGTGGCGCGTTTTGAAAGCGACGACTTCATCCACTGGAAAAACAACGGCCTCGTGCTGCGCTCCAGCCTGTCCGAAGGCCGCGCCAGCCAGACATACTGCATGCCCGCCTTTCGGTATGGCAGCATCTATCTCAGCTATGTGATGATGTATAACGTTGGTAACGGACGCACGGTCGATTGTGAGCTGGCGTGGAGTCACGATGGACTGAAATGGCAGCGTGTGGCGCCCGGAACGCCGTTCATTCCACGCGGGGCGAAAGGCAGCTATGACAGCGAATGCATTTACGCGATGGCTGGGCCGCCCGTGTTGAAAGAGGGCAGACTCATGATCTTTTACGGCGGAGACGACTTTCCGCACACGGGGTGGAAGCGCCACTGCCTGCCCTGCCTGGCCACTCTGAGGCCTGATGGTTTTGCAGGCTACACGCCTGTGGACGGTGGGCAGCCCGCTCATTTGCTGACAAGTCTGCTGCAGCTGACGGCCCAGCCAGCCGGCATCACCGCGGATGTAGCCCCTGGTGGAAGCCTCCGTGTTTCGGCCATGGATGAACAAGGAAACATGCTGGACGTGGCCGATGTTGTTTCGACGCCGGTCACGGACATGATTCTGAAATGGAAGAAGGGCGCTTTGCAGGCGCCAGCGGTGCGTTTCAAGATCGAACTGGAGCATGCGACGCTCTACGCCATCAACGGTTGCGATCTGGTGCAGAAGGAGCTCAGACAGTCTGAAAGTCCCCTGAAGAACCCGGCGCGCGAAGTCCATCCGGCAGCCGTGCGAACGCTTTCATTCGATGCAGACACGCAGGGCTGGAAGGGCGTGGACAAGATCGATCATTACGCCGCGGGAGGGGCGAAAGGCGGCTACGTCCACCTCTCGCGAGCGGGCAGGGCGCTGCCAATTGCTCTGTCCCCAAGCACGGCCAAAGAATCGCCGCTGGCCGGCGACTGGACACAAATCATCGGTGGCAGGGGGGCCGAGATCACCTGCCAGGTGCGTTCTGCAAAGCCGGGAGGACGGGTGATGATCGAGCTGTTTGCGAACGAAGTGGCGCAGTGGCAGTTTGAAACGGAAGCCTCGTTTGCAGAATCGTGGGGCGAGGCTGCAGCCACGCTTCGTTATGACTGGAACGACGAAGAAGCATTGGCCGCAGGTTGGAAACGTACCCCCAGCAGTTTTTCCTGGGCTGAGACCATCCAAAACATTGGCAAAGTAGTGGTGGTCCCGAGCGCCAGCGGCGCCCAGGAGAGTTTCGATCTGGATGAGTTGAGCGTCCGGGGCACCACCCGCTGAAATCAGAGACGAATTTCTTCGCCTGTGGTCGCATTGGCCAGGGTGATCTGTTCCCGGTGGAAGGCGGGATCACTGCGGAAGGTGAGGCGCGCATGGTATTTGCGCTCCAGATCGACCAGCAGTTCGCCGTCCTCCGTCTTGAGGCGGTTCAGCACTTCAGGATGCACGATGACGATAAGGCTCTTCTGATCCTCCTTGGCACGGCCCAGGACGGAGATCAGGCGGCGCTGAAGCTCGACGCTCATGGTCAGCGGAGTCTTCACCTGCCCGTGGCCTTTGCAGTACGGGCATGGCTCATAGAGCGTGGTGCCAAGGCTCTCATTCAAGCGCTGACGGGTCATCTCCATAAGTCCAAACTGAGAGATCTGCAGCACCTGGGTTTTGGCTTTGTCCCGCTTCAGATGGTCCAGCATGAGCTTGTACACGGCCTGCTGATCGCGACGGTGCTTCATGTCGATGAAGTCCACCACAATGAGGCCGCCCATGTTGCGCAGACGGAGCTGGCGTGCAACTTCTGCGGCCGCTTCCAGGTTGGTTTCCAGCAGGAGTTTATCGACGTCCTTGTGGCCCTTGTTGCGACCGGTGTTGACGTCGATGGAAACGAGAGCCTCGGTCTGGTCGATGACGATGTAGCCGCCGCAGGGCATCCAAACCTGGCGATAGAAGGCATTGTCGATCTGCTTCTGGATGCCGTAGTGTTCAAAGATGGCGGTCTGGCCCTGGTAGTAATTGATCCGGCGCTTGGCACGCCCCGAGATGTGAGCGGCCATACGCTGCATGCGCTCAACGGTGGGTGCGTCATCGCAGGCGACTTCGTCGATGTCTTCGGTGAGGAAATCTCGCACGGTGCGTTCCACCAGATCGGGCTCCTGGAAGCAGCAGACAGGGGCGTTCTGGCCATCACGCTTGGCGACGATCTGGTCCCACTCGTCGAGAAGGATGTTCAAATCCCGCACGATGTGGCGGGCGCGCTTGCCCGAGGCTTCAGTGCGCAGGATGATGCCCATGCCTTCAGGCAGGCTGATTTTTTCGATGATCTTGCGCAGGCGGGAGCGCTCCTTCGGGTCTTCAATCTTGCGCGAGATGCCGCAGGTGTCGTTCAGCGGCATCAACACAAGCAGACGGCCGGCCAGGGAAATGTTGGTGGTGACGCGCGGACCTTTGTTTCCGACGGGGCCTTTGGTGACCTGCACCATGATTTCAGAACCAATGGGGTACAGGCTGGGAATGTCCTTGGCCTCGATGCGTTTTTTCTTTTTGCTGCCTCCGCGGTTGATCTCTTCCAGGCCGGCATCCAAAGCGGCGGGAATGGCATCCCAGAAATGGAGGAACGCGTTTTTGTCGAAGCCAATGTCAATGAACATGGCCTTGAGCCCCTGCTCAATGTTGCGAATGCGCCCTTTAAAGACACTGCCTATGAGGCTCTGGGTGCCGACACGCTCGATGTTGTATTCTTCGACGACACCTTTGTCGAGCAGGGCGACGCGGTTCTCCAGTTTCTCGCAGTTGATGACGAGACGCACGCCGCTTTTGATGTCGCGTTTGCCGGTGAGCAGTTCTTTGATTCTTTGAACGAAGGTCAATGCCATGATGGTTGGTTACTCTCTAAAATGATGCAGCCCCTCAGCGGAAGAGCTTGCGGAAAAATCCGCCGCCGCTCGGAGCGCCGTCGGATGGTTTGTTTTCCTGGGAACGCCGGTCGAAGATACCGACCTTGCGCACTGGCACGGCCTTGGGCACATTCTGAACTGAGCTGTTCCCGGCCGATCCCGCTGAATCGGCCTTCGGTTTGATATTCGGTGCCGTACGCACAGCCGGCATGTCATTGGTGGCAGGTTCAGGCGTAGATGCGCCCGCACCCGTGTCGCCATCTTCATCCCCGCCGAGCGCATCAGGGGGCACTGCTGCGCCAACGTACTGGACGGACGGGATGTGATTGAAATGACCTTCCGCAGGTTCCATTGGCTCCGGGGTCAGAGTAAACTTCGGGCTGTCCAGAGCAAGGCACTGCTCGAGGACACGCCGTGCCACGGGCGCTGCGCATCCGCCGCCTGACTTGCCATTTTGCACAAGCACGGCAACGGCGAATTTAGGGTCTTTGTAGGGTGCGAAACAGATGAACCAGGTGTGATTGTCGTCATGCTTGACGCGCTTCTCATCGAGACGCCAGTTTTGGGCGGTGCCGGTTTTTCCTGCAACCTCCACTCCGGTGATGCGCGCACCCTTGCCTGTGCCAGAAGGGTCGTTGACGACTTTCCACATGCCTTTGCGAATCACTTCGATTTCCTCCGGCTTCACACTGGCGGACAAATCTCCACGCAAGCTAGGCGGATTTTCCAGCACTGCCTGATCGTGATCCACCACGCGCTTCAGGAGGTGCGGACTCCAAGCCTTGCCACCATTGGCGACCGTGGCGCTGACCGAAGCCATCTGCAAAGGCGAAGCGAGGACATAGCCCTGGCCGATGGAAGTGTTTGCCGTGGCACCATCGCTCCAGCGCTCATTGGGGTGATTGGCGCGCAGCCAGTCCGGGTTGGGCAGAATGCCGGGAGCTTCATCTTCGAGCTCGATTCCGGTCCGGGTGCCGAGGCCGAGGATCTTGCCCACTTTGGTGATGTTGCTGATGCCAGCCGCATTGCCATAGCGGTAGAAGAAGCAGTTGCAGGAATACTTGATGGCATCGCTAAGGCCGAGCGTGCCGTGAGAGCCGCCACTCTGGCGCTGGATCCAGCACTGCATGGCCTTGTTGCCATAAGTAACGCTGCCGCTGCAGTTGAAGTGGCTCATCTGGATGCCCGCAAGGCATCCGGCAAACGAGATCGGTATTTTGAAGGTTGATCCCGGCACGAAGCCTCGCACCGCACGATTGAGCAGGGGCAGGGTCGGCCCGTCATTGAGGGCATCCCAGTCCGACTGCTGGATGCTTGGAATGAACTGGTTCGGATCGTAGGAAGGCACGGACACCATCGCCAGCACTTCACCGGAACTCGGCTCGATGACGACGACCGCACCGCGGCCGATCTTGCCTTCGCGCAATGCCTTGTCCGCAATGATCTGCATGCGTGCGTCCAGCGTCAGATATACATCGTTGCCCTTGCGCGGCTCCTCGTATTCCTCATCCACCTCGCCAACCGGTCTGCCACGCTGATCCCGCTGCATGACGCGTACGCCAGGCTTCCCGCGCAGGTAGTTGTCAAAACTCTTCTCCACCCCTGCCCCGCCGAAATCATCTGGCACATAATAATCCCAGCCTTTGCGGTCTTCGGCTGAGGCACGCTGATCGTCAGGGAGACGCACGTAGCCGAGAATGTGGCAGGCCACCGATTTGAGAGGATAAATCCGTGAAGCACGCTCGGCGACTGTGACACCTGGCAGGCCCAGATTGTGCTCGGCAATGCGGCTGAACTCCGCGAAGGTCAGGTCATCGCGATATACCCAGGGCACCGCACCGCCGAAGCTCCGGTAATGCACCCGAAGCGAATCCTTCTTGTAGTCCTTGTGCACTCCCAGCTCGCGCATGCGGTCTGCAATGGTCTCTTCAAAAATTTTGAAAATGTCGAGCTCCGAATCCTGGCGTTTGATACCCTGCTTGATAATGTCGAGAGTGACTTCGGGAAGAGGGATCTTTTTGATCTTGGCCTGGCGCTTGTACTCCGTGACGACTTCAGCAAGATTGATGCGCACTTCAAAGCTGGCCTTATTGGTGGCCAGCACAACGCCATTGCGGTCTTTGATTTCTCCGCGCGGGCCGGGAATGCGGGCACGTTCCTTCTTCGCACCGGGGATCATTTTGGCAAACTCCTCCCGGCGGTCGATCTGCAACGACCACAGCCTGAAGACAAGCAGTCCAAACCCGCACATCATGGCGAGGGCGAACATGTAGAGACGGAAGCGGTATTTTAGCTCGACAGGCGGGCCAGCGAGTAGAGCAGCAGGAAGATGAGCGGCGCGGCGAGCATGGCAAGCAGGCTGTCAGTGATCATCTTTGTCCAGACACCGGCTGGAAACTGCAGAGAACCGCGCAGAAAAGTAATGATCAAGTATTGGGAGAGCAGCCAGGCAAATGTGGCAAGGCCAACCATCAGCACCGGAAGTTCAAGGCGGCCGCGTTTGAACAACGGGCGGATGCCCTGCAGCAGAGTGCCCAGCATGCCGAAAAGCACGATGGACAGGCCGAATGGCAGCGGATGACTGCCCGCGCCCAGCTCCGAATCCGCACCCGTGCCGAACACATCCTGTGCATTGGACGCGCTCTCCATGACACCGGGAAGATGCCGGGCATCCCAAATGAATCCGGTCATGAAAGCGAGCAGGAGCATCATCGAGAAGGGTGATGCAACGGAGGCGCTGAAGAAAAAGACGGCTGGCAGAAACAACGTGGCAAACTGAGCGATCTCCAACCCAGGGATGAACTCCTGCACCATGAAGGTGATCAGGAGCAGAATGATGGAGATCGGGTGAAACAGCATGACGGCTCAGGGCTTGGTGCGGGCTGGCTGAACCGCAGGCTCCGGCGCTGGTGCGGGCGCGGGAGCAGGCTCCGGTGCGGCCACCTGCATTTCGATCACGAACACGTAATCCAAGGTCGAGAAATCAACGGCGGGTTCGATGACGGCCTCTCCAGATATCTCACGGTTTTCAAAACGTTTCACCCGTCCCAGCAGGAGATCAGCCGGGAAGACACCGCCTTCTCCGGAGGAATAGACTCCGGCTCCGGCATTGATGTTGGAGTTGCGATTGAGGAAGCGCAGATGCAGCTCCGGGCGCACCTCCAGCGCGGCGCGCTCGCCACCGAGGATGCCCTGCTCCAGAGTTCCTTCAATTTTGGCTGACACACGGCACATCTCATCGGTCAGCAGGATCACCTTGGCCATGTGCGGAGCCAGGGTGGATGTCTTGCCCACCAAGCCCACGGAGGTGATCACCGGACTGTCGGTGCCGATGCCATCCAGAGACCCCTTGTCGATGATCAGGCTGTTCCACCACGTGGTGGTGCTCCGGCGGATCACTTTGGCAGCCGTCATTTTAAAAGGAGCCGATTGTTTGAACTCGATGATCTGGCGCAGCTTGGCGTTCTCTTCGATGATCTGGTTGTACTTCTGCTGGATGATGCGGAGGCGTTCCAGCTGAACGCGCTGCGTTTCGTTTTCGCGTTTCAGATCCGCGGGGTTTACCTGCGGGGCCACGGCGGCCTCAGCCGCCTGATCCATGGCAGCACTGCTATGGATGAAAGGAGACAGCAGACTCATGACACGAGCCTGGATCTTGCGGGTGGTCGCGGTGTCGAAAGTGAACACGGCAACCAGCCCTGCAATGAAGATCAGAAGCGCGAGGATGTTGAGCTTTTTCATGATTGGCCTTTCCTCCGGGCTGGATGCGGCGCTTTTCGGCAGACACTTTCAAGCGGACGCGACACAGCGCGAAATGGTCATCAGACTTCGGTCGTGCTCACTTTGCGGAGGAATTCGAGCTCGCTGAGAACTCGTCCGGTGCCTTCGCCGACAGCACTGAGGGGATCCTCAGCCACATGCACTGGGAGCGCGGTTTCTTCCTGCAAAAGCTTGTCCAGGCCGCGGAGGAGGGCACCGCCGCCCGCGAGCATGATGCCGCGGTCCACCAGGTCGGCTGAAAGTTCCGGCGGGCAGCGCTCGAGAGTGGTGCGCACCGCATCGATGATCGCATTGAGAGGCTCCAGCATCGCTTCGCGCACTTCCTGGCTTGTAATCGTGATGGTCTTCGGCAGGCCGGCCACCATGTCGCGGCCCTTCACCTCCATGGTCGTTTCCTTGCCCAGGGGGAAGGCGGAGCCGATGCGCAGTTTGATTTCTTCCGCCGTGCGCTCGCCAATCATGAGATTGTAGGCGCGCTTCATGTAATTGATGATGGCTTCGTCAAGCTCGTCACCAGCCACACGGACACTGCGGCTGTAAACAATGCCGGAGAGCGAGATGATGGCGACCTCGGTGGTGCCACCACCAATGTCCACGATCATGTTGCCCGCCGCTTCCTGCACCGGCAGGCCCACGCCGATGGCCGCGGCCATCGGTTCCTCGATCAGATAAACTTCACGTGCGCCAGCCTGCTCCGCGCTCTCTTTGACGGCACGCTTTTCCACTTCCGTGATGCCGGAAGGCACGGCGATAACCACACGTGGGCCGCGCATCTTGCGCCCGCCGCCCTGCACCTTTTTGATGAAGTGGCGCAGCATGGCTTCCGTGACGCGGAAGTCAGCGATAACGCCATCCTTGAGGGGACGGATTGCGGTAATGCCACCCGGGGTTCGTCCGAGCATGCGCTTGGCGTCGTCTCCCACAGCGACGACTTCGTTGGTGCCGGTCTTAACCGCCACCACCGAAGGCTCTCTGAGGACAATGCCGTGATCTTTTACATAAACGAGGGTGTTAGCCGTGCCGAGATCGATGCCGATGTCTTGGGCAACAAAGCCGAAAAGTTTGCCAAACATTTGAGAATAAAGGGGAAAGGTGTTGATGCGAGCTGGTGTCAGAATCCAGATACGCGACGGAGAATTCCAACTATTTTGAAAATCACGAAAAGCAACGCGCGCACGGCAATCTAACCCATTATAAAGCTAAAACCGCCTGAAAATGCGTCAAGGGATGTTTCTAAGAAGAGCGGAATTGGCAATTTGAGGCCAATTTGGGCAAAAATCCACTCTTTCAGCCTCGGAGAAGGCTAAATTTTGCCTCTTGGACGCCAAAAACCCTCCCTGCCAGCTGATCAGAGTCGGCCCAGTCCAGGTTCGTGGTGGTGATGATTTTTTGCGTCCCCGCAGGTAGGCAGGCCAGCAGGGCACGGCGGCGATGGGCGTCCAACTCGCCAAAAACGTCATCCATCAGCATCAGCGGCGGGAAACCGCTGGCATGCTCCAGCACCCGCGCCTGGGCCAGTTTCAGCGCCAGCGCAAAGGACCGTTGCTGCCCTTCGGAGGCAAACGTGGTCGCATCGAGATCGTTCAATCGCATGCCGATGTCATCGCGATGCGGACCAAACACCGTGGAACGTGTCCGAGCTTCTTCATCACGCATGGAAAGCAGTGCATCAAACAAGCTCATGCCCGCATCGATGGTACGCTGAAACGTGATGCTCACATTCTCCGCTCCCTCGCTGAGCTTAGCGTGTGCCACTATCACCTCGGGCTGCAGCGCGGCGCAGAGTTCTGAGCGTCGCTGCCAAAGCGTCTGCGCAAAGCCGTCCATCACTCTCGCAAAAGCGTCCGCCTGCTTCCACGCAATGCTGGCATCACGTTTCAAAACATAATTGCGACCTCGCAAGGCACGCTCATAACCACGCAGCGCATGCAGGTAGTCAGGAAACATCTGGCTCGCCGCGAAATCGAGAAACCTGCGCCGATGCTCCGCTCCACCACGCAGCAGATTCATATCTCGGTGATCCATCCACACCACCACGCCCGACGCCGCAAGATAGTCTCCAGATTTGCCACATGTGGCACCATCAACCGCCAGCCGCCGCGTTGTGGCCGACTGTGCATAGCGCAGCCGTTTGCCATGCCAGTGCGCCTCGACCAGACACGTCGCCGCACCAAAGCGCACCAGTTCAGCACGGTTCGACGTACGGGGGGATTGCAGGCGCAGAAGCACGCACACGGCCTCGATCAGGGATGTTTTCCCCTGGGCATTGCGCCCCACCAGGAGCGTTACATCGGGATGCAGCTCCAGCTTCGCCTCGGCGAAGCAGCGGAAATCGCGCACTAAAAGGTCGGAGAGCATGCAGTTAAAACACTTCCGCACCATGCCGCATTTCCGGTTGCGTTCACGATGTGCATGAAGATGAATCCTGCCCCCCTCTATGGCCTCATTCAAAACAGTCAAAGGCTTTCGCGACTTCTTCCCCGAGGAGTGCGCACTGCGAAATTACATCACCGAAACCTGGCGTTCCGTGGCACGCCGCTATGGCTTCGTGGAGTATGAAGCGCCACTGGTGGAAAGCACCGATCTCTACCGCAAGAAAAGTGGCGATGAGATCACCAATCAGCTCTACTGCTTTCTCGACAAAGCCAAGCGCGAAATCTCCCTGCGCCCCGAAGTCACGCCATCGCTCGCCCGCATGGCCACCGCACGTCAGCGTGATTTCAAAAAACCCATCAAGTGGTTTCAAATCGGCCCCTGCTTCCGCTACGAAGAGCCTCAGGAAGGCCGTGGCCGTGAGTTCATTCAGTTCAATGCCGACATCCTCGGCGACTCTTCCGCCGCCACTTCTGCAGAGCTGATCGCGCTCGCCATTGATGTCGTGCGCGAGTTCGGCGTGGGCGCCGATGCCTTCATCATCCGCCTCAGCAATCGCGAAATCTGGAGCACCTTCCTGACAGAAAAGAACATCGCCGAAGAGCACACCACGACCTTTCTCAGCATCATCGACAAAATCGAGCGTGCCAAACCCGACGAGACCGAAAAGAAGCTTGCACTCATCGGCCTCACCACAGCCGAAGTTCGTGCTTTCATGGCCTCCGCAGACGAGAACCATCCGGCCTTCGCTGCGTTGCGTGAAAACCTCACCGCGCGCGGCCTGTGGCAGTTCATCAAGATCGATGCCACCATCGTCCGCGGCCTCGCCTATTATACCGGCGTCGTTTTTGAAGTCTTCGACCTCAAGCACGGCCTCCGCGCTCTTGCTGGCGGCGGCACCTATGACAAGTTGTGCGCCCTCATGAGTGATGGTGCTGTGGACATGCCTGCAGCAGGTTTCGCCATGGGCGACGTCGTGCTGGGCATTTTGCTCGAACGCACTCCCGGTGCACAGATGAAGCTGACCAGCGCTTATCTTGCGGCAAGCAGCATCGATGCCTTTGTGGTGATCGCGGATGAAGCGCAGCGCCCGCACGCGCTCGCCGCAGTCCAGGCCCTGCGCGCGGCAGGCATCCGCACTGACTACAGCTTTGGACAGCAGAAAGTCGGCAAGCAGTTCCAGGCGGCAGAAGACCGCAAGGCGCGTTTTGCCATCGTCTTCGGCGCTGAATACCCAGACGTCGTGATCAAAAACCTGCTGGCCCGTTCGCAGAGCATGGTGCCTGTGGACGGCCTCGTCGCAGAAGTGCAAAAGCTTCTCGCCGAACCAGCCGTCGGCCCGCTGATCGCGTAAACGTCGGGCAAGCAAGCGGTCTTCATGAGCGTTGGTTTAAACCAGCCTCATGAAGACTCTTCTAGCTATTTCCAGTCTTTTCCTTCTCTCCTCTCAGGTGCGGGCCGAGTTCCACGCCGGCGTCGCCGCCGTGGACATCACACCAAAAACCTTTCCGCGCATCATCGCGGGTGGTTTCCTCGAAGGGCGTGGAGAGAAAACCGCGGACAAACTGCATGTGCGGAGTTTTGTGCTGGATGACGGGAAGATGAAGATCGCCTTTGCCATCGTGGACACCTGCATGATGGAGCAGTCGCTCATTGATGAGGCCAAGGCGCTCGCATCGAAGCAGTGCGGGATCCCAATGGATCGCATGATGGTCAGCGCCACACACACGCACTCCGCTCCAGCGGCCATGGGGTGCCTTGGCACTCGCAAGGACACGGAGTATGGCAAATTTCTCACACCAAAAATTGCCGAGGCCATCGTGGCGGCAGACAAAGCGCTGCAGCCTGCGCGCATCGGCTGGGGCAGCTTTGATGACTGGGAGCACACGCACAACCGCCGCTGGATACGCCTGCCCGGCAAGGAAGTCGTTGATCCCTTTGGTGAACCCACCGGCCGTGCCAACATGCACCCCGGCCACCTCAGCAAAGACGTCGTTGGCCCCAGCGGCCCTGTCGATCCGCAGCTCTCCGTCATCTCCCTGCAAACCATCGACGGCAAACCTCTCGGCGTACTGGCAAACTATTCTCAGCACTACTTCGGCAGCGGCCCCATTTCGTCAGATTATTATGGCCTCTTTTGCAAACACCTCGCGGAGAAGATGGGCCAGAAGGGGGAAGGCAACGACTCCTTCGTCTGCGCCATGAGCCAGGGCACCAGCGGCGACCTGATGTGGATGGACTATGGTGCTGAAAAGAAGAACATCACGCTGGATGCCTATGCAAACGCGGTCGCGGACAGCGCGATGCAGGCTCTGAAGACCGTGACCTATCGCGACCATGTGCCGCTCGACATGGTGGAGAAGACGCTGGAACTCAGCTACCGCGTGCCCGATGAAAAACGCCTTGCCTGGGCCCGTCCGATTGCGGCGAAAATCGTGAACGATGTGCCAAAGGACAAGCAGGAGGTGTATGCGCGCGAAGCGCTCATCCTGCACGAGAGGCAGAAGACGACCGTGAAGCTGCAGGCGATCCGAATCGGCGACCTGAGCATCGCGACACTGCCGAACGAGGTCTATGCTGTCACAGGTCTCAAATTGAGGAGATCATCGCCGTTCAAAACTCACTTTAACATCGAACTGGCCAATGGTGCGGAGGGGTATATCCCTCCTCGGGAGCAACATGAACTTGGGGGCTATACCACATGGCCCGCACGAACCGCGGGACTGGACGCATGGGCTGAGTCGTGGATGGTGGAAGAACTTCGCAAAGCCCTCGCTGCCTTTTTAGGACAACCTGTACAGTACCTGAGTCCCAAAGATGGCGACTATGCCCAGCGCGTTTATGAGACAAATCCCGTGGCCTACTATCGAATGGACGGCGTCGGCATGTGCCAGTGGGATCCAAAGCACAACGGCTGCTTTTTGGCAATGCCGGAAGGACATGCTGTTTATCTTCCCGGTGCTGGCAGCGGCAGCGGATACGGCGATGAATCAGCCTTGAAATCCTCTGCCTTTTCCGGCCCGCATGATATCAACCGCTCAGTTCATCTGGCCGGCGGTTACTTGTCCACAAACTGGACGCGTGGTTTGCAGGAAAAAAATAAAGACGGCGGATTTACTCCGGGAAAGGTCCCGAGCGTAGCCACAGTCGCCCTCTGGTTCTGGCTCGGACATGAAAGCGGCGCGAGCGACCGCACGGGGGAGCTGATCAATGCGCTCGGCGTCAGTTTGAAGGCGCGCCAGGATGCTCAGCATCGAGTGCGGCTCACCTTGGGAGGTGAGGAATCGAAAGAAGAGCTGTTCGCCGATGACTGGCATTTTGCGGTTTTGATTCGCGATGGCGAGTCCGTGCGAGTGCATATCGATGGCGCCGAAAAGCCGTCTTTGGAGGGGACAGCAGGCGAGGCGGCCAATGAGGTTGTCTTTGGCAAAGGACTCGAAGGACGACTCGATGAGATCACCGTCTGGAAGCAAGTCCTAGAGCCCTCTTTGATTTCAAAGTTGTGGGCCATCTCGAGAGTCTCGGAAGACAATTCGCGGCATGCGATAACGCGAAAGGAACGGGCGCAACAGGCCCAGGTACAGACCTCAGCCTTGCTAAAAGGACATCAGAACTGGTCGGCGTCGATGCGCTTTCGCAACACCAAAGCGAACGACGTCAGCGCAGTGACCGCCTACCTCATCTCACGCGGGCCAAAGGGTGGTCATCAGGCGCCGGGGGATCATCTCGGCATTGGTGGGAACTACAAAGACTCGGAGCCGGGACGATTGTTTGTTTTTAATGGCAACGACGCGAACCAAATCGTGCGTGGAAAGACGATTATCGCGCCTGGATCTTGGAATGAGGTGAAGCTGGAACGCCTGGGCACTCACGTGAAGGTGATGCTCAACGGCAAAGTCGAGATCGATGCCGACCTTCCCGTCACCGCGCCCGGCGCGACAGAACTCTTCATTGGCCGGCGCTGCGATGACCTCGCTCCACTCGAAGGGGGATTCTCAGATGTGGTGGTCGCCGGCCTGGAAAAGCCGGCTGCATCCGCGCCCGCAAAGTCGAAGGTGGAGCTCGCTTCGCAGCCGCTCTCCCCCGAGGAATCGGCAAAGAAATGGCATGTTCGCGAAGGCTACCGCGTCGAACTCGTCGCAGCGGAGCCGGACGTGCTGGACCCGGTGGCCTTTGACTGGGATGAAAAAGGACGACTGTGGGTGATTGAGATGGCGGACTACCCGCTCGGCATGGATGGCAATGGCAAACCTGGTGGGCGCGTGGTGATGCTGGAGGATAAAAATAGCGATGGTCGCTACGACAAGCGCACCGTGATCGTGAAAGACCTCAGCTATCCAACCGGCATCCTGACGTGGCGTGAGGGAGTGCTGGTGACGGCGGCACCTGATCTGTTTTTCATCAAGCCGAATGGCGAAAAACAGGTGCTGTACACCGGATTCAGCACCGGCAACCAACAGCTGCGCGTCAACGGTCTGCGCTGGGGCATGGACGGCTGGGTGTACTGCGCAGCGGGTGCACATCACGGAGGGTATAACAAAGGCACGCAGATTGAATGCAAGCTGACTGGGCAGAAGATTGATCTGGGCAGCCGGGACTTCCGCTTCAAGCCGGACACGGGCGAGTTTGATCCGCAGAGCGGCCCTTCGCAGTTTGGCCGCGCGCGAGATGACTGGGGCCACTGGTTCGGTGTGCAGAACAGCTTTCCGCTGTGGCACTATGTTCTGCAGGACCACTACCTGCGCAGAAATCCCCATGTGATTCCGCCGGATCCGGTCCATCAGCTTTTTCCGCGCAATCCGCCAGTGTATCCCGCCAGCAGCATGGAAAAGCGCTTCCATAGCTTTGACCAGTCGGGGCGCTTTACCAGCGCCTGCGGGATCGAGGTGTATCGCGACCGTGTGCTGTTTGATGACGGCAAAACCCACGCCTTCACCTGCGAGCCATTTCACAACGTGGTGCAGCATCACGTGCTTGAGGATGACGGCGTCACGTTCAAAACCACTCGCGATCCCGCCGAGTCAAAGCTGGACTTCCTCGCCAGCGAAGACCGCTGGTGCCGCCCCGTCATGGTTCGCACGGGACCCGATGGCGCGCTGTGGGTGGCGGACATGTACCGCTACATGATCGAGCACCCGCAGTGGCTGCCGCAGAATGGCAAAGACGAGCTGCTTCCGCATTACCGTGAGGGAGATGACAAAGGACGGATTTGGCGAGTGGTCAAAGCAACCAAAAAGGGTGGTGAGGCGAAATGGCCTGAGAAATGGGAATCGTGGTTAAGCAGCTCAAATGGGTGGCAACGCGACAAGGCACAGATGCAGCATCTCTGGAGTCACAGTGAAGTGGCTTTGAACGAAGCACTTAATGCTCTACCCAAACCACTGGAAGCTCAAACAACCGCTCAAGCCGGCTGGACCGCCTTGCAACAGGGATTGCTGCAAAGGAGCGATTGCATTGAGCTTCTGAACCATGAATCCCCTCACGTCCGCGAGCAGGCCTTGCAGATGGCCGAGCACTTGAAATGGACAAACGACTCACCCGCATTGCAGCAAGCGCTCGCCAAACTCCTGCACGACAAAGATGAAAAGGTTCAGCTCCAGCTTGCCTGCACCCTGGGCGAACTGCGCGACGACTGGGCGGCTGATTTGCTCGCAGAATTGCTCCGCACAGCACCCTCTGCTTCACCGCTTCAAGGCGCGGCATTGAGCTCGGTGCTACCGCATTTGGAACGTGTCTGCGCTCTTTCCCCCGAGGGGGACACGGGGGTCGTTGGCATGCTTTTTCGCTGCGCTCTGGCGGTGAAAAACGAGAATGCCCTGGCAGCTCTGCTTTCGCGACCGGAATCCTCAAAACACACTGCGGAATATCTAACCGTTCTGGATGAAAACGAGCTTTCCCTGGCCCAGTTCACAAAGCAAACCACTTCACCAGCCGCGCAGAAAGGATTGAAGCAAATGTCTGATTTGCTCGGCCGGGCTGCGGCTGCGGTAAAGACATCGCAGTCCCCGCCATCCATGGCAGACCTGGAATTGCTCGCCTCTGATCGCGAGCATCGGGAAATGGTCAAAGCTCTGCTTCCGGAGCTTTGGCAGAAGTCGGCAACCCCCGAGGTGCTTCGTCTGGCAGGCAGGCTGCAGCCACAGAACGGGCCTAAATTCCTTCTCGCGGGTTGGAACGAGCGCACGCCTGCGGTGCGCATGCAAATCCTTGAAACCCTCCTCTCCAACGAGGGCTGGACACTCGCTCTACTCAAGCGCCCTGAGGCCAAAGGCTGCGATGCAGCGATGCGGGCACGACTGATCAAGCACCCCAAAAAGCAGATCGCCCAACAGGCGGCGGCGGTGTTTGCAGACGCATCCAGTTCTACACGCGCAGCCGTGGTAGAGAAATTCAAACCCGCTCTGCAGCTCAAAGGGGATGCCGCCAAAGGCAAAGCCATCTTTGCCCAGGCATGCATCACCTGCCACAAGCTGGAGGGTGTGGGCCTCGAGCTCGGGCCGGATCTGCGCAGCGTGGTGCAGCATGATGCGGAGAAGCTCATGAACTCAATCCTCGATCCGAGTGCGATCATTGAGCCGGGATTCATGGCCTACAACTGCACACTCAAAAGCGGCGAGCAGCTCTACGGCGTCATCGCAACGGAAACGAGCGCGAGCCTGACGTTCAAGATGGCGGGGAATCTCACGAAGGCCGTGCTGCGCAGCGAGATCGCCACTTTGCAGAGCACGGGCATGTCCCTGATGCCGGAGGGGCTTGAGGCCGCCCTCACTCCGCAGTCGCTGGCGGATTTGATCGCGTATTTGAAAGTGCCGAAATGACAGCTTCCACTAGGACCGGAGCCTAGCGCTTCCAGCCCTTTCATTCTTTACACGAAGACGGCTCGATGGCAGTCTTCGCCATCGTTCGTGTTCCACCAAGCCCATGACCGTCGTCGTTTCCAAAGAAACTCATGCAGGAGAGACGCGCACTGCCCTCGTGCCGGACCATGTGGCGAAGCTGGTGGCGGTGGGAGCCCACATCGAAGTAGAAGCAGGCCTCGGGATTTCGTGCGGCCACAGTGACGTGGACTACACGCGGGCAGGCGCCACGGTTCGAACAGAGCGCGCAGCAATGCTGGCTGCGGCAGACGTTATTCTGCAAGTGCGCAAGCCCGCCCTTGCTGAAGTGAAAAGCCTTCGCGCTGGCGTGGTGCTCGTTGCTTTGCTGGATCCTTTTCAATCCCCGGAACTCATCTCGGCCCTCGCTCAACAAGGAGTCAGCGCCATCAGCCTGGAAATGGTGCCGCGCAGCACGCGCGCTCAAAAGATGGACGTGCTCTCATCCCAGGCGAGCCTGGCCGGCTACGCGGCGGTGATCGCGGCAGCGGCGGAGACAGGAAAAATTTTCCCGATGATGATGACGCCCGCTGGCACGATCAAGCCGGTGAAGGTTTTCATCATCGGCGCTGGCGTGGCCGGACTGCAGGCCATCGCCACCGCCAAACGCCTTGGCGCGAAGGTGGAGGCTTTCGACACACGTCCGGTCGTGGAAGAACAGGTGAAATCCCTCGGCGCCAAATTTGTGAAGATCGACGTGGGTGAGACGGGGCAGACGGAGGGCGGCTATGCCAGGGCGCTTACCGATGAACAGCTCAGGCTCCAGCGCGAAGGCATGGCGCGCGTTTGCGCGGAATCAGACGTCGTCATCACAGCGGCGCAGGTGTTTGGCCGCCGCGCGCCAGTGCTCCTAACGAGCGAGATGCTGGACGCCATGAGGCCCGGCAGTGTGGTGGTGGATCTCGCCGTGGAGAGCGGCGGCAATGTCGAAGGTGTGGTGCCTGATCAAACCATCGAGCGCAAGGGTGTCAGGATTGTCGGCACCTCCAGCCTGCCATGCCGCGTGCCCGTGCATGCCAGCCAGATGTTTTCTTCCAACGTCACCGCCCTGCTGACAGAATTCTGGGACAAAGAGTCGCAGACGCTGATGCTGAACCTGGACGATGACATCCTCAAAAGCTGCGTCGTCACCCATGGCGGCCGCATCGTGAATGAAAAACTCGCCAGCACCCCGTGACATGCCATGACTTCGGAAATGCTCGTCTTCACCATCTTCGTGCTGTCGATTTTTCTCGGCTTCGAGCTGATCTCCAAAGTTCCGTCCATGCTCCACACGCCCCTGATGTCCGGCACGAATGCGATCCACGGCATCATCCTGCTGGGGGGCATGCTGGCACTGGCAGAAGCGGAGGGCTTCATACAAACCACCGCAGGCTTCCTCGCCGTAGTGCTGGGTTCCGCCAATGTTTTTGGCGGCTTCATGGTCACGGACCGCATGCTGCAGATGTTCAAACGCAAGAAGTGAGACCGACGACACCATGACCACCGCTTTCGCCCTTCTTCTTGCTTCTGTTCTATTCATCATCGGCATCAAGCTGCTGGCTTCTCCCAAGACCGCACGTCAAGGCAATCGGGTGGCCGGCCTGGGCATGATGATCGCCCTTCTGGCGGCGCTGCCGCAGTTGCACGACTCCCACGGCGGAGGCGTCTCCACGTGGAAATGGGTACTGATCCTCGCCGGGCTGGTGCTGGGGCTGGTCGTCGGTGCCGCCGGCGCCTACAAAGTGAAGATGACCGCGATGCCGCAGATGGTGGCCCTCTTCAATGGGGCCGGCGGTGGTGCTGCGGCACTGGTGGCGGCAATCGAGTTTGCCCACGTCACATCTGGCTCGAGCCTGACCTTCGTGGTGTCCATGCTATGCGCGGCGATGATCGGAGCCGTGTCGCTTTCCGGCAGCATCATCGCCTTTTTTAAGCTTGAGGGACACTTCGACAAACCGGTGACCTACCCCTCGCAGCAGTTGCTCAATGGCGCGCTCTTCGTCATCAGCCTGCTGCTGGCGCTGGCCATGGCAGCGGGTTCTCACAGCATGGTGCTGATGATTCTGTTCCTCCTCATCGCCCTGGCGCTCGGTGTCCTGATGGTGATGCCCATCGGTGGTGCGGACATGCCGGTGGTGATTTCGCTGCTGAACTCCTTCACGGGTTTGGCCGTCGCGGCGGATGGATTTGCCATCGATAATGTCGCCATGATCATTGCCGGAACGCTCGTGGGTTCTTCGGGCACCATCCTCACCCTGGCCATGTGCAAGGCGATGAACCGGCCGGTGACAAACGTGCTCTTCAGCGCCTTTGGCCAGACGGATGCCGCCGGGACCGCCGCCACTGCGACGGGCAGCGTGAAGTCCGTTCCTGCGGATGAAGCAGCCCTGCTGCTCGGCATGGCGGGCCGTGTGGTGATCGTTCCTGGCTACGGCCTTGCAGTCGCTCAGGCGCAGCATCAGGTGCGGCAGCTTGCGGATGAGCTCGCCAAAAAAGGCGTCGAAGTCAGCTTCGCCATTCATCCCGTGGCCGGCCGCATGCCCGGCCATATGAACGTGCTGCTGGCAGAGGCCGACGTGCCCTATGATCAGCTCATCGAGATGGAAACGATCAATCCCGAAATGGATCGCGTGGACGTGTGCCTCGTCATCGGCGCCAACGATGTGGTCAATCCCGCCGCCCACGAGGACAAATCCAGCCCCATCTACGGCATGCCGATCATCGAGGCCGAGAAAGCCGGCACGGTGATCGTGATGAAGCGCAGCATGGGCAAAGGTTTCGCCGGCATCGAGAACGCCCTCTTCCTCCGTGACAACTGCCGCATGCTTTTCGGTGATGCCAAGGCGTCCCTGCAGGAACTGGTGACGCTGGTGAAGGCGGGGTAACGAGGAACCTCGTACCTCAGGATGAAATGACGGTCGCGAGAATAGCTGCGGCGCTTGGAAAGCAGTGCTCCGCATGCTACATGACTCCATGCGCATCCATGTGGTCAGCGATCTTCATCAGGAATTTGGCGAGGTGCCTCTGCCGAAGGTGAACTGTGACTGCGTGGTCCTGGCAGGTGACATCGCGACCAAGACCAACGGTTTGAAGTGGATCTTGCGCGAGATCACCGATGTGCCGGTGATTTACATCTGCGGAAACCACGAATTCTACGGCGAGAACTATCCGAGCCTGTTTGACAAGCTGCGCGAACAGGCACGTGGCACCAACGTGCACTTTTTGGAGAACGAATCCGTGACCGTCGGTGGGGTGCGTTTTTTCGGCAGCACCCTGTGGACTGACCTGGCGCTCATGGGCGAATGGATGGACGGAGCGGCCGAGGCGGGTGCCGTGATGAACGATTACAAAAGAGTGCGGAACTCCACCTTCCATTACAAGCGTCTCTCGCCTCGCGACACACGCTCGGCCCACCTGGCGTCTGTTAAGGCTCTGCGAGATTTCCTCAGCAGTGGCAATCCTGGAACCTCTGTCGTCGTTACTCACCATGCCCCTTCCCTTCTGTCATTGCCCGAACATCGGCGCTCTGAGCCAATCAGTTGCGCTTATGCTTCCCACCTCGATGATTTGATCAACGAGTTTCAGCCACATCTCTGGGTGCATGGTCACATCCATCACAGCAACGACTACCGCATTGGCGCAACCCGCATCCTTGCAAACCCACGCGCTTATCCGGAGAAGCCAAACAAAGGATTCATTCCAGATTTCGTGGTCGAGGTGTCCGGTGAGGCACCCCCGCACTTACTCGACGCGGATGGATTGCATTCAAATGGTTAGAGTTTCCGCCCGCCTCCGTATTACCACGGATGTCCTCCCATGCTCATCCCTGCCCGGGTCATAGTGATCCGCACGCATTCGCGTTCATGAATCCGCGTGTGAGGGATGGCGTGGTTGTTCACGGTCGGCGCTCCGTGCTCAAAACCAGTCTCGCAGGGCTGGGTGCGCTAAGCCTGCCAGCGCTGATGAAACTGCGGGCGGAAGGCAAGGTCACCAAGGGAAACAAAGCGGTGATCCTGCTATGGATGACCGGCGGCCCATCGCAGATCGACACCTGGGACCCGAAGCCAGACCGGCCCCGTGAGATTCGCGGCCCGTTCAAGACCATTCCCACCAAGCTGCCCGGCACCCACATCTGTGAATACCTGCCGAAGCAGGCCGCGATGCTCGACAAGTTCACGCTCATCCGATCGGTGGACTGCCGCTTCAGCAATCATGAGCCAAACATGGTCATGCAGACCGCAAATCTGGCCAATGAGCCGCGCACGAACCCAAAGGCGAAGTATTACCCATCCTTCGGCAGCATCGTTTCCAAGCATCGCGGGGCCAATCATCCGGGAATGCCGCCGTATGTGGTGCTGAACATGAAGTCGCGCTCGCACGTCGGCTGGGGTGGTTATCTCGGCACGCAGTATGATCCTTTTGATGGGAGCAATGCCACGAAGCTCTTTCAACTGCCAGCCGGTCTCAGCATGGACCGCCTGCAGGCGCGCCAGACACTGAGCAAACAGATGGACGGGCTGCGTGCAGAACTGGACGCCAGCGGCATGATGAGCGCCATGGACAGTTTCTCACAGACCGCCTACGACATCGTCGCCGGAGGAAGGGCGCAGGAGGCTTTCGATCTGAATCAGGAACCGCAGAAGGTGCGGGATCGATACGGTGACCACGACTGGGCCAAACAGGCGCTGCTGGCGCGGCGTCTCGTCGAGCGCGGCTCATCGTTCGTCACCATTGATCTGAGCAACCACGGAGCCTCCGGCACCTGGGACAATCATGGCGACAACATCCCGCCTTACGGTGGCATCTGGAACGGCCTGCGCCCGCTCCTGCCAGTTTTTGATCACGTCATCACCACGCTGGTCAGCGACCTCTCCGAACGCGGCTTGCTCAATGACACCCTCGTCATCACCATGGGCGAGTTTGGCCGCACGCCCACGCTCGGGACGCAGGGCAGCACGGATGGACGAAATCACTGGCCTCACGTCATGTCCATGTCCCTGGCCGGTGGAGGTTTCCGTCACGGCCAGGTCATCGGCGCCTCCGACAAAGACGGCGGCCAGATCGACGAACGCCCCGTCACCCCAGGCGACCTCGCCGCGACGATCTACCATCATATGGGGGTCCCGCTTGATGCGACTTATACGGATCATCAGGGCCGGCCAAACTTCATTGTCGATCAGGGCGCGCCTTTGCGGGAATTGATCTGAAGCTTATGCGGTGCCACGCCCTTCCCATACTGGCGCAAAAGCATTCCCTCTCCACCTTTCAACCATGCGTCTCCTCCTCACCGCTCTCCTGATTGCCTCAGCCCTGCATGCCCAGCAACCCGCCGCGCCAAAACCCAAGGCCTATACCGATCCTGCCCACACGGACGAGGATTTCCCGATTCAGGGAGAGTATGTGGGGGAGATCGATGGAAAGACCTACGGCGTGCAGATCTGGGCTCAGGGCGGCGGAAAGTTTGAGGCAGTCAGCCGCATCGGTGGACTGCCCGGCGCGGGCTGGGATGGCGACAAGGCGACGATAACCCGGGTCATTGGCAAACGGGCCGAGGGGGCCAAAAGCGCAGCGTTCGAGTCGCCGGACGGTTCCATTAAGGCCGAGGTGAACGGCGCGAGCATTCTGGTGAACAACGCTGAGGGCGTGAAGATCATGGAACTCAACCGGATGAACCGGACTTCTCCCACACTCGGAGCCATGCCTCCGGAGAATGCAGTAGTGCTGTTCGATGGCAAAGGCGTAAACCGCTTCCCAAAATCCCGGGTGGATGAATCCATGGGGGCGCTGATGGAAGGCGTCACCAGCGAGGATACCTTTGGCGACTGCAGTCTGCATGTGGAGTTTTTTCTTCCCTACATGCCTGACGCGCGCGGCCAGGGCCGGGGCAACAGCGGCCTGTATCTCCAAGGGCGCTATGAGGTGCAGATGCTCGACAGCTTTGCCCTGGAAGGGAAGGACAACGAATGCGGCGGCCTTTACAGGATCGCTGCGCCGAAGGTGAACATGTGCCTGCCACCCCTGACCTGGCAGACCTATGATGTCGATTTCATCGCCGCCAAATACGACGCCGCAGGCAAGAAAACAGCCAATGCCAGGATCACCGTAAAGCACAACGGGGTGATCATTCACGAGAATCAGGAACTGCCCGGAGACACAACCTCGGCCCCAAACAAGGAAGCGAACACCCCCGGTCCCATCTACCTCCAAAACCACGGCAATCCGGTACGTTATCGCAATATTTGGGTTTTGAAAAAGTAACGCCAGCAACGATTCCGTCGGACCTTCCTAAGGTTTGCCTTAGCCCGAAATTGTGAACAACTTACGCCTCTGTGAATACAGGGGGCGCATTTTTTCGCGAATAATTATGGCAAACAGACTGAGAATCCTTTATTTAAGGCACGTTAACTACCAATTCCGCCGGTGTTTCTCGCCGGTTTTGTGTCTGCCTGACCATGTCCGCTGCCAAGAATGGCTCCAAAAAATCGGCCAAGCGCTCTTCTCGCAAGCGCAAGGGACTGGGCACCCACGTCATCGACTATGAGCCGGAATCTCCCGTGATCCGTGAGCATGAGGCGGTGGAGCGCCGCCGCCGCGGCTTTCGCACGGCCATGTGGTTGATCGCGGCGATGATCGTCATGGGCATCGGCTGGGTGACGTGGCACGAGGCGCTGGAAAAAAACTCTCAGTTCATGCTGAAATCAGTGGAGGTAAACACCAGCGGCACGCTCACCAGGCAGCAGATTGTGGCCGCCACGGGCCTGACCGAGGCAACGAACCTGCTCACGATGAACCTGCGCGAACTGCGCGCCAAAATCGAACGCCTGCCCCAGGTGAAGTCAGCGGCTATTCAGCGTGACTACCATGGCAAGCTCGTTCTCGACGTCGTGCAGCGCATTCCGGTGGCTTGGATCGAATGTCCGAAACAAAAGCTTCTCGGCCCCCTGAGCGGCAAAGGCTGCCTGATGGATGCCGAAGGCGCGCTGGTGCCGTGCAATGTAATCACCAAGGAATACCTCGCCATGCCGCGAATTCTGTTCCCGGCTTTGAGTTCAACCGACCCCGGAAAACCCTCCTCTGAATTGCAGGTACACGCTGCGCTTCGCCTGATGAAGCAGTTGCAAAGCCGCATGCAGGAAGAGCAGCCCGCGCTCGAGGTGATCGAGATCCCGAATTCGTGGTCCTTGGTTGCGCACTTCACCGGAGACACCAAGGTTACTTTCGGTGTGGATGACCTTGATCCTCAGCTGGCACGCTTCGACCGCGTCATGCACGAGGCGCTGGCGCGAAAGTGGCGCATCGCCACGCTGAATCTTATCGCAAGCACCAATACCCCCGCCACTTTTCATGAAACGCCGGATGTCACCGGGCTGAATCTGGCGGACACCGCCTCAACTCCACCCGTACGCTGAAATCACTCATGGCCAAGAGCACCATCTACGCAGGTCTTGAAATCGGAACACACAAGATCTGTGTCGTCGTAGGCGAGGCCAAACGTGACGGCGCCATCAAAATTCTCGGTGTCGGCCAGGCTCCATCCCGCGGCGTACGCAAAGGCGAAATCGTTGATTTTGAGAAGGTTCAGACCTGTGTGAACGACGCCCTGGTGCGTGCGGAAGACCGCAGTGATGTGATGATCCGGAATGTTTTCCTCGGCGTCACGGGTGCACACATCGAGAGCTTGAACAACCGCGGCCGCCACCGTCTGCCGGATGATCAGACTGAAATCACCGAAGATGATGTGGAGGAGGCCAAGGAGATCGCACGCAGCGTCTCCATTCCGCAGTCCAATGTTTTCCTGCACAGCGTCACACGGCAGTACATCGTCGATGGCCAGGAAGCCGTGCGCCAGCCCATCGGACGGGAGGGCCGCATGCTGGAGGCGGACTACCACATCATCCATGGAGTGCGCGGCCGGGTGCAGAACGCGATCCGCTGCGTGCGCGAAATTCCGCTCGAAGTGGAGGACGTGGTCTTCAATCCTGTCGCTGCGGCACAGGTCGTGCTGACACGTGAAGCCAAAATGCAGGGCGCGCTCATGATCGACTTTGGTGCCGGCACTTGTGACTACGTCCTGTATGAAGACGGCATGATCACGGCCTCCGGCTGCGTGCCGCTAGGCGGAGATCACATCACCAATGACGTCTCCATGGCGCTGCAGATTCCAAACGGCCGCGCCGAGCGGCTGAAAGTGGAGGAAGGCAGTGTCTTGTATGACGAAGTGCCGGAAGGTGAGATGCTCAGCATTGAAGACGACACGGGCCTGATTCTCGGCGAGATCGAACGGGCGTTTTTAAACGAGGTCATGAACCTGCGGACTAAAGAAATACTTACCCAGGTGCGTGTTCGTGTGGAGGCCCACCTGGGACGCCTGGGCGCGGGCATTTTCCTCACCGGTGGTGTCAGCATGATGAAAGGCATTGACGTCGTGGCCCGCGAAGTGTTTGGGATCAAGGTCACGCGCGCAGGTTCGGCCCCCGTCAGCGGCATCACCGCCACTTTCGAGAATCCGCAATACTCCGCCCCCATCGGACTCATTCGCTACGCGCAGATTCTGGACAGCGAGAAACCCTTTCTCTCCCCATTGAAGCGCCTCGGCAGACGCATGCAGGAACTCCTCTCATCCGTCACACTTTAACATTTTTTAAAAACACGCACTCCATCCTCAACCACCCACGATTATGGTAGAATACGACCGCTCCCAAACTCCTGAAGGTGTCAGCAAAGCTGCACCCCGTATCTGCATCGTCGGTGTCGGCGGCGCGGGTTCCAATGTTGTCGATCGTATCACGCTTGATCGTATCGTCGATGCCACCCTGGTCTGCGCGCACACGGATGTGCGGGTGCTCGGCCATTCCATGGCACCGTTGAAGATCCAGCTGGGGGCCGACCTCATGAAGGGCATCGGCGCAGGTGGCGATCCGGACCTCGGACGTGAGGCAGCCCTTTTCTCCCGCGAGCAAATCCGCCAGGCGGTCGAAAATCACGACATCATTTTCATCAGTTCCGGCCTCGGTGGTGGCACTGGCAGCGGCGCGGCTCCGGTCATCGCTGAAATCGCCAAAAACACGGGAGCACTGGTGCTCGTCGTGGCCACCATGCCGTTCAGCTTTGAAGGTCGTCGTCGCCTGGCCCAAGCCGAGGAGGCGCTGGAACTGCTGCAAAAACGCGCGGATGCGCTTGTGCTGTTTGAAAACAACCGCATGGGAGAGCTCATCCTGCCCAAGGACGGCATTCAGAAAGCCTTCAACCAGGCGGATCAGCTCATCGCTCAGAGCCTGCGCGCCATTTCGACCATCACCACGACGCCTGGACTGGTAAAGCTCGGCCTAGATGATCTCACTTCCGCACTGGCCAACGCCAACGGCCGCTGCCTCTTCGGGTTCGGCGAAGCCCGCGGCCAGAACCGTGGCACCGAAGCCCTCAAAAAGGCGCTCAAGAGTCCTCTCATCGACTCCGGACGTCTCCTTCACCAGACGAAGAACCTGCTGGTGCATGTGGCCGGCGGTGACTCGTTGACTCTGGTGGAAGTCGAAGGCGTCATGAAGCAGCTCGGCCGTCATGTGCCGGATCAGACACACATTCTCTTTGGCATTGGAGTCGATTCCAAGCTGGGAGATGCAGTCGCAGTCACCCTGATCAGCTCGCTGGGGCTGAACCAGCTCAATGCCCACGCCGCAGCGGCTCCTCCTTCGGAAATGCTGCAGCCACGCGCTGAACTGCCCATCGCCCCGATTTCAGCCCCCACCCCGGCCCCGGCACCTGCCCCAGCGCCAAAACGCGAGGTCGCGACGAGGAAATCCCCTTCCCCCTATGCTCCGCCTGTGGAGTCCCCCCCGGACCTGCTCTTCAAGTCTGAGGAATTCACGTCCGTCCCCGCCGCAGGCGAGGCCTTTCCCTTTCCGCTGACCAGCAACCACAAGGCTCCGGCCGTTGAAATCCCTGCCCCAGCTCCCGCACCTGTTCCAACACCGGCCCCCGCGCCAGTGCTCGAGCAGCCGGTGGTGCACATTGAAGAGCCAGCACCTGCCTTTGAAGAGTTCACAGCTCCGATGATCGCATCCACTCCGGAGACAGCACGCGTCCCTGTGCGCACTCCGGCCGCCAAGGAGCTGGCCGATGCCGCCCGCAGCAACAAAGAATCGACGCTTGCCTCTGTCGTTGCCCGCAGTGTCACCCTGCAGACCGAAGTCGCTCCCGCCCAGGACGATCTCATCTCCTTCGACAGCGAACCCGAGTCCACGATCAGCGCCACTACCGCGGTGCTCACTCGCAAGTCCACAGACAGCCAGCAGACCTTCAGCCTCGGCGAAGAAGATCGCGGCCGCTTCAAGGACACCGAGCCTTCCATCGTGCAGGGCGAGGATCTCGACGTTCCAACCTGGATGCGCCTGAAGAAGAAGCTGCGCCGCTAGGCTCCATAAATCCTGCTCTAAAACAGCAGCCGGGGTGCGTTTGTTCCCTCTCATGAACGCTTCCTTCACACGCCGCCGGCTGCTCCAGGCGCTGCCCATCGCAGCATGCGCGGGCGGTTTCCACATCCATGTTCGCTCCCAGGAGTCGAAAAAATCCTGGATCACCGGGAATCCAGCCATCGACAAGCCGCGTGAAATAGCTCTCGGGTTGCTGAAACCGACACAAGCTCAGATCGAGCACGCATGGGAGCTGCATTTCGGTTCGGTGGTGTTTGAAAGCTACGGCTTCGCCCCCCGCTGCGCCATCGATGCCGAGGCCATGAACGAGGCCATCAAAGCCGGTGCCGGTGCTGCGGAAATCACCGACCTGCGCGAGTCCATGTCCATGAACCGCAACGCGACGAATGAACGCGAGCGCAAGGAATTTCTGGATGCCTTCCACGCTGCCGGCGTGACCTGCATTTTCCAAAACACAGGAGAAGAAGGCAGCGATCCCATGCGGCTGATCAAACGCTTCGCCCATTTCACCAAAGCCACCGACCTGCTGAAACCAGCGCTTTCAAAAGTGGTCACGGCGGATGAAATCGTCGCGTTAAAGAAGGCCGGAAACGTCGGCATCTGCTTCACGACCAACGGTGTACCCCTCATGCAGGACTGGGAGAGCGTGCGCGATGAACTGCGCTTTGTGCGCATCTTCCATGAACTCGGCGCCCGCATGATGCACCTGACCTACAACCGTAGAAACCCCTTGGGAGATGGCGCGGGCGAACCCCACGACGGCGGCCTGAGTGATTTTGGCCACGCCGCCGTTGCGGAGATGAACAAGGTTGGCGTCATCGTGGACGTGGCACACAGTGGCTGGAAGACGGCCTACGACGCAGCGAAGGCCAGCGCACGCCCCATGGTGGCCAGCCACACGACCTGCTGCGGCGTTTACGAACACTTCCGCGGCAAACCAGATGACACCGTCAAGGCCATCTGCGACACGGACGGCCTGGTGGGCATCTGCTGCATTCCGCGCTTCCTTGGGGGCAAGGGAGACATCACGGCGATGATGGACCACCTTGACCACCTCATCAAAAAGTTCGGAGCCAGGCATGCCGCAATCGGTTGTGACGTGGCCTACACCTCCCGCTTTGACAAAGAGGAGCGCGCCAAGCTCCTCAAAGCCCCGGGCGGCAGCGCCGACAGGTGGGAGCATCTCTGGCCGAAGGATAACTATGTGACGACCATCGAGGCGGAGCAGAGCGTGGCCTGGTCCAACTGGCCGCTCTTTACCCTTGGAATGATCATGCGCGGCCACAGCGACGAGACCGTCCGGCAGGTCATCGGCGGCAACATGCTGCGGATGCTCAAGGCAAACGAGGCCTGAAACCTGGCAAAATCCGCCTTTTACGCCCTGCAAGGTGGCACGCGTGCTGCGCGTATGGATTTTGGCGGGAAGTGATGTAGGATCACCCTGTCGAACCCCCACATGACCCTGCGCTTCCAGTTTCCCTCTCTCGTTTTGGGCGGCTTTGCCGTCGCCAGTTCTCTCGCGTCAGCCGCTGAGACCTTCCCCCCCGATCAGATCGAGTTTTTCGAGAAAAACGTCCGGCCAGTGCTCGCAGAGCGCTGCTACGAATGCCATGGTGCGCACAAGCATCAGAACGGATTGAGGCTCGACTCCCGGGAGGCCATCGTGCGCGGCAGTGAGTATGGGAAAGTCGTCGAGCCCGGCAATCCCAGCGCCAGCAAGCTGATCAAGGCCATCAATCATGCCGCCGGCGTCGAGGCCATGCCGAAAAAGGGAGGCAAGCTGGCTGCACCGCAGATCGCGGCGCTCGAGAAATGGATCAGCATGGGACTTCCCTGGCCAGCAGAGGCAGCCGTGGCGGAGCATCCGAAGGCCGATCCCATGCAGCATTGGGCCTTCAAGCCGGTGCAAAAACCCGCGCTGCCCGCCGGCTTCACCGGCAATCCCATCGATGCTTTTGTCGGCGCCAAGCTCAAGGCCGCCGGGCTCGATTTCGCCGCGCCTGCGGATGCCGCCACGGTGACGCGCCGTATTTACCTCACCCTCACCGGTCTTCCGCCGAGGTTTGAGGCGCTGCAGAAAAAGACTGAACCGCAGGCACTCGTGGCACAGTTGCTGGGCCAGCCTGCGTATGGCGAGCGCTGGGCACGCATGTGGCTGGATGTGGTGCGCTATGCAGACACGAATGGCTACCAGGTGGCCGGACGCAGCAATTTCTATCCCTTTGCCTACACCTATCGTGACTGGATCGTCAAGGCTCTGAACAATGACATGCCCTACGATCAATTCGTGAGCCTCCAGCTTGCAGCGGACCGGATCACCGCCGCCACGCCCAATTCGCCCGACCTCGCGGCGCTGGGCTTTTACAATGTGGGAGAGCGTTTCATCAATGACCGCCTGCTCATCGCGGATGATCGCATTGATGTCATCGGTCGTGGCCTGCTCGGGCTGACGGTCGCCTGCGCGCGCTGCCACGATCACAAGTTCGACCCCATCCCCAGCCGCGACTACTATGCGATGTACAGCATCCTGAACAGCAGCGACGAGCCGGATGACACCGTGATGCCCGTCATCGGCAAGGCGGCGAATGAAACCGACGCAAAGGACTATGACGCGAAGGTGGCGGAGATCGCAAAGAAAGAGCTCGATTTCAAACAGACCGTCTACGACGAATTCCGCAAGCCGGAGCGTCTGGCCGAGTACCTCGCGTTTGCCCAGGAGTCTGCTGACATCAAGGACAGCACCGAATTCAAGGGCAAAGCCGGACAGATGAAGCTGCGTGACCGCGTGGCCAATCAATGGCGCGACTTCCTGAAGCGCTACGCCCTCACCGCCAAGCCGCATGCGACGATGGTCGCGTGGAGCCGCTTTGCCAAGCTACCCCAGGCGGAGTTTGCAGCCAAGGCGCCCGCAATCGTGCAGGAACTCGCAAAACCGGAGAGCGGATGCACGCCAGAAATCGCCGCCGCGTTTTCCCAGACGCCGCCCAAGTCGATGAAGGATGTGTCCATGACCTACGCGCGCATCATTCTCGACAGCAAGGTGGAGCCGGTGCGCCAGCTCATGCAGGACAAGCTCTCCCCCATGTCCGTGCCGGTGGAGGGCGCGAATGTGTTCTTCACCCGCAAAGACAGCGAAACGGTGGTCCGCTTCAACAACGAGCGTACCAAGCTGGACAGCACCCACCCCGGCGCTCCGCCGCGTGCCATGGTAATGGTGGACAAACCCAAGCCACAGGACGTGCGCGTCTTCATTCGCGGCAATCCCGCACGCCAGGGCGATCCCGCCCCGCGCGCCTGGCTCACCATGTTTGGCGGCGAAAAGTTCAACGATGGAAGCGGCCGCCTGGAACTGGCGAGACACATCGCCAGCAAGGACAACCCCCTCACGGCGCGCGTGATCGTAAACCGCGTGTGGCTCCAGCATTTTGGCAAGCCGCTCGTCTCCCAGACCAGCGACTTCGGAGTGCAGACTCCGAAGCCCGCGCAGGCGGACCTGCTGGACTACCTGGCCGCCACGTTCATGGAAAACGGCTGGAGCCTTAAAAAGCTGCACACGCTCATTCTCACCTCCCGCACTTTTCAGCAAAGCAGCCACGCCACGCCGGAGAAGCTCACGAAGGATGCTGAGAACGACCTGCTGAGCCGATTCAACCGCCAGCGCCTGGATTATGAGACCATGCGTGACTCGATCCTAGCGGTCACCGGTGAACTCGACACCCACCGCCACGGAGGACGCGCCACGGAGCTCAATGCCAAGGACGCCGACACCCTGCGCACCGTTTACCTCAAGGTGGACCGTTACGATCAGGCCAGCGTGCCTGCCATGTTTGACTTTGCCAATCCGGACAGCCACAGCCCGCAGCGCTTCAACACCACCGTGCCACAGCAGGCGCTCTTCCTGATGAACAGCCCCTTCATGCGCGCCCGTGCGGATGCCATCGCGAAAGAAACTCCGCTGGCTGGCACCACGCTTGATTCCGAAGCCATCCGCGCAATGTATCACCGCATTCTGGCTCGCGAGCCCAAGCCAGATGAAGTGGAGCTGGCCCAGCGCTTCGCTGCCGATGCCACCGAACTCAATGCTGAAAAGACCTTCCGCTGGAGCTACGGCACCATGAAGTTCACCCGCACACCTGAGGGCAAGCCGAGCTTCACCGATTTCCTGGCCTTCACGCAGCTGACGGATCGCGGCGGTGGCGGCCAAAAAATCTGGAGCCCAGCAGCCAAGATTCCAGATCCAAAATGGGGCCACGTCTTCTGGGCCAACTACGGCGGCCATGCCGCGCCAAGTGAATACGTCGTCACCGCCCGCTGGCATGTGCCGATGGACATGAAAATCGACATCGACAGCGTTTTGAGCCGCAGCAGCGATCGTGGCGACGGCGTCCGCGCCTGGGTGTACAATGAGCGCAGCGGCATTCTGGCCGAGCAGCTCTGCAACCCACAGAACAAGAAAGTCCCCGTCAAGCTCACTGCTGAGGTGAAACGCGGAGACACCCTCTGCTTCATCATTCACAACGAAGGCGGCACCGACAGCGACAGCTTCGACTGGCAGCCAACCATCAGCCGCGCCGACACCGGCGAAGTCCTCACCAATTCCAAAACCGACTTCTGCGACGCCAGCCGCTGGCCCATCGGCCGCGCGAAGCCCCAGAGCGCCCTCAGCCAGCTCGCGCAAGTGCTGCTGATGAGCAATGAGTTTATGTTTGAGGATTGACCTCTACCTGGCCATAGCGAGGAATTTTTTTTCTTCGGGGAGGAGCAATGCCATGGGGATTTTTTCGGCGAGCTGAAATCCCGCGGATTCGTCGCCGCTGGTGGTGAGCATGGCGGCAAGGACGGCACGATGTCCTGGCGGCCACGGCAGAATTTGCAGTTTTTTGAGCATGCCAGTTTCCTGAATGGGAGCATGCAGACGGTGGGCGGCCATGGCTTTGAGCAGGAGAAGCCGGGCGGCGTATTCGGTGTCGGACGATTCCTGTGTCTCGTTCATTCTGGAGGCCACCAGTTCGATCGATTCACCTACGAGCAGCGCCAGATAGTCGGCGCGGAACGAGTTGGCCTGATTGCCGGGAGTGAGTTTGGCTATCTCCACCGCCACCTGGAGCAACGCATAGGTGTCGCGAGCAGCAAGGTGCAACGCATAGGCCCTCTCAAGGAGCGTGATGCGGCCCTGAGGCGAAGATGCTAGGGCGGCCGTGGCCTGATAGAAGGCGGTGGCCAGATTCAGGACACCGAGCTTTTCCGCCGTTTCGGCCACTTGAACCGCAGCCGCCGTGTCCTGCCCGCGAGCCGTGGCATCGAAGGCAAGATTCAGATGCTGCTGCACGAGGGCAGCGCCCTCTGCCATTGCGGAGGCAACGCGTGCCTGCCAGAGATTGAATGAAACTGCGCCCAGCACTTTTTCCAGGTCGCGGTCGCGGTCGAAGGCCGTGCGCAGAGCGCTCCACTGCTCCGCCTGGGCCAGCGCCTCGAGTTTGAGCCGGGCCATGTCTGCGGGCATGTCTTTCCATTTCAAATCGGGGGGCAGAAAGGCAAGCAGACGCCTGTGCTCATTGAGCGCGGAGAGCCAGTGTGCGAAGGCGATTCTTTGAGCCTGATCCGCGCTGGCGACGGCTTGTGTTTCACGATCCAAGAGGGCGTCACGTTGATCCGACCGCAGGCGTAGAAGCGCTGTGAGCACTGGATAGCGAAGCTCTCTGCAGGCGGCCTGGCGCGAGGCGTGCACAATCTCCAGGAGGCGGTCTGATTCCTGTGCGCTCAGGGAAGGATCTGCGGCGAGGATGCTGATGGCATCCGCGGTATTTGCGCCGTCTTCCCGAGCCATTTTCCAAAGGCTGTTGCGGCCACGCTGATTGATTTCGGGCTGAGGTTGCTTGAGGTCGAGGACGGCCAGTTTGAGGGTGTTTTTTTCTTCACCAGTTCCGGCGGTCAGCGCCGTTCTGAGTCGGGCGTCCGCCTCGCTGTCACGTTTCTCCATTTTTAAAATGTAGGCTTCTGTCTCGGCGGTCAGGGATTCGGGCAGAAGGGCGAGTGTTTTGCGGGCAGCATCGTGGGAGCCAAGATCAATTTGCGCACGTGCGAGCTTGGCGATGTCCGCGGGGGCCGCATCTTGAGTGCTGGAGAGGCGCTGGAGGGTTTGAACAACATCCGAAGGATGAGCATTCGTGCGGATCTGGAAGTCTGCGATGGCACGCAGCACGGCGGGATCTTTAGGGGCGATTTGAAAGGCTTCTCGTATCCATCGTGCGGCCCCGACCCACTCTTTTTTGTCCATTTCGGCACGGGCCGAAGTCAGGAACCTTCCGGCCTGCCGAGAGCGCCACCATTGCAGCGCGGGCCTGCCGGTGAACCACAGGGTGAACATGAGCATAAGACAACCTATCGAGGCCCAGTTCAACCATGAGAAGCCGGGACGTCGTTGTGGTGCGAAAGAAGTGGAGCGTCGTTTTTTCATCGGCCGGAGGGAGAAAAATTGGTCTGAGCAAAAAAGAAAAGATGACCCGGCAGGAAGAAATCTCCCCACCGGGTCATCCGGGCCAACAACACACTGTTTACATACGACGGCGGCGGAACACCGCGACGCATGTGCCGAGACCCAGCAGCAGAATGCGGGAGGGCTCGGGCACCGCCGCTACCGTCGTCATGCTGAGATTGTCATAAAACGCACCGGCGGGCAGTACGACCTTGCTGACTCCGGAGAGCGCCAGGGCGGACTGGTTGACTGAGAATCCGGATGTCGTCTGGTTCACATTTATGCTGTAGAGCAGTGCATCCAGGGCATTGTAGAACTCGATGGCCGTGCCGAAGGGGGTGCCAAGGGTGCTGTTGTCCAGCGTCACACCGAAGGCTGAGATGTCCTGCGGTGTGCTGAAGCTGAACAAGACGGACTGGTCCACGACGTCAAGCGCATTGCCCGCAATTGGCGCACCGTAACCACGTGCCGAGGGAAGGCCCACGGTGATGGCTGGCGCGGTGGTGTCGGGGCGATAGCTTGGAGCTGGCAGCGGATCGCCGTTGGAATCGACGGTTTCGATGTAGGCGTAAGCGGCCGACACAGTGCCCGTGAGTGGACTGCCTGAGACAGCAGGCGTGGCATCGGAGGTGAACGAGTAGTTCAGCACCGTGGCCGCCTGCGTGCTGGCGCACATGGCGGCCAGCGCGAAGAGAGGAAGAAATCGCTTCATAAGAAACAGACGAAGGGAGTTTTACTTCGCACCGCCGATGGCGGCCTGCATGGCCTTGAAGAAGGCGTCGGTGTTGTCGAAGACGCCGGTGAAGGCTGCGGAGCCACGGCCACCCGCGGAGAGAGGGATGTCGGAGGCGGTGTGCACGGCGCTTTGCACGCCGGTGCCAGGCTGCTGACCGGTGACGAGGAAATTGCCGGCGGTGTCGCGGGCGATGGGATCCTGATTGTAGGTCGGATTGGTCAGCCAGTCTTCATAGCGGTCGGAGTTGCCGGCATACCCAATCAGCATGCGGTAGTCCACATCCATCGTGGTGGGGTAACCATCAGCGGCATTGGTGTAGGCAGGGAACTTCGCGTTGTCGTAGGTGCCGACGACCGGAGCGCGGAGCTGCGCTGCGCCACCACCGGAGGCTGCACGAGTGACGAGGGAGCTGTTGGTGACGAGGCTGCCGCCGATGATGTTGATGCCGGCGCATTCGTGGTCGGCGGTGACGATAATGAGCGTGTCTGGATTGGAAGCCTGGAAGGCGATGCAACGGGCCACGGCGCGGTCAAGCTCGATGGCATCGTGCACCCAGCGCTCGGTGTCCATGTTGTGAGCCTGCTTGTCCACTGAGGCAGCTTCGATCATCATGACGAAACCATTGGCGTTCTTGCTGAGCACGCTGAGGGCCTTGTCGGTCATCTCTTCAAGCATGGGTTGATCCGGGAAGGTGCTGATCAGGCTGCCGGCAGCGGCAGTGCTGGTGCGGCGGTAGGCGATCTTGTCGAGAGAGACGTCCATATGGCCGGAGTTGAAAAGGCCGAGCAGCTTGGTTTCGCTGCCGGTCATGGCGTTGAGACCTGCGAGATTCGGCGCATAGTAAAAGCCAGCGGTTTGGAAATCAGCGATCAGGTCGCGGTTGGGATCCACAGCACCGGCAGGCACACTCCAGCCAGTCTGGATGTCTGTCGGGACGACGTAGTCAGCGCCGGAAGCGGTGGTGCTGTTGACACGTGCGGAGCCGCCCGTAGTGGAAGGAAGGAACCATTTGCGACCACCGCCCATGAGGACGTGAAGGTTGTGATTGGCAGCAGCCTCATCAAGGTACATGTCGCAGATGCCGGTACCAGCACCGCGGTCCTGAGTGGAGACGGCGAAGGCGGCAGGTGTGGCGTCTTCCACGTCTGCGGTGGTGACGATGCCGAGCCACTTGTCCTGCGTGCGGGCGAGGTAGTTGCCCATGTGCTCGACGCGGGGATTGTCCCACTTGTCGGTGGTGTCATCCGGGAAGACGCCTTCCTGGCCGTTGTTGGCCTTGTTGCCCGTGGAGTAGCAATGAGCACCAGGGGCGGAGTCCGTGACGATGGAGTTCAGCGAGTGCGTGGTGACGATGCCGGTGACAGGAAGCGTGTCGATGGCCAGAGGATCGACCGCCTTGCCAAGTGCAGCGCCTTTGGAGACGATACGTGCAGCGGTGCGGTGGGCGATGCCTGTGCCGTCGCCAATGATCCAAATGATGTTCTTGGCTTTGCGGCCAGCGTTCAGGACGATGTTGGCGATCTCGAAGTTGCCCGTGGCTGTGGCCTGAAGGGAGTCGCTCTGTGTGGCTTCCACGGTCAGTGTTTTCACACCGGGGGTGGTGTTCGAATAAGCACGGACCACGGCGCTGAACTGATTGGAGCCGATGCTGGTGAGGGCGGAGGCACCTGCGGCGGGAACGACGGTGACGCCGTTGACCTTGAACACGACGCCTGTGATCGTTTTGCCTGCATCTGCCGTAATGGTGGCCTGCAGATCAAACCGCTGAGCCGGGAGGAATCGGGAGATGTAGGGAGGCGTGGAGTCATTGTAGCTGAACAGCGCGCTGGGCGGAGTCAGGCGTGTGACGGTGGGCGCCGCGAAGGCGCTGCCGAGGGCGCAAAGGCCGCTCAGCGCAGCGATGAACTGCGTGGTTTGTTTGAGTTTCATGGAATGTCAGAGGTGATGTTATTGTCTCGGTTTCTTCTGGGGTTGAAGAAAGGGGCGGGGACGTCTGAGCGCGGCAGCGCACCCACATCGCCTGGGAGCGGCACGGCCCGGCCCAACTGAAAGGCGACGGGCTTTCTGACCTCCAGCAAGGCACTGGTGTGAGCATCCGTGATGGCTTCACAACGAAGACGAAGATGGGAGATGCGACCGCTCAGCTCCTGGTGGGACCCCAGCTCGAGCGTGCCATAAAGAGTCATCTTTTCCCGCCGCCAGGCGGGCGCCTCCTGCCCACGCACGGGCTGGATGACATAGACCATGTGCGGAGGAATGCTGTCCGCCAAACCTTCTTCACGCTCATTATAGACACGTGGTATGGCGCAGAAAAGAAAGGCGCTGGTATCGATGTCAGCATGCCTCACCATGAAGCCGGTGATGCAAATCTTTTTGCCATCCATGGCTTTGATCTTGGTGGTGTATTCCAAGCCCTTCGGGCCAGCGGGAGTCACGAACATTTCATCGAACGAGAGAGGCGCGTAGCTCCTGCGATCCTCTTCTGAAAAGGCGGCTGCCGCTTGTGCCACAGGAGCTGCGGGCGCGTCTTCACGCTGATCTTCTGACTTGGCGGAAGTGTTGGTGTTGATCAGCAGCAAGATCGCCACCGCTGCAAATGCAGTGAGTGGAATCAGCCATGTGAGCGGGCGGAGGTTCATCGCCGCCGATTGGAGCACTCAGCGTTTTTGCATCAACGCATCAAGCGGAACGAAATTGTTCCCGGAACAATTTCGTTGCTCAAGCACGCGGGTCGAAAATGTTGCGATGAAGATTGTCTTTGCATACGGATGCGCGTGAAAAGATGCCTCTCGAAACATGCGCGAGCCAATCAGCACACTTCAATTGCGAACCTGTCACGTGATCCTTGCACTGACATGGATTGCGCGCGGCGTGATGGCCGGAGAGCCTGCTGTATTTGCGCCACCGAAGCCGCATCCGGTGTCGCGTTATGAAAGAGGGTGGCGTAGCAATCCCTTCACGGTCAAGACCACTCCGGCCGAGGTGCCCAATGCCTCGTTTGCCGAGAACCTGGTCATCGCTTCGGTGTATGGAAATCTGGCGGACCCGACCGTGGTGCTGGCCAATGTGAAAACGAATGAGAGGATTCGTTTGAGGAGGAGTCAGACCGCGGTGAATGGACTCAAGCTGGAGCAAGTGCACGTGGGGTCTGGAAGACGCAATGACATGCGGGCCAAGGTGTCGCTGGGAGTGGAGACTGCGGAAGTTTATTTCGGCACGGACTACTTGAGGCAGGTGGCGGCTGTGGAAAGCACCAAGGCAACACAGGCCGTACTGCAAAAGCGGCAGCAGTCGCTCAGCCAGCATTCAGGCAGCACGATGCGAGCAATTGGAACTCAGCAACAACAGCACCAGCAAGCGATGAGTGGTGGCAGCGTGGCGCCCAATGGTGTTGCGGCGTCGTCCACTCGCCAGGATGCGTGGCTTGTCGCAGGTGCTTCCCATTCATCTGCGGCTGCCATTCCTGGGAGCAGCCAGACGGGGGCCACCCACAATGACAGTCATGTCTCGACGCCATCTTTGGCAGAGGACCTTTCAGGAGTCGCTCACATCTCCCTGAGACGTTATAACTTCCGATCGGGGGACGAAATCCCCGTGCCGAATCCTGATCCGCAGTAAGGTGGGTGGCGCAAAGCCCTGTGAGAAATGTTCTCGACATTGTCCCCGCGCTCACAGTACCATTTGTGGCATGAAATTGCCGCGTGCTCGTCTTGTCCTGCGTTGTGCTGTTGTTTGTTCTTCGTTGGGACTGCTGCTTGGCTGTGCGTGGTTCGCGCACAAGCAGGCCAATCCGTCCATGATGCCTGGCTCCAAGAGCGGCGCATTGATCATGTCCGGCAGCAAGTCGTTTACGGGTGGGACAACGGTGGTTGGAAATGCTTTGAAGACCGGCAAGCAGCAACAGCCTCCTGCCAAGCCGTGAATGAAATTGCTCGATGTTTCCTTCGCGCATGAAAACACGATCTAAACTCATCCAAATTGGAGGTCTGGTGACTTCTCTGGCGCTGCTGGCCGGCTATGTGATCTATGCTCAATCCAAAGGCCGGACGGAGGCGCGAGAAACGAAGGAGGAATTTGTGTTTCCCAGTTCCAAGTCGCTTACCAGCCCTGTTTTCTCCACTTCAAAAGCGAATGAGATGCTGAAGACGAAGTACAGCTCGGCCAATCCTGCGGCTGCTCCAGCGGAAAAGCCATGAGACGTCCCGACGGCATGAAGGTGCTCTTTCTCGCGCTGGTAGTGGCGGGGAGTGTGGTGCGTTTAGCCGACTGGGGGACCGATCATCGTGCGGACAGCAGCAGTTTCAGACAGTGGCTGGACGAGGGGGGGAACGAGATCGAACGCCAGGCCGCCCCCTTACCGCAGTTACTCTTCACGATGCACTCTTCGATCTATGAGAAGCACACGTATAATATCGAATGGCTGACTGATGAGGAACTTCGACCGTTCCAAGAACGTGTGAATCCCTATTCCTACCTGATGGATCTCACCAACCAAATGGCGGTTCTCGATCCGGCTTTCTGTGTACTGGTGACAACGGATGGCTTAATTACTGACATCGACTGTCGCCCTAAAGATCCCATCCCGGCCTGCCATTGTATTAGACACCGCCGCTTTGACGCAAAGCCCCGCTGGGAGTTCTTCTGGCTGAAGAACCTGCCCGCACCGGCGGCTCTGCATTCCATGTCATTTACCTCAGAAAGCATGTCCGAAAAAGACACGCTGCGTTGGAAAGCCTCCTGGAACCGTTCTGGGGATTTGATGCGATCATGAAAACTTCCTCCCCATTTATTCGCTTCGCGGTGCTGATGTCATCACTAACGCTGCTGATCGTCTATGTGCTCAATTCACAATCCAGACATCGCACGGTGGTGGATTCACATTCCAAATATCAAGCGGTGACCCACTCACAATACAAATATAGCATTGTGCCCTTTGAGCGTGTGATGTTTTCAGGTTCGAAAGCACCTCCCAACCTTTTCTCCACTCACGAAGTTCAAAACGCCATCAACGATGCGAAGAGAAATCCTGCAACCATTGAAGTACTTTCCGCACTCGGGATTCCAGGCATCCCCACTCTCACCTTGTCGCCGTCCAACCCATCTGATGCTGCCACAAATGTTATATCGGATGAGAATGCCACTCCACCGCCAAAGCCATGAACGTCTCTCTGCCTGAGCAAGTTCCTGCCATCATCCTTTCCTCCAGCCTGAGTCTGCTGTTTTTGGTGGTGCTGTTTCGTCCGCTGGAAAAGCTGTTTCCGGCACGGGAGGGGCAGAAGTTTTTGCGACCGGCGTTTTGGACGGATTTGTGTTTTTTGCTGGGGCAGTATCTGCTTTGGAGCGGGCTGGTGTTTTGGGCGCTGGGGCATTTTAGCGACTGGCTGGATAGCATCGTGCCAGCGAATTTTCGGGCGGCGGTGGCGGCGCAGTCGTGGTGGGTGCAGGCCGTGGAGATGGTGGTGCTGAGCGATTTCCTCATCTATTGGGCGCACCGGCTGCAGCATGCGGTGCCGATTCTGTGGCGGTTTCATTCGATCCATCACAGCGCGGAGCATCTGGACTGGCTGGCGGCGCACAGGGAGCATCCGCTGGATACGATCTACACGGTGGGCATCATCAATCTGCCGGGCTTTGTGCTTGGCTTTCCGCTGGAAACGCTGGCGGGCTTTCTGGCGTTTCGGGGGCTGTGGGCGGTCTTCATCCACTCCAATGTGCGGCTGCCGATCGGTCCGCTGGGTATGATTCTCGGGGCGCCAGCGTTGCACCACTGGCACCATGACAAGGCGCGGGATGCGGGGAACTACGCCAACATCTCACCGCTCATGGACATCCTCTTTGGCACTTACCGCTGTCCTGATCACGAGCCGGAGGCCTTTGGCATTCATGAGCCGATCTCCAAAAACTACCTGGGGCAGCTCTGGCACCCCTTCCGCCGTAAAAAGAGGGATACAGCATGATCCTCGCCCTGAGCATGGACTTTCCTGCCCAGACTCGACGATCTACCCCTAAAATGGCAAGATCAGCTCTTCCTTGTCGTACATGCCCCCGATATTGACCTTCCATCTCCACCCCTAGCACACCATGTTCCGCATCCCTGGCGTTCCCGGCAAAGACCTTTGCGACAAAAACCTCGGCTTCTCGCGCCGTGACATTTTGCGCGTGGGCGGAGGTTCCATGATGGGCCTCACCCTCAACAACGTGCTTCGTGGCCAAGCCATGGCGGCGAATTCTCCGAACGCAGGCCGCGCCGGCTGGGGCAAGGCCAAGCACGTGCTTATGATCTATCTCCAGGGCGGCCCTTCGCACCTAGACCTTTGGGACCCTAAGGAAAACGTGCCTGACAAGGTGCGCAGTGCCTTCAAGACCATCCCCACCAAAGTTCCTGGCAAGCACTTCACCGAGATCCTGCCCGGACTCGCGAAGGTGAACGACAAGTTCACCATGATCAATTCAATGAGCTATACGCCGAATGGTCTCTTCAACCACACGGCGGCCATCTACCAGATCATGACCGGCTACACCACGGACAAGGTCAGCCCCTCCGGCCAGCTCGAGCCGCCGAACGCCAAGGACTTCCCGAACTTCGGCAGCAACATCGTGCGCCTGAAGCCGCTGCAGGAGCCCATGCTCCCCTTCGTGCAGCTTCCGCGCCCGCTGCAGGAGTCCAACGTCGTCGGCAAAGGCGGCGGTGCAGGATTCCTCGGCAAGGCCTACGATCCCTACACCCTCTTCCCCGATGGCGATGACCTCGACATGGGCAAGATGGACCGCATCAAGATTGACGACCTCCAGCTCCGCCCGGACCTCTTCAGCGTGCGTCTGGAGCGCCGCGCCAAGCTGCGCGATGCCATCAATGACCAGATGCCGCAGATCGAAGCTGCAGTGAAGGACATGAGCCTGGACAGCTACTACAGCCAGGCACTGAACCTGATTTCCAGCGGCCGTGCGCGCGATGCCTTTGCCCTGGACCGCGAGCCTGCCAAGCTTCGTGACCGATACGGCCGCAACACCTTTGGCCAGAGCTGCCTGCTGGCACGCCGCCTTCTGGAAGCTGGAACGCGCGTGGTCGAAGTCATCTGGCCCAAGGTGGCCAATTCCGACAACCACTCCTGGGACCACCACGTGGGCCTCACGGACCGCATGAAGACAAAGTCCGGCCCCATGCTGGACCAGGGTCTCAGCGCACTGTTTGAAGACCTCGATTCCAGCGGCCTTCTCGATGAAACCATTGTCGTCGCCCTCGGCGAATTCGGACGCAGCCCTGAGAAGGGCGTGTCCACCAGCGGCAACGGCAACAGCGCCGACGGCCGTGACCACTGGCCTTACTGCTACACTGCTGTCGTGGGTGGTGCCGGCATCAAACGCGGTTACGTCCATGGCAAATCCGATGCAACCGGCTCCGCTCCCGCCGAAGACGCCGTGCATCCCACCGAGCTCCTCGCCACCATCTACCACGCCGTCGGCATTGATCCCGAGACGATTGTTTACAATCACCTCAATCAGCCGCGTGAACTCGTGAAGGCCAAGCCAGTGACGAAGCTGTTTGCGTAATCCGGATCGATCCTGTTTCTCACGGCCCTCGGCGAGTCATCGCCGGGGGCTTTTTATTTCTTCTGTGCCACTTTCTCAAATTTGCTGACGTCATACCCTTGCTTGAATAGGCGATCCAGGATGCCCTGGTAGGTGTGCTCATCCATCGTGGGACTCTTGCTCAGCACCCAGCCGAGCTTCCTCTTGGGGTGGCCCACAACGCTCCAATGGTAGTTCTTGTCGAGATCGATCACAAGATAGGGTGAGCGAAGGGGCCAGATGAACTGCACGCGCCACTCTGCATTTGTCTGCATATTGTACACCCAGGCCAGCGCCTTCCATTGCTGGAGGGGGGCGTCCAGGCTGCCTTTGTGGAAGAGGAAAGCGTTGTCGATCCTGCCATCAGGGCGCAGCTGGTAGCGGTCAATGGTTCCAACCTTGCCCTTCTCCAATGAGTTGGGGAGGTGGGAGATGACGTACCAGTCTCCCATATAGCGTTTGAGATCCACGAAGGGCACGGTTCGAAGAGGTGGTTTTTTCATGGCGCAGGATGAAAGCCCCGTAAGAGCCAGCAGCAGCAGCGTCGGTGTGACAAATTTCAGGCGGGTGGGAATTCGGGCAGTCATTTTGTCGAAATCGTTTCTCCCTGACGCCACGCGCGTATGCAGTATGTCTGCCCACCTCATGCAAGCGCCCACACTAGAATCCCGCCTCGCCTTCCGCGAGCGTCCGAAGCGTGCGCATGTGATGTACCAGTCCTGGGCCAGCCTGCTCTTCCTGCACTGGCGCTGGAATGCGGATGTAATTCAGCGCACGCTGCCTCCAGGCTTGTATGTGGACACGTTTGAAGGCGATGCCTGGCTGGCCATCGTGCCCTTTTACATGCGGGGAATTCGTCCGCGGTTTCTGCCTGCTGTGCGGGGCATCAGTGACTTCCTGGAACTCAACGTACGCACGTATGTGCATGATGAGGAAGGGCGGCCTGGTGTGTGTGTGGTTCTACTCGCTCGACTGCAATCAACCGCTCGCGGTGTGGACGGCACGCACGTTCTTCCATCTGCCCTATCAGAATGCACGCATGAGTGCAGCAGAGGATGATGGATTCATCGACTACCGCTGCCAGCGACGGGGTGAGTCCAGTGCATCGCACTTTCGTTATTGCATCGACGCTGAAGTGCAGGCCGCCGAGGCTGGCACGCTCGCCTTTTTTCTGGCCGAGCGTTACCTGCTTTTTTCACGGACTGCACGCGGCATCCGCTGCGGGCAGGTAAATCACGCGCCGTATCCGCTCGCGAAGGCAAGCCTGGAGGCATGGGATGCAAATCCCCTTCTGCAGGCCGGGTTTGCCGATCCGCAGCGCCCACCAGATCACATCATTGGCTCGCCAGGAGTCGATGTGGCGGTGTATCCTCTTAGCGCATGAATACCGAGATGCCTTCCTCGACGAGGGGCTTGGCGGCGCGCAGTTGTTTGTCGTTGGAGGAGAGCTGCTTGTCGCCGCTGAGGTAGGGAGGGATGTTTTCGACGGAGGGATTGAAACGGATGCTCACTTTGCCCGCCAGTTTGCCCCCGTCAAAATTGGCGTAACCGCCGTAGTCCCACTCAAAGCCAGCGATCTTGAAGGGCCTGCCGTTGATTTTCTCCACTTCCTCGACCGTCATGCCGGCCTTGAGACCGTTCTCAAACTTCCAGGCCTTGCCGATCACGCGAATGTCGAACACGACCTTCTTCTTCTCGTTGTCCGGGTCCCAGACGATCTCTAGTTCACGGTCGGTCTCAGCGAACAACTTGGCTCCTTCGATTTCCTCGCCTTCCGCACCGGAGATCTTCTGCTGCTTGAGGCTGTCCTTCCCGTAAGCGTGCTCGATGTCGGCGGCGGTCATGCCGGGCTTGATCAGTCCAACGCGTTTGCCGAGGATGATGGTGTTGTCCTTGGGATCCAGTTCATCGGCATGAAGGAAGACGGCGAGAAGCAGCAGGCAGGAGAGGATTCGTGTCATGCGGGAAATACATCGGCACAGCGCCTCCAAATCAAGTGTCTTTTGTCCCCGCAAATGGCCAGCGCCGGATCTTCCAGCTCCAGACGAGAAAAGCCACGCCACCCAGAAGCAGCGCCGCCATTCCATAGATCACGAGTACTCGGTCCGTGGTGAAAAGCAGATACGCCCAGCCCATCAGGGCCATCAGCGCCGGCAGTGGATAGAGCCACATGCGAAATGGACGCTCCAGTTCCGGCCGCACACGCCGCAGCAAAATCAGCGCTCCAATCTGCCCGCCAAACTGCACCACGATGCGCGTGGTCAGCAGGGCATCGATCAGTGTCCCCAGCTTCACAAAAGTGGCCGCCGCGGCAATGACGCCGATGACCATCAGGGACACATGGGGGAAACCCAGGCGAGGATGAAGGCGGCCAAAGAGTTTGAAGAAGCTGCCGTCCCGCGCCGCAGCATACGGAATGCGTGAATAGCCCAGCAGCATGGCAAAGCAGCAGGCCACCATCGTCCACAGCACGAGCACGGTGAAGACCTGCGCAAAGTCGGTGCCGTAAATCTTCGCCATCATCATGGTAACCACGGGTTTGCTCAGCCCTTCCGTGCTCACCAATTCGCGCCAGGGCACCACGCCGATGATCGACAAGTTCACGGCAAAATAGATCAGCGCCACCAGCACAAGGCTGAGCATTACTGCGCGTGGGATTACCTTGCCGGGCTGCCTCACCTCATCGCCGATGAAACAGATGTCGTAGTAGCCCAGGTAATCATACATGCCAATGCGAGCTGCAGCCCCAAGTGCGCCCCATTTGAAGGCGTCTAGATGCCAGGCATCGGGCGGAAAATCGAAGGCCAGTTTCGAGTCAAAATGCAGAACTCCTGTGACGATCACCACGACCATGGCCAGCAGCGCACCGCCCCACAGGGTGATCAATATTTTGCCGATCGATTCAATGCGCCGGTACAACAAAAAAATCACAAGCAGGCCTGCGCCAGCACCAGCGCACAACCGGGTGAACTCGCTGCTCTGCGGCCACAGCGGCTGCAAGTACTGCGCCACTCCCACATAGGCTGTGGCGAGTTCCAAAGGCCCGCTGAGAATGAACTGCCAGATGAACAAAAAGCCCATGAATCGACCCCATTTTTCCCGTCCATAGCCTTCCCGCAGATAAACATACGAACCGCCGGATTTCTGAAGCATGGCTCCCAGCTCGCTCCAGACCAGCCCATCGGCCAGGGCAAGCACCAACGCCACCCCCCAGCCAAGCATCGACTGTGGTCCGCCCATCGTCAGCATCAGCGCCGGGATCGTGATGAATGGCCCGGCACCGAGCATGTTGGACATGTTCAGTGCAGTCGCCTGCAGCAGGCCAAATCTGCGTTCGGGCACTTGGGAGCTGGGCGAGGTGGAATCCATTCCGTTACTTCAGGCGCGATTCGATCCACTTCATCACGTCTTCTGAAGATGGCCCTTGTCGCAGCTTCGTTGCGCACTCCAATGCAGCCTGGCGAATCTGGCTTGAGTTCATCAGGCGCTTGAGCTCACGCGTCACCCGTTCGGGTTTGAATTCCCGCACGCTGAGGCCGACTCCGGCTCCCAGTCGCTCCAGACGAGCCGCATTGTCAGGCTGGTCATGCGCCATGGCCATGATGAGCTGCGGCACACCGGCTGCCAAGCCTTGGGACAAAGTGCCGACCCCGCCATGATGCACGAAAACCGCCGCATGTTTCAGCAGCGTGCTGAACGGCGCGTAGTCAACGGTCAGAACGCTTGCCGGCAAATTCGGCGGCACCTGGCCCGGCTCTCGGGTGACAAAAACCGCTCGGCAGCCAGTGCGCTGCACGGCTTCCGCCGCCACCGCAAAGAAACGTGCGGCCTGCACGTTGGCGCTGCCAGGGGTGAACACCACAGGTGCCTTTCCCTCTGCCAGAAACGTTTGCAATTCAGGTTTGAGCGCCTGTTCCTTGGCCAGATCCTCAAGCGGAAAAGTCCACTGCAGCAGATTCTCCGGCCAGTCCGGCTGCGGCCTGGCAAACCACTCCGGAAACAAGGCCAGCACGCCATCCGGCGAGTCCCACCACTCCCGCCAAAGGCCGCGCGGAGGTTTGACGCCATTCGCCAGGCAGATGCGGCGCACTTTCGGCAGGGCGAAAAGATCAGCGGGGTTTGGCAGGGAGAAAAACAGCTTCTTGAGCCACACAGGCAGGCGGTTAAAAAAACGCATGGACGGCAGCAGCAGAGGCGTCTCGTGCACGCTGAGGAAAACGGCGGGCTGCAAATGCACGGTGATCAGCGGAATGCCGTGCTTTTCACGGGCGAGCCTCCCGGCAAAGGCCGTCATCGGCGCGAGCATGAGATCGACTTTGCCGCAGCTCTCGATGGCGGCGAGGTAGGGCTCCACCGATTTGGCGGCGAACTCAAAGACGATCTTGGTGCCGATGCCAGACTGCCAGATGCGTGGGTCGCGGATCATGGACTCAAACTCGTCCCTCTCTCCCAGCGCGATGAATTCCAGCCCCGCCTTACGTGCATTGTCTTCAAACAAACATGCCGTGATCATTCTCACACGATGCCCGCGCGCCATGAGCAGCCGTCCCAGCCAGATGAAGGGAAACACGTCTCCGGCGCTGCCGAATGGAAGCAGAAGTATCTCAGCCATGATTGCTGTTGAGCATGCCACGCGACCATCGTTTAAGCAACGCAGGCAGAGCCAGCGGGCGTGACATGGTCACATAGATGCCGCCGATCACCGCACTCCCACCACAGAACCAGAAGATGTCTCCCGGCGTCCAGCCCAGTCGTGTGTTCAGCTCCTTTTGCAATACGGCGGCTGCGCAGATGCCCACCCAGGACAGCCACGAAGCCGCCCCCTGCACCGATCCTTTGCGATCTGCCGGCGGACGATGCTGCAGCACCGCGGCCAGCGGCACGATGAACATTCCGCCACCAATTCCCAGGAGTGTGAGGCACAAGGTGAAGGCTGCCTTGGGAATGTCCGTCCAGCCCAGAGCAAAACCCATGGCGGCCATGAGAAAGGCGCCGAGCGGAATGAGGCCATACTCGACGTGATCGCCGCTCAGCTTTCCGGCGAGCAGACTGCCTGCGGCCATACCGACCGCCAGCGCCACCTGCAGTGCGCTGTTTTCCATGGGCTTGATGTGCAGCACCTGTTCCGCATAGAGCACCAGGTTCATCTGGATGAGAACTGCGATGAAGAAGAAGCCAGTATTGCCGAGATTGGCGCGCCAGAGGTCGCTGTCCTTGCGCATCCATTTAAACTCTCGCCATAGGTCTCCGAGAAAATTCAGCCGCAGGGGCTTGTCAGGACTCGCCGCAGGCACGCGTGTGATGCCGAGGCTCATCAGCCAGCCAACCATCGCAAGTCCGAGAAGGATGCCGCCTGACCTCGCAGGCTTGCCCGCAAAGCTCTCCGCCAGCCATGCGGCGGCGAGTGTGCCAAAGATCGCGGCGAGAAATGTAAGCATCTCGATGACACCATTGGCCCACGAGAGTTTCGCCGGAGGCACCAGCTCTGGCAGCGAGCCATATTTGGATGCGGCAAAGAACGCGCTATGCACCCCCATGAGGCAGATGCTCGCGAGTTGCAACCCCATCCGGCCTGAAGCCAGCGCATAGGTGGCGAAGATCATGATGCCGACCTCCATCGTCTTCACGCCTATCATCACCTGGCGCTTGCTGAAGCGGTCTGCCATCCACCCACCCAGCATGGACAGCAGCAGGAAAGGAATGGCAAAGTACATGCCAGAATCTGACACCAATGCCTGCAGCTGATCCTCCGGCATCTTTTGCGCGATCACAAGATAGATGACCAGCCATTTGAGCACGTTGTCGGAAAAAGCGCCCTGAAACTGGGTGCCCATCAGGCTCCAGAAGCCGCGCTGCCACTGAGTTTCGAGGGCGGGAGGAGAGGAGGCATTCATGCGCGTTTGGTGGCAGCTTGTTCAGGCGAAGGGCAGACTTTGTTCAAGACGAAATGCGTCGGCACAAAGACAACGATGATGAGCACCGCGATCCATGTCAGGAGATACAGCTCCGGGCTCATCCATGTCTGCGGTTTTGCATCGTTCATGCCAAAGACATAGTTCACATTGCGTGGCAGATTGGGGTCCGCGAGGGCTGCACCGGCCTTAGGCAGGAAGAAGAACGCCACAAGGCACAGCCCCATGGAGGCGGCCGTCCAGCCTTTCAGCGCACGTTTATCGTAGCCCACTTTGAAGACGAGATACACGAGCAGAAAAGGCAGCCAGCCGTGGAAGAGGGAAAGGCCGCGAAGGAAGAGCGGCTTGGCACTGTCAAACATGTACGCCGTCATCCCCGTCAGGGTGTAACCGGCCAGCTGCACTAAGTAATCCAAGCACCACAGGGCCTGCGGCAGCAAAATACCAACCGCCGGCATGGAAATGAGCAGCGGGCTCTCCAGCCACATCCCCGCCAGCGTGAGCAGCAGGGCGATGTCGCAGAAATACAGGAAGTTTGTCGGTCCGTAGTGGTACCAGTAAACGGGAATCAAAACCGCCATGAACGCGGTGTAGGCTATTTTGAGCCAGAGAGGGATGAGGCCGGAGAAGTGTGTGCTGGTTTTCATGCGCGTTTGAACTTCCAGCCATTACTTCATGGTGACCAATCGACCATTTGTGAGCTTATATTGAGGAAATAAATAGACCGTCTCACTGGACAGCCAGGCACACCATGGCTCCCGCAGCGTTGCGTACATAGATGTGACCATTCGCGAGCACGGGTGCCGTCCAGCAGCGGCCCGTGAGCACTGGAGTGCGGGAGATGGGCTCAAACTTGGCCGGAATGGCCTTGGCGATGATGAGTTCGCCCTTGGCCGTCATGATGATGAGCTTGCCATCAGCGGCCGTAAGAGAGCAAAAACCCACGCCGGCATCACTCCACTTTTCGGTCCCCGTATCAAAGTCGATGCACTTCAGCACAGCCGCTTTGTCGTAATCCCCGTCACTGCCGTAGAGGTGCCCTTCGAGCAGCACGCAGGAGTTGAACTGGTTTTTCATCAAGCGGTTGCGCCAGATTTCCTTCGGTGGTTTTGACGAAATGTCGAGCACCGCGCAGCCTTTGTTGTAGCCGGTGGAAATGAAGAGCCGGTTGCCGCTGAGGATGGGGTCGGCGGCATTCACGCCGTAGCTGGTGGTCCAAGCATGCTCCCACAGCACAGTTCCGTCCTTGGGTTTCACTCCTTTGTAGGCGCGACCCGAGCTGAGCACGACCTGGGATACTCCATTCACCGTGATGGGGTAGGGCGTGCAGTAGCCGGAGCTGGCCTTGTCGCTGGTCCAAATGGTCTTTCCCGTGGCCTTTTCGACGGCGGTGCCGGCCTTGCCTACGTTGACGATTAAAAGATTGCCCGCGACCAGCGGCGAACCCGCAAAGCCCCAGTCCGGAATGTCCGCCTCAGTTTCCTGCTTGATGTTTTTCTGCCAGACGATTTTTCCCGTGGCCGCGTCAAAGCAGAGCAGATCGCCCCAGCGGCTGAGGTGGTAAGCCCTGCCGTCATCAATCGTTGGCGTGGCTGAGGTTCCGCCTTCGTAGTACTTGTCTCCGAGATCGGCGGCATACGTGTGCTTCCACACCTCCTTGCCCGTTTCCGCATCGAAGCAGAAGACCGTGTCCTTCCCATCCGCATGCCCGGTGGTGTAAACGCGACCGGCGGCCACGGTGAAAGAAGAAAAGCCGATGCCAATCTGGTTTTCCCAGACTTTTTTCACTGCCGTCCCCGCCAGTTTCTCGGTGGAAATGCCGTCGTGATTCGGGCCGCGCCACACCGCCCAGTCAGCGGCCTGAACGCTGGCTGCGGCAACAAGGAAAAGGAACAAAGGTCTCATGCGCGGGAATGGAGCGGGAACGGCAGGAAATGGCAAGCTTGATCTCAATTGCTTTCCACTGTTCCATTCCTGCGACCGACCCACTGTTTTGCACTCGCGATCCGCCTGTTCATGTGCTCTCTCCACTGTCCATGTCAGCCCCCACCGCCACGATCACCAACATTTCCTGCTATCAGTTCGCCGACCTTTCCGGATTGAAGGAGCTGCGTGCACGGCTGCTGGAGCACTGCAAGAGCCTAGGCCTTAAAGGGACGATTTTGCTGAGCACGGAAGGCATCAACATGTTCGTGGCGGGAGCACGGGAAAACGTGGACGCACTGGTCGATGAATTGAGGCTCATACCAGGCTTGGAGGGGCTGAAGCCGAAATACAGCGAAAGCGCGGAGCAACCTTTCCGCCGCATGCTGGTGCGCATCAAAAAAGAGATCATCGCCTTCGGAGTGGATGGCATCGAACCTGCAAAATACACTTCACCAAGATTGGAACCCAAGGTCCTCAAGCAGTGGCTGGATGAAGGCCGCCCGGTCATTCTCTATGACACACGCAATGACTACGAGGTGAAGCTGGGCACTTTCAAAGGCGCGGTTGTGGCCGGGGTCGATTCCTTCCGCGAATTTCCTGAAGCAGTTCGCAAGCTGCCCCCTGAAATGAAGAAAGCCGAAGTCGTGTCCTTCTGCACCGGCGGCATCCGCTGCGAGAAAGCCGCCCCCTTCATGGAGCGCGAGGGCTTTGAGCATGTGTGGCAGCTCGAAGGAGGCATTTTGAAATACTTTGAGGAATGCGGCAGCGCACATTACGAAGGCGAGTGCTTTGTTTTTGACCAACGTGTGGGGGTCGATCCGGGTCTGCATGAGACGGCTTCCTCCCAGTGCTTCGCCTGCCAGACGCCGCTTACAGCCGAAGAGCAGGCTGACCCGCGCTACGTGGCGCATGTGTCCTGCCCCTACTGTTTCAAGACGACCGAGGAGCAGCAGCGCGAAAATCTCGAACTGCGCCACGCCGCGCTACGGAAGGCCGTGACGCCGCTGCCAGGCAGCGTGCCCTATGACCAAACGCGGCCGCTCAATGTACCCGAGGCCTGTGATAACACCACCATTCTCGAGTGCCTCTGCCATGTGATGCCCCACATCCCGCGCGAGCAGTGGCTCGCCGTGTGTGAAGAAGGACGAATCGTGACGGACGACCGGGAGATCGTCCCGGCCCACCAGATTGTGCGTGCCGGAGAGCGCTACCTGCACCTGAAGCCCGCGCAGCATGAGCCGGATGTGAATGCGGACATCCGCGTGCTGTTTGAAGACGAGGCAATCATTGTCCTGAACAAACCCGCGCCTCTCCCGGTGCATGTGGGTGGCAGGTTCAACCGCAACACGCTGCAGTTCATCCTCAACACCGTCTGGCATCCACTGAAGCCGCGCAGCGTGCACCGCCTGGATGCCAACACGACGGGCGTGACCGTGCTGTGCAAGACGCGGCATTTTGCCAGCCTGGTACAGCCGCAGTTTGAGCATGGCGAGGTTGATAAAATCTATCTCGCCCGCGTCAAAGGGCATCCGCCCCAGGATGCATTTGCCTGCGATGCCCCCGTGAGCGGCGAGGCCGGAAAACTCGGCGGCCGCAGCGTGGATGCAGACGGGCAGGAAGCCCGCACGGAGTTCCGCGTGCTGCGTCGCGATGCCGATGGCACTGCGCTGCTGGAGGCTCGTCCGCTGACTGGCCGCACCAATCAAATCCGCATCCACCTATGGCATCTAGGCTTCCCGATCGCGGGAGATGCCGCCTACCTGCCCGGCGGCGAGGTCGGTGACACGCAGACTCTTGCCGTGGGAGATCCCCCGCTCTGCCTTCATGCGCTCCGCATCACCTTCACGCATCCTTTGTCGAAGGAACGCGTGACCTTTGCGGCCGAGCGGCCAGAGTGGGCCAAATGAACCGCACTCTTGCTGATCCCTCTTACCGCCAGACCCTTCAGGCACTCTACCGCGACACGTTGTTGCATGACGTGATGCCGTTCTGGATCCGGCATGGCATGGATCGTGAGTTTGATGGCATCATGACGTCGCTGGATCGTGATGGGTCGATTCTCGACACAGACAAGAGCATTTGGTTTCAAGGCCGCGCCGCATGGACCTTCGCCACGCTTTACAACATGGTGGAAAAACGCAGCGATTGGATTGAGGCGGCCGGCTCCTGCCTGGCTTTTCTGGAGAAGCACGGCTACTCCACGGAGGGAAAGCTTTTCTTTACCGTCACCCGTGAGGGCAGGCCGCTGCGCATGCGGCGCTATGTTTTCAGCGAGGCCTTTGCCGCAATTGCCCATGCCGCCTATGCGAAGGCAACGGGCGACGAAAGCTACGCTGAGCGTGCCAAGCGTGACTTCGCCACCTATTTGAAGTATTCGTTCGAGAAAGGGCTGCTCCATCCGAAGATCGAGCCGAACACGCGGCCGATGATGGGCATCGGCGCGCTGATGATTGGCATCGCCACGGCGCAAGAGCTGCGGGGGAACCTGGGCGACGTAAAGATCTCCGGCCACTCATGCTCGGAATGGGCAGACCGGTTCATCTTGGAGATCCAGCGGTTTTTCTTCAAACCGGACCTTGGTGCGCTGATGGAGGTTGTATCACCCGATGGCTCTCTTATTGACCACTTCGACGGGCGCACGCTGAATCCGGGCCATGCGCTGGAGTGTGCCTGGTTCATCCTGCATGAAGGCCGCTGGCGTGGTGAGAAGAGCTACATCAAGCTCGGGCTGGAAATCCTCGACTGCATGTGGCTGCGGGGATGGGACACGGAGCACGGCGGCATCTTCTATTTCCGCGATGTGAAGGGCAAGCCGGTGCAGGAATACTGGCAGGACATGAAATTCTGGTGGCCGCACAATGAGGCCGTCATCTCCACATTGCTCGCTTGGAGCATCACCGGAGATGCCAAATACGCGCGCTGGCACCAGCAGGTGCATGACTGGAGTTTTGAGCATTTCCCTGACACAGAGCACGGAGAGTGGTATGGCTATCTCCACCGTGATGGTACGCCATCGGTCCGGCTGAAGGGCAACACGTGGAAAGGTCCCTTCCATCTGCCACGCATGCTGTGGTACTGCGGAAAGCTGCTGGAAGACCATGGCGGCGATCCAGATACTTTGTAACAAAAGCCGGAGAGCAGGCTTGAGCACCTGAGCGGCGCCCGCTAGCTTTTGCAAACCCATGGCCATCACTCTCGACGACATCCTCCAAGCCGCTGAAGAACACCAGGCAAGTGACATCTTTCTGCAGGAAGGCGAGGTGCCGCGCATGAAGATCAATGAGCAGCTCATGATCTTTGGCGATGATCCGCTGCTGCTGCCTCACATGGCGGGTCTTTGGCAGGCATGCGGTGGAGACACGCTCAATGACACGGACCGTGACTCCGGCCTGATCTCCCGCACGCACACACGTTTCCGCGTGAATCTGCACAAGGTGCTGGGCCGTATGGCTGCCGTGCTGCGCCGCATCCGCACGGACATCCCCAGCTTGAACACGCTTGGCGCTCCCGACTGGCTGCTGCAGCGCTGGGCGCAGAAGCAGCATGGCATGATCCTCGTCACCGGAGCCACCGGCCAGGGAAAATCAACCACGCTGGCCGCGCTGCTGCAGTGGATGAATGAGAACATCGCACGTCATGTTGTGACGATCGAAGATCCTGTGGAGTACATATTCTCCAACAACCGCTGCCTCTTCACCCAGCGTGAGGTAGGCCGAGACACTCCCACCTTTGCCCGCGGACTGCGCAGCGCCATGCGCCAGGCTCCGGATGTGATTTTCGTGGGGGAAATCCGCGATCAGGAAACGGCTCTCACCGCCCTCCAAGCCTGCGAGACGGGTCATCTCGTGCTCGCGTCCATGCACTCCGCCACCGTTTCAGACACAATGGAACGCTTTGTGAACCTCTTCCCTCCGGATCAGGTCGGCATGGGTCTGCACCTGCTCTCGCATCAGCTGGTCGGCGTTTTGTGCCAGAAACTTGTCCAGAACGTTCAGGGCAAGCTCGTCCTCCTGACGGAATACATCCAAAACGGCGGCGCCGTGAGAGACTGGATCGCCAAACGTAACATCGGGGACATCACGGATTACCTCAGCCGTGGTAGCGACCCCAACACACGCACCTTCCTGCACTCCACCGTGGCTGCCTATCAGGCGGGCGTGATCTCGGAAGCCGAGGCCGTCGCTGCCATCGGCAACGAGGCTGAATTCCGCCGCGCCGCCCGGGGCATTTCCTGACACTCACTTCACCCATCATGCGTTCCCACGATCTCATCGAATACCTGGCCATGGTCACCAACCAGGGGGGCTCGGACCTGCACCTCAGCGTGGGCGCCGCGCCTACGGGACGCATCTTCGGCCAGCTTCAGCCCCTGACGGACGAGATCCTCGACATCGGCGACATCCGCGAACTTGTTTTCGGTGTGCTGAAGGAAACACAGCGAACCAAGCTGGAGCAGGACTGGGAGCTGGACTTTGCCATTCAGGTGGAAAATCTGGGCCGCTTCCGTGGCAATGCCTGCTACGTGCTCGGCCGCATTGAGGCCTCCTTCCGCTTCATTCCTGACGTGATTCCCGAGCTGCGTGATCTGGGCCACGGCCCTACGGTGGAAAATCTCTGCGGCCTGCGCGACGGACTGATCCTCGTCACCGGCACCAGCAATTCCGGCAAGACCACCACGCTCAGCTCGATGACGCAGCACATCTCCCGCGAGCGTCAGGTCAACATTGTCAGCATCGAAGACCCCATCGAATACGTGTTCAAGCATTCGCGCAGCCTCGTACGCCAGCGTCAGGTGGGCAGCGACACCCACAGCTTTGCTCAGGCCCTGCGCAGCGCCTTGCGCCAGGATGCCAATATCATCATCGTCAGCGAGCTGCGCGATCTGGAGACCATCCGCATCGCTCTGACTGCCGCGGAGACGGGCCACCTTGTCATCAGCACGCTGCACACACAGGATGCTCCTTCCACCGTCATGCGCGTGCTGGACGCCTTTCCGGAGGACCAGCAGGACTTCGTGGCCTCCCAGCTGGCCAACTGCCTGCAAGGCGTCATCTGCCAGAATTTGATGCCGCGTCTGGACCAGGACGGCCGCGTGATGGCCTCGGAAATCATGGTCAACAATCAAGGTATCGCCTCATGCATCCGCTCCCGCCGACTGCAGCAGCTTCCCAGCCTGATCCAGATCGGTGCGAACGATGGCATGCATACCATTGACGACAGCGTGACGCACCTGGCCATCCACGGCTTCATCTCCCTCGACGACGCGCTGCTGCGTGCCCGCGACAAAGATTTCGTCACCCTAGGCTATGAGCGCAAGATGCGGGAGCGCGAAGGCCGGCAGCGCTGAAAATATAAAAGCGGAGCCAGTTTCCCGGCTCCGCTTTTCAGATGCTGAGGACCTCAGCACGGGGAATTACTACTTGTTCTTGGCGTCAAACTTGGCTTTGCACTTTTCACAGCAGAAGGCGACGGTTTTGCCGTCTTTGTCTTTGCTGGTAATGCTGGAGTCAGCAGGCTTGCCGCTGACGGGGCATTTGTCGGCAGCCATGGCGACGGAGGCGAAGGAGAGGGCGCAGATGGTAAGCAGTGTTTTCATCGAGGTGGAGTGGGTGGATTGAACCCGGCAAATGTCACCGGGCAGTGCTCAGAACGTGCAAAACCGCTCGTTTCTTGTCATTCTTCATTCTTTCCTTGTCTGAACAACCGGCTCCCCGTTAGGTTTTTTGTTCGATCTCCAACCACGATCAACCATGAGTTTTCTCTCCCGCGAAGCCACCGTTGCCCCGCCCGGATTCAGCCGCTGGCTCGTCCCGCCCGCAGCCATTGCCGTGCACATGTGCATCGGCCAGGTGTATGGCTTTAGCGTGTTTAAGAAGCCGCTCGCCAGGGTGCTGGGCGTCACAGCCCCGGTCACTGGAGACTGGAGCGAGGCAGATGTGGGCGTGGCCTACTCCATCGCCCTCGCCCTTCTGGGGCTGTCTGCTGCTGTCTTTGGAAAGTGGGTGGAACGCAGCGGCCCGCGCAAAACGATGATGGCCAGCATGATCTGCTTTTGCAGCGGCCTGGTCATTACCGCCATCGCAGTGCGCTTGCACCAGCTCTGGCTGCTGTATGCCGGCTATGGTTTGATCGGCGGCATCGGCCTGGGGCTGGGCTACATCGCGCCAGTCTCCACTTTGATGAAGTGGTTTCCCGACCGCCCCGGCATGGCCACGGGTATGGCAATCATGGGCTTTGGAGGCGGTGCGCTGATCGGCGGTCCGCTGGCCGAAGAATTGATGAAACGCTTTGCCTCAGCCAATTCAGTGGGAGCCAGCGAGGCCCTGCTGGTGATGGCAGGCCTGTACGTCCTTTCCATGCTCTTCGGTGCGCTGATCGTGCGAGTGCCACCCGAAGACTGGACACCGAAAGGCTGGGTGCCAAAAGAGCACACGGCAAAACTTGTCACGACGGCCAGCGTGGCGGTGGACACCGCTTGGAAGACGCCGCAATTTTGGCTGCTCTGGGTTGTGCTCTGCATGAACGTAAGCGCCGGCATCGGCATTTTGGGGCAGGCCGCGCCGATGATTCAGGACATGTTCAAGGTCACACCGGCGGCGAGCGCGGGGTACGTGGGCCTGCTTTCCTTGTGCAATCTGGGGGGCCGCTTCTTCTGGTCTTCCATGTCCGACCTCATCGGGCGCAAGGGCGTCTACTGCATCTACTTCATTCTCGGTGCAGCACTGTATGCCAGCGTTCCATGGATTCAGGGCCAGGGCAGCGTCACGCTCTTCGTCATCGCCACCGGGCTCATCCTCACCATGTACGGCGGCGGTTTTGCCACCATACCCGCCTATCTGCGGGATCTGTTTGGCAGCTACCAAGTCGGTGCCATTCATGGCCGTCTCATCACCGCCTGGTCCATGGCGGCCATCATCGGTCCGCAACTCATGGACCGGCTGTCCGCGGCAAACAAAAAAATCATGCCGCCAGAACAGGCCTACAATTCGATCTTTTACCTCCTCGTCGGCCTGCTTATCGTCGGTTTGCTCGCCAATCTGCTCGTCCGTCCGGTGGACTCCAAATACCACCGTGCTGAAAACACCCAGTCCTGATTCGCCATGAAAACCGTCCTCCTTCTCGTCGCCTGGGCCTGGGTGGCCCTGCCCCTCAGCTGGGGTGTGTATCAGTCCGTGCAGAAATCATTGCCGTTGTTTGGCATCACGGCAGTTGCGAAATAGCCCGGGCATCGCTTTGGTGCGCCACCCCATGCTTTCGAACGCCACCCTCTTCCTCGCCCGCCGCTACTTGCGCGCGAAGCGTTCGTTTGTCTCCGTCATCACCATCATTTCCATCCTCGGCGTCGCCCTGGGAGTGCTGACCATGATCGTAATCAGTTCGGTGATGAAAGGTTTTGAGGGCGAGTTCCGCAAAACGCTCATCGGTTCAGAGCCGCACATCCTGCTGCATCCCGAAGGCAAAAAGCCCACCGACGCTAAAACCGCGGCCGATGTGCTGGCCAAAGTGCAGCAGCAGCCGGAGGTGCTGACCTCCAGCACCTACATCAACAGCGTCATGTATGCGGAGCGCGACGGCCGGCAGTCTGGCATGGACGTGCTGGGCCTGCCTGAGGATGGCGCTAAGTTTTACATGACCAAGGTCGCCAAAAACAAGGCGGAGGGTTCTCTGGACCTCGTGCCTGGCGGCGTTGTGTGCCCCGACTACGTGGAAAGGGAGCTCAATGCGCGGCCCGGAGACAGCATCAGCGTGTATGCCTCCAGCAACGTCACCAGCGCCGTGAAGCGCTACCACGCCGCCATGGACATGCAGGATGAAACAAAGCGTCAGGCGGCGTATGACGAGATCAAGCTCCACCCAAAGGAGATTCGCATGGTGGGCAGCATCCGTGCAGACACGGGCGGAGCTTATGGCTATGTCACCCTGACCACCGCGCAGCAGATCTTCGGCTTTGGCGACAAGGTCAGCGGGGTTCTGATTGAACTCAAGCAGCCCAGCGAGGTGAAGGAAGTGAGCAAGCGCTTTGCAGCAGCGGGCATCGTCCCTCCTGGCTGGAGCGCCTCCCTGTGGACGGATGCCGGAGATGCCAGACTCGCCGCGATGAGCAATGAGCGCGTGATGATGTGGATCGTGCTTTTGATCATCGCCGTTGTCGCCGCGTTTTCTGTCATGAACACCACCATCACCGTCACCATGCAGAAGCGGCGGGAGATCGGCGTTCTCACCGCGCTGGGCTCATCGCAGAGCCAGATCGTGGGCATCTTTGTCTCCCAGGCGGCCTTCGTCGGCATGCTGGGCACTGTGCTCGGTCTCGTGTTCAGCGGCGTGGTACTGCGCTACCGTGATGAGATACGTCTGGGAATCGCTGTTCTAAACGGTGGCGGCGAAGCCGACCCTGGCATGTTTCTGGCCACCATTCCGGCACAGATCGAGCCCTGGTTTATCGCCGTCACCTGCCTGGGTTCCATCACCCTCTGCCTTCTCGCTGCGCTGCCCCCTGCATGGCTGGCCGCGCGCGTCGATCCCGCCGTCGCGCTCCGCGATTGACCCACTCAAACACGCCATGACCAGCGCCCCCTTTTTTCTTGCCCTGCGTTACCTGCGCCCTACGCGCTCGTTCATCTCGGTGATCACCGTGATCTCGATGCTGGGCGTCATGCTGGGCGTTGGCGTGCTGGTGTTTGTGATGTCCGTCTTCAGCGGCTGGCAGCGTGAATTCCGCAAGATGCTGATCGGCTTCGAGCCGCATGTCATGGTGCAGTCCATGTTCGGGCCCAATGGCGAACCCGCTGGTGAAAAGCCCGTGGACTGGCGCGAACTGCGCAAGACTCTGGCGCAACACCCGGACGTCGTCTCCGCCGTGCCCGTGGTCAGCCACACGCGGGAGGGTCGCGAGGGAGTGCTCGTGGTCGAAAGCGAGGACAGCCTGCAGGGCGTCAGCGTCATCGGCCTGGTGGATGAACCCGACAATGCACTGCTGCAAAAACTCAAGAAGCACATCCGCGCTGACAAGGATGGCGATACGGAAACCAAAAACGAGAAGGGGGAAGCCGTCACCCGCCCGGGAGACTTCGATCTAAAGGACGACTGCATCGTTCTCAGCGACAAATTTGCCAAGGAGCTCAAGGTTAAGGTGGGAGACACGCTCGTCGTTTACGCTTCGGACAGCGTGAATCAGTTCATCCAGCAGGTTCGCGAAATACCTGAAGATGCGGATTCTAAAAAACGGGCCGAAGCCTTTGATAAGGTCACCGTGCTGTCGAAGGATCTGAAGCTTGTCGCCACGTTGCGCGGAGACACAGCCGGACAGCGTGGCTACGTGCCGCTGCACGTCGCGCAGGAGTTTTTCAGTCTGGACAGCAACATCAGCGGCATTGAACTGGAGCTTAAGGATCCGGAAAACGCAGAGAGCGTCATGAAGGGGATGTATGGGTCCGGCGCCTTGCCAGAAAGCTGGAGCTACAGCACCTGGGAGCAGCAGCACGGCATGATGCTGGAGTCTGTCAAGAACCAGAGCACGATGATGTGGTTCATCCTGCTCTTCATCATGCTCGTCGCCTCCATCTGCGTGATGAACACGACCATCACCGTCACCGTGAAAAAGCGTCGCGAGATCGGCATTCTCACGGCACTGGGCACACGCGCCTGGCAGATCATCGCCATCTTTGTCTCGCAGGCCGGCATAGTCGCCTTCGTGGGTGTGCTGGCAGGACTCGCTGGCGGATTCTTTGTGCTCGGGATCCGCAACTGGCTGCGCGGAGAAATCATCCACCTCACCGGCCGGGACATCTTTCCCCAGTCCATCTACTACCTCTCCAGCATCCCCGCCCACACCGACCCGGCCGACCTCATCGCCATCTGCACCACCGCCGTGGCCCTCTGCCTCCTGGCAGCGCTGATTCCCTCCTGGTTTGCCGCACGCGTGGATCCCGCCGTGGCGTTGAGAGATGGAGGTTAGTGTTTAAGATTCACCCACGCTCCCTCCATGCCTCCAGCCTTCGCGCCAAGACCTGCGCGGTCACGGATTCCGTGATGCCATCGACCACCGTTTTCGGTTTGCCAAAAATCGTCTCCGCACGCACCCGGTAAAAGAACTGGCTTCCGGACTGAATGTTGCTGTCGTATACGAAACCGGTGATCTGGTGCTTCTCAAATGTGTCGCTCCACGAATAGAACAAACCCACACGGTTGAGGATGCGCAACCGGCCACCCGCTATTTCGACGCGGCGGCTGTGCAGCAAGGTCCAGAAACCGGTGGCGATGATCAGCGGCGAGGTGATGCCCCAGACCACCCTGAAAATCCATGGCGCGTCCTGCATCACCATGAATAAAAATGCTGCGGACCAGAACGCGCCAAAGAACAGCAGAAAGATCCCCAGGCCGCGGAACCTGCCTGCCGGACAGACAATGGAGATGGGAGCGCCATCCGGATCAAACTCCGCCTGCAGACCCCGCACCTTCAGGCGCGCGACGAGATCGGCCGTGCTCAGGGTGATGCCATCCTCATCCGCTTCTTTTACCACGGCTTCCACCTCATCTGCCTGAGCTTGCGACGCAAACACCGGCAGCGGAAGCACCACGGGTTTGACGCCCCGCGAGGACCTGATCGTCAGCGTCCACACATGCTGCTCACCGTTGCTCGTGACGATGGATGCCTCGTCCACGGCAGAGCAGGGCAGCCCGCGCGGAATGGCAATACGCAGCGGCAGTCCCACCCCGTCGATGTCACGCCGCGCCAAGGCAGTGGGCAAGGTCTCTGTGTGCTCCCAGATCATCTCCTTGGTCGTCGTGCGTGAGTCGCCACTGCTGCGGGTGATCTCGCGCTGGCAAAGCACCTGCACTGAAACGGAGCCAAGGGTGGAAGGTTCGCGATCAAACCGAAGTTCGCCTGCCAGTACCTGCCCCGGCGAAAGCGGCAGCTGCCCGAGCTTCAAAGTCGGCCGTCCCAGGATGCGGCGTGATTTCACCCGCTGCCAGGCAAAGCCAAGCGGGATCAGCGCCAGCACAGATGGCAGCAATGCAAATAAAGCCATGGATGAATGGGCGATCTCGCCTCCTACAATCACCGCGAGCACCAGCGGCAGCTGCACCAGGAGAATCCAGCCAGCAATGCCCAGGATATAGGGCAGGCCGTCCGCCCTCGCCTGCACCGCATCTCCAGCCCACTCACTGCGCCAGCGCCAGGGTGAGTCTGGATGCTGCGCGGCCAGCCGTGCAGCCTGCGCCGCCCTGCGCCTCTGCAGCCAGCCGCTGATCGAAACCGTGAACCCGGCCAGCGGAAAGAGGGTCGGAAAAATCGAAATCATGAGCAGCTGCCCCCAGCGCAAATTGCGAAAAAGCACCGCCTCCTCCGGCATCACCGGATTCACGTAGCAGCGGAAGGGCCGCGCCTTGCCTTCGAATGCCTTGAGCTGCTCATACCCCTTCTCTTCAAAGCCCCCTTTGCGGTCGGAGCCGTCATAAAAGTTCACCTTCTCCGAATGATATTCACGGCGGTCAAACTCATAGCGATAGCTCGCATGGGCGTGATAGTTGGTGCCGCCTTTGGCTCTGCTGGTGATTTTGAGCTCGGTCTTTTCGATCCAGCAAGGCACCTCCTCCCAGCCTCGCGCGGACCACCATGACACAATCGGCCAAAGGTAGGCAAACACACCCACGGCCAGTCCGGCCAGAATAAACGGCAGCCCAAACAGAACGGCGCAACCGCCGCTGATCTGCTTACTGGAGCTTGAGTAGGGACGATAGGCGCGTGACATCTTCGCAGCATGCCACAAACCGACTGACTTCCGCAACAGCCGCGTATGGTAGGTGCGTGCCCCCCGCTTTTCATCCCTTCGGCCCTTCCCACAAGGCGGTTCTCCTCATCACTCTGGGGGTCTTCGTCGTCATGCTGCTGCTCGCCCGCACGCGCTGGGCTGTCGCCTCGCAGCGCGTACTGGGCGCGCTGCTGCTGGTCGTGTATCCCGTCGGCCTGGCGGTCAATGCATACCAAGGCACACTTACCACGCAGATCATGCTGCCGTTGCAGTACTGCGATGTAGCCACCTACGCGGCAGTCATTGCGCTGTGGACTCGCCGCCAGTTCCCCTGCGAGGTGGTGTACTTTTTTGGTGTCGCCGGCACCCTGCAGGGGCTGCTGACGCCCGCTCTTTTTTATGATTTCCCAGATCCGCGCTTCGTTTTGTTCTTCATCATGCATGGAGGCGTGCCGGTCACAGCGTTTTATGTCGTCTCTGCCATGGGCGCCCGTCCGCGACCTGGCTCAGTGCCGCGCGTCATGGGCTTCTCCCTCGTTTGGTATGCGGTGGTCGCCGTGGTGAACTGGGCGCTCGGCACAAACTACGCCTTTCAGTGCGCGAAACCCGTGCAGGCAAGCCTGTTTGACCAGCTCGGCCCGTGGCCCTGGTACAATTTCAGCACCATCGGCGTCGGCCTCGTGTTTTACTACCTGCTTTACCTCCCCTTCGCCTTCCGCAAGTCCGCAACGGCCGTCCGGAACGATCTGGCTGCGCCCGAACCTCCCTGAGATGTCGCTTTGCATTTCCAAATTTGCCCCCATAATCGCGCCCCTTGAAAGTCCCTCCAACCCCGCCCACGAAAATGAAATCCCCCGCATGGACCACCGACGACAGCGCCGAGCTTTATGGCATCCGCGAATGGGGGCATGATTACTTTGACATCTCAAAGACCGGCGAGGTCGTGGTGAAGCTGAAGGACGGCAAAAAAACCAAGGACGTCTCGCTCGCCTCCATCGTCAAAGGACTGCGCGAGCGCGGCACTCAGCTCCCGCTGCTCATCCGTTTCGGCGATCTGTTGCGCTGGCGCATCGACGAGCTCAATGAGGGCTTCGCCTCCGCGATCAAGGAAGGCAAGTACCAGGGCGTCTATCGCGGCGTGTATCCCATCAAGGTGAACCAGCAGCAGGAAGTCATCGAGGAAATCACCCGCTACGGCCGCAAGTATCACTACGGCCTGGAAGCCGGCAGCAAGCCGGAGCTCATAGCCGCGCTGAGCTACATGCACGACCCTGAAGCTTACATCGTGTGCAACGGCTACAAGGACGAAGAATTCATCGACCTCGCGCTCTATGCCCAGAAGATGGGCCTGCAGGTCATCCTCGTGCTCGAAATGCCCACAGAGCTGGACCTCATTCTTGAGCGTTGCGAGAAGATGGGCGTGCGCCCCACGCTCGGCGTGCGCTTCCGCCTCAGCGCGGAAAGCGCAGGTCACTGGAGCGGCTCCGGCGGTGACGCCAGCGTCTTCGGCCTGAACATTTCGCAGCTCATGCATGTGGTCGATCACTTGCGTGAAAGAGGAATGCTCGACTGCCTGCGCATGCTGCACTACCACCAGGGTTCGCAGATCCCGAATATCCGTGCCATCCGCCAGGCGGTGACTGAAGCGACCCGCGTTTACGTTGGGCTCGTGCAGGAAGGCGCACGCATGGGCATTCTCGACCTCGGCGGCGGTCTGGCCATCAGCTACGACGGCCTCAAGGGCGCCAGCGAAGCCAGCAGCAATTACGGCACCAAGGAATACTGCGCCGACATCATCGAGGCGATCACCGAAGTCACCGCCGAGGCCGGCGTGCCGCACCCGGATCTGATCACCGAATCCGGCCGCGCCATCGTGGCCTACTACTCTGTGTTGATCATCAACATCCTCGACATCAACCGCTTTGAGCCGCGCAAGAGCATCGCTGATCTTGAGATCGACAAGGACGCGCCACCCCTGCTCCGCAATCTGTACGAGCTGCGCCTGGATGCCGAAAAGCATGCCACCAAGACCTCCCGCGACCGCCTGCAGGAGATCTACAACGACGCCATCTACTACCGCGACAAACTCCGCAGCGAATTCAATTACGGCAAAGTCAATCTGCGCGAGCGCGCCCACGGCGAAGAGCTCTACTGGGACATCCTCACCTGGGTGGACCGCATGCGCGAAAGCTGCGAGCATGACGGCAACCAGATGGACCGCCTGGAGACCATCACGACCGACTTTTACTACGGCAACTTCAGCGTCTTCCAGAGCCTGCCCGACCTTTGGGCCATCGACCAGATCTTCCCGGTCATGCCAATCCATCGCCTCAAGGAAAAGCCCACTCGCAATGCGGTGCTCTCCGACATCACCTGTGACAGCGACGGCAAGATCGACAAATTTGCCCACTCCCACGGGATCAACCCCACCCTGCCGCTGCACGATCCGCAGATCGAAAAGGGCCACGAGTACATGCTCGGCATCTTCCTCGTCGGTGCCTATCAGGAGACCCTCGGCGACCTGCACAATCTCCTTGGCGACACAAACGTCGTCAGCGTCCGTGTGGAAAACGGCAAGGTGAAGTACAGCCGCGAGCTCGAAGGCGACAGCGTCTCCGAAGTGCTCACCTACGTGGAGTATGATCCGAAGGACATGCTCACCCGCTTCCGCAATCTGGCCGAAAGCGCCGTCATCTCCAAGCGGATCACCGCCATCGAGCGCCGCGAGATCATGGAAAGCTTTGAGGCAGGGCTGCGCGGTTACACGTATTTCGAGAGCTGAGCGCGCCTCACATAAACGTCGCCTTGCGCAGGATCGCCCGCTGCAGCAGTTCCAGATACTGCGCGCAGGGAATCTCGTGCCCGCCAAACATGGCCAGATGGGGCGTGGTCCACTGGGTGTCATGCAGGAGGTAGCCCCGTGCGTGCAGACGGCGCTGCAGGTAGGTCAGGGCTACTTTGGAGGCCTGTGGCTCGCGGCTGAACATCGACTCTCCAAAAAACGCCCCGCCGATGCTCACCCCATAGACGCCGCCGCGCAGTTTCCCATCCCGCCATACCTCCACACAGTGCGCAAAACCCAGGCGATGCAGCTCCTCGTAGGTGTCCATGATGGCGTCCGTGATCCAGGTGCTCTCACGGTCGGCGCAGCCACGGATGACATCGCCAAAGGCCGTGTTCCACCGCACCTCAAACGGGTGATCCTTGAGGTAGCGCTCAAACCGGCGCGGCACATGGAAGTCCGCCACAGGCAGGATGCCGCGCATCTTGGGCCGATACCACGAAATAGAGCCGTCCTCCTCCCCCATCGGGAAGGCCCCTTCACAGTAGGCGTTCAAGAGATCGACCGGCTCGATTTGCTGCATGAATCAGTCTCAAGTTCCCAGTTTAAATTTTCAAGCTGCGTCATTCAAACTTTGAACTTTAAACCTTAAACTTTAAACTCAGGGACAGTGAACCTCGCCAATCAGATCACCATTTTCCGCATCCTGCTGATTCCCGTCTTCATCGGGCTGGTGATCTACTATGGCGACAGCGCCCGTGGCGAGCATCCGAATGAAGCCCTGCGCCTGTGGGCCGCGGCGGTCTTTGGCATCGCCGCCATCAGCGATGCGATCGACGGGTGGATCGCCCGCCGGTTCAACATGCGCACCCGCCTCGGGGCCATCATCGATCCCCTCGCGGACAAGCTGCTCATGCTCGCCGCCATTATTCTGCTCAGTTTCACCTCCTGGCGGCAGCATTTTCCGCTGTGGTTCCCAATCCTGGTCATAGGGCGCGACCTGCTCTCCATAGGCGGCGCTTTCCTGATCGACCACTACGCAGGCAAGGTGCAGATCCACACCCACTGGACGGGTAAAACGGCCACTTTTGCCCAGATGGCGGCCATTTTGTGGATCCTGCTGGACCTCAAGCCCGAATGGCTCATCTGGCCCACCCTCTTCGCCGCCACCTTCACCGCCCTGTCCGGTATTCTCAATCTGGTGGACGGCGTCCGGCAGTTGCAGGCTGCGGGACAAGATTGACGCGGGGGGCGCACCGTGCTCTCTGAGCAATGCTCAAAACCGTCGCCATCGTCGGACGCCCGAATGTGGGCAAGTCCGCGCTCTTCAACCGCCTTGCCGGCAAAACCATCTCCATCGTCCACGACCAGGCCGGTGTGACGCGGGACCGCATCGTGGCGCAGTGTCGCCGCGGCCCGGCATGGTTTGAGATCATGGACACCGGCGGCATCGGTGCCAGCACCGATGACGTCCTGACCGACCAGGTGCAGACCGAGGCTTCCATCGCCCTGGATGTGGCCGATCTCCTGCTCTTCGTCGTCGATGTCGTCGATGGAATCACCACCATTGATCAGAGCCTCGCCCGTGAGCTGCGCCGCACCAACAAGCCCGTCGTCCTCGTCTGCAACAAGGCCGACTCCCCGAAGCGCAAGCTCAACGCCAGCGAGTTCACCAAGTTCGGCTTCCCCGACACCCTCGAAGTCAGCGCCGCCCACGGCCTCGGCATCGACGAACTCGTGGCTCTCATCTCCGAGCGTCTGGAACTGAAGGAATCCACGGAAACAGAAGACGCGATCGCGCACCAAAACACCCGCCCGCTGAAGCTCGCCATCGTCGGCCGTCCAAACGCAGGCAAGTCCTCGCTGGTAAACGCCATTCTCGGCCAGGACCGCGCCATCGTCAGCGATGTCCCCGGCACCACGCGGGATGCGTTGGACATCAAGGCCACCTACAACGGCAAGCACTACCAGCTCATCGACACCGCCGGCATCCGCCGCCGCTCCAATCTCGACACCGTCGTCGAGATCTCCAGCGTGGACCGCAGTCTGCAGAGCATCAAACGCGCTGACCTCTGCCTGCTCGTCATCGACTGCGCCGCCGGGGCCAAGATGCAGGATCGCAAGATCGCCCAGCTCATCTTGGAGGAGCGCAAGCCCTGCATCCTCGTCATGAACAAGTGGGACCTGTTTCATCCTGACGCGAAGCAGAAGGACCGCATCGAACATCTCGACGAATTGATGCGCCGCGAGTTTTTCTTCCTGAACTACGCCCCGCTGGTGGCCATCTCCGCCAAGAACAAGGACCACATCGGCAAGCTTTTCGTGCAGATTGAAAAAGTACGCACTGGCGCGCAGAACCGCATCGGCACTGGTGCCCTCAACCGCCTCCTCGCCCAGGCCATCGAGAACACCCCCGGCGCTCTCGGCCGCAGCACGCACAGCTTCAAGCTCCTCTACGCCACCCAGGTCAATGAGGCTGAAGGCTTCGCCATCCCGGTGCCTCACTTCGTTCTTTTCGCCAACCGCGCCTCCAAGCTCACCGACAGTTACATGCGCTATCTGGAAAAAGTCATCCGCGACGAATGGAACGCCCCCGGCGTCCCCTTCAAGATGAGCGTGCGTGGCAAGGGGCCGAAGAACGCGAAGTAGGCGCCCTGCTTGTCGAATCCTGCCCGCCTTTGGACTTTGGCACTCACGGCTTCCAAGGCAGCGGGATGCTGACTAGTCTGCCGCATGGCCACCATCCAGACCACCACCGTCGGCTCCTACCCCGTCCCCGAATGGCTCAGCGCGCTGCCCAGCGAAGCCGCCGTCATTGACGCCACGCGTGTGGTCTTCGACACCCAGCGGCAGGCGGGCATCGACCTGCCCACGGATGGCGAGCTCTACCGCTTCGACGTCAATCATCCCGACACCAACGGCATGATCGAATATTTCGTCCACAAGCTTGGCGGCATCGACAGCCGCGTCGGTCGGGCTGATACGGCAGCGTTTCGGGCCAAGCATGAAATGGCCTTTCGCAGCAAACCCGCCGCCGTCGTGCGCGGCCCCATCACCGAAGGTGTTCTCAATCTGGCCGAAGACTGTGCCCGTGCGGGCAAGGTGGCAGGTGGTCCGTTCAAGTTCACACTGACCAGTCCCTACATGCTGGCCCGCACACTGCTGGACACCCACTACAACGACTTCGCTGCTCTCAACATGGCCATCGCCGATGCCTTGGCCGCCCAAGCCGCCGATCTGCAATGCGACTGCGTTCAGGTCGATGAGGCGAACATCCCCGGCAACCCCGCCGACGCCCCCATCGCCGCCGCCGGCATCAATCGCGTGCTCGATGCCGTCAAGGGCACCAAGGCCGTGCACTTCTGCTTTGGCAACTATGGCGGCCAGACCATCCAGAAAGGCGAGTGGGCCGCGCTCATCACCTTCCTCAATTCCCTGCGTGCGGACCACCTCGTGCTCGAACTCGCGCACCGCCCTGCTGCAGACCTTGACGCTCTGAAGGAGCTCGATCCCAAAATCGGCGTCGGCCTTGGTGTAGTGGACATCAAGGTGAACCACATCGAAACCGCCGACGAAATCGCGCGCCGCATTGAAGCCGCAGAGAAAAAGCTCGGCGCAGGCCGCGTGAAGTTCATCCACCCCGACTGCGGTTTTTGGATGCTGAAACGCAGCGTCGCCGACCGCAAAATCGAGGCTCTGGCAAAAGGTCGTGACAGATTTGAAGGACGGTGATTCACTTGCCGCTCCCATGAAACCACTTTTCGTCTTTGTCACGATGTGCGCCCTGGCCTCCTGTGTCAGCACGATGAACAGTCACCGAATGAAAGCAGCCCAGCGCAAAATGCTGGAAACGCGCAGACTGCAGCAGGCAGGTGAATGGGATGCTGCGCTGGCCATGTCAGAGCGCATGCATAAAAGCGTCGCCAAAACGATCCAAAGCGCCCCCACTCAAAAGGCATCCAACGGCACGCCAGTTGATCTGCTGCCGCTGCTCGCAGGGTGGGAAAGCGGGCCTTTCGCCACGCTCAAAGCCACCCTCCAGAAGCAAGACGCGAGCCACGCACCGGCCGCCTTTGCTTCACTGCGACAGCAGTGCGTGAACTGCCACACGCTGCTTGGAAATACCAAGGTGCAGGTGAGTGAGATTCCGTAGCAGGTTCACGCCAGCCCAAACAGCTTTTTCAGCACTGCTTCATTGGCCGTCGTAGCCAGCAGGAAGGTCTGGCTGCCATCGCTCCAGCTGGCCATGTTCCAGTTCTTGCTGTGTTTGAATTGAGGCTTGAGTTGCGGTGGTGCTCCCGAAAGGCCGCTGTTGTCCACCACGACGAGGTGCGCCTCTTTGCCAGGCTGGATCTCAAAGCAGATGATGGAGGCTGGACGCCCATCGACTTGGATGCGTTTGCAGGCAAGCACAGGCATCGAGCCCACCGTGCCTGGAAGACGTGCCGGAGTTGGCGAATGATGGGCAATCAACTGCTTCTTGAGCGCTTCAAGATCATGCGAGGCGTGATCGACCTTCATCATGCCGTACTCGACTTTCGTCACGGCGGCTAGCGATTCAGCCTGCCAGACGGGCATCTCGCTGCTCACGGGCCACAGCAGGGTCCAGCCGAGCACCACCGCAGCAGCGGCTGCAGCCAGCGTGGGCAGAATCCAGCGCATGGGGCGTTTCTCAGGTTTCCGGACGTTTTGCAGGATGCTCTCACGCAATCCGGCAGGAATCGACGCGGCAAAGGCATCGGCCACCTGCTCATCAAAGGCGGTGCGCTGTTTCAGCCAAGCGCCCAGTTCAGGATCGCTCTCCGCCATCGCACGCGCCTCGGGAGACGCGTCCTGGGGGCGGAGCGTCGTGGCGTCGAGTTCGAGTCTGGCTTCTTCGCGGTTCACGAGGCGGAAAGGGGGATGATGTTGGAGGCGGCGGAATCTTCCAGGCGGCGCAAAATAGTGCGCAGGCTGTCTTTGGCACGGGAAAGGCGCGACATCACGGTGCCGATGGGCACCCCCAGCGTCTCGGCAATGTCGCGGTAAGATAGCTCCTTGAGATAAAAAAGCACCAACGGAGCGCGGTAGTTGGGTTCGAGCTCCTCCAGCGCGGTCTGGAGGGTGGCGCTGTCCACGCGGGGATTCTCGCCGTCATCGTGATTTTGCGCCGCCCCGTGCTGCTCGGGTTCAAATTCCACCTCCTCGTACTTTTTCTCCCGTCGTGCGATGCTAAGCCACTCGCGGTAGATTGTGGTGAACAGCCAGGTCTTCACCTTGGAGGCGTCCCGGAGCGTGTGCCCCTTCTTGGCCCATTGCAAAAAGGTCTGCTGCACCAGATCCTGCGCCGTGGCTTCACGCCGGCACATGCTCATGGCGAACCGGTAGAGTCCCTGATAGTGGGCGTCCACGATCTGCTCAAAGCTGGGCACGGCGTCAGTCACGCGTCGAGGTATCGTGCGGGTTGCAGGCAGTTCAATGCCGAATTGAAGGGTGAGTTCCATGATTTCATGGGTCGGAGATGCAGGTGAGAGGCGTGGCCGGAACAGTTATTCCCAGCATTCACGATTTTTTTCGCCGACGCAGAAGTTCATCCGCCGAGAACTTGCCGGGGCCAAAGATAAACACGATCAAACTAGCGAGCAGAAAGAGAAAGGGTGGCGCTGTGACGAACGAGTCGGCATCCGACCAGATTGTCTTCACCACATCCAGATGTGCCGTGCCGTAGGCCACGAGCATGGTGATGATGAGCGGCACACAGGTGACCCGGGAAAAGAGACCCACAAGCAGCAGCAGCCCGCCGAAGCATTCCGTGCAGCCGGCCATGTACGCATTTAGTTGCGGAAAGGGAATGCCCAGCTCCGTGAAAAAGGCGGTGGGCGCGCTGATGTCGCTGAGCTTGCCTTTGCCCGTCTGGAAAAACTGCCAGCCCCAGTACAGGCGGATGCCAAGCAAAAAGGGATCGGGCAGATAGCTTGCAATGCGGTCGAGGAGAGTGTTGGCGAAGGTCCAGGGTTTCATGATTTGCGGGGAGATTTGACGAACCAGCCGAGCTGGGAAAATTCGGCGAACCAGTCGCGAATCTGCGCGGCCCAGTCTGTTTCCGGATTGGCTCCGGTCAGGGCGAGTTCAATGGCATCGGCAAGCGTGAGCCCATCCCGCAAGGCGGCGAGCATGGCGAAAGACTCCGGAGCGAGGCGTTTGAAGTAGAGCATGTTGTCGTGACGATGAACGACCAGATGCACCCGCTCACGTTTCAATTTCGGTGCCTTGGCGATACGTGCTCGGGTGGGTGCCTCCGACATGGCCTGGCTGGCGGAACCGCGCACATCAGCGTCAGATTTTTTCATCGCGGTGATGAAGTGATCCACCGCGTGATCAATCTGCAAAAGCACCACGCTGGGCTGAAGGCCAAGATGAAGAGTGGAAGGATCGGCACCAAGAAGATCATCCATGTGCAGCGGCTTTTTCAGCGCCTCGTCAAAAGCGAGGGTCTGCGCCCATTCCACGCGGGCAACATCACGCGCTTTTAGATCCGTGATGAAGGCGGGAAGCGCGGAGCCGAGATTGCGCAATGTCCAGGAAGTGCTGGGATGCTGCGCCAGGTATTCACGGCAGAGTTTGTGAAAGCGGCGCTCGCCAAGCAAAACGCGCAATGCAGGATAGTCGTCGTAAAGGCAGTCGAGCAGGCGGAACCAGTACTGGCGGGCATAGATCTCTAGACGCTCAAATCCGCTCAGGCGATCGTTTGGCGTGATGAAATCGACCCGCGTGCTGGCATGCATGCCATCTTTGCGCGTGAGCGGCTGCATGAGCGCCGCGGCCATGGTGCGCTGGAGTTGGCGCAGGTCGGCATTGGTGCGAAGCCGGCTAGGCGTGGGCGTGTTCATGCAGGTAGCGGTTGGCTTTAAGGGCTTCGGCATGGACGTCATCAAAGCTGGGAATTTTGTCGTCCCATTCGAGCAGCGTGGCTGTACTGCCTGAATGTTTGACAGCTTCCGCGTAGAGATCCCACACAGGATCGGGAACGGGGTGATCGTGCGTGTCGAGGATCACATGCTCATGCCGTGTATGTCCGGCAATGTGGATCTGGCCCACACGATGATGCGGCACCGCTCGGAGATATTCGAAGGGATCGAAGCCATGGTTCTGCGAGGACACGTAGATGTTGTTTACATCCAGCAGGATGCCGCAATCGGCGTGCTCCACGACTTCGTTGAGGAACTCCCATTCGGTCATTTCATTCTGCGTGAATTCGGCATAGCTGCTCACGTTTTCCACGCAAATGGGCACTTCGAGGAAGTCGCGGGCCTGTTTAATCTTTTCGGCCGTGTGTCTCGCCACGCTCTTGGTGTATGGCATGGGCAGAAGGTCATGCGAGCAGCGCCCATCGATGCTGCCCCAGCAGAGATGATCGGAAAGCCACGGCGTGTTGGTGCGTTTCACCAGGCGCTTGAGTTTTTTGAGGTGATCCCGGTTCAGCGGGTCTGCATTCCCGAAGTACATCGAGACGCCGTGCTGCACGACGCGGTACTGCTCCAAAATGCTGTCCAGCACTTCCAGAGGGCGTCCTCCATCGACCATGAAGTTTTCGGAGATGATCTCAAACCAGCCGCAGACCGGCTTCTTTTCCAAGATGTGCCGATAATGAGGCACACGAAGACCTAGACCAATGCCGAGGTCTGTGTGGCCGTTGTGAGGGTTTGCTGGCATGGTTCGTAGTTCAAAAGATGACGGTTGATCCTGTGAAATCAGACTGGCCGCAGCCACCCGCGGGGGTGTGCCGGTGGCTGCGGCAGTCTGCAGGCCTTACTTCTTCGGCATGGTGTTGCAGCCGCCTTTGCCCTTGCAGGAGTTCTTGCCTTTGCATCCGTTGTCGCCGGATTTGCAGCCGCCCTGTCCTTTGCAGTCGTTGTGCCCTTTGCAGGTATGCTGGCCCTTGTCGGCCATCTTTTCGATGGAGACGCCGAGGCTGGCGGCCTTCTGCGTGGTGGTGGTCTGGGCGGCGTAGGCTCCGGAAAGAAGTCCGGTGAAGGCGGCGGCGGCGATGATGTGCTTGGTGCTCATAGGGGATGTGGTGTGCGTTGGTTTGTAGGGTAGTTCCGGCTGGCTTCGTTCATTCGAGCCATCGCAACGTGTGAGCACCCGTCGGCGCGATTATTCCGGCCGAACTGAACTTTCTTTTAGCAGGGGGCAAAAAGGCCTGCTTTAGTACGCGCTCTGCGTGGGGACATGAACCACACGCCCTCCTCCATGGCATCTCCCAAGCACATTCACTTCATCGGCATCTGCGGCACCGCAATGGGTTCCACCGCAGTCGCGCTGCGCGCCCTCGGCCACACCATCAGCGGCTCCGACAACCAGGTCTATCCACCGATGAGCGATGTGCTGCGCAATGCAGGCATCACCGTGACCGAAGGCTATAAGCCGGAGAATCTGCCTCTCCAAGCGGATGTGTATGTGGTGGGCAATGCGATCTCACGCGGCAATCCCGAACTCGAAGCCCTGCTGGAGAAAAAACTCCCCTACGTCTCCATGGCCGAGATGCTGAAGCGCGAAGTCATCCAGGGCAAACGCAGCTTTGTGATCAGCGGCACGCACGGCAAGACGACCACGACAACGATGCTCGCCTGGATCTACGAACACGCGGGCAAAAACCCCGGCTTCATGATCGGCGGCGTGCCGGAGAATTTTGAATCCGGCGCGCGCTTCACCCACTCCGATCTCTTTGTCATCGAGGGGGACGAATACGACACCGCCTACTTCGACAAGCGCAGCAAGTTCCTGCACTACCTGCCGGAGTGCGCCATCGTGAACAACATCGAGTTTGATCACGCCGACATCTTCCGCGACCTCGACGAGATCCTGCTCTCCTTCCAGCGCTTCCTGAACACGGTCCCTCGGAACGGACTGGTTCTCGCGAATGGTGACGATCCCAACTGCCTTTCCCTCCGCGCCAAATGCCCCGCCCCTTTCAAGACCGTGGGTCTGGGTACGGACTGCGACTTCCGCATCGCCATCACCGGCACCACACCTGAGAGCACGCAGTTTGAAATCAACGGCACCGCCTTTGAAGTGCCGATGGTTGGCGAATTCAACGCACGCAATGCCGCCATGTGTGTGTGTGCCGCCCGCTTTGCAGGCTTGAGCGACGACGAAATCCGCGCAGGCCTTGGGAGCTTCCGCGGCATCCGCCGCCGCCAGCAGGAGCGCGGAGCAGCCCACGGCATCACCATCATTGACGACTTCGGCCACCACCCCACCGCCATCCGCGAAACCCTGCGCGGTTTGCGCCAGCGTTACGAAGGCCGCCGACTGTGGGCGCTGTTTGAGCCACGCTCAAACACCAGCCGCCGCAATGTGCTGCAAAACGAACTGATCGACGCCCTGACCGAAGCCGACGGCTCCGTCATCGCCGCCGTGGCCAATCCCGAAAAAGTCGCCGCCGACCAGCGTCTCGACACCGCCAAAGTGGCTGAATCAGTCACCGCCCGTGGCAAGCCCTGCTATTTCGAAGCCAGCACCGACGCCATCGTCTCCCGCCTCAAACAGGAAACCCACACAGGCGACGTCATTGTCGTCTTCAGCAATGGCGGCTTTGACGGCATCCACGACAAACTGCTGAAGGCGCTGTAGGGGGAGCCGTTTACAATTGTTGACGGTTGTTTACAGTAGTTGACAGTGGTTTTTCGGATTGGAAACAACGGTCAACAATCGTCAACAACTGTAAACCAACGTAAACTCCCCCCTTCGGCCCTCAGTACACAATCTCCACCTCGTCCCCCACACGTACCTGGCTGAAGAACTGCTTCGCCTTTTCGTAGGGCAGACGGATGCAACCGTGTGAGGCAGGCTGGCCCGTGACATATCCGCTGTGCAGTCCGATCGCCCCGCAATTCAGACGCATGAACCAGGGCATCGCCACATGATACAGCGTGGAAACGTGGGACGTGTGCTTGTCGGTGATGACATAACGCCCGGCCGGTGTGCCATAGCCTTGGCGGCCGGTTGAAACCATCGTGTGATTGATGATGCGCCCCTGCTTGGTCACCCAGGCACGCTGGCTGGAGAGATCCACAGTGACGAGTGTGTCCGGCTCAGAATCGGGGTCTCTGCCCAGCAGCACGCGCATGAGGAAGAGGTAGCCCTGCGTGGCTGCAAAGTTGATCGGATAACGATGGTAACGGGTGGTGCCCATCCCAGGCTTGGCACCGGCTCGCATCAGTGTCACCGCCCCCTCCACGTCCCCACGCGCGGCACAGCAGATGAGCGGCGTGATGCCGCGGTCGCTCTCCATGGCATTGCGCAGATCTTTGATGGCACAGCGGTCAATGACTTGCTTCAGGACCGGGGTGCTGAACCGGGTGTTGGGATCGACTCCAAAATCCAGCAGCGCTTTGAGCACAGGCACATTGCGGCGCAGGGAGGCCAGAGCAATCGGCGGCTGCTTTTCGTGTGCAGGCTGGTTCAGGTTCACTCCGGAGAGAGCCAGTACATACACACAGTCAGCACGGCCCATGCGCACCGCCGCACACAGCGGCGTGTCGCCACCCAGGGTCATTTCATTCGGTGAAATACCCATCGCAATCAGCCTGGCCAGATGCGCGGAATCATCATTCAGCACCGCCTGATAAGCCTGCGGCAGCGCCTCTGTGCGCGGCATCAGGCGCGTCCAATGTTCAGCTATTGGATCAATGAGAGGCCGCCAGGCAGGCACCTCGACAGCGGTCAGAGGTGCAGGCTTTGCAGCTTTAGGAGCGGCGACCACCACGGGTTCGGCATTTGCAGGCTTCGCCGGAGAAACAGTTTTTGCCTTGGATGCCTCGGACGCACGCCGGATGGCCTCTTTGTCCGGGTTTTGCGGCATTGGCAGCGTGCGTTCTGGACTGAACGTTGCGTCCACCGGCAATGCCGCCCGAATTTCAGCTCCGATTTCGCTCAGCTTCCCCTGACGTACTTTACTGTTGGCGGCTGTGGGCAGCGCGATTCGGTCCACTCGAAACATTTCATGGTCCTTCAAAAAATGGATGATCCCTGCGCAAACCCCCACACCGACGAGCGGCGGAAGCACACAGGCACCCAGCATGTTGAACCATTTGTTTTTCATCTTTGCGTCACAAGCTCGCCATCCATAACAAAAATGACCGATGTGTCGAGCATCGATTTCGCTGAGCAGACATCATTCCATTTCCGAAAGGAGTTTCCGCCCCTCTGCGCGGGGTGATTTTAGGGTGATTCATCAATATTTTATGGAAATTAAAGAGAGGAGTGGGACGGTACTTGATGTTCCAGCCCTCCAAATCATCGGCCCTCATGGTCGCACAGTTCGTGTGCGGCGCCGTTGCCTGGTTATCCCTCGGGTCCATGACTTGCCGGGCGATAATCTTTGAAGCCACCGGAGATTCTTTGCACAACACGACCGCGCCGACCGGCGCATTTTTGAATTCAGGCTGGCAGTACGAAGGCTCATACGGTGCCTATCTCGGCACCATGATCGCACCGCAATACTTCATCACTGCACAGCATTTCGGGATACAAGGCAGCACTTTCACCCAGAGCAGCACCTTCAATGGCGTGGCAGATATGACCTACAGCATTGATACAGCTGCAAACGGCGGCATCGGCTACTGGGACATCGCGGGCACGGATCTGCGCATCTTTAAAATCCAGGAATACTTCTCCTCTTATGCGCCTCTTTACACAGGATCTTCCGAGACGGGCCTGACCATGGAGATCAATGGCAGGGGCGGCCCGCGCGGTGCGGAGGTGCTCGTGAGCAGCAGTCTGCACGGCTGGCAGGATTCGACTCCGGATGGTGTGGCTCGCTGGGGCAGCAATATCGTCAGTGGCATCTATGCCAGCGCCATCGGAGATCTGCTCACAGCCACCTTCAGCGCCAGCGGCACTGCCGAGGAGGCCACGCTCTCCAATGGCGACTCAGGCGGCGGTGTTTTCGTGGATGATGGAGGCATCTGGAAGCTGGCAGGCGTCAACTACAGCATCGACGGGATGTTCGATACAAACAACGTCGTCGGAGACGGCTCGGACTTCAATGCGGCCTTGTTTGACCGCGGCGGCCTCTACCAGGGATCGGACGCATTTGGCTGGTCCCTCGTTCCTGATCTTCCGCTGGACAACCCCTCAAGCATGTACGCCTCGCGTATTTCCACCAGCGCGGACGCCATCATGGCCATCGCCGTGGTTCCTGAGCCACGGTCCGCCCTGCTGGTGCTGCTCGCCCTCTTCTGCGGGGTGTCGTCTCGCAGACGCTTCACGCAGCCGGCTTGATCTCCGCAAAGATCAGCCGCCCCGCGCTGGTCGGCAGTGTGCCGGAGACCACCACATCCACCGTCTGGCCGATTTGCGGCGCCGCATTGTTCACGACAATCATGGCGCCGTCCGGCAGGTAACCCACCGCCTGGTTTTTATCCTTTCCCTGTTTCGTCAGCAGCAGCCTCAGTTCATCGCCCACGCTCAGCTCGGGATTCAGAGCTGCGGCCAGTTCACGGAAGCTTAGCACCGTGATGCCGCGCAAACGGGCCACCTTGGTGAGATTATCATCGTTCGTCAGCAGTCGCGCATTCAGCTCACGCGCCAGCGTTACCAGCCGTACTTCCAGCGGCACCTCGGACAATCCATCTTCATGGATGGACACTTTCATCTCCGGCCTCGCGCGTAGCTTTTCCATCATCTCCAGCCCGCGCCTGCCACGCAGGGACTGCGCCGGCTCGGCAGAATCAGAAAGCTGCTGGAGTTCATCCAAAACGCAGCGTGGCACCACCACGGCACCGCTGAGAAACCCCGTGGCAAACACTCCCGGCAGCCGGGCATCGATGACCGCATTGGTGTCCAGCAGCAGCGGCTCGCCTTCTGAGCCGTCGCGGCGAAAGCGGATGTAAGGGATCAAAAAGGCAAACTGATCGCGGTCGCTGCGCAGCGCAAACGTGACCCCAAAAAACGCCAGAGTGCCGTAGATGCAGATCTCCACCACGTTTTGCAGCGCGGCCGCCTCCTCATGATTTTGAAAATACGCGAGCTGGAATACCCCGATGCGCGTGATCAGCCACGCACAAAACAAGCCCACCGCCAGCCCGAGCGTGGCATGGGAAAAATCACGCAGGGTGAAGTGCGCCAGAATGCTGTCCAAAATCATCAGCATCCCCATGAACACCGCGCCGCCGACCGCCCCCACCCAGGCATCCTGCTGCAGGCCCAGGGCGATCGCGATACCGATGAAAACGGAGAACGCAAAGAACAGCGCGCGCACTAGGCGTATGGACCAGGATGTCTTCATGGAGATGCGCAGGGATTAACGGCAAAACAGAGACCGGGCAAAAGGATTCTCCCCCGGACTCCATCATGGCCGGAAGGCCAGACCCCCGCGCCGGGTGAACTGCAGCTCCACCCCGGCCTCCGCAAACACCCTTCCCATCTCCCTTTCCAGCTCCTCCACGCTGCGTCCGGCCAGGATGCACTCCCGCACGGCGCGCTCCTCCGGCATGCCCTCCTCCATCGCTTTCAGCAGCGCCTTCACGCCGGCCCCCTCCCCTCCCCGGTCCAGATATTGAAGGTAGAACGTCAGCAGCATAGCCGAGGCACGGTTCTCGTTCGCTGCCTGGGTTTCCAGGCTCGCGGCCCATCTTTTGGCATCCATGGCCAGGAGTTCGGAAAGATTCAGCACGGCAAAGCGCACCGCCAGTCCCATTTGTCGCGCACCCGCCTCGCGCAGGCTCTGCCGCAGGCGGTCAATCGTCTGCGCAGGCGAAAGCCTGGCATTCTTGTCCACCGCGAACTCGGGAAGCTCCGTCAGCAGCCACACCGGCGGCGGCTGTTTCACCGTTTTTTTCTGCGCGGGCAGCGGTGGGTCCAGCGCGATCTGAGTCGGGGCCGCCACTGCAGCCGGAGGTGCTGATGCCTCAGCAAGCGGTGGAGACTGATCTTTTTTTAATCCGTAGGCCGCCAGGGCGGAAGACTGCGCGGTCTGCAGCGGAGACTTCAGGCTCCGAGCTTCCACCCATGCGGACTCACGCATGGCAATCGCCGCATGTGGATGGGGGGTTTCTTGCTTCAGCCACAGGGCGAAGGCCGTCACACCCGAGGCAGCGGTGGCGGCAATGGTCACTCGCATCACCGTCCAAAAGCTCCGCTTGCCACGCCGGTGCCGCACGTTTTGAGCGACTTCGGCCTGGTCCATCAGCGCTACAGGAGCGCAACTGGGAGCAAGAGGATGCATGACACCGGGTACAAACCGGGTAAATCCTTCAATAGTCAAGCCCGCTTAACTAAGCCAATCTTCAGATTGCGCGCGTAAAGCGTTCATTCACTGCATCATAGCCTGCGCCTTCTCGGCCACCACCGGTTCATCGCGGAACGCCGCCAAAGCTGGTCGCTGCAGGCTGGGGTCTTCATCCAGCGTGCGCTCGGCCAGCTGCCGCGCCAGACGCACCAGCCGGGTGTCCGCCAGCAGTTCGCCAAACAGCAGCGGGGCCTGTCCGCTCTGCGCATGGCCGAGCACATCCCCCGGCCCGCGACGGCGCAGATCTTCTTCGGCGATTTGAAAGCCATCGCTCGTCTCCTCCATGATCGCCAGCCGCTGGCGGTTCTCCTCGTCCTTGTCATCCACAAACAGCACACAGTAGCTGGTGTGCGCTCCGCGGCCGATACGCCCGCGCAGCTGATGCAGCTGCGCCAGACCAAACCGGCCCGCGTCATGTATGAACATCACTGTTGCATTAGGCACATCAATCCCCACCTCGATCACCGTCGTGGAAACGAGTGCATCCAGCTTGCCCGCGCGGAAGCGTTTCATGACGTCCTCCTTCTCCTCCGCGCTCATCCTCCCATGCAGAAGACCCACCTCGCACGGAGCCAGCAGTTTGGACCATTCCTCATGCCCTTTGGTCGCCGCGCCGGCCTCCACCTTCTCCGACTCATCGATCAGCGCATAGACGATGTATCCCTGCCTCCCTTCCTCAATCTGCTCGCGCAAAAACTTCGCCGCCTCCTTCAGTTTCGTCTTCGGCCGCACTTTGGTGATGATCTTCACCCCGTCCCGTGGTTTTTGATCGATGGTGGAAACATCCAGATCACCGTAAACCGTCAGCGTCAGCGTTCTCGGGATCGGCGTGGCAGTCAGCACCAGCACATCCGGCGTGTCTCCTTTGTGAATCAGACTAGCCCGCTGCGCCACGCCAAATTTGTGCTGCTCGTCGATGACCACGATGCCCGTGTTGTGCATCAGCTCCGCATCATGCAGCAGTGCATGAGTGCCGATCACGATCTGCGCTTTTCCTGTGCTGCTCTTCCCTCTCAGCCATTCGGATTCTACTCCATCCTCCCGCTTTGACCCCGTCCTTAATGCCACCCGCAGCCCCAGCGGCTCCAGCCATTTCCGCGCATTGCGCGCATGCTGTTCCGCCAGAATCTGCGTCGGCGCCATCAGCACGGCCTGCCGTCCGGACTCGACGGCGCGCAGCATCGCCGCGAAGGCCACCACCGTCTTGCCGCTGCCCACGTCCCCATGCAGCAGGCGGTTCATCGGATTCCCCGAGGCCATGTCGTGATGAATCTCATCCAGGCAGCGCTGCTGGGCCGCCGTCAGCTGAAATGGCAGCTCTTTGATAAAGTCTCGCAGCAACTCGCCCGTTCCCTTCTGCCTGCGCCCGCCGGATTCCATCACCCGCCGCTTCCGCATCGCCACGCGCAGCTGGTAGCCGTAAAACTCCTGCAGAGCCAGGTAGCGCCGCGCCTGCTCCAGCGTCTCCAGGCTGGCTGGAAAATGCACTTCCCGCAGCGCCTTGGAGCGCGACATCCCCGCGAATTCCCCCTCTGCGCTCGGTTTCGGCAGCAGATCTTCCACAAACGACTCCGGCAAAGCCCGCACCACATGCCACGCAGCCACACGCAGCGCCTTCTGCGTCATCGCGCCCTTCAACCGGTAGATAGGTGTAATGCGCCCGGTGTGAATCTGCTCCGCATCATCATCCGCGCCGCCTTTGACGATCTCATACTCTGGATGCGCCATGCTTAGCCGCCCCTTCGTATCCTTGATCACGCCATAGACGATCAGTTCCTGCCCCTCCGCCAGCACCCGGCTCATGAAAGGCATGTTCCACCATTTCAGCGTCAGTTGCTGGCCCAGCAGTCCCGTCGCGTGCCGCACCACGGCCTCAAACACCCCCGCCCGGCCAAAAAACTTGTTCCCCGTCTTTGTAATCAGCACATGATGACAGGTCGGCAGCAGTCCCGCCTGAAACGCCAGCGCCTGCATCTGCCTCCGGTCCTCGTGCCGGAAAGGCAGCAGCGCCATCACATCCCCCGCAGTCTTGACTCCCTCCTTGCCAAGCAACCGCGCCGCATGCGCAGGCAGGCCAGGAACTTCAGCGAGAGAAAGGTTGGGCGGGATCACAGGGTGAGATGGAATGCGCGCTCCCTTGTGTCAACAAGAGCGCTCTCATTCACACCCCCTTCTCCATTACATAGTCATCCATCACAAACCCGCTGCCGATGTCGCTGACAATGTCCTCGGTGAAGCGAAAGCCCGCCCGCAGGTAAGAACGGATGGCCGTGGCGTTCCGCTTGTTCACGCGGAGCCGCACTGCCCTGCAGCGCAGCTCTTTCGCTCGGTCCTCAGCCCAGCGTAGCGTCATTCCGCCAAGCCCATGGCCGTGGACCTCCGGAAGAATGTAAAGCTTGTTGATGAACAGCACGGGCTCAAACAGCAGCTTCTCAAAAGAAATGTAGCCGACCGGCTTTGGGCCGGCGACCTCGACCAGCGCATACCATACGTCCCGCGCCTGCATCTCATGCGCCATGGATCCAGGCTGGTACCAGATGGAGAGCATGTAGCGGATCTGCTCCTCGCTGATGATGCCGGGATAATACGCATGCCATATTTCATGTCCCAGACGCTGCACCGTAACTAGTTCATGGGTGCCAATGCGGCGTATGCGCGCCGCGAGCGGTTCGCGCCGCGCAGTTTGCAGCGTGCTCAAAGCATGCCTCCACACATCCTCATCCCGTGCCGGCGAAAGCCGGTGCAGGTGCCCGGCGATCTCCTCCCGGGTCGGCTCCACGATCTGCTCCTCACGGATTTGTTTTTGATCTGAGGGATATTCCGCCTCCGGCAGGATCAGCTGCGCGAGGTACCAGCAGGCCCAGGCGCGCCACGTGCGCAGTTCTTTGTTCGGCTCCACCATCCGTGTGGCCAGGTGCTGCCAGTGACGCCTCGGATTGCCAATAAACTGCCCCTCCACCCGGTGCTGCATGATCCATATCAGCGCCAGATACGGCAGCGGCCATTTCGCCAGGATGGGCTCCTCGGCGCTCAGTGGCAATGAGAGCGCGCGGTTGAGAATGAGAATGCTCTTCGCCGGAAAACCTTCCCGCCACAGGCTCTGCGCATAGTGCAGCGCCGTTTCATAAAACATCGGCCCGCGCTCATGATTCAGCGCTTCGATGTCCGTGTGATCATAGTGCCGGTTTTCCTCCGGCAGAAACGGGCAGGGAGGGTTGATCCACTCTTTATGTTTCATGCGGCTTCTCCTCCCATCCCTTCGCACGGACCAGCGCCCGGTTCCAGCCTTGCGTGATCTTGGAGCGGGTGGCGGCCTTCATGGCCGGTTTGAACTTGCGGTCCACCTGCCAGTGCTTCGCAATGTCGGCCAGATTCTTCCAATAGCCCACGGCCAGCCCCGCGAGGCAGGCGGCGCCAAGCGCGGTGGTTTCATTCACCTTCGGACGCACGACAGGAACGCCGAGCAAATCGCACTGCATTTGCATGAGCAGGTTGTTCACGCAGGCGCCACCATCCACGCGCAGTTCCTTCAGCTTGATTCCCGCATCCGCCTCCATGGCTTTCAGAATGTCCATGACTTGCAAAGCGATGCCCTCCAGTGCCGCACGTGCAATGTGCGCTCCCGTGGTGCCGCGCGTCAGGCCAACCAGTGTGCCACGCGCATAAGCGTCCCAATGCGGTGCACCGAGTCCGGCAAAAGCTGGCACCAGATAAACTCCGCCGGTGTCTGGCACACTCGCCGCCAACGCCTCCACATCCGCCGACTGGCGGATGATGCCCAGCCCGTCCCGCAGCCACTGAATGGCCGCACCTGCGATGAACACGCTGCCTTCCAGCGCATACTCCGTGCGGCCACCGATGCGCCAGGCCACGGTGGTGAGAAGTTTGTTTTTCGAGGCAATGGGCTTGGCCCCCGTGTTCATCAGCATGAAACAGCCGGTACCGTAGGTGTTCTTCACCATCCCTGGTTTCGTGCAGATCTGGCCAAACAGCGCCGACTGCTGGTCTCCGGCGATGCCGGCAATGGGAATGGAGCCCCCGAGCAGCCCCGTCTCCCCAAACACGCCGCTGGAATCCTTCACCTCCGGCAGCATGGAGCGCGGCACGCCGAAGATCTTCAGCAGTTCATCATCCCAGGTTCCTTTCCGAATGTCATAGAGCATCGTCCTCGAGGCATTGCTGACATCCGTGGCATGCACTTTGCCGCCGGTGAGATTCCACAGCAGCCAGGAATCGACTGTGCCAAATGCCAGCTCCCCCTTTGCCGCCCTCGCTTTGGCTCCTTTCACATTTTGCAAAATCCACTGAACCTTCGTGGCGGAGAAATAGGCATCCACCACCAGCCCCGTTTTCTTCTGGATGATTTTGTCCAGCTTCTGCGCGCGCAGCTTGTCGCACATCGGCGCAGTGCGGCGGTCCTGCCACACAATGGCATTGCAGATCGGCTTGCCTGTCTTGCGATCCCACACCACCGTCGTCTCGCGCTGGTTGGTGATTCCTATCGCGCCAATGTCGGCCGCAGTTGCGTGCGCCTTGTGCAGCACCTCGGACGCCACCCCGGCCTGGGTGGCCCAGATTTCCTGCGCGTCGTGCTCCACCCAGCCCGGCTTTGGAAAGACCTGCCGAAACTCCTTCTGCGCCGTCGCCACGATTTCACCGTCGTGATTGAAGAGGATGGCACGTGAACTGGTCGTGCCTTGGTCGAGGGCAAGTATGTATTTCATGGTTATTCCAGATGTTCCCAAGCCCGGCACACAGAGTCAATGCCTTACAAACTGCCGGGGAACATGTAGGTGGCATTTTTTCGCTGAAATGAATACTCTTGGCCGGAAAGCATCCAATCTCACCACCATGCAAACCATCCCTGAAACCGCTGCGCCCGCCGCACCGCGTGCGCGCTCAACGAAAAAAGTCGTGCTCATCACCCTCGCCGTCATTCTCGGCTGCGCGGGCATCGCCGCCGCCACCGGGGCAGTCTGGGTCAAGCATACCTTCTACCCCTCCGCCATGACTCCTGTGAGCCTCACCGCGAAGGAAAAAGAAGCCTTCGACAGCAAGCTGCAGGCCTTGAACAATCCGGCCGCTGTCTCCCCGGAGGAGGCCAGCCGCACCCTCGTGATCAACGAGCGTGAGGTGAACGCCTACCTCGCCCAGCAGGATCTCGGCGAAAGCGTGCAGGTGAAATTTGGCGAAGGCCAGGTCTCTGCGGCTGTTATCCTCACCGCCCCCGAAGACTTCCCCATCGTCCCCAATCAAAAAATCCGTCTCCGCTTCACCTTTGGCACCAGCCTTTCTCCAGAGCACAAGCTCTCCCTGAAACTGGATGACCTCACCCTCGGCGGCATCTCTCTGCCCAACAGCTGGATTGGCGACATGAAGGGAGTCGATCTCATCGCTCAGAACGTCGAGTCCGATCCCGCGCTGCAAAAATTCCTCGCCGGCATCCAGTCTCTGGAAATCCACAACGGCACTCTGCGCCTTGTCCTGAACAAGTAAGCAGCTTTTCAAAAATCAAAAAGCCGCAGGGAAGCGATTCCCTGCAGCTCTATCGTTTGGATTTAAAAACTCATTTCTTCGCGTCAGCTTCGGCGAGGATCTTCTTCGCTTCCTCAGCTCCGATCTCGCGCACCTTGAGATTGCGCCAGCGAATTTCACCACCGTGAGTTTGCAGCATGATCGGGCCTTTGGCTGGCAGAGGCTGGGTCTTGTCCCAGTAATTCTCCATCACATTGCCATCCACCACGAGCTTGTCGTTCAGCCAAACCCAGGTGCGCGCCCCGATCTGGCGGATGCGGAAGCTGTTCCACTCGCCGAAGGGCTTGTCCGCCACCACCAGGGGGTCGCGCCCCGGAGTGGCAGGTGTGTTGTTAAACAGGCCACCGGAGCCGAGGTGCGGCTTGCGGGTCGGTTTGGCCGGATCGAAGACCTGGTTCTTGTCCCAAATCTGCACCTGGGGAGTGCCACGCAGGTAAATGCCGCTGTCCGCCCCCGCCACGGTTTTGTACTCAATGAGAAATTCGATATCGCCGAATTCCTCCTCGGTGGTGGCATAGGGGCCATGACCGTCGTTGATAAGTTCGCCGTTTTCGACTTTCCAGTCCGTGGCGAACTCGTCGCGCATCTTTTTGAGCGCTTCTGTCTTCTTCTCGTCCTTGAGTTTGACGACGGAGTGCGGGTTGAGACCGTACCAGCCCGTGAGATCCTTGCCGTTAAAAATCGGACGGAAGGCGGAGTCTTCTCCACGGGAGACAAGGCAGACGGCCAGCACAAGACCGCCGAGAGTAAGTGAATTGAGTTTCATAATGATGATTGGTAAAGCTGCCAAATTCACTTCGCTTCCTTGAGCTTCGCGATGAGGTAGTCGTTGATGGCCTTGTACTTCACATCCATGGCACCGGGATAAACGACCTCGCAGGCCACGCCCTTTTCTTTGCAATGTTCCTGCAGCTTCACACCGAAGTTGGCGGTGTGGGTCGGGTCTTTCTGCTCCTGGCCAATGGCCGGAGGCGCACCGAAGGAGCAATACACCGGCGGATCGTCGGACGTCACCAGAGCATATGGCGAGTATTCATTGATCCAAGGAAGGATGCGCTCCCTTGCAGCCACGAAATCATCGAAGTTTTTGAACTCACCAGCCTTGCTGAAGGCATGGCCGCCGTATTTGCTGTTCGGCGTCCACTCACGCATCTGCTGCGGGTCCAGCGTGGTCTGCGGACCATTCACCGCCGCGGTTAGCAGACGTGTGGACTCACGCTTGATCGGATCGCTGCTCTTCGGGTCGGCCATGTCGTCATGGAAGGCCAGCCACAGGCTGCTGCACGCGCCGGCCGAGCCGCCGCTCGCCGCGATGCGTGTTTTGTCGATATTCCATTCCGCCGCCTTGCTGCGCACGGTTTGCAAAGCCAGTGCTGCATCCGTCAACGGTGCCTTCACCGGTGGCACGACATCCTGCGCCTGCGAGATGTAGCGGTAGTTGATCGAAACGACGGAAATGCCTTCCTTTAAAAACGGCTCGACGGCGATGCCCGCCTTGTCCCCTCCCATCCAGCCGCCGCCGTGGATGAAGAAGAGAACCGGCGTCGGCTTGTCAGACTTCGCCTGCCAGAAATCGAGCACATTGCGCTCAAACGGCCCATATTTCAGATTCGCCACCGTCGGCGGTGGGTTCTTTGGATAGACTCTTTTGGCAGGAGCCTTGGCCGCAGGGGCCTCGGCTTTCTTGGCGGGAGCATCCGCTTTTTTTGCGGGTGCGTCGGCCGCAGAAGCCAGAGAAACGAGAAGGAGAAGAGAGAGGACGAGTTTCATGGAGCGTTTACAACGTGCCTCATGAGGCCAAACTCACCGCTTTGTCGATTTTTCGAGCGGTGGCAGGTCCACTTTTTCAAATTCAAACTCCAGCTCCTGAGTTTCGTATTTCCCGGGCAGCTTCAGTTGCAGATTTACCGGATAGGCAATCGGCTCCGCCACCTTGGGATCCAGCCCATCTCGAATCGAAAACTGGCTGTTGCTCGAGCCGCCCGTGAACATTCCCATGCGAGTGTTCATCGGCCGGTTTTTGAAATCCATAACTTCAAGGTGCTCCATGGCAAAATGATGGTTGATCAAGGTCAGTGGCATCTGCTTCCGATAGATTTCATGTTCACGCTGAAACTCCAACTGCGAACCAATGCTGACGCCGAAAGTCTCGGCTCCGCCATTGCATTCGATCTCAAAAGGCCCGCCATGCAGCGTTTCGCTTTTGCCCTCTTTGAGCCCTTTGAAATCAAGCACCCTCCATTCGGTGACTTTCACCAGCGTCAAGGCCAGCCGGAGTTTTTTCAACTGCCTCTGCTCTTTCCCCAATTCCAACGTGCTGACGACCAGGTCTGAGGTGGTCGTGCAATAGTTTGAATGCTTGTTTGCAGCCACATTTTCACCAGAGGCCAGAAGAACCTCTTCAAGCGGCCCCACCTTTTCGATGAACACATTGCCAGGAGCCTGCGTGACGAACCCGTTTCTTTTGTCAGCGTACTCCAGCCTGAAATGAAGAGTGACCGCGCAGACATTTTCGTCCCAGGGGGATCTGAGCTGCTCCCCATCGATCAGTCTCAGCCGATGCCCGCCATCCTGAGACAGCGCGGTCCTCCCCTTTTCCACAACCCCACCGCCATCGGCAGCCCGGCTTGAGCCTGCAGCCAGCAAACCGGCGACCGTGACGATGAGGAGTATTTTCATGCGAATGCCCGCACCGGCTAGTTCTTCAGCTTATCCACCAAAAACTCTCCGATGCTCTTGTGCTTCACGTCCGGCGCGCCGGGATACACGAGTTCGCATTCATCACCGATCTCACGGCAGTGCTCCTGCAGTTTGACACCATAGTTCGAAGTGTGTGTGGGATCTTTCTGCTCCTGACCGATGGCCGGCACGCTGGTGTAATAGAGATACACGGGCGGATCATCCTTGCTCACCAGCTCATAGGGCGAATACATTTTGATCCACTTCAGCACGGACTCGCGCTTCTCCAGAAACTCGGCAAAACGCGTGTCGCGCGTCTTGCGTTCATTGGGGTCCATGAAGCCAAAGGCATGGCCGCCGTAGCGGCTGTTTGGGGTCCACTCTTTGAGCTGCTTCGGGTCCAGCGATGTCTGCGCACCGCTTACCGCCGCGCACCAGAGGCGTGTGGACTCCCTGGAGATCGGATCGCTGCTCTTCGGATCAGCCATGTCGTCGTGAAAGGCCAGATACAGGCTGGAGCAGGCGCCAGCAGAGCCACCGCTGGCCCCGATGCGCTGCTTGTCGATGTTCCACTCAGCGGCTTTGCTGCGCACAAACTGCAGCGCGCGCGCCGCATCCTCCAACGGCCACTGCACTGGCGGCATCACGCCTGCCAGCTGCGCCTGCCAGGAGTAGCGGTAATTGATCGAAACCACCGAAATACCCGCCTTGAGGCAGGTTTCCAGTTCACCCACTCCCGATTTATCTCCCGCCACCCAGCCACCGCCGTGGACGAAAAACAGCAGCGGCGTCGGCTTGCTGGACTCCGCCTTGTAAAAATCCATCACCTGCCGCTCATGCGTTCCATACGGTACATTCGCCAGCGTCGGCGCCCGTTTGGGCGCGGGAGCAGGCTTGGCCGCCGGGGCGGGTGCTGGAGTCTGCGCCTGCATGGATGCGGCAATCAGAAGTGGAAGAATAGCGTGCAGTTTCATGGTTGTTTGTTGGATGAAATAAATGGTGCGATGATCATGGTTTGCCAAAGCGGTCAGCCGCAGCTTTCTGGAACGCCGGCAGAATCTTCTTCCCCTCGTCCGTTCTCCAGCCCGCATTCTGCACCATGAAGACGGTCACGAGGCCCTTGGCCGGATCGATGGACATGTTCGTGGAATACGCGCCCCCGTGACCAAAGGAGCTGCCGTTGAGCTGATACCCCAGGCTGTAGGCGTTCAGCCCCTCAGCAGTCTGCTTTGTCTGCAGCTGCTTCAGTGCCGCCTCCGAGATGTAGCGCTTCCCGTTCAGTTGCCCGCCGTTGAGCAGCATCTGGCAAAACTTCACCACATCCGCTGCCGTGCTGAAGAGTCCTCCTGCCGGCATCGGCTGGCGGATACGCTCATGCAGCGGGTAATGCAGCTGCCCCACCGTCGTGGCTTCCAGATCCGTCTTGCCCTCGTTCGCCTTGTAGGAAGTCGCGATGCGCTTCTCCTGCTCCTCGCTGGGCCAGAAGGTCGTGTCCACCATGCCCAGCGGTGCAAAGAGCCGCTGCTGCATGAAGTCCTCGTAACTCATGCCTGACACCACCTCGATGATCCGCGCAGCAGTGTTGATCCCCGCATTGGCATACTGGTATTTCGTGTCAGGCTCAAACTGCAGCGGCGCCGCCGCATAGCTCAGCACCGCCACCCGCAGTGGCAGCATGTCCAGCGTGGGGGTTTCCACCGCCGACTTGAAGGCCAGCCCGCTTGTGTGGCTCAGCACATTGCGCACCGTGATCGGGTGCTTCGGCTTCTTCAGCAGCACATGCTCCGCATCCTTCTCCGCCACGACCATCTGCCCTTTGAACTCCGGCAGATACTTCTCCACCGGATCATCCAGGGAAACCTTCCCCTCATCCACCAGCATCATGAAGGCCGTGGCCGTGATCGGCTTGCTCATCGACGCGATCCAGAAAATCGCATCCTTCGCCATCGGCTTCTTCCCCGCGATGTCCGCCCAGCCCACCGTCGTCACATCCAGCACCTTCTCCTTGTCCGCCACCATCGTCACTGCTCCAGCCAGCACCTTGTCATCCACATACGGCTGCAAAACAGAGCCCATAGGCTTGGGCATTTCAGCACGAAGTCCGGCAAGGGAGATAAAAAGAAACGAGGCGAGGTATCTCATAGGCAGGGACCAATCCAAACGCACCACGCAGGCCGTTCCATCAAACAAAACCACAGCCATCGCTCCCAGGCTCACGCCAGCACCTTCGCAATCACCCTCCGATCCTCCACCCCCGTCAGCCGCTGTGCCAGCCCCTGGTGCAGATAGCTCAGCCGCGAATGATCTATCCCCATCAGATGCAGGATCGTCGCATGCAGGTCGCTCACATGGCAGCGGTCCTCCACCGCCTTGAATCCCAGCTCATCCGTCGCACCGATGGCCTGCCCGCCTTTCACACCGGCACCCGCCAGCCACATGGAAAAGCCATGCCAGTCATGGTCGCGCCCCGGCTTGCCCACGCCCTCGCTCGTAGGAGTACGGCCAAACTCCCCGCCCCACACCAGCAGCGTCTCCTCCCACAGTCCCGTGCGCTTCAGATCCGCAATCAGCGCGGCGATCGGCTGGTCCGTCTCCCCGGCGTGCAGCGTGTGGTTCGTGATGCAGTCATTGTGCCCGTCCCACGTGTCCTCGATGTGCCCGCCACCGGAGTACAGCTGGATAAAGCGCACCCCTTTCTCGATCAGCTTGCGCGTGATGAGGCACTTGCGGCCAAACTCCGCCGTGCGCGGATTGTTCAGTCCGTACATCTCACGCGTGGCGGCATCTTCCGCATCCAGGTCCACCACGCTCATCGCCTCCGTCTGCATGCGGTAGGCCAGCTCATAGGATTCAATGCGCGCCATCAGCTCCGTCTCCTCGGGGTGCCGCATGAGATGCTCTTCATTCAAAGACTTCAGCAGATCTAGGCTACGCCTCTGCGTGCGCTCGCTTGTGCCCTCCGGCGTCGCCAGATCCAGCAACGGCGAGCCCCCGCTGCGAAACAGCGTGCCCTGATACGCCGCCGGCATGTAGCCCGCCGTCCAGTTTGAAGCGCTGCCAATCGGCCCGCCTCTCGGGTCCGTCATCACCACAAAGCCCGGCAGATCTTGATTCGCCGAGCCCAGCCCATAATTGAGCCATGAGCCCAGGCTTGGCTTGCCGATGAAGATGCTTCCCGTGTTCATCTGCAGGCAGCCCGAGGCATGCGCCGCCGTGTCCGCATGCATCGATCGTATTACGCACAGATCATCCGCATGCATCGCCACATGCGGAAACAGGCTGCTGATCTCCAACCCGCTCTGCCCATGCTTCTTAAAGTCAAACGGCGACTGCATCAGATGCCCCACCGCTCGTCCGTTCGATCCCACCTTCGCATCCCCCGTGTACGGCATGCCGTGGTACTTCTTCAGCGCCGGCTTCGGATCAAACGTGTCCACCTGGCTCGGCCCGCCATTCATGAAGAGAAAAATGCAGTGCTTCGCCTTGCCCGGAAAATGCGGCCACTTCTCCGCCAGCGCCGATGCTGCCCTCGCATCCGCCTCCAGCAGATCCGCCAGCGCCAGCCCGGCAAAGCCGCCGGTGGCACGCATCAGGTATTCACGTCGTGTGAGAGGTCGGTTCATGGTCATCACTCCGGATAAACAAACTCGTTCAGATTCAAAATCACCCGGCAGGCCTGCTCCAGCGGCTGCTCCTGCAGAAACACACGCATCTTCTCCATCTCCTTTGCCGTCGGCTCACGGCACAGCGCCAGCAGGCGCGCAGCAAAGTGCCCCGCCTGCTGGTTCACAAACTCCCCGTTAAACAGGCTCAGCGCCTGCGGTGCCACGGTGGTCACCTGCCGCTGCGGGCAGCTGCTCACCGTGTCCGCCAGGTCCAGCGTCTCAAACATCGGAACCACAAGTCCACGCTTAATGAAAGCATAGATGCTGCGCCTCGACGCCTCAATCTCATCCGAGGCCTTCCAGATTTTGTCCTTGTCCGTATTCGCCTCCAGCGCCGCCTGCGGAATGCCGGGCTTCATCGCAGGGCCAAAGCGCTTCGGATTCAGCCTGCCGCTCACCGCCAGCATCGAGTCTCGAATAGCCTCCACCTCCAGCCGCCGATACCGCATCAGCGACTCCGGTGTCTTGCTCATCTGCCAAGCACGGCTGGTCAGGATCAGTCGATGCAGTTTCTTCAGCGACCACCCCGCATCATGCATGAACCAATGCGCCAGCCAGTCCAGCAGTTCCGGGTTCTCAGGTGCCGCCCCCATCAGGCCAAAGTCATTCGCCGTGCTCACCAGCCCCTGGCCAAAGTGCTGCTGCCACACCCGGTTCACCATCACCCGCGCTGTAAGCGGATTCTGCTCACTCGCCATCCAGCGCGCCAGCCCGAGACGCCGTTGCGTGGTTTTGTCACTCGGCGCTGGAAACGACGGCTGCTGCTTCACCAGAATCGCAGGCACTGCTGGCCCCACCAAATCCCCAAAACGTGTGGGCGACCCACGCACCAGCACATGCGTCTCCGGTGCTTTGGCCGAAGGCTCCTGCCACGAATAGACCTCCGTGCCATCCACATCCACCGTCAGCTCCTTGCGCCCCTTGGCCGGACGCTGCAGTGGATTAAAAACGTCTCCGGTGCTTTGGCCGAAGGCTCCTGCCACGAATAGACCTCCGTGCCATCCACATCCACCGTCAGCTCCTTGCGCCCCTTGGCCGGACGCTGCAGTGGATTAAAAACCGCCACCAGGCTGTAGTAGTCGCGCGTGGCCAGCGGCTCAAACTTATGGTCATGGCATCGCGCACAGCCGATCGTCAGTCCCAGAAACGCCTGCCCCGTGGTGCTAACGATGTCATCGAGCTGATCGTAGCGGTCCGCCGCAGGGTCCGCAGGCTCGTCATCCCAGTGCCCCAGCCTCAGAAAACCCGTGGCAATCGCCGATGCGACTGACCTGTCCGGCAGTTCATCCCCGGCGAGCTGCTCCATCACAAAACGGTTGTACGGCTTGTCCGCATTCAGCGCCTCGATCACATAGTCGCGATAGCGCCACACAAAGGGCTTCTCCGCATCACGCTCATAGCCGTTGCTATCCGCATAGCGCACCACATCCAGCCAGTGCCGCGCCCAGCGCTCGCCATATTCCGGTCGCTTGAGCATCTCATCCACCACCGCGCTTAGATCGCCAGCCTTGGCAAATCTCTCCTGCTCCTCCACCGTCGGCGGCAGCCCCGTCAAATCCAGATAGACCCGCCGCAGCAGCGCCTGCGGACTCGCCTTTGCCGCAGCCTCAGCCCTGCCAAACACAAACGCGTCCACCGGATGCTGATGCGCAGACTCCGGCACCACCGAACGTTTCACTGGCTGAAACGCCCAGTGCTCAGAGGGCTTCTTCGGAATTGCCTCCCCTTTGGGAGATGGCGCCCCCGCCGCAATCCACTCACGCAGCAGCTCGATCTGCTCCGCACTCAGCCGTTTCCCCTCAGGCGGCATCTGCTCATCCTCATCATGGGAAACAATGCGTTCCAGCAGCGCTTGATGTGCCTCCTTCGGAATCAAAGCCCCCGCATCCAGTCTCAGATCTCCCTTTTGCTTCACCGTTCCATGGCAGGACACACATCGCTCTTTCAGCAGCGGCTTGATGTCCGTCACATAATCCACCGCCATGACCGGCAGCGTAAACGCAGCTCCCCACAGTGCTGCGCACAACGCGGTTGGTATTGAAAAGCAGAGTTGGACGTTAGGTGGGCGCATGGCCGTGCATTGACTGTCTGACATACCCATACGGACTTTGGGCCTCTCTCTAGATTGAATGTTTGACCTCATTCATGCACATTTTGACATGGCTGATGTGCGTGACCCCAACCTCTATTTCAACATTCCCGGCCCTTGGAATGTGAACGCCACACGGCCCGTGCACTGCGATCTGGGGCAGATCGTTTACGCGGGCACCAAGTGGAACAGTCAGGCCACCTACGCGCATGCGCCGCCTCCACACTACCTGCGACCCACGCCCAATTACCTCCTCGTGCTCACGCTGGAAGGCACAGCCGACTACATGGACGACACTGGCGTCCGTTGCACGCTGCAGCCCGGCACGCTCGTGTGGTCAAAGCCCGGCATCAATCAGAGCTACGGTCCGCAAAACGGCGTGCGCTGGAGCGAGCTCTTCCTCTGGTTCAATGGCAGCGTCTTTGATGCCTGGCAGTCCGCCGGTTTCCCCGGCGAGCGCAGCCGCGTTCTGGAGCTCAGCCCGCTTCCCTATTGGACCGACCGTCTGCGCCGCATCCTCCAGCCCCCGTCAGACTCGCCCTCAGACACCTCCCTCTCGCGCCTCTGCCACTTTCAGCAGTGGCTCGCAGACGCGCTTCAGTTGGATGACACCCGGCACCAGACCACGGAGACCATGCAGTGGCGCGAGACCGCAGAGCGCATGCTCGCCCGTGGCAGGCTCGGCTCACCTTCACTGGAGCAGATCGCCGCAGACCTCGGCATGTCCTACAGCGCCTTCCGCAAACGCTTCGTGCAGATGACCGGAAAAAGCCCCGGCGAATTCCGCGCCGACGCCATCGTGCTGCGCGCCTGCTCCCGCCTTCTGGAAAGCACGCACACCCTCGCCCGCATCGCCGACGACCTCGGCTTCCACGATGCATTCCATTTCTCCCGTCGCTTCAAACAAGTCGTCGGCATGTCCCCCAAAGACTTCCGCCGCCAGCACACACTGCGCTGAGGCTCACACCTCCGGCAGCTCAAACCCCGCAGCATATTCCTCCTGCGCTAGCTTGTTCGCCTCGGCCGCAAATTCACCGGTAAACACTTCGTTCACCGGATCAAAGTCCAGCCACGGCCCCACAACCACCTGCTCCGCTTCGGTGTTGATCTGATTCGCCGCCAGCGTGGCCAGCATTCCCTCAAACATCTCCAGCCCCATCTTGTCGCCCTTCAGGCGCTCCTTGATCTCCTCGTTCTTCATCGCCTTGCCCAGTCGGTAGGACGTGTTCGCCAGATGTGACAGCGCCGCCGCCTGCTGCCCATGCCGGATGTGCAGCACATCCTTCGTGTATTTCCCGGCACGCACGGAATCGATAAAATTCTTCATGTGATCCGGCCCCGTCAGGAAGTTCTCAAACTTCGTGATCGTCTTGCCCTCGTTGTCATACGCCTTCGACTCCGCCACATAGCCTCCCTCACAGTGGATGATGTTCCCCGTGCGGATGCCCTTGTAGGGCGGCTCGCCGCTTTTCTTGTCCATGTTCTTCATCGGCAGGCCGATCATGTCCATCAGCAGCGGCACCGGCTCATAGGGGTGAAAGGCCAGCTGGCAGTTCGCCGTCTGCCCATCATCCACATACCCCCAGCGGTGCCCCAGGCTCATCACCCGCTGCGGCAGCACCACAGGATCATTCAGCGCCCACCGCGCCACATCGTACTGATGCGGCCCCTGGTTCCCGATGTCACCATTCCCATACGGCCACTGCCAGTGCCAGTCGTAGTGAAACTGCTTCCGCATGATCGGCAGCTCAGCCCGCGGCGCGGACCACAGCTTGTAGTCCACCGTCGCAGGCGGCGGCTGCGGAGCATCCACCTTGTCGATGCTCAGGCGCATTCCGTGCACCAGTGCATGAGACAGCTTCTTTTTCCCGATGTGCCCTTCATTCACCCATGCCATGGCTGCAGCCCAGCCCAGGTCCGAGCGCCGCTGCATCCCATGCTGCACAATAATCCCCTTCGCCGCCGCCTTCGTGGCCGCCGCCATCAACTTGCGCCCCTCCACCAGATTGTGGCACACCGGCTTCTCCACATACACATGCTTGCTATGCTGCAGCGCCGTCAGCGCGATCAGCACATGGCTGTGATTCGGCGTGGCGATCGTCACCGCATCAATGTCCTTGTCCGCGCAGCACTCACGAAAATCACGATAGGTCTTAACCGTGACATTCTGCTTGGACAGCTCCGCCACCTGCTTGTCGATCACCTCCTGGTCCACATCACACAGCGCCACCAGACGCACACCCGGCACCTTCATCAATTCCTTGATGTGCCCGCGCCCGCGTCCCCGGAATCCAATCACCGCTACACGCACATCACCATTCGCCCCCAGCGGTGCCGCCCACGCGGGCATGGAGGCCATTCCGGCAAGGGAGGTCTGAAGAAACCGACGACGTGAGGTGAGAGTGAAGGGCGCGTTCATAGTGCGTCTCATAACGTCCGCACCGGGCTTGCCTTTGCGAACTTCATGCCTAGCCATGCAAGATGCAGCCCCTGCCGACCCTCAGCGAAATCGAATCTGCCAAGGCCCTCATCCGCCCGCACATTCGCGAGACCCCCACCTGTCGCTGGCCGCTGCTGGAGTCCGGCCTCGGCTGCGAGCTATGGCTCAAGCACGAAAATCATACACCCGTTGGCGCTTTCAAAATCCGTGGCGGCCTCGTCTACATGGACGAGCTCAAGCGCCACCAGCCCGGAGTGCGCGGCGTCATCGCCGCCTCCACCGGCAATCACGGCCAGTCCATCGCCTACGCCGCCAGGCGCAATGGCCTGCGTACCGTCATCGTGGTTCCGCATGGCAACAACCCGGAAAAAAACGCCGCCATGCGCTCTCTCGGCGCGGAGCTGGTCGAGCACGGCCGCGAATTTCAGGAGGCCCTCGAATACTCTCGCGAACTCGCCGCTAAGGAGGAGCTGCATGCCGTGCCCTCCTTCCACCTCTGGCTCGTGCGCGGCGTCGCCACCTACGCGCTGGAGCTCTTTCACTCCGTCGCAGATCTCGATGCCGTCTTCGTCCCCATCGGCCTCGGCTCCGGCTTCTGCGGCATCGCATCAGCGCGCGAGGCACTCGGGCTGAAAACCAAAATCATCGGCGTAGTCTCCGCTCATGCACCCGCCTACGCCCTCTCCTTCCAGCAGCGTCAGTTCGTCGAGCAGTCCAGCATGACCCGTGTCGCCGAGGGCGTCGCCTGCAAGACTCCCAACCAGGACGCCCTCCAGCACATCCTTCAGCACGCGCACGACATCCTCACCGTCACCGACGAGGAAGCCCTCGCCGCCATGCGCGAGATCATCCAGTCCACCCACAACATCGCCGAAGGCTCCGGCGCCCTCGCCTACGCCGCCCTCAAAAAACACCCCGCTGCATGGCAGGGCAAACGCGTCGCCTGCATCCTCTCCGGCGCAAACGCCAGCATGCCCATCCTCCGCGAGGCGCTCGGCTAAGGACGCTCCACCACCGGCAGCACGATCTGCGACGGATGCTCCCGGTCAAGATGCACCGTGTTCGTCGCGATCACCGTCCTCCGGTGCTGCTGCAGTGGCTCCCCCGTGTTCGGGTTCACATCAAAGCGCGGGAAATTGCTGCTGCTGATGTCCACACGAATCCGGTGCCCTTTTTTGAAAACATTGCTCGTGGGATAGAGCTTGATCGTGATGGGATACACCTTCCCCGGCTGCATCAGCTTCTCCTCCTTCAGCGAATCCCGGAACCGCGCACGCATGATGCCATCCGTCAGGTTCAGGTCAAAACCATGCGGCCAGTCCGCGCTCGGCGGATACACATCCACCAGCTTGGCCGTGAAATCGGTGTCCACCGCTGACGATGAAATCCACAGCTTCACCTCCATCTCACCGGTCACCTCCGTATCCTTCTCAAGCGGTGCCGTCTGAAACACCAGCACGTCACTCCGTGCTGAGAGCGGGATGGGCTTCGTCCAGTTCCAGAACTTGTCACTCCCCCGCTGATCCCACGCCCCCTGCTGCATGATGCCGTCGCCGGAGGAGATGTTCCCCCCCAGCGTCGGCACCGGATTCTTCGGGTCAAACGCATAGCTCTGCGCCGCCGCCTCCACCTTCGGCTTTGCATCACTCAGCACCCCTTCCGGATTCAGATAAAACGGCGTCGCCTTCGCCCGCGCCAGCGGCCACTCATTCTCATCACGCCACTGCCCCCCATGATTCAGCAGCCCGTCCTTTGTCTTGCTGCCATCGCCCGTACCCATCACAAAGATGCGCACCTTCTTCGCAAAGGGCGCGGCCTTGCCCACGCTGTTGTCCAGCCCCTTCATCCAGTGGTCAAACCACTCCTTGCGCCACGCCATCTGGTCCGCGATCGCCGCCTCCGCGCCAAACTCCACCTGCCCGTGCGCCGACTTGTTCTGCATCCCGTGAATCCACGGCCCCATGATCAGGTAAACATCACTTTTCAGCGCCTTGCTCAGCGCCTGAAAATTCGCCGAGGTGTTCCCCGCCCACGAGTCATACCACCCTCCCACCAGATACACCGGCATGTCCTTGTATCGCTTCGGATCGGCCAGGATGTTGTTCTGCGCCCAGAAGTCATCATCCTTGCCATGCCTCATCGCCTGGATCAGCCAGTCCTCATACTCCGGCGCCAGCTTCAGCGGCGTGCAGCCCGGCCGCAGCGGCAGCAGGGGCAGGTAGTCCCACCGGTGATCCGCCATCTCCTTCAGCTCCACCTGCGTCGCCGGGTTCAGCGCCGCATTGCTGCCCTTCCCGGCGTTCAGCATGATCCAGTTCCAGAAGCGCATCTCAAACGCCCCCGCATTCCGCATGCTCTGCCGTCCCATGTTCGACACCGCATCCACCGGGATCACCGTCGTCAGCTCCGGCACCTTCGCCAGCGCCATCGCATGCTGCGTTCCCCCCACATACGAGGTGCCCACCATCCCGACCTTCCCGTTCGCCCACGGCTGCGCGGCTATCCACGCTGCACAGTCCGTGCCATCCACGCCATCATCCGTCATCCAGTGCCACACACCCTCGCTGGCATAGCGCCCGCGCGTGTCCTGCGCCACAAACACATAGCCATGCCTGGCAAAGTACTCGCCATAGCTCTTCGATCCGTCCTTGTTGTACGGCGTGCGTGTCAGCACCACCGGCAGCTTCTCGGTGCTCCCCGCCGGCAGATATACATCCGTGGCCAGCTTCACGCCGTCGCGCATGGCCACCATGACGTCTTTCTGGACCTGAATGTCCGGCTGTTGGGCGCACAAAACCGCGGCGGCCAGCAAGACCACCATGAAGACTGAGCGATGGATCATGAACTTACTCCGCGAGAAGTTTGGTCACTTTAGTCTCCAGATCACCACGTGCATTCGTGCTCACCACCATGCCCTTCTTGTTCAGCAGCCACATGGCAGGGATCGAATTGATGCCGTATTTGGAGGAGATCTCGTTCTGCCAGCCTTTGCCATCAAAGTACTGCGGCCACTCCATGCCCTTCTCCTTCACAAAAGCCTCCAGTTTGCTCTTGTCGCTGTCGAGCGAGATGCCCACGATCTCAAAGCCCTTGGGGTGCAGTTCCTTGTAGGCCTTGAGCACATTTGGCAGTTCGGCCACGCAAGGTCCGCACCAAGTCGCCCAGAAGTCGATCAGCACCACCTTGCCCTGCAGTTTTGACACATCCACCTCACGGCCGTCCACGCCGGTAAATTTCAGATCAAGCGGCTTCGTCTTGAGCTCGGCGCTTGCCTTGATGCTCTTGAGCTTGCTCTCCACCATCTTGTTCATCTTCTCGTCTGGAAAGTCTTTCAGATGCTTCTCTGCCTTCGCAGTCCATCCGGCCAGGTCACCTCCGGGTTCCTCGGCCGCATCCGCAGATTCCATCACGCTCACCAGGCTTGCCTGAGATTTGGTCTCTGCCTTGGCATCCGTTGCCTTGACAATGTCGTCCAGGCTGATCGCCGGCTTGGGAGCAGGAATATCGGCCATTTCACGCACACGCCCCGTCATCGCTTCAAACAGTGCCGCGTCCCAGCGCGCAGGATTGGTTGGCGCCGCCTTCAGCGCAGCAGCATAGGCTGCATCAAACTCCGTGATTCCCTTTTTGAGGTTTGCGATCGCATCCTCCCGGGATTTCGGCCTTTCTTTCGGATTCTTGATGCTTTGGACGATTTCCTCAACCTTCTGCCATTCGGCATCGCCAGCGGCGGCATGAAGGAGGGAGGTGGCGGCCAGAACCAAAGTCGTGACCCCGATGCGGAGAAGGCGATGCGCTTTCATGTGCCAGCCTAAACGGAAGTCCTCCGCCTCACCATTCTTTTTACGTGAAGATTTCCAAGATTGCCTGCCGGGCTTGAGGCCGGCAAGCAGTCGAACGATGAAAACGCATCAAACCCGGGCACCAATGGCGCGCCTACTCCGCGAGCAGCTTGGTGACCTGCTCTTTCATGCCTTCAGCAGCATGCATGCTCACGATCATTCCCTTCTTGTTCAGCAGCCACATGGTGGGGATGGATTCGAGCTTATACTTGAGGAAGAGCGCATTCTCCGGGCCTTTGCCATCAAAATACTGTGGCCATTCCATGCCCTTTTCCTTCACAAAGGCCTCAAGCTCCGCTTTGTCTCCATCAAGTGAAACGCCGATCACTTCAAAGCCCTTCGCATGCAGTTCCTTGTAGGTCTGCAGGACCTTGGGCAGCTCTTCGACACAAGGTCCGCACCATGTAGCCCAGAAGTCGATGAGGACGACCTTCCCCTGAAGCTTGCTCACATCCACCTCACGGCCATCCAAAGCCGTGAACTTCAGATCCAGCGGCTTGGTCCGGAGATTGACCTCCACGATCCTTTCCTCCACCATCTTGTTCAATTTTTCTGCGGGATAATCCTTCAGATGCTTCTCCGCCTGGGCCATCCATCCTGCCGCATCACCGCCCGGGGCGAGAGCGGCGTCAGAAGCCAGCATCACCAGCGTCAGGCTCGCCTGGGACTTGGTCTCAGGCTTGGCGTCCTCCGCTTTGACGATGTCCGCAAGGCTGATTGGCTGTTGTTCAGGGCCGGGAACATTGGCCATCTCCCGCACACGCCCGAGCATGGAGGCAAAGAGCGCCACATCCCAGCGGGCGGAATTGGTGGGAGCCGCCTTCATGGCCGCCTCGTAATTGGCGTCAAACTCCTTCAGGCTCTTCTTCAGCATCCCCATCGCTTCATCGTCGGACTGGGGCTTCACCTTCGGATTCCGGATGTCTTCAATGACATCATTGACCTTCTTCCACGCGTCGTCGCCTTCAGCAGCACAGAGAAAAGATGAGGCGGTCAGGACAAGCGTCGCGACCCCGATGCAAAAAGAGCGATGGGCGTTCATGAGGGAGTGGGAACCTAAACGGTAGGAATCCCTGCCACCAATCATTTACGCAAAGATTTCCATGACGGCCTTCCCCTTGCCATCCTCCGTCACATAAAAAGGCCGCCCCTCAATCTCGAACTCGGTCTTCGGGCTGATGCCCATCGCCGTCATGATCGTGGCATGCAGGTCCATCACGCTCACCGGATTCTTCGTGGCGATCAGCGGCCTCTCATCCGCCGTCTCTCCATACAGGTGGCCCTTTTTCACGCCTCCGCCAAACATCACCACGCTCGTCCCTCCGGTAAAGTGGCGGTGCAGCCCGTAGTGCTTCATCTCGCTCAGCGTATCGACCTTGAAAGTGGTCTGGTCATTCGCGGTGGAGCCGGGCTTGCCTTCCATAAGCGCATCGCGGCTGAACTCGCTGGCGATCACGATCAGCGTTCGGTCCAGCAGGCCCTTCGCCTCCAGGTCACGCACGAGCTGCGCAATGGGCATGTCGATCTCCTTGTGCATCGCCTCCACCGTCGTGTGGCCGTCCTTGTGCGTGTCCCACTGGAAAAACGGCACATACTCAGTCGTCACCTCCACAAACCGCGTCCCCGCCTCCACAAGCCTCCTCGCCAGCAGGCACCCGCGGCCGAAGCGGCTCGTGTCATACTTCGCGTAGCTCTCCTTCGGCTCCAGCGTGATGTCAAAGGCCTCGCGCTCCTTCGCGCTCAGCAGCCGGTAGGCATTGTCCATGCTGCGCAGCATGGACTCCTGCTGGTAGTCGCTCATGAATTCACGCTGCGGACTTTGATCCACCAGCTTGCGGAAAAGCTTGTCGCGATTGGCAAATCGGTTCGCGTCCATGCCCTTCGGCGGCTTCACCGACTGCGCCGCCTCCTCAGGAAACGGCAGGTTCATCGGCCCAAACTCGCTGCCAAAAAATCCCGCCGTCGTAAAGGCCTTCAGCTCCTCGCTCTCGCCCACACCCTCGAGCCGCTGGCCGATGTTGATAAACGCAGGCATCACGTTGTTGCGCGGGCCGAGCACCTTGGCCATCCATGAGCCGATGTGCGGGCAGGCCACCGTCTGCGGCGGCACATAGCCCGTGTGCCAGTGGTACTGATGCCGCGAGTGCAAAATGCTGCCGAGATCCGGCTGCACCGCACTGCGGATCAGCGTGGCCCGGTCCATCACCTGCGCGATGTTTTCCAGCCCCTGGCAGATCTTGATCCCATCCACACTCGTGTTGATCGCCGGAAACGTGCTCAACATCCGCTTCACCTCCAACCCCTTCTCAAAGGGCAGATAGCCTTTGGGATCAAAAGTGTCCGGTGCGGCCATGCCGCCCGCCATCCAGAGGAGGATGCAGGCATCGGCTTTGGCTGCAGGGTGCGTCACCTTGTCGCCAGACTTCGCCCAGATGGCCTGAGGTGCGCCTGTCATCCATGCAGCGGTGCTGGCAGCGGCGAGTTTCTTCAGGAAATCGCGGCGGACGAGGTGCTCAGGAAGGGTTGGATCAAGGTCGTGCATCACCTGATTAAAACGCAGCGACATTCACTCGACTGGCGCATTTTTTTCTTTCCTGCCCTTTTGCAAATCTCGGATCCCACAACGCCGGCGTGGATTTTCCAGCGGTGACGTCACTTGGAGGCAGCAAATCGAAGCCCCTCCGCCCGGACGCTCGTGAATGCCCCCAAGATTCCGCGATTGACGGGCGTCTAGCCATCCGCCATCTCCATACCGTGCTGATCAGCCTCCACCATCTGCTGTTTGTCCTGCTTCCCGCCGCTCTGGCGGTACGCATGCTTCTCAAAACACGCCCGTCCGCGCTCGATATGGCGCATGGGATCACACGCTTCTGCCTGGGCTTTGGCAAGTGGGTGCTGCTGGTCGATCCGCTGTGGCATCTGGCGGCAATGGTGTTTCGCGGCGGGCCGGAAAGCCTGAGCGGCAGCGTGGCATGGATGGGATTTCTGGCGCAGTTGCTCAGCCTCCATTTCGCCTTTACCTCCGCCGGCGATCTTCTAGCCGGACTGGGGGAGATGTTTGGCTTCAAGGTGGCGGATTCCGTGCAGGAGGCACTGACTCTGCGGCGCTTTACGCAGGGTAAATGGCTGCGGCTGATCGCGCTTCTGCTCGTGGCCACCGTGGTCGCAGTGCTGGCGCAGACTGCTTCATTTGGCGACACATGGCAGCACCTGCAGGCCATGTTTGTGGCTCCAGCCAAAACGACCGCCACGGTCTTTCAGCAGGAGCGGGTGTGGACGGACTTCAATGCTCTCACGCTGTTTGGCGCGTTCATGTGCCTCATAGCGCTCCCGCACTCGCGTGATTTTCTGCGCGAACCCGCCCCGTGGAAGGCGGTGATCTGCCTTGTAATTTTCACCCTTGCCGTGGCGATGCTCTGGGCACACGCCGCACCGATGTCATGAAACCGACCCAGCAACGAATCGACCCGGCCAAGCGCACGATCCTGCCGCCCGAGCCCGAGCTGAGCGCGAAGGCGGCGCGGAACATCGTGGGCGTGTTCTTGTTTTTGCTGGCCGTTCCGCTGGTATTTGAAATCGCGGCAAGGTTCACGCCATCCAAAACCAACCTCGCGGCGGCCACGGTGCGCAGCGGCATTCAGTGGCTGCTGCTGCATGGCCTGAACGAAGGCAACAAGACCGTGCACGTGGGAAAGGATCGCTGGCTGTTTGCCCAGCATGACCTGGACCGGCTGGTGCATGCCAGACGCCAAGGCAATGAGGTGCATGCCAACTTAATGAAACTGGCGGCGCAGCTGAAAGCGCAGGACACGCCGCTGCTGGTGATCACCATTCCGGAACGGGCGGCGCTATATCCCGAACAGATCCATCCTGGACGCTATGCGGGAGTGATCCGCCTGAAAGACGAAGCGGCCAGGCTGGCTGAACTGAAAGCGGCAGGCGTGGACGTGCTGGACATGAGCGATGCCATGTGGGAGGCCCGCGAAAGACCGCCTGCCTATTTTGCGCAGGACAGCCACTGGACGCCGGAGGTCATGAAGTCCGTGGCACTGGTGGTAAACAAGCATGTGCGCGAAAAATTCCCGCGCCTCGGCAATACCGAAACTCCCATCATCAATGCCAAGATTTTGGAGCGCTCGGATCCCGGAGATCTGGCCCTCCAGCTGGACCCGCGCCATGCCTCCCGCCTCCTGGGCGATGAAGAGGCGGATCTGATTTCGATCGTTGGCATGGATCCGAGCACGCGGTCGCCCATCGTGCTGCATGTCGATGAGCAGATGCGTGTTTACGACGATGCACACTTAAGCTTTGGCGGCGGCACTGCTGCACCGCAAGCTGGCTTTGCCTCTCAGCTGGCTACCTTGCTCGGGCGCCCTCTGGATGTCCGGGGCATGCCGGAGGCGGGAGAAACCTACGAAGAGAAGAAGCTCGTCATCATTTTGTTGCCGATGGCGGAACTGGTGCCGTAAGGTTGCCCCTTCCATGCTGCGGCTTCTTCTCCATTTCTTCTTTGGCGGTGTCTTCGTCTATGCAGGGGTTTTGAAAGTAGCGGATCCCATGTCGTTTCTGGACGACATCCGCAGCTTCGACCTGCTGGGGGATCCCTGGGCCGCCTGGCTGGCCATGGGCCTGCCGTGGCTGGAGATCTTCGCCGGACTGGCGGTGATGAGCGGCCTTCTGCGCTCCGGTGGACTCCTGATTTTGAATGGCTCGCTGCTGGTCTTTCTCGGCGCTATCAGCATCTCATGGTGGCGCGGCATCGACATTCGCTGTGGCTGCTTTGGCCATGCAGACGCCACCTCCAGCTACCACGATCTCATCCTTCGCGACCTGCTGCTGATCATCGCGGGGATTGTACTGGCATGGCATGGCAAACCGAAAGCAAAAGCATGAGCGCTGAAACCAAGTATCACTTCGCCTCGGACAACACGTCTGGCATTTGTCCAGAAGCCTGGCTGGCCCTGGAAGCGGCCAATGAAGGCTACCAGCCCAGCTACGGCGCCGACTCCACCACTGCGGAGGCCTGCGAGACCTTCCGCCGCTTCTTCGAAACGGACTGCGATGTGTATTTCGTTTTCAACGGCACCGCCGCCAATTCACTCTCCCTCGCCACGCTCTGCCAGAGCTACCACAGCATCATCACCGCGCAGGAGGCGCATGTGGAGACAGATGAATGCGGAGCGCCTGAGTTCTTCAGCCATGGGTCGAAGATCCTACTCGCCCGCAGTCCATTGGGAAAGCTGGACCCCGCTGATGTGGAACGCCTCGCAACGAGCCGCAACGATGTGCATTTCCCCAAGCCGCGCGCTCTGAGCATAAGCCAGAGCACGGAGCTTGGCACGGTGTATCGTCCGGGCGAAGTCAAAGGACTCGGCGCTGTCGCAAAGAAGCACGGCCTCTCCATCCACATGGACGGGGCGCGCTTCTTCAATGCTCTCACAGGCTTGAACTGCGCACCAGCGGACATCACCTGGCGTGCAGGTGTGGACGTCCTCTGCTGCGGCGGCACCAAGCTCGGCATGGCCGTGACGGAAGCCGTGGTGTTCTTCAACAAAGAGCTTTCCCAAGAGTTTGCCTACCGCTGCAAACAAGCCGGGCAGCTCTGCTCAAAGATGCGCTTCATCTCCGCCCAGTGGCTGCGGATTCTGAGCGATGAAACCTGGCGCAGGCATGCCCATAACGGCAACACCCTGGCCCGCCGGCTCGCGGATGCGCTCGGTCACCTGCCAGGCGTGCAGATTCTCTACCCGGTGGATGCAAACGCGGTCTTTGCCAAACTGCCGGACAAAATGAAGGAAGGTCTCAAAGAACGCGGCTGGATCTTCTACAGTTTTATCGGCGGCGGCTCTCGCCTCATGTGCTCCTGGCGCACCACGGAGGCCGATGTGGATGCCTTTGTGGCGGATGCTACGGGGCTGGTGTGAATGGCTCCTCGAGCAACAATGAACTCCATGCGGCTCCATGCCCGCCCGACAGATCCGACGCTTTAGCAGGTAAAATCGCCGGAAGAATGAATGCAAAAGCTCGCTGCACGGCATCGCCCGGCTCAAACGCCCTCGGCCACTTCGTCCGCCAGTTCAGCAGCGTCTGAAACCGGGGAAAGGCGCTTGAAATGGAGCTGCAGCACGCGGCGCAGATCCGCCTTGGTGGTGGTGACATCGTAGTCCTCGATCGTCACTTTTTCCCCCACCTTCGGCAGGTGCCCAAGGAGATGCGTTACGTACCCGCCAATCGTGGTCACTTCATCGCTGTCCAGGTCGATGCCGGTCTGATCTGCCAGTTCGTAAAGATTGTAGGTTCCCTCGACAGTGAATTCCCGCTCGTTGATGCGGCGGAACTCGCTGACTTCGTGGTCAAACTCATCCTGAATGTCACCCACGATTTCCTCGAGCACGTTGTCGAGCGTCACGATGCCGACCGCACCGCCAAACTCGTCCACAGCCAGGGCCACATGGACATGCTTGTCGAGGAAGAAGCGCAGCAGCTTGTCGATGGGCATCATCTCCGGCACCATCTGCATGTCGCGTTTGATTTTGCGCAGATCCGGCTGCGGTTTGCCGATGAGCCCGAGCAGGTCCTTGATGTGAATGGTGCCAATGGCGTGGTCCAGATGACCTTCCACAAGCGGATAGCGCGTATGCTTGGAGTCGATGGCTATCTTGAGGTTCTCCTCAAAAGTCTCATCCGCGTCCAGCGAGACCACCTGGTTGCGCGGCGTCATCACATCCCGCACACAGCGGTCATTCAGGGCCAGGGCGTTGAGCAGGATGTCCTTCTCCGTCTCCGTCACCTCCTTGGACTTCTGGCTTTCCGCCACGATGTGGCGCAGCTCTTCTTCCGAATGGGCGATCTCGTGCTCCGAAACGGCCGATATGCCCAGGAAGCGCAGAACCAGATTGGTGCTGGCGCTCAGAATCCAGATGGCCGGCCTGAGCAGAATGTAAAACAGGTGCAGCGGCCGTGCGATAAGCATCGCTGTTTGCATGGATTTGCGAATCGCCAGCACCTTCGGTGTCTGTTCGCCAAGAACGACGTGAAGATAGGTGACGATGGCATACGCAATGCCGGTGGACGTCCAGCGGATGACAGTGACATTGACGATCCCCACCTTGTAAAGCAGGGGTTGTACGACAAGGGACACGAACGGCTCGCCGAAAATGCCCAGCGCAATGCTTGTAAGCGTGATGCCGAGCTGCCCCGCGGAAAGGTACGCATCCAGATTGCGCGTCACCGTCTGGGCAAACTTGGCGCCGCGGGTGCCGTCCTCGATGGCAGCCTGAAGCTGGCTGTCCCGCACTTTGACGATGGCAAACTCCGCCGCGACGAAAAACGCGTTGAGCAGCACGATCGCCAGTACGATCACTGCCTGCCAGAAGACCTCTCCAGCGGTGAAGCTCCACTCGCTCACGAGTTCAGCAGAGGCATTGGCAAGCAGGGGAGACATGAGGCGGCGCTATCGGTCCTTCACAGCTTTTCGTAGTTCCCATCGCATCGCTTTTCGAGGATGGTGAAGCCGGCGGCCTTGGCGTCGGAAACAGAGAGGGGTTTGGTGATTTTGGGAGTGTTGAAGCCGGAAATCAATTTCTTGACCGGTTGTCTGCACAGCGGGCAGGCTTCGAGCGCGGGGCGGCTGAGAGGCCGGCGCAAGTCAAAGCCTCTGCGGCATGCAGGACACCCCTTTTCAGGATCGTCAGCGATGTAGGAGTAGGTGGGCATCAGAAAAGATACGCTTCGCCTCTCCATGCAGCCAGAAATCAGCTCTGGCTGCAAGTTCGGACTGCAATACTACCAGCTGGACTTGGTCACGCCGGGGATCATTCCCTGGGAGGCAAGTTCGCGGAAGGTCATACGGGACATCTGGAAGCGGCGGATGAACGCGCGACGACGGCCGGAAACGCGGCAGCGGTTGATGAGACGCGTCGGGCTTGCATCACGTGGAAGCATGGAAAGGCCGACGTAGTCGCCTTTCTCCTTCAGTTCAGCACGGAGTTTAGCGTACTTTTCGACGGTTTTACGTTTGCGCTTGTCGCGCTCGAGCCAGCATGTTTTTGCCATAGGGGCGCGGAGTCTGCCTCAAACCCCTGTTTTCGCAAGGAGAAATTTTCACTGGCGCACACACTGTTTCACGCTAAATGCCACTTCCTATGGTCATCTTTTACGGAATGTGTCTCGCTGCCGCACTGCTTTTCTGCGGTGTCATCGTCTTCACCTACCTGGTGAAAGGCTGATTCTGGCAGTTTTTTCCAAACCCTACTGATATAGGAAAGTCGTCAGCGGACTGGTGGCGGAGGCTTCTGCCGCACCCTCGCTCAGACCGATTTCGTAGGCGCTGCGCCCAGCTTCGACTCCCATTTTGAAAGCCTGAGCCATGCGCACGGGGTCCGAGGCCACGGCGATGGCCGTGTTCACCAGCACGGCGTCCGCCCCCATTTCAAAAGCTTCCGCCGCATGGCTGGGCGCGCCGATTCCCGCATCCACCACCACCGGCACTGTTGCTTGCGTGATGATGATTTCGATCTGCCGTCGTGTCGTGATTCCCTGGTGTGAGCCGATGGGCGACCCCAGCGGCATGACCGTGGCCGTCCCCACATCCTGCAGGCGCCGCGCCAGCACTGGGTCGGCATTGATGTAGGGCAGCACCGTAAACCCCTCCTTCACCAGAATTTCAGCCGCTTTGAGCGTCTCGATGGGATCTGGCAGCAGGTAGCGCGGGTCGGGATGGATTTCCAGCTTCACCCAGTTCGGCAGCCCCGCGGCCACCGCCAGCCGCGCCAGCCGCACCGCCTCCTCCGCATTCATCGCCCCGCTGGTGTTCGGCAGCAGCAGGATGTTTTTCGGAATGAAATCCAGGATATTCGCAAAGGGATCCCCCTTGCCCGAAAGGTCCGCCCGTCGCAGCGCCACAGTCACAATCTCCGTCTCCGAGGCCACAATGGCGTCCCGCATCAGCTCCCCACTGGCAAACTTCCCCGTCCCCAGCATGAGGCGGGAGTTAAACTGACGATTGGCGATGGTGAGGGGCTGATTGGACACGAGAACTCAGAGATGCACCCAATCCCGCCTCACGCAAGCATCACCCGCTGCAGCAGCTCGTTCGTCGGTGGCTGGATGCCTATGTAAAAGTCTCCAAACTCCCCATACTGCGTGGTCACCTCGTCAAAGCGCATCTCATACACGATGCTTTTGATCTGGAACATGTCGTGCGCAAAAAGCGTCACACCCCATTCGTGGCTGTCCAGGCCCGTGGAGCCCGAGATCAGCTGGCGCACCTTGCCGGCATATTTGCGGCCGGTTTTCGCATGGCCGCCCATGAGTTCACGACGCTTGGCAAAGTCATTGGCATACCAGTTGGCGCCCACGTTGCGGCGCTTGCTCATGGGGTAAAAGCAGAAGACCTGCCAGTCCGGCATGTTGGGGTACAGACGGTCGTTAAAGTACTTCGTCATATGCCCCTTCCACTCCGCCAGACGTTTCTCGAAGGCTTCCGTCCCAGGAGTCAGGTTTTCCGCCTTCTCGAGCTGCACCTTGAACTCCTCCTCGCTCTGCGAGTACTCCGTCCACTCCGTCATGGAAAGGTAGCTGTAGGCGGGCGTCAGCACATCCGCGCCCAGCGCCAGAGTGATCTGCTTCTCAAACCGCTGCGAGTCATGCAGGTCCGGAGTGATGAGCATGAAGCCCAGCTCTGACTTTGGCGAGACCATGGCAAACGCGAGAAGCTGCGTGCCGGGGTGTTTGCGGATAGCCTCGATCGTGCGCGAAAAATTCTCCCGCCGCTCCTGCCGTTCCTCCGGCGTCAGCGCAGCCCAGTAGCCATGGTCAATGTTGAAAAACAGATGCTGCACCACCCAGCCCTCCTGCGAGATCAGTGGCTTGGATTCAGCAGGGCCGTTGGAGGTGGGAAAAGAGGTCGGGATGAGCATGGGATTGGGTAGGTCGGGATACGACATACGCCGGAAATTGGACGGCTCAACGGACGATCCTTGGCTTTTGCTGCGCCTCGTTCCAGCGTCGTCAGCCATTTCCTGTCATCTCCTCCCAGCGCGAGCGCAGCAGGTCGGCATACTGATTAGCCTTCAAATGCCCCGACCCAAGGGAGTAACCTTCGTTGATCTCGATCAACAAGGTCCGGCCATCATCCGTGACTCCAAAGTCTGCGCTGTAGCCCGCCAGAGGAGGCTCATACGCGGCGACGGTCTGCCGGATGATCTGCGCATTGGGAAAAAGCAGCGGATCTCCTGTATGCAGCGCCGTGCCCACCACTCGTCCACGCAGCACGAAGGTCCGCCACTCCGAGCGGAAGTTCACCGGCTCCTGCGCCAGCACCACATAGTCAGGGGTCAGCGGTTCATCGCCCTCGTGAGTCGGGATGGCGTCAATGTCCGCCTCACGTTGAGCGACAAAACCCGTGAAGCGCTTGGTGTCTTCAAAAGGTTTTAGAAAAATCGGAAACACCCCCTCGCGGCGAATGTCTCCTATCGTGCTCCGCCAGCACCGGCGGCCCAAAAAAGGTGTCAGCACCGCGGGCAGCGTCTGGTGGGCGGGCGGCTCAATGCCAAGCTGTTTCAAAGCCTTGACGACAGTCCCCACGCCTGCAACAACCGGCGTGTCCCATAAAATGTCGAGCTGCGGCAGCTCCTCCCGCGTGAAGTAGCGCACCGTGTAGCCAAGGTGCTTGAATCCCTGGGCCGCCACCGCGCCATTCGCACTATAAGCCTTTCCTTCGGCGTCACTCAGGACGTAGGCCGTTCGCGAATTCATGGATGTAGAATGAAACAAGGATGGATGTGGCGTTCCTCATGACTGTGGCTAGCATGGCGCCTCATGAAAAAATCGTCGAGCCTGTTTTTGCTCCTTTTCACCGTGAACCTCTGCTCCGCGCAGGAGGCTTTTGACCGCCTCACATTCCATGCGGCGCCAAATCCCCTTTCGAAAGAAGCGAAGACCAGTGACTGGCCGCGCGTGCTTGGCCCCACGAATGATGCGCATTCACCAGAGACGCACCTGCTCAAAACTTGGGCCGCAGGCCAGCCGAAGCCGGTTTGGGAAGTCCAGATGGGAGAAGCCTACAACTCCCCCGCCATCAGCGGTGATTACTGCGTCATCTTCCACGCCCCGGATGGCAGGGAAACCGTCGAGTGTCTGCATCGCGAAACCGGCAAGCGCTTCTGGTCCCAGGATTATCCCATCTCCTATCAGGATCGCTACGGCTTCGGCAATGGCCCGCGCGGCAGCCCGGTGATCGCCGCAGACGTGGTGGTGACTTATGGCGTCACCTCGGAACTCCGCGCCTTTGATTTGAAAACTGGCAAGCCCCTTTGGCAGCACGATCTGCGCAAAGAATACAACGTGCCGCAGGACTTCTTCGGCGCGGGCGGCACGCCATTGATCCTCGATGGCCGGGTGATCCTGAACGTCGGCGGCAAGAAAGGCGTGCTCGAAGGCAACGAAGGACTCCGCGAGCGCAAGACCCGGCTCGCCGAGGCAGGGGTGAGCGTGGCCGCGTTTGATCTGCAAAGCGGCAAGGTCCTGTGGACCGTCGATGACGCTTGGGGCGCCAGCTATGCCTCCCCCATTCCCGCCACTCTGCACGGTCAGACAAAAGTGCTCGTCTATGCCGGCGGAGAGAGCGATCCCGCCATCGGCGGCCTCATGTGCATCGATCCCGCGAGCGGAAAGCTGCATTCCAGATTTCCGTGGCGAAATGAAGACTACATTCAGGCCATCGGCACCTCGCCCGTGGTCATTCCGGGAAAAAATCGCGCCTTCATCACCACAGCCTATCCCAAAGGGCGCCCGCTCGGTGGCGTGATGGTGGAGTATGACGCCGGCTTTCAGGCAAAGGAAGTCTGGCAGTCTCAAAAGCTGGCCGTCCACTGGATGAACCCGGTGTACCACGAAGGCCACCTCTACGCCATCGATGGCGAGACGGAGCCGAAATCCCGCCTCGTCTGTGTGAATGCGGACACCGGTGCGGAAGTGTGGGAGCAGCACATCGAATGGGAGGATGCGGAGTTCAGCAAACAAACGGGCCGCTCAAACCCCATCCGTCTCAGCATCCTTCGCGCGAGTTTGCTGAAAGTGGACGGAGCCTTCCTCTGCCTCGGCGAGAGTGGCTCCCTGCACTGGCTGGATCTAAGCCCCGCCGGAGCCAAGGTACAGTCCCAGGCACAACCCTTCTATGCACTGAACACCTGGAGCCTGCCCGCTCTCAGCCATGGTCTGCTCTACCTGCGCCAGCAGTCGCAGGATCTTCTGCAAAAATCTGGCTCCCGTGTTCTCTGCCTGGATCTGCGCGGTGAATAGGCCGAAAAGCCTCAGCTTCATTTGTGGCGCCCCATTGTAAATAGCAGGTAGCGTAAACCGCTACATTCACCTATGACATGGCCGCCCGCCTCCGCGTGCCACAGAAGGCAGAAAAGGCCCTCCTTGCCCCCGCTTCCTCCTCCCACCCTTGAAAATGGGTGATTTGGAATAGGCGGATCGCAAATACAGCCATCTGCCTTGAAGCGGCAGAAAATAGCCCGTCAAAGGGATGGAAAACGCAGCCCGCCACACTCCGGGAACGTGGCATTTTTGGCATGCTTTGGAGAAGTGGCATATCTGATGCTCATGCAAAAGTTTCATGATCCCCCGTCATTATTTCAGTGAACAACGAGCCAGCGTCATCGCAAAAACAGCCCTGTGCTGCGCGATGCTCCTGCCAGCGCTCTCCTGCAGCGAGAAAAAAACCGCTGCCGGCAGCGATAAAAGCAAATCCTACCCCGTCACCTCCGGCATGGTCATGGATGTGCCGCATGGCCAGGAATACGTGGCCAGCATTCAGAACTCCAACTTCATCGAGCTGCGCGCACGTGTGAACGGCCACCTGGAAACCATCCCGGTGGATGAAGGTCAGCGCGTCACCAAAGGTCAGGTGCTCTTCACCATCAGCAGCCATGAGTATCAGGAGGAGCTCAAGCGCGCCCATGCTAGGCTCAAGTCCGCCATGGCCGAGGCCAAGATGGCGGAGATCGACCTGCGCAATAATCAGCTGTTGTTGGAGAAAAAAATCATCGCCCGCTCGGAGTGGGAGCTCGCGCAGGCCAGGCTGGACTCCGCCATGGCCAGGGTGGACGAAATGCGCACCACCGTCTCAGATGCGGAGCGCAGGCTGACGTATGCCGAAGTCCGCGCTCCATTTGACGGCATCATCAATCGCATCCGCACCAAGTCGGGCAGCCTCGTCTCCGAGGGAGACCTGCTCACCTCCATCTCCAATGACGGCGATGTGTACGCCTACTTCAATGTGTCGGAACGCGAGTATCTCGAACTGGCGCGCAGAAAGGATCTGGGAGTGGAAGGCAGCGTGGAGCTGGAGCTGGCCAACGGTGAGATCCACCCGCACAAAGGCCGCATCGAAACATGGGAAAGCGTCATATCCAGGAGCACGGGAAACATCGCCTTCCGCGCCCGCTTCCCCAATCCTGAACACCTTCTCAAGCACGGCTCCAGCGGCAAGGTGATGGTGCAGTCACGCCTTAAAAACGCCCTCGTCATCCCGCAGAAATGCACGTTTGAAGTTCAGGACAAAATTTGCGTCTTCCTGCTGAATTCGGACAACAGCATTCAGCTTCGCAGCATCGGCACCAGCCTGCGCCTGCCGAACCACTACGTCATCGACTCGGGCCTGCTGCCCACGGACCGCATCATCTTCGAAGGCATCCAGGTGGTGAAGGAGGGCGAAGTGATAGCGCCCGACTTCAAATCCCTGGAGGAGGTGGCCCCCTTCTACGCGGCAAGATAAGGCGGCGGTCAGCATCAATCCAAAAACAAACCGGCCCGGAATCGGCGCGGCACAGACCCTGCGCGCTCCGGCCTCCCCGTCCATGCACCCAAACGAGAACAAGAAGGCCTGAATGATCCAAGAGTTTATCCGCAGACCCGTGCTCTCGATGGTCGTTTCCATCATCATCACCTTTCTGGGGCTCCTCGCCTTGGTTCAGCTTCCCATCACACAATTTCCCAGCATCGCACCGCCGGAGGTCAATGTGACGGTGGAGTACACCGGCGCCAATGCCGAGACTCTGACAAAGGCAGCCATCGTTCCGCTGGAGCGCTCCATCAATGGCGTGCCAAAAATGAAGTACATGTCTTCGCGTGCTGCGAATGATGGTGTCGGCGTCATCTCGGTGGTCTTTGAGGCAGGCACGGATCCGGACGTGGCTGCGGTGAATGTGCAAAACCGCGTGGCCACGGTGATGGGCGAGCTGCCGGAGGAAATCATCAAGGCCGGCGTCCGCATCGCCAAGGAGGAGAAGGCCATGCTGATGTACCTCGACATCACCAGCACCAATCCTGACATCGACGAGATGTTTCTGTACAACTTCGCCGACATCAACATCTTCACCGAACTCAAGCGCATCAAAGGCGTCGGCTTTGTGGACATCCTCGGAACCCGGGAATATGCCATGCGCATCTGGCTGAAGCCGGACAGCATGCTGGCCTACAACATCTCGGCAGATGACGTGCTCGTGGCACTCAAGGAGCAGAACGTGGAGGCCGCCCCCGGCAAGGTGGGGGAAAGCTCGGACAAGTCGGAACCGCATCTGCAGTACGTCATCCGCTACGCCGGCAAATACCGCACGAAGGAGGACTATGAGAAAATTCCCATCCGCTCCAATGAGGAGGGGCAGGTGCTGCGCATCAAGGACGTGGCGGAGGTCGAGTTCAGCACAAACTATTTTGACGTTGAGGCAAAGCTCAATGGCAGGCCCACTGCCGCCATCCTGCTCAAGCAGCTCCCCGGCTCCAATGCCAACGAAGTCATCGCCAGCATCAAGCAGCGCATGGCGGAGATTAAGGAGACCACCTTCCTCAAAGGCATGAACTACGAGATCAGCTACGATGTCTCGCGCTTCCTTGACGCCTCCCTGCACGAGGTCGTGCGCACCCTTGTGGAGGCCTTTCTCCTCGTGTCCATCGTGACCTTCGTCTTCCTCCAGGACTGGCGCTCCACGCTCATTCCGGTCATCGCCGTGCCGGTGTCCTTGGTGGGCACCTTCTTCTTCATGCAGCTTCTCGGATTTTCGCTGAACCTCATCACCCTGCTGGCCCTGGTGCTGGCCATCGGCATCGTGGTGGACGGTGCCATCGTGGTCGTCGAGGCGGTGCATGCAAAGATGGAAAGCACCGGCGCCGGGCCGCGCCAGGCCACGGAGGAGGCCATGGGGGAGATCGGCGGCGCCATCATCGCCATCACACTCGTGATGGCGGCCGTCTTTGTGCCCGCTTCCTTCATGTCCGGCCCTTCTGGCATTTTCTACCAGCAGTTCGCGCTGACCATGGCCATTGCGATCGTGCTCTCCGGCGTCGTGGCGCTCACGCTCACGCCCGCACTGTGCGCCCTGATGCTGAAAAACATGCATCATGCGCCGAAGAGCAGCGGCCTGCTGAACCGCTTCTTCACCGGCTTCAACAAAAGCTACGACAGGGTCTCCGGTGTTTACCATGGGTGGATCATGGCGCTGGCCGGCAGGCGCGGCGTCAGCTGGCTGCTGCTGCTGGCCTTCTGCGTTGTCATGGTGCTCACGGGTGGCAGGCTGCCCTCCGGCTTCATCCCCAATGAAGACCAGGGCGCGTTTTACGTGGGCATCACCACTCCCGCGGGCTCCACATTGGAACGCACCAAGGCGGTCGTGGATGAGGTGCAGCGCTGCTGCGAAGGAATCCCGGCCATCTCCTCAGTTTCCACCCTGGCCGGCTCAAACATCATCACCGACGCCAACGGCTCCACCTACGGCTCATGCCTGGTTAATCTCACCGGGTGGCATGACCGCAAGGAGACCGTCGGCGCGGTGATGAGTGAGCTCGTGAGCAGGACGCGCCATATCAAGGACGCAGAGATCGAGCTCTTCTCGCCGCCAGCCGTTCCCGGCTATGGCAATGCCAGCGGCTTCGAACTCCGCCTGCTCGACCGTACCGGCACCGGCGACTTCAAAAACATGGAGGCCGTCGCGGCAAGGTTCATCGCCGATCTGAAGCAGCGGCCTGAGATCGCCAATGCCTTCACCAGTTTTGATGCCAGCTTCCCCCAGTACCTCGCTCATGTGGACAGCGACAAGGCGGCGCAGAAAGGCGTGACCGCAAACAACGTGATGAGCGCCCTGCAGACCATGCTGGGCGGCAAATATGCCACCAATTTCATACGCTTCGGCCAGCTCTACAAAGTCATGGTGCAGACACTCCCGGAGTACCGTGCTCGGCCGGAGGATCTCCTCAAACTGCACGTCAAAAATGAAACCGGGGAGATGGTGCAGATAGCCACCTTTGTACAGCTGGAGAAGGTCTTTGGGGTGGACCAGGTCACGCGCTACAACATGTTCACCTCCGCGGAGATCAATGGCGAGCCCGCTGTGGGATTTAGCAGCGGCGCGGCCATCAAAGCCATCCAGGAAACAGCAAAAGAAAAGCTCCCCAAAGGCTTCAGCATCGACTGGGCCGGAATCACCCGGGACCAGATCATGGCGGGAAACCAGGCGGTGTACATCTTCATCATCTGCCTGGCCTTTGTGTACCTTCTGCTGTCCGCGCAGTATGAGAGCTTCCTGCTGCCGCTGCCTGTCATTCTCTCCCTCCCCACGGGACTGGTGGGTGCGTTTGTGTTTCTGCTGGGAATGGGGCTGGAAAACAACATCTACGCGCAGGTTTCCATGATCATGTTGATCGGCCTGCTGGGAAAGAATGCCATCCTCGTTGTGGAATTTGCCATCCAGCGCCAGCGCGAAGGCCTCACGCCTTTGCAGGCCGCGGTGGAAAGCGCCACCTCGCGCCTGCGGCCCATCCTCATGACGTCTCTCGCATTTGTCGCCGGCCTCAGCCCTCTCATGGCGGCCTCGGGCGTAGGTGCGGCCGGAAACCGCACCATCGGTGCCGCGGCCGTGGGCGGCATGATCTTTGGCACCGTGTTTGGCCTGCTCATCATCCCCGGACTCTACGTCATTTTCGCCTCTCTCACCCGAACCTCTGAACCCGCCAAAGCACCCGACCATGCGTGAAGTTTCGCCACAGAACTGGTCCCTTCTGAGCGCATGCATTTCACTCATGCCGCTGCTCCTCACCAGCTGTGAGGGTCTCCGTCTCTTCCGGAAAAACGCCCCTCCGTCCGTGGCTCAGACACCGGACAAATCGGCCGCCTTCACCGGCGTCAGCCAGTGGCGCCGGCATTTCACCGATCCAAAACTGCAGGCTCTAACTGACAGGGCGCTCGAGAACAACCGCGACCTCAAGATCGCGCTGCAACGCATCGAGATGGCCAGGGCGCAGATCACCGCCGCACGCGGGGCGCTGATGCCAAAGGTCTCCGGCGTGGCGGGCGCCGGACTGCAGCGCTTCGGCCTCTACACCATGGATGGCGCGGGCAATAGCACCACGCCCATCTATGACGGCCGCGTGGTCCCAAGAGATCTGCCAGACTATTCCCTCGGCCTGCAGACCAGCTGGGAGATCGATCTCTGGGGAAAACTGCGCAGCAAAAAAACCTCCGCCACAGCACGCGTGCTCGCCAGCGTGGAGGGTAGAAATCTCGTACAAACCCAGCTCATCGCAGAACTGGCCACCGCCTACTATGAACTGCTCGCGCTCGATGCCGAGATCACGAACATCGACGAAACCATCGAGATCCAGCGCTCAGCTCTGGAAACCGTCCGGACGCAGAAGCAGGCTGGTGCCGCCAACGAACTGGCAGTGCAGCAGTTTGAAGCCCTCCTCTTCAACCTGCAAGGCATGCGACTGGACACCCAGGAGCGTATCGTCGAGCAGGAGGGCATCATCTGCAGCCTGTTGGGAGATCCCCGCCGGCCCATTCCGCGCAGCATGTCGGGACTCCAGCACACGGCGTTGCCCCAGCTCTCCTCCAGCGTTCCGGCGGACCTCCTGAAAAACCGCCCTGACATCCGCCGTGCCGAATTTGAACTCGCTGCCACCAAGGCGGACGTGAAAGCAGCCAGGGCGGCATTTCTGCCTTCTGTCTCCATCAATGGCATGCTGGGTCTGCAGGCCTTCCGCAGCAACCTCCTGTTCAGCGCACACTCCGCCACTTACTCCGCGCTGGGCGGCCTCGTGGCGCCGCTCATCAACCGCCAGGCCATCCAGGCTGAGTTTGATCATGCCAATGCCTCCCAGCTGGAGGCGTTGGCCGCCTACCAGCAGTCAATCGTAACCGGCTACGTGGAGGTGCACAACCAGCTCGCCCTCATTCGCATCCTGAAGGATCTGCAGTCTGTGAAAGCCCGCGAGGTCCACCTGCTCATCGAGTCCGTGGGCACGGCCTCAGACCTCTTCCGCACCCGCCGCGCCACCTACATCGAAGTGCTCAACGCTCAGCAAAATGCCCTCAAGGCCCGCCTCCAGTTGATCGGCGTGACCAAACGCCAGTTCCAGGTGCAGGCCCAGCTTTACAAAGCGCTGGGAGGCGGCTGATCGCAGTGATGATCTCACCTCACGGATTTCCCCGCCAAATTTCGTGCTTGGTGAAACGAGGCCGTTTTGATAGCGTCGCTTTAACCAGCCCGAATTATGAACCAAGCGCTTATCATCCGCATCTGTGTCATCACTCTCGCAGTTCTTCTCCTCGCCCTGCTGTGGAATCTCATGAAAGACATGGGCGACGGCGGAAAGCTGGTGTTCATGATCTTCATCGGCCTCATCGGCGGCCTGCTTGCCGTGAAGTATGTCATCCCCTGGGTGGGCGACATGATGGGGGAGGCTGTCTTCTCCTCCGGCGAGCGGGTCGAGCAGGACAAGATGACCAAGGCGGCCGCCTGCATTGCCAAAGGTGACTATCCCGGCGCGATCGAGTACTACGAAAAAATGCTGGAGGACAAGCCCGACGATCCCTTCCCCGTTGCTGAAATTTCCAAAGTCTATGCCGAACGTTTGCACGACCCTCAGTCGGCTCTGAAGGCCCTTGAGGAGCACCTGCAGAGCAAGGACTGGCCCGTGGACGACGCCGCCTTCATCATGTTCCGCATCGCCGATGTGCACCTCACCCACCGCCATGATTTTGAAACCGCGCGGGACATGCTCGAACAGATCATCGGCAACTTCCCGAACACACGCCACAGCGCCAATGCCCACCATCGCATGAGTGAGCTCGAGCAGATGCAGTACAAGCTGCTGATGGAGCAGCGCTCGAAGTCAGCCTCCTCAGGCGCGGCCACGGTCTAGGCGGTTCAAATTCAACTGCTGCATGCTTGCAAAGCTCCAGCGCTGGGCACGGACCAATCCGCTGATGGCTCTGGCGCTGTTGGCCGTGTCCGGCATCCTCGCCAGTGAATGGGGCTGGCTGGACGCGCATGGCACGGGATTTCTTGTTGTGACCACCGCGCTGCTTGCTGCCGCGCTGATCACCAGGCGTGCATGGCTGGCCCTGCCGGGCTGCCTCATGGTCTTTGCCTTCATCCACTCCACGCGCACGGACGAGACCTTCCTCCATCCGCTTCGGCTCGCCTTGCAGCAGCATGAGGGCCCCGTGCAGGCGGTGCTGCGCGGCAGCCTGCTGCCGGAGTTTGACTCCACTGCTGACGAACGCGTGCATGCGCTCTGCACCACGCAGCAGATCCAGCTCACAGCCACCGGCGCCACTTTTTCACAACCCGCCTCTCTGCTGGTGCGCCTGCCTCGTCACACCTCCTTCCCTGGACCGGGCGTGTTTGAACTCCATGGCACCCTCTACCAGCCGCGCAGCGCGTCCAATCCCGGCACCTTTGACGCGCAGGGATACGCTCTGCGCATGGGCCGCGTGGCAAGCTTCGACGTCGAAAAACTTCAGCGCATGGACGGCGGCGGCGCGGTGCTTTCCTGCTTTTTCCTGGAACAGGCGGAGCGTTGCCGGCAGTGGATCAGCACCCAGCTCGCTCAGGACCTCGAAGACGATCCCCAGACCGTGGCCGTTCTGCGCGCCATGGCCCTCGGGGTTTCTTCGGAGGCGGACGACGAGGTCGAGGACGCCTTTCGAGACAGCGGCACCCTCCACGTCTTTGCTGTCAGCGGCCTGCATGTCGGTCTCCTTGGGTTCATCGTGCTGACAGTGCTGGGCATGGCGGGAATGCGGCGCGATCATTCTCTGTGGCTGGTCATCTTTGTCGTGTTTGCATACGCCTTTGTCACCGGCTGGCGGCCCTCTGCGGCCCGCGCGGCATTCATGGTGGCCATCTACCTCAGCGCCGCCTTGTTGGACCGGGAATCCTCGCTGCAAAACAGCCTCGGCGCAGCGGCGCTGCTTCTTCTCGCCACGGACTCCCACCAGCTCTTCATGCCCGGCTTTCAGCTGTCCTTTGGCGTGCTTTGGCTCAGCACCATCGGCGCGGCTCCGCTGCTGGAATTCTTCACGCCCTACGCCCGGCTGGATCCTTTTCTGCCTCCTCAGCTTGCCAGCTGGCGCCAGCGGGCCTCCAGCCAATGCCGCATGTGGTTCGTGCGCACCGTCTCTGTCTCCGTCGCCGCATGGCTCGGCAGCCTTCCCTTCATTCTCGGTCATTTTCAATCCGTGACCCCCGTGGCCGTCATCGCCAACTTGGTGCTCGTGCCGCTCTCCTCATTCTGTCTTGGCGTCACCTGTCTCAGCCTTTGTGCGGCGGCTCTGCACCTCACCGGAGCACAGGTTCTTTTCAACAACGCCAACTGGCTCCTCGCCAGGGCCATGATCGTCAGCTCTGCGTGGTTCGCCAGCCTCCCTGGCGCAAACTTCCACTTTCACCCTGGTTTATCTCTCGCGCGCTCCCCCGCTGTCTGGCGCTCGCTGGAGGTTCCCCACGGCGGCGCGGCCAATCACCTCCGCATCGGCACGGCGCACTGGCTGTTTGACACAGGAGACGAGGCCGGCTTCCGCCGCGTGCTGCGCCCATACCTGTATTCCAGCGGCGTCGATCAAGTCACCGGCGTGTTTTTAAGCCACAACGACGCCGACCACATCGGCGCCCTGACCTCGGTGCTCACCACGTTTCATGCACCCAGACTCTATGCCAGCGCCCAGGAGCCCGGATCGCGTGACTCCTCGCGCTCGCCATTGCGCCTTCTGCTCGACCAGCCACATCCCCCTCTCCTTCACGCCTTGCAGACCGGTGAAAGCATCACGCTTTCAGACACCGCCGCGTTCAAGGTCGAAGCTCAGATGCTTCTCCCCACGGCGCATCTCCCGGGAGAGAGCGGGGACGACCGCGCCATGGTGCTGCTGCTTCATCTCGGCCCCTGGCGCGTGCTGTGGATGAGCGATGCCGGCTGGCGGGCCGAGAAAGCCCTCTGCGCCAGCGCCGCCGATCTCCAGTGCGATGTCCTCATCCGCAGCCAGCACGAGGAGGACCTCTCTCCGAGCGCCGAATTTCTCCTCCGCGTCCGCCCTCAGCTCATCCTCTGCGGCAGCGACGCCCGGGATGTCCAGACCGCCCAGCCTCCCGACCTGCTGCATCATACCACGAAGCACCACATCCCTCTCCTCGACACCTGGACCGCTGGAAGCGTGGAAATGCAGTTTGAGGCGGACGCCATCCGCATCTCCACCACCCGCAGTGGGCAGCACCTCGTGCTGAAGCCTCGGTAATTCCTCACCAAGCCGGTCAGAAAGTCTTCAAAGCCTTCGCTCTCTCACTGCTCCGGCTCAGGCCTCGTTCCCAGACGGGCAATGATGTCCCCGATCTTGCTGTTGCGGATCACTTCGAGCTTCACTTCGCAGCCCGGCGGCTGGGTGCGGATGATCTGCAACAGGTCGGCAGGGGAGCGGAACGCCATCCCCTGAAACTTCGTCACCACATCGCCCGGACGCAGCCCAGCATCCGCAGCCGGGGACTTGTCGCCAATGCCCGAGACCAGCGCACCACGGCGGGAGGTGCCCCATACAGGATCGATCTCCACCGGCTCGCTGCTGACTTCCAGGCCGAGGTAGCCCTTCCCGGTCGTCCCGCTCATGCCTGCGGCATTTTTATCATTCTCCTTCAGCTTGGCGATCATGTTTTCCACCAGGGCCTTCACTTCATTGGACGGCACGGCCAGTCCCACCCCTTGCCAGCTGCTGACCGAGGTATCACCGCGATAAATCGAGACATTGATGCCCAGAATCTCCCCCCGAACATTCACCAGCGGCCCGCCAGAATTGCCCGGATTGATCGCCGTGTCCGTTTGCAGATAGTCTAACTGGCTGTCACTGAGGTGGCGGTCGCGCGCACTGATGATGCCCTGCGTCACTGTCCCGCTCAGGCCAAAGGGATTCCCCACCGCCAGCACAATCTGGCCCACTCGCGCATCGTCTGAATTGGCAAAGTTCAACGCGGGAAAATCAACGCGTGGACTTTCGATTTTAAGCAGGGCGATGTCCCTCTCCTTGTTGTAGTCTAGGATGACCGTCAGGTGCGGCGTGTTGTCGTTGGTGGTCACCTGAATGTTGGCCTGCAGCCCTTCGATCACGTGATAGTTGGTGACCACATGTCCCTCCTTGCTGATGATCACGCCGGAGCCTAGGCTGGGAACAGGATCGCGCCCTTTCCCCGCGGCATCCTTGATGGAGTGCCACCCCGTGGAGCCCGCGCGGAAGGAGGTGGTGGTCACACTGACCACCGAGGGCAGCACGGAGGCGGACACCTTTGCCAGCTCGTCATTCAGGCGGCTAAGCAGCGGCAGTTCATCCAGCGAGATCTTGGACTTCTTCGGCTGCGTCAGCGGCCCTGCACCCGGCTTTTCGCTCTTTACCAGATTGATCGCGCCATAGCCCTCGCGCCCGTTCCGCCACCATGCAAACAGCAGCGCGGCCAGCACGAAGACGAACAGGGCAAACAGCAGACGGCGGACGTTTTCCATGGCTACCAATGCGCCAGCGACTGCGAACTTCAAAGGTCAAAATGAGGCACTGCCTGCACGCGTTCGGCTGCCGCCAGGCACAGCTCACGCCGCCTTCTTCGGACAAAGGATGATCAGCTTTTGTCGTGAGGCCGGCGGAGGCGGTGGCTCCACGGGCTCATTGAGCGCGCGATCCACTGCAGCTTTGATTTCTTCAGGCTCGAAGGGCTTGGTCACGTAGTCACACACGCCCCGGCGCACCGCGGTCACGATGTCCCGCGTCTCAGAGCATGCGGACACCATCACAAAGCGGGTCTGTGGCGAGGCCTCGCGGGCGTCTCGGATCATGTCCAGACCGTCCATTTCACCCAGCCGGCGGTCCACCAGAGCCAGGTCTGGAGTCATCTCACGGATGGCATCCAGCCCCGCGCGGCCATTGTCGTAAGCCATCACATCATGCCCCTCGGATCGGCAGAGGGCGGCCAGAAGCTTCAGTACTGGGGGGTGATCTTCAATAACAACGATATTTGCCATATTGAGTCAAATCCTAGCATTCCAAGATCGATCCGGCAAGACCCATGTAAGAATCTTGTAAACGTCGGCTTACGCCCGCCGCTTCCCGTTTGCGTCACCGCTGCAATCCGGCATTCTAAGCATCCACCATGTCTTCCCCCTTGCTCCGCTACTGCCACGACCTTTACCATTACCAACGCCGCGAGACGCGCCCGGTCATGGTGGGAAAAGTCCAGATCGGCGGTGGCGCCCCCGTCGTGGTGCAGAGCATGCTCACCAGCGACACCCGCGATGCCGCCGCCTGCGTGAAAGAGGCCCTCGGTCTCGCCGAGGCCGGCTGCCAGATCGTCCGCGTCACTGCCCAAACCCGTGTTATCGCTGAAAATCTCCAGCACATCCGCGATGGCATCCGCGCCGCTGGCTGCGACGTGCCCCTTGTGGCGGACATCCATTTCAAGCCCGACGCCGCCATGGAGGCCGTGAAGTGGGTGGAAAAAGTCCGCGTGAATCCCGGCAACTACGCCGACAAGAAGAAGTTCGCCGTCAAGGAATACACCGATGCCGAGTACGCCGCTGAAGTGGCCTACATGGAGGAGCAGTTCGTCCCGCTGGTGAAGGAGTGTCTCCGCCTCGGCCGCGCCATGCGCATCGGCACCAATCACGGCTCTCTGAGCGATCGCATCATGAACCGCCATGGCGACACCCCGCTTGGCATGGTCGAAAGCGCGCTGGAGTTTGCCCGCATCGCGCGTGCGCAGGGCTACCACAATTTCCTCTTCTCGATGAAGGCCAGCAATCCAAAGGTCATGATCGAGGCCTACCGCCTGCTCGTCGCCCATCTCAATGAACTCGGCTCCGACTGGAACTACCCCATCCACCTCGGCGTCACCGAGGCAGGCGATGGCGAAGACGGCCGCATCAAGAGCGCCATCGGCATCGGTTCCCTCCTTGCAGACGGCATCGGCGACACCGTGCGCGTTTCTTTGACCGAGGACGCCATCTTCGAGATCCCCGTGGCCCAGCAGCTCGTGAAGCCGTACAACGAAGGCGTTCCCACGCGCTTTGAGCACATTTCCAATGCCCCGCAGGTCAGCTACGATCCCTTCGACTATGTGCGCCGCGCCTCAGAAGTGATCACCGTCAATGGCGTCAAAACCGGCGGCCTGGAAACCGTGCCCGTTTTCACCACCCGCAAAAAATGGGACGCCGTCGCACACAAGATCGACAAGCTCGGCGACTACAAACCTGAAGTCGTCATCGAAGACAGCGGCGTGGTCGAGCTCGACCCGCGTGACGATGCCGCCATCGCCAGTCTTTACGACAGCGCCACCGCAAAGCTCGTCACCATCAAAGACGGCCTCAATCTGCCCGTCATCGCTGCTTACCGTCTCCTCGCCGCGAAGCTCCAGTCGCGCCATCCCATCCTGCTCAAAGACACCCTGCAGGCCGCTGGCAGCGATGACTTTACGGAGAACCTTCTCGTCGCCGCCACGAATATCGGATCGCTGCTGTGCGATGGCATTGGCGATGCCGTCATCGTGAATGGCGAAGAGGCGCCCGGCCAGGCCCTTCGCATCAGCTACAACATCCTGCAGGCCGCCGGTGTGCGCATTTTCAAGACCGACTACGTCGCCTGCCCGAGCTGCGGCCGCACCCTCTTCAATCTCCAGACCACCACGCAAAAGATCCGCGCCGCCACCGGCCATCTCAAAGGCGTGCGCATCGCCGTCATGGGCTGCATCGTCAACGGCCCAGGCGAAATGGCCGACGCCGACTTCGGCTACGTCGGCGGCGCGCCGGACAAGATCAACCTCTACGTCGGCAAGACCGCCGTGAAGTTCAACATCCCCGAGGAAGAAGCAGTCGAACGCCTCATCGATCTCATCAAAGAACACAACCGCTGGTTCGACGCACCCGCGCCCGTGGCGGCATAGAGTGCAGTACTCTTCTCGCCGCCCGAGGTGGCTACTGCACTCTTGCAGCCACCTCAGCGCCATGACACATTCCGCCCATGTCTTTGCAGAAAGCACTTCTGCTTCTCCTCCTGCTGGCACAAAGCCTGTCGGCATTTGGCGAAGGTTTTTCCAAATCAGAAACCGCTGAAAGCTGGTCGAAGAAACAGATGCAGCACATGCTGGCAGACCGGCCTGTCATGAAAACCTACAAAGTCGGCGAGCAGATCCTCTGGGTGCGGCCGCAGGACAGCATCTGGCAGTGGGTGGCGGAGCACTACGCCGGCAAGACCACCCGCTTCTGGACCGCCTGGCATGGGGACATCCCCACCGAAGGTGCCCAGGCCATGCATTCCTACGGCAATGACACAGGCTACCTCTATCTCGAAATGCCCGCCGCTGACGGCAAAGAAACCTCCAATCAAATTTTCGAGCGCTTGTGGAAGGAGGCAGTGTTTGAACTCCTGAATCTGGAAAACGCTACTGGGTTTAGTGATGCGCTTGCGGACGCCTGCGCCAGCAAATGCACCCGTCACGACTACATCGTGAAAATCACCAGGCTCGAACATGTCGCGCTGGGAAAAATGCAGACCTTTTACACAGAAGTCTGGCTGCCTTGGTGCAAGACTTCAGGGTTCGTTCCTGACCCGGAGTGCTGGCACCATAACTACCACCCTGATTTCGACACGTGGATCAAGCAATACCCTCCCGACTCACAATACCCTTGGAAACAATACGGTGATTATTATGACGAACTCATGCGCTGGAAGGCGGCTGTAGAATCGGCAAAACCAGAGCCGGGCGCAGTGAATCCAAAATCAGACGACGGCCCGAAGAAGTGAATGAATGACGAAGTCCGTAACAAACTTCGGCCTCGTCATTTTCCATCACGCCACCTTCTCACCGCCTCCGCATTCGTCCAAAAAGCAAAGTCCTCCAGCGGCACCTCGTCCAGCGGGCAGATCAGCACTTCGGAGACCTCCGAATCCTGCTTCTTCACGCTGTCAAAGTTCGGCACACGGGCCACAAAGAAAAGGTCGATCGTCGGCCACGTAAAACCTTGAAACGGATATCGGTTGTTCAGCGCCAGAAAATACGTGAACGCGCTCGCGGGCAGTTCGATGCCCACCTCTTCGTGCACCTCGCGCGCCACCGCCATCTCGCCGGTCTCCTCGGGTTCGATCACACCGCCAGGCAGCCCCAGCTTGCCCAGCCCCGGCTCATGCGCGCGGCGCACCACGAGCACACGATCCTGCGCATCCAGCAGCACCGCCACCGCCGCCGCGATGGGCGTGATGAAGTGCCGGTAGCCGCAGGCAGCGCAGACAAACTCACGCTCACTCTTCTCGATCCACTCACTGCCGCCGCAGTTGCTGCAAAATTTGTAGGGAGACTCAGCCATTTTTATTCTTCTTCTCCTGCCGCCTGCGGTCCAGAAAAGCCAGCAGAAACACCAGCACACAGGCGGCTTTCATCACAAACAGCCACCACGGCTCCCACCACGCCCCCGTTTCCGCCTCGATCAGATCCGAAACGCCAAACACGCCAAAGGACAGCGGCAGCAGCCAGCGCCAGGGCCGCCGCATGCGCAGCCAGATGGCGAGTGCCAGCGCAATGGCGAACCACAACCCGGCCTCGATCTGGTTGAACAGCCGGTGAAATTCGACAGAAACTTCCATAAGGCAGGCACGATCTCAGACCTGCCTTCTTCTGACAAGCTGCGATTTGCCACGCAAGGTTCTTGGCTTGCCTGACATCCTTTGCCACAATGGTGCGTTAATTCCGACCGACCATGAGCACCACCCTCCTCCAGTCCTGGCTGCGCCTTCCCAACGGGGAGCGCCATGACTTGAGCGGCACCTGCAGCATCGGCCGGTCGCCGGACAACACTCTCCCCATCGCTGACAAGGAGGTGTCCCGCCGCCACGCCATCATCCAGGCGCAGGGCGAGCGTGAATTCTGGTTGGTAGATCTCGGCAGTGCCAACGGCACCTATGTGAATGGCCGCCGCATTTCCCAGTCCGTGCGCCTGCACAATGGGGACATCATCCGCGTAGCCAGCAACGAACTGGAGTTTGCCACGGAGATTCTCAGCGCCCTGCATCCCGCCGGCCAGCAGGCCATGGCCTCCACCATGATCCAGATCCGCCAGGCCCAGTGCTGGCTCATGGTGGCGGACATCATCGGCTCCACCCAGCTCTCCCAGACTCTCCAAGGCGCACAGTTCCCGCGCATGACCGGCAGCTGGTTCAAAAACTGCCGCCAGATCATCGACGAATGTGGCGGCCACATGTCCAAATATCTGGGAGACGGATTCTTCTGCTACTGGGACGACACGCCGGACAGCGCCATCCAGGTGCGGCAGGCTGTGGCCAGGCTCCATGAGGCTCAGAGCCCGGCCAATCCGCCCTTCCGCGTCGTGCTCCACTTCGGTGCTGCCATGCTCGGCACCGTGCCCACCATGAACGAACTCAACCTCCACGGCCCCGAGGTGAACTTCGTCTTCCGCGTCGAAAAAGTGGCCGCCTCTCAAAAACAAAACACCCTCCTCACCGAAGCCGCCGTGAAACGCATGGCCGCGGAAAACGAAGTCCGCTTCGTCCACGAAGGCCCGGTCGAAGGCTTCTCCAAGCCCTCCAAATTCTACACCCCCGACCACTGACCTCCCAAGTTAGTGAGGCGGCCACTCGTGCCCGCCCCCCGGCATCCATTGGAAAACTCAGTCCTTTTCACTTCGCGTCTGCTACAGGAAACAGCCGGTGCATCGCCCGCACCGCGCTGTCCACCAGCAACTGCCCTGCCTCCGGCCCCACCTTGTTGACGTGCGGCAGGCCACTGTAGCTCCCACCATGGATCGCCAGCTCCGTCGGCAGGTACATCCCGCAGCCGTTCGTCAGTTGCAGCACAAAGGTTTGCTGCCCCGGGCTGCGCGCCTTCATCTGCACGCCCCAGTCCAGATACAGCTCAAAGGTGTTCGTCGTCAGCGCCACATCGCCCAGCCGCAGCACATGCAGCTCCATCTCATACGGCGGCAGGTCCTTCTGATGCTCAAACCGCTCCACGATCCCCTTCTCCAGCCGCAGCATCGTCGTCACACGGTTGTCCGGCTTCTCCACCACGCTGTACTGCGTCACGTTGCGTTTCGCATCTTCATACTCACGCTCCAGGATCACACGCGGTGGCAGCGCCAGATCCTCCACATGATGCCCCAGCACCGCATCCTTGCGGATGTCCGTCCTCGCCGCATCCAGCGTGTCGGCCACCGCATGGGCCAGCCGTCTTCCCAGCTCCTGCTGCCGTGTCAGCCCTCGCAGCTTCAGCATGCGCGCCTCCGCCTCCTTGCGGTACTGCGGGTGGGGCGACTGGTCGCCCGCCGCGCTGCACCAGCCCAGCACTGTCAGCTCTGGCAGATTCAGCTTCGCCCTCAGCTGCTCCCGTGCATCGTGCCAGAAGTCCGCGTTCAGCGTGCTGCGGCTCTCCACCTCCTGCGCCGGGCATGCGATGTTCACCGCCACCGCCATCAGCTTCTGGTTCGCATCCCAGAAAAACAGCGTCTCCACCCCGGAGTCCGCTCCCGCCTCCAGGTGGCGGAATCTCGCATCCCCCGTCTTTGCGTACATCTCCGCATGCCCGTCCGCAAACACGGAGCGCCGGTTCTCACCGATCTGCGCAAACCCCAGCGTCCAGCTCACCCCGCCCGGCGCACGCTCTTTCCACGCCTTCACCACCGCCTGTGACAGCCGCTCCATCATAAACGCCGTGTACTCCGCAGGCTGCATCACCCCCTCCTTCGGGATCGGGTACGTGATCAGCGTCTCCTCCATGATCTCCGAAGTCACCGGCGCAGTATGCGTGTGCGTGGCGGACACGATCACCTTCCGCACATCCAGCTCAGGAATCAGCGGCTTCAGATGCTCACGAAACTGCGCCAGCACCGAGTGATGAATCCCCACCAGGTCACACGAAATAAAAACCGCCTGCTCCACCGGCTTTCCGTTTTCCACAGACTCCAGCGCCACCACCGCAGCCATCACCGGCGCCTCCACACTTTTCGAGACACGCGTCCCAAACTGCCCTGCCAGCGCCACAGGCCTGTCTGGCGTGATGCTCACCGTCGCCGCACCCACACGCAGATCCGCCGCCCGTGCTGAAGACAGCGCCAGAAGAGAAAAGAATATCCATTTCATCATGACGCCGTTTCAATACGGCCCTCCCCGCCCCTTCCATCAGAGCCGCATCACATTGCACTCCCTGCCCCACTTCAGGCTTCGTCTTTCGTCACAGTTCCATCATCCGGCTCACACCCCTCCGGTTCTTCAACAAGCGTTCAGCCACGGTAAACCACCGTTAACAACCGTAAACTTCTTCCCAGCTAGTCCACCGCGCTCGCCATCCCATCCTCCTCCTTGGGCTCAGACGGCAGCAGCAGCGCGATGAACGCGGCAGGAATGAACAGATAGCTGGCGAAGAGCATCGCCTCACGCACGTTCGGCACGGCCTGATACACGCCAAAGAAAACCGTGCCGGCGGCCGCGATGATACGACCAAAGTTGTAGCAAAAGCCGGCCCCAGTGGTGCGCAGCAGCGTGGGAAACAGCGGCGGCAGGCACATGGTGAACAGACCGAACACCCCCTGGCATGCGCCAATGAGCGCGAAGAGCCATTTCATCGTATTCCAGGAATGCTCCCAGTAAAAGGTGGCAAACATCGCGCCAAAGTAGGCCAGCATCATCCAGAAGATGGCGTTCCGGTAGCCCATCAGCTTCGCCAGACCGCCGGCGATGAAGTTGCCGATGACCGAGCCAAACATGATCCACATCAGGGCTGCCCCGGCGGATTCCGCCTGGCCCTGTTTCGACATCGCCATGACTTCCGGCAGCTGCTTGACGACCTTGGCCTGCCAGAACAGGAACGCCCAGTGCGCAGTCAGGGACACGCCGCAAATGATGAGCACCCGCCAGGTGGTGCTTCGCACCGCTGGGCCAAACAGCTCACCGACGCCCGGTGCCGGTTGCTTTCCGCGGGCTTCTTCCCAGGTATCGGTCTCGGGCACCGCCTTGCGGATCCACACTGTGATCAGCGCGGGCAAAATGCCGACAAGGAAGAGGTATCTCGGCTCCTGGCCGGAAAGAATCCAATGGGCCAGCACCGCCAGCAGCACGCCGAAGTTCACTGCACTCTGCAGCACCGCGGCGATCCACGGCCGCCATTTTTTCGGCCACGTCTCTGACAGCAGCGATGCGCCTACGGCCCATTCACCGCCGATTCCGAGCGCCGAAAGGAAACGGCACAACATGAGATGCCACCACTCCGTCGCAAAAAACGACAGGCCGGTGAACAGCGCATACGTCAGGATGGTGAGCATCAGCGCCTTGCTCCGGCCCAGCACATCGCCAATGCGGCCAAAAAAACCGCCGCCCACCGCCCAGCCAACAAGGAAGGCTGCCTGGATGATCGAACCCTTCACGCCGACATCGGCCGAGTCCTGCGGCAGATCCATCAGCTGCGCCACGAACACCGTCCACACCAGCGTGTAGAGATGCATGTCCAGCCCGTCGAACAACCAGCCGAGCCATGCGGCGATACCCGACTTCCATTGGTGCGGCGAAAGGTCACGAAGGTGGGTGATTTCAGAAGTGGCTGGTTGGCTCATGCGGGCGCGAGTCTTTAGCAGTACGCCCGGAATGGCAAGCTCTTTACCCACCGCCCCAAAATGATCTTGGCAAGAATGGCGCTGAACGAGGGGCTTGGGATGAAGTTGCAATTTCCATCGTGAAAAGACGTTCGTTGCGCTCATGCCTTCACGTCTTGCACCCCGTTTTCTGCTGCTCGGCCTCGTCACGTTCGGTTCGCCCGTACTCTCTCAGGAAGCCCCTTGGGTGCGCCCGCCAGCGCAATTGCTCAAAAAGGGGGAGAAGCAGCTCTTTGTGGACAGTCTGATGATCCGCGAGAAACACGGACTGACTCGCGTGGTGCATCCGGCCAGAAAGCTGGAGCATCCAGTGCTCACTGCGGAGATGCCGTGGGAGGTGCGGACGAAAGAGGGCGTGGTGGACAAGCGGGTGAACATCTACGGAACCGTGCTGCACGATGAAAAAAACCGCTCCTTCCGCATGTGGTATGCAGATCCCGGCAGTGTCCTCTACGCCACCTCTGCCGACGGCATCCACTGGGAAAAGCCCGTTCTGAACATCGCCGGCGCCACCAATGAAACAGATCTGCACCTCCACAGTCCCAGCATCATTGAGGACAAGTTTGAGACGGATCCCAGGAAAAGATACAAGGCCGTGGGCAATGCGAGCCGGGGCGTGGACGAGGCAAAGCTTCAGCGGCTCAAAGACAAGTTTGAGCTCGTGGACTGGTACCGGGACAAGGATCACCGGCTCTATTACTCCGCCTATTCTGCCGATGGCTGGCATTGGACCATCGAGCCGGAGCCCATTCTGCTTGGGTGCGACACCATCACGCTTTCCCAGGATCCGCAGACCGGCGAATACCTGGCCTTTCACAAGCGCCAGGGAGATCCGCGGGTCGTCGGTATCCGGCACGTGTTTCTTTCCGTCAGCAAAGACATGCAGCACTGGTCTGAGCCGCAGCCCGTGGTCGTGGCCGATGAAGTGGACAACAAGGCGGCCCGGAAGCTCAAGGGTGGAACTTATTCGGAGTATTACAATCTGTCCGCCTTCCCTTATGCGGGCCAGTGGCTGGGCTTTGTCACTCATTTCCGGCGGGTCGAGCCTCCCTCAGCCTTGTTTGGCAATGACGAAGTCAATGGCCAAAAGAGGTCCGCGACAGGCATCATTGATGTCAAGCTCGTCACCAGCCGGGATGGCCGCCACTGGGATCGCTGCTCAGATCGCAGTCCGGTGATTCCGCTGGGTCCGCATGCCTATGATGCCGGCAGCATCTTCGGCCTCAGCAATGCGCCCGTTTTTGTCGGCGATGAGATGTGGATGTATTACACCGCAGTCACCACTCCGCACGGCGGCCTGGCACCAGAGAAGCAGCAATCCATCGCCCTCGCCGTCTGGCGCATCGATGGCCTCGCTTCACTGCGGGCTGGAGAAAAGGCCGGCACCTTGGAAACCCACGAATTCACTCCCCAGGGCACTCAGCTCTATGTCAATGCGAACGTCGCAAAAGGACGGCTCATGGTCGAGGTGCTGGATGTGACCGGCCGCACGATGCAAGGCTACGAAAAGGAAGCCTGCGTCATTGAATCTCAAGACGGCGTGAAACTGCCCGTTCGGTGGGGAAATCTTTCCACGCTCCCAACAAACGCCCCCATGCGTCTGCGTCTCCACCTGCAAAGCGGAGACGTGTTTGGCTACGTGATCGAGTAATACCACACGCCATCGCCCCGAGTCCCAAGTCTGATTGTCTCTTGGTCTTCTCGCCTTCCCAACCACCGTAAACAACCGTAAACCACCGTCAACTTCCCCGCTCCCTCACTTCCCTTTCGCCAGCTTGTTATACTTCTCCACCAGTTCGTTAAACTCCCGCGTCCGTGCATTCAGCTTCGCGATCGCGTCATTCCGCTCCTCCACCAGCTGCTTCAGCAGCTCGTTCTGTTTCTCCATCGCGTTGTTCTGCGTGTTCACCACAGCGTTGTGATCTTTGATCGCCGCCGCGCCTTTGCCAAAGGCCAGCTGCGTCGCTTCCAGGCCATGCTGCATCTGCATCAGCTCGCGCATATAAATCGCGATGGTGATCCCGCGCGCCACCGAGTCGGCGGAGAGGTCATTATACTCGCGTGAGACTTCCACCAGCCTCGCCTCCACCTCGGCGCGCAGCTCCGTAAGCCGCGCAATTTCTTTTTCGTACTCACGCACCTTGCGCTCTGCCTCGACGCGCATGGCATTCTCTGCTTCCAGTCGCTTGACAAGATCACTGATGTGGCCCCTCAGACGTTCCTCGCGCTGCCATTGTACCAGCATGATGCCGCAGAGGCCCAGAGAGATGAATATCAGCAGCGTGATGAGCAGGCGCTTCATGTCTCAGGGATTCGGCTTGGCCGCGTTGGCGGGTTTGACGTTGAAGGCCACTTTGGTGAATCCCACGCGCTTCGCCGCGTCGAGCACCTTCACCAGGTCGGCATAGCGCGTGTTCACATCCGCGCTGATGTACACGGGCGTCGCGCGGTCTTTGCCAAAGTGTTCCGACAGCTTGCGTTCCAGTTCTGGAAGCGTGACGGCCGTCTTGTCATAGAACACATCGCCCGCGGCATTCACCGCCAGATTGATCATGTCCGGCTTGAAATCCGACTGCGTCGCAGAGGCGACCGGCAGGTCCACCTTGATGGTTTTCTGCTTCGTCATCGTCAGGCTGACCATCATGAAGGACGCCAGCAGGAAAAACATCACGTCGATCAGCGGGATGATCTCGAGCCGCGTCTTGCGCTCAGGCAGTGGGGAATGAAGCTTCACGGCGGTGATCAGGCCTTCGAGGTGACTTTGTCAAAACCGTGCTGCGCGGCAAGGATCAGCACATTGTTCGCGGCGGCTTCCAGGTCAAACTTCAGCCCGGCCAGCCTCGAATGGAAATAGTTCATCGGCACCAGCGTGCCGATGGCAATGCCCAGGCCCGCAGCCGTGGCGATCAGCGCCTCGCCGATGCCGCCCGTGACCTTCTCCACCGCCAGCTCGCTGCTGCCGATGCTCGTGAAACTGCCCATGATCCCCGTCACCGTACCCAGCAGTCCCAGCAGCGGCGCCAGGGTGACGATCGTGTCCATCGCGCTCAGGTAGCGTCCAGCATCGCGCAGTTCCTGCCCGGCGGCCACTTCCAGCGCACCCTGCATGCTCGTGTGGCGGTGGTTCAGCCCGTGGTGGATCATGCGCACCACCGGATCGCCCGATTTCGCCGAATGCGCTATCGCTTGCGCGAGGTTTCCGGCCTCCAGCTTTTCGTACACTTCATCCATCTGCTTGGTCGAACGTTTCGCGGAAAAACGCAGCCACCAGAACACGCGCTCCACAAAGATGCACGCGGCCACCAGGGACACCACGGCGATCGGATACATGATGGGACCGCCTTTGTGAAAGAGATCGATGACGACGTTGGCAAGGATGGGCATGAGGGGGGAGTTGAAGCTGGCAGAGATAAAAGAGAGGGAAGGAGGAAAGGAATGCCTTCAGCGCAGGCGGAAGGTCAGCGGCAGCGTGTAGCGGTGCGCCGCTCCTCCGGGCCACTGCCAGTTTCGGCGCACCCACGAGGCAGCATACTCATCCAATGAACTGAAGCCGGTGCTGCCCACCACAGTCACACCTTCCACCATGCCAGAGGGTCCCACGCTGATGCTCAGACGCACCGTTCCCTGCATACCTGCGCTGCGCGCAAAGTCAGGGTACGAGGGCTGCGGAAATTTGCCTTTGCCACCGCTGCCCGCCGTCCCGGTGCCGCCGGCGGTTCCTGCCTGCGATGTGCTTGAGCGTGTGCCGCTGCTGCTGGTCATGGCTGCGCTGCGTGTGCGCTGTGGAGCGGGGGCAGGCTTGGGTTTGACCACGGGATCTACGGGGCGCAGTGCATCCTCGATTTTAGGCGCGGTCGGCACCGCAAAGATGTCCTCCATCGTCATCGCCTCGGCGATCTCCGGCAGGTCCAGATTTTCAGGCGGCGTTTCGACGGTGTCAGGAATCTCTACCGGCAGCACCGGAGCCACGTCCGCGGACGGCTCGTTGCTGGCTTCCGCCATCGAAAGCAGTTCTGCCATGGACGTCTCCACCATCGGTATCTCCTCAGTCTCGTCGAGATCCCCGAGCGACTTCAGGTGAATCGGCGGCAGGTCGGCGGCAAACATCCCGATCACTCCCACCGTCAGGAAGCTCATCGTGATGCCAACCACCCACGACAGAGTGATGATCACCCGCACCAAATTGCTGCGACGCTGCACCACCGATGCAGCCGGCAGGCCGGCAGCGGAGCTAGGCTGGTGGAGGTCGTATCCCATGGCGGGCAGGGGGTTTATCATCGAAGAGGTCATCGCACAAGGCAGGGAGCGGGCGCGGAAAATGATACGTAAGCATGTCCTGTCAACTTGCAATTGCGACTCAGTCGCATCATTGTACCATTTTTGACCACCTTCCTGCCAGATTTGTCTTTTCTGCCCCTGCCACATGCCCCCGCCTGATACCAGCCCTGCCGCACCGCTGTCCGACTCTCCGGAAGACCGCAATGCCGTGGCCAAGACGTGGATGCAGCGCGGCATCGCCCTCCTTTCCGCCAGCAACCCTGCGTCACTCCAGGAAGCAATGCACTGCTTTGATCAGGCCCTGGCCATCCGCCGCGAACTTCCGTTTGAGGGGAGCGCCTGGTTCCGCTGGCTCCTCACCGCCTGCTGGATGAACCGGGGAGATGTGCTGACTCGCCTCGGCAAACCGGAGGACCTGAGCGCCGCCATCCAAAGCTTTGACGAAGCCATCTTCCACCTCCTTCGCCTGCCTTTGGACGCAGACCCTCAGTACCGCTCACGCCTGGCTCTCGCCTGGATGAATCGCTCCCTGGCTCTCCGCGCACAGGCCACCCCCGAAAGCCTGAACGAGGCCATGCTCTCGCTCGACCGTGCCAAAACCGTTCTTGAAGAAAGCGTCACATCCGAGCGCCCGCTGAACATCTCCATGCTCGCAACCCTGCTGCTCAATCGCGCCGCAGTGCTGCTTGAGCTTTCTCCTTCCCGCCCTCTGGAGTCGCTGGAAGTCGCACAAGCCGCTCTGAACCTCAGCCAGCCCACCGAGCACCAGGTGCTGCAGGCCGCCGAGATCAGCCTGAAAGCCCGCCACATTTTCTGCCGCGCTGTGGCCGTGCTCTTGGAGACACCCCCGGTGGACACCACCCGCGCCGACGACTGGATCATGCAGGCCACCGACAAAGTGGACGAGGCCATGCACCTCACCGCCAGCTGGGAGAGGCATGCCGGCGCCTCGCACTTTCGTGGGCTTCGTCAGGAATTGTTTCGCTACGGCTGCCACCTCCTCCTCGCCTACCAGCCGCACTTCATGGCGGAGTTTTTGCTCGACGTGCTCGATCCCGAACAAGGCTCGCCGCTCCTCGCCAGGGAAGACGAGTTGTATCAGGTGGGTTTGGAATCTTTGGATCTTGCAGCTTCGGAACTCCGCCGCCGTGGCCCCCTCGATCTTGGATTGCAAAAAATGGACCGTCTCATCGAAGTGCTGGAGTCGCTCAGCCACGCAGCAGAACGGATCAAAAAGCGTGCAATGCAGCCATCGGCGGGATGATTTCTGTCCACGTAGGGACTTGGCCAGGCAGCATGATTGACGGTTTTCCCACAGCGCCCTTAATCGGCGCCGCTGCAAAACCACCATTCATTCTCCTCCCTCATGTCAAAGCACTCCCGCTACTCCCGCCGTCGCTCCCTCCAGCCAGGCGCCGAATCCCTTGCCGTGACCACCCTGCTCTGCGCCGCAGGCAGTCTGTCCGCCCAGACCGCAGCGAACAAGCCAGCCACGGAGCCGGCCAAGCCCTCCGCGCCGACCAACTTGGAGGAAATCGTCGTCGAGGCCAATGTGTACAACCCCAAGCGCATGCAGTCTCCCAAGTACACGGAGCCGCTGCGCGACATTCCGGCGACGCTCTCCATCATACCCAAGCAGGTCATCGAGGATCGCGGTGCCTTCACCCTGCGGGACGTGCTGAGAAACACTCCCGGCATCTCCATGCAGGCGGGCGAAGGCGTCAGCACCGGCAGCGGCGCAGACAGCCTCTCCATCCGTGGCTTCAGTTCCCGCAGCGACTGGTTCGTGGACGGCATCCGTGACTACGGCAACTACAACCGCGATCCCTGGAACATGGAGCAGGTGGAAGTCGCCAAAGGCCCCGCCTCTACCACCATGGGCCGCGGATCCACCGGCGGTTACATCAACACCGTCTCCAAGATGGCCAATTTGACGGACTCCGTCCTCGTCAACACGACCATTGGCACCAGCAACCTCTACCGCGGCACGATTGATGTGAACGAAAGGCTCACCGCTCACAGCGCCCTCCGCCTCAACGGCATGTACAACTCCAACGACGTCCCCGGCCGCGACAACGTCTTCCAGGGCCGCTACGGGATTGGCGCATCGCTGGCTTTGGGTCTCGACACGGACACCCGCTTCACCCTCAACTACATGCGGCAGGAGGAAAATAACATGCCGGACTTCGGCCTGCCCTTTGTGCCAACCAATGGCACTTTCTCCGGAGCCGGTGCCAGCCTGCAGGGCTTCACCAACCAGATCGCCCCGGTCGATTACAGCACCTTCTACGGCCGCCGGAACTACGACTTCCAGAAGATCCAGACCGACGTGGTCACCGCGATCTTCGAGCACGACTTTTCCAAGACGCTGCGCTTCCGCAACACCACCCGCTGGGCACGCAATCATTTCGACATGCGCGCCACCGCTCCGCGCTTCATCGACACCGCCCCCGGTACCCCGGGCAACCAGTACACCTCGCAGCTGGTCCTCGAAGACCAGCGCCGCAAGGCAACCAACTCCATCCTCACCAATCAGTCTTTGCTCAACGCCGACTTTGACACCGGCAAGCTCAAGCATGCCCTGGTGCTGGGCCTGGAGCTCTCCTATGAGCAGCAGCTCACCGCCACACGCGCGGGAAATGTCACCACCACGGATCTCTATGACCCCACCCTCACTGGCTCTCTGACTCCCGCTCAGGCGGCCGCCGCCCCGAACCGCACCACCACCATCGCCGGCACCAGCCCCACCGATCTGCCGCCGACGGCGGAAGCTCATCTGGCCACCATTTCGGTGTACGCCATGGACACCGTCAAGATCAACAGGCACTGGCAGATCAGCGCCGGCATCCGTTACGACCACATCCATTCCGTGCAGCACGGTTATTACCCCACCGGGGCCAATGACATCTTCGGCTACAATGTTCCCGGCCCCTCCAACACTGACGACGTCTTCACCTGGAAGGGAGCCATCACCTACAAGCCGGTGGACTACGGCAGCATCTACCTTGGATATGCCACCTCCTACAATCCCACCATCGACGGCGGCAACGTAGGCCAGCTTGGCCTCACCACCAATGGTGCCGCCGGCGGCATCGGCAACACCTCCTTTCAGGGGCTGAATGCCGAAATGAGCAACAGCTATGAACTCGGCACCAAGTGGGACATCCTGAAAGAGCGCCTCTCCCTGACGGCCGCCCTTTTCCGCACCGAGAAGGTCAACGCCCGCACCACCAGTGCAAACACCACCAACACCGCTGGCAACCAGACCGTGGACGGCGTGGAGTTCGGCATCGCCGGAGCCCTGACCTCGAAGTGGCAGATCTTTGCCGGTGGCACCCACATGGCCAGCTTTGTCCGCAACTCCTCAAATCCCGCTGAAATCGGCAACTCATTGCCCAATGCCCCGGACTACACCTTCAACCTGTGGACCACCTACAATGTGACCGACAAGTTCCAGATCGGCGGCGGCACCCAGTACATGGGCAAGATCCTCGGTTCCTCGTCCAACCCCTCCCGCGTCATTCCCGACTACTGGACCACGGACGTCATGCTGAGCTACCGCATCACCAACAACTTCAGCCTGCGCCTGAACGTCTATAACATCGCCAACCAGCGCTACATTCTCAGCGCCAGCAGCGTGGGTAGCGCCACACCTGGACCGGGACGCTACGCAGCGCTGACCGCAAGCTTCAAATTCTAGTTCCCATAGGTTGGGTTCAGAGGTCAATGGGCCTTGGAGCACCTTTACGGTGTCATCCAAGGCCCATTTTTGTGCCTTCAGTGCGGCTCTCCGGACACTTTTTAACCCGCAATTGCTTTCAGCACTTTCAGGGTTGACTCGGCTAACAATTGAGACTTAATCGCAACTCGTTAATGAAAACGAATCTCATTATCAATTGAACTAGCCCATTCTCTTTCGCCTCCATGTACCATCAACTCCCTCCATCCTTCCGCCGTCGCTTCCTCAAAACGGGCACAGAAGCCCTCTCCCTGACCTCCCTGCTTTGTTCAGCGGGCAGCGTGAGTGCTCAGAGCGCCACCCCTGAAAAGCTCAAGCCCCAGGCCGAAAACATCCCCACGGAGATGCCGGAGGTCATCGTTGAAGCCGCAGGCTCGGTTTACAACCCTTCCCGCCTGCAGTCCGCCAAATACACCGAGCCTTTACTCGACATCCCGCAGACCATCACCGTCATCCCCAAGGCCGTCATCGAAGACCGCGGTGCTTTCAGCCTGCGCGATGTGCTGAAAAACACCCCCGGCATCTCCATGCAGGCTGGCGAAGGCGGCACCACATCCGGAGACAACCTCTCCATCCGCGGCTTCACCGCCCGCAGCGACATCTACCTCGACGGCCTGCGCGACTACGCCTCCTACAACCGTGACCCCTTCAACACCGAGCAGGTCGAGATCACCAAAGGCCCCTCGTCCTCCACCACCGGCCGTGGCTCCACCGGCGGCTCCATCAACACCGTCAGCAAGATGGCCAATCTGACAGATTCCATTCTGACCACCCTCAGCGTCGGCACCAGCAACCTCTACCGCGGCACCCTCGATGTGAACGAAAAGCTCTCCGAGCACTCCGCCTTCCGCCTCAATGGCATGTACCACACTGCGGACACTCCCGGGCGTGACAATGTCTCCATGGAGCGCTACGGCATCGGCGCATCGCTCGGCACCGGTCTCGGCACGGACACCCGCTTTACGCTGAATTATCAGCGTCTCGAGGAAAGCAACATCCCCGACTACGGCCTGCCATGGATCCCCAACAACGGCACCTTCAGCGGCACCGGAGCCGGACTCACCAACGATGTGAACCAGGCGCCTCCCGGCGTCAGCTTCAATACCTTCTACGGACTTCCCGGCGTGGACTATGAGAAGATCCAGACCGACCACTTCACCGCCATCTTCGAGCACGACTTCACCCAGGACATTCGCCTGCGCAATGCCACCCGCTACTCCCGCAGCCACCGCGACTCCGTCAGCACCTCGCCACGCCTTCGAGACGTCGGCGCCGCGGCCGGGAATCAGTACACCACGATCCTGAACCGCCAGCTCCAGCGTCGCCAGCAGTTCACCGAAATGTTTGGCAACCAGACCAATCTCGTCGCCAGCTTTGAAACCGGTTCCATCAAGCACGCGCTCGTCACCGGTATGGAGTTCTACCTCGAGCATCAGCAGAATGCCAACGTCGCCGGCATCTCTTCCCTCACCGATTTGTACAACACCGGCCTCAATCTTCCCCCGAGCGCCTTCCCTCCGGCCAATGCTCAGGACATCACCAGCACCTACCCCGGCCTGCCTCTAGCGACCGAGGCCTACCTCTACACCTGCTCCGCTTATATCTTCGATACCATGAAGTTCGGCAGGCATTGGGAGATCAGCGCCGGCCTTCGTTACGACCACATGTACGCCACGGTCAGCGGCCCTGGCGGTTCATCCGTCGGCAGGTTCTCCAATTCGGATGACCTCTTCAGCTACAAGGCCGCTTTGATCTACAAGCCCGTGCGCCAGGGCACCATCTACTTCGGCTACGGCACCTCCTTCAATCCTACGATCGACGGCGCTTCCGGTGCCGGCCTCGGCCTCACCACCGGCAATACCGCCAACAACGCCAGCTCGGCCGGACTGAATCCCGAGCACACCTCCACCTATGAACTCGGCACCAAGTGGGACGTCCTCAAAGAACGTCTCTCACTGACCGCCGCCATGTTCCGCACTGAGAAGACCAACGCCCGCACCACCGATGCCTCCGGCATCACCACCGTGGGCGGAGATCAGCTCGTCCAGGGCATCGAGTTCAGCATCACTGGCAACATCACCAAAAGCTGGCAGATCTTCGCCGGGTATGCCGTCATGGAGAGCAGAACAAGAGCCTCCACCACCGCTGGCACCGTCGGCCAGTCCCTCTCGAACGCACCACCCCAGACCTTCAATCTCTGGACCACTTACACCCTCTGGGAAAAGACCCAGTTCGGCTTCGGCCCGCAGTACATGGCCTCACGCACCAGCAGCGATGCAGCCACCGGCGCCCGCACCGCCCCTGGCTACTGGACCATGGATGCCATGGTCAGCCACAAGTTCAGCGAGAAATTCAGCCTGCGCCTGAACATCTACAATCTGGCCAACGAACGCTACATCGGCAGCGTCGGCGGTGGTCAGTTCGTCCCCGGCCCCGGCCGCTCCGCCGCCCTCACCGCCAGCATCAAATTCTAATCCTTCTCTTCCTCTTACTCCTCCTCTTCCTCCCTTGAGCATTCACGCACAAGGGCAGGGAGAGCCCGCCTGCGGTTCCGGACATTTTCTGTCCCTCCACTCGGATCGTTCTACCGCCCTCTTGACCCGTCTCCCTCTTCCCCCCACCCATCTCCCCCTCTACCCATGCTCATCGCCATTCCAGACGTTCTAACCCCCGAACAAGTCGCCCACGCACGAAAGCTCCTCGATGCCGCCGAGTGGGTCGATGGCAAGGGCACCGCCGGCTACCAGTCCGCCAGGGCAAAGGACAACATGCAGCTGCCGGAGAACAGCCCCGCCGCGCGTGAACTCGGCGACATGATCCTCTCCGCGCTTTCCAAAAATCCGCTCTTCAATGCCGCGGCGCTCCCGTTGCAGATTTTCCCGCCGCTCTTCAATCGCTACTCCGGCGGCCAGTCCTTCGGCACCCATGTGGACAATGCCATCCGCATTCACCCAACCGCTCCCGTACGCATCCGCACCGACCTCAGCGCCACCCTCTTCTTCGCAGGCCCGGAGGAGTACGACGGCGGCGAGCTTTGCATCGAGGACACCTACGGTGTGCAGCGCGTCAAGCTGCCCCCCGGCCACATGGTGCTCTATCCCTCCACCAGCCTGCATCACGTCACCCCCGTCACCCGCGGTGCCCGCATCTGCTCCTTCTTCTGGCTGCAGAGCATGATACGTGACGACAGCAAACGCTCCCTGCTCTTCGATCTCGATCTCTCCATTCAGCGCCTCGGCCGCGATCTCAAAAACAACCCCGTCGCTGAACAGACCGCCGTGCAGCTCACCGGCGTTTATCACAATCTCCTCCGCCAGTGGGTGGAAATGTAATTTCTCGTGAAGCCCACTTTTCATCGCCTCATTTTCTGGGGCCATCTCGTCATCGGCCTCGTCGCCGGCCTGGTCATTCTCTCCATGGCCGCCACCGGCCTGATAATCTCCTACGAAGCCCAGCTCCTTGATTGGGCCAACCGTGATCTCCGCGTCATCCCGGGCACTGCTCACCTCGATGTCGAAACCCTGCTCGCCAAAGTCCACGAGACCAAGCCCGACCTGCAACCCAGCGGCATCACCTGGAAAGCAGACCCCGCCATGCCTGTGACGCTCACCATGGGCAAAGAGGGCATCTTCTTTGCCAATCCCTACACGGGCCAGTTACTCGGAGAAGGCCACCGCGCCTGGCGTGACTTCTTTCACGCCGCCACCGAATGGCATCGCTTCCTCATCGGCACGGGTCTTTCCAAAGACACAGGCAAGGCCGTCACTGGCGCGGGCAGTCTCCTCTTCAGCCTGCTCCTCATCTCTGGCATCTACCTCTGGTGGCCCCGCCACTGGCGCTGGTCCAGCCTGCGTGCGATCATCCTTCTCAATCCTCAGCTCAGAGGACGTGCCCGGAACTGGAACTGGCACAACGTTTTCGGCTTCTGGAGCGCGCTGCCGCTGCTCCTCATCATCCTCACCGGACTCATCATGTCCTACGGCTGGGCAAACAACCTCCTCTTCACCCTCACCGGCACCCAGCCACCTCCCCCACGCGAACGCCCCGCGGGTGGCCCCGGCAGCCCCAGTGGCGGCGGCAAACGCGAAGGAAATGGTTCTCCGGCACCCGCACCTTCCCTCTCCGGCCTCTCTCCTCTTCTTGCCCAGGCACGCCAGCAGATTCCCGGCTGGACCACCCTCAGCCTGCGCATGCCGTTGAAACCCGGCGATCCTTTCCCCCTCATGCTTGATCGCGGCGGTCGCGGCCAAGTCCACCTCCGCACCATGCTGAATCTCGATGTGGCCCAGGGCAAAGTGCTGCCCAGCCCCGACGACATCCAGCAGCAAAACCTTGGCCGCCGCCTTCGCATGTACGCCCGCTTCCTCCACACTGGTGAGCTCTTCGGCTTCGTCGGCCAAACCGTTGCCGCCCTCGCTACCATCTGCACCATCCTCCTGGTTTGGACCGGTTTTGCTCTGGCTTGGCGGCGCTTCACAAAATCCTGACCGCCTGCCACGCCACGTCCTGACAGGCGCTGGAGCACAAGAAAGTCTCACAAAATTGCAATTGAGACTCTATCGCAGAAAGGACTTGAGCGTTAACAAATCTCGCGCAAAATCCCACCCTCTTTTGCGACGGAATCTCAGTATCAACACTCTCATGCCATCGACTTTCGCTCCTCTCATCCGCCTTTCCACCGGACCGATCATCGGCGCTTCCGCCATCCTTTTCCTGGCACTGGCCTCTCATAGTCGTTCCCAAACGGCCAGACAAATCGCCGAGCAGCTTCCTGAAATCACCATCACCGCAGAAGCCGAGCGTGAGCCGCAGGTCATCATTCCCTACCTTCCTCCCGTCGAAGGCACCAAGATCTACGCTGGCAAAAAAGCGAGCTCTCTGAACATCCAGGCGCTCCCTCAGGTACAGGCAAACAACTACAGCCAGGCCTTTGCCATGACGCCCGGCCTGATCACTGCCGAGGAAAGCACCCCGCTGGTCAGCCTTGGCTATCGTGGGATCGGCTCGCCAGACCGTGCCCAGTATTTCATGATGCTGCAGGATGGCATCCCCATCGCCGCAGACCCTCAGGGCTACCCCGAGTCCTACTGGACCCCGCCGCTGGAGTCCACTCAGCGCATCGACTTCGTCCGTGGCGGTGCCTCCCTGCTCTACGGCCCGCAGCCGGCCGGCGCCATGAACTACGTCTCCTCCATGCCTCGCACTGACCGTCTCTTTGGCATGCAGACCAAGCACATCTTTGGCAGCAACGACCTCTACTCCACCTTCACCTCCATCGAAGGCAGCGCTGGCAAATGGAGCTGGTACGGCTGGTTCAATCACCGCTCCGGCACCGGCTTCCGCAGAGCCAACAGCGACTTCAACGTGGATGGCGGCCGCTTGAAGCTCATCTACCAGCAGGCCACCGACACACGCTGGATCTTTTCCCTCGATGCTGGCTCTGACCGCCATGGCGAACCCGGCGGCCTCACCGCCGTGGCCTACAACGCCGACCGCAATCAAACCGTGCGCCTCACCGACCGCTTTCACCTCAGCCGCGTCGTCGCCAGCGCCGAACTCCAGCACAAATTTTCCAGCAAGACAGAACTCAGCGTGAAAACCTGGGCCGGTGCCTACGACCGCTGGAGCAACCGTCAGACGGGCGGCTTTGGCACCGTCACCGCCCCCACCACCGCCATCCAGCACCAGCAGTTCTACAATTGGGGTATCGAGCCCCGCATCCGCCACGATTACGAACTCTGGGGCGGCGAGCACTCCCTCGCCGCAGGCATGCAGTTCTACATGTGCCATTCCCCCCGCAAGGATGCCACCGGAGCCTTTCCCACGGACAACATCGGCACCGTCAACACTGTCGCCTCCCGTGATGTGATCTACGGCTCCTTCTTCGTCGAAAACAAGTTCACCTTCGGCCGCTTCACCATCACTCCCGGCTTCCGCATGGAGCTGGTCAACCAAAACATCACCGTCAAAAACATCGGTGTCGTCAACACTCAGCGGGATGCCAGCAAGTTCGACAAGCAGCCGCTCTTCGGCCTCGGCCTCTCCTATGACCTCGGCCACCAGTCCGCCGTCTATGCCAACATCTCCCAGAGCTACCGTGCCACCACCTTCGGCCAGTCGCTCATCCCCGCCGCAGGTGGCACGGCCAGCGATGTCGCCCCATCCCAGGGCTGGAGCTATGAACTCGGCCTCCGTGGCAATCCCAAGCCCTGGTTCAGCTATGACACCTCCTTCTTCCTCGTGGATCTCGATGACAAGCTCGGCACCGCCGGCGTGAACATCCAGAGTGTCGGCCGTAGCATCAATTACGGCTGGGAAGGCGCCGCACAGTTCGACGTCATCGGCGGACTCGATGCCCTCAACGGCACTCATCGTGGCGAGCGCCTCGGTGCCCTCAATCTCTACGGCAACGTCTCCCTGCTCGAAGCCCGCCTCTCTGGCGGCGTGAACAACGGCGGCACCCCGCAATACGCACCGCCCTACATCATCCGCACCGGTGTCATCTACAAACGCCAGAGCGGCCTGAAGATCGCCTTCCTCGGCACCTTGATGGCCCGCCACAACGGCACCGACAACGCCGACGCCCGTTTCGACATCCCTGCCTACACCACCTGGGATCTCACCGCCGAAGCCCCCATTGGTAAAAACTTCTCTGTCATGGCCGGCCTCAACAACGTCTTCGACAAGCACTATTACTCCCTCGTCAACAGCAGCGGCATCATCCCCGCCTATGGCCGCAACTTTTACGTCGGCGGCAGCCTGAAGTTTTGATCTGAATTAGGTTGGATCAATTCCCTGCGGGGCGCGGAAGTCGTGTTCCGCCGCCGCAGGGAAAATTACCGCCTACTTCAGCCGCCAGCACTCAATGCGGCTTTTGTCCGCCGTACCTCCCATGGACGGGCCTGCATGCTGAACCAGGATGAAAAGGAACTGACCATCACGAGATGGGACCACCTTCTCCATCCGGTGTCCCGAACACTTGATCCCAAAACGGGGAGTCCCGTCCATGGAGTAAACACCGAGAGAGTAAAACCCCGAGTTAACAAAGAATGCCTGGGAATCAGCGGTGAAGCCAACCGGACCGAACCGTAGACCGCTGCCGCGAAACATCGACTGCATGCGCTTCGCGGTCACATCCCACAGGATGACACGCTCATCCTCCGCCACCGAAATGAGCCGCGTGGAGTCCGGCGAAAATACAAACTTGGCCGGGTACGATGCATGACCGGCAAACTCTGTGACCACCTCCGCCTCTTTGCTGGAGTCGAGCAACTGGATGGTTTTAAACTCTTCATCCACCAGCGCGATCCACTTCGCATCTGGCGAGAGGGCCGTTTTTCTTCGGCGGTTGCGCTCATGATCACGTGACCAAACGGTTTTAAAAGTAGCCAGGTCCACCCAGAAGAACCGGTCATGGTTGCTGTCTCCTTCGAACAATCCAAACGGCTTGTCTGCGGCGACTTGAAAACGGGACTGCGGGGCAACCGCCTGCCAGGACTCCTCCCCGCTCGCCGCATCCCAGACCCGGATTTCATGGATGGTTCTTGAGGAATGGAACAGCAGCTTGCTGCCGTCCGGAGTGAAGAACACGTTCAAATACCGTCCGTGCTCGGCAATGCGCTGCTTTTCCTTTCCATCCCCCGCATCCAGCACACGCACACCGCCATCTTCGGCGGTCATTCCCACGGCCAGCAATGAGCCACCTGGCTGAAGAACCAGACTGTTTCCCAGACCGTTCAGTTCAACTGCCCACTCCGGCTTTTCCAGAAATCGTCCGGGCATCTTCAGTTCCGCAACCGCGGCAAAGCCGATCTTGAAATAGTTTTTCAACAAAGCACGAAGCTCGTCCGCCTTCTCGTCTCTCCAATTGTGATCGAAGGAAAAATCCTGCGCCACTTTCTCCAGGAAAAAAGCCAGGTAGAGCACATCCATCGGGCGCAGGCGATCAAACGACGGATCGCTCACCAGAAGCTTGACGATTTCCTTTGCCTGAAGTGGTCTGCGCTGATCCAGCCTTTTGATAAACACCGACTGAGCTGACGAACCGCCTGTGTCATTCAGCTCTGTATAAAACCATACTGCGACCACAGCCCGATCTGCTTCATCCCCGAAATCTGCCAGCGTCGCCATCACCTTTGCACGTTCCCAGCTGTCGTATTTCTGACTGTAATGCTGGAAGGCCAGGTCCTTGATCTGTCTTGCCCGGCTTGGATCTGCATCCATGGCGGCCGTGTATTGTTTCAAGGCGATCAAATCATCTGCATTGGCAGGCGCGAAAAAATGCCTGGCATAGGTGCTGATGAATCTAGCTCCCTTCTTCGGATCATCGATGGCCGTCTCCTTCAGCCCTTGTCTGCGACCCGTCTGAAGAAACTCCACCAATGCCGGGGCCCCAAGTTCACGCACGGCGCTGATCATTTCCTGCTCGGTGGCATACCAGTCCTGCCACAGTCCGCTGGACATGAAGATGTCATCTGCAAGATAGAGCAGCAGCCAGGCACGGGTTTTGGGCGGAAGGCGGTCCACTTTGTCCCTGAATTTTTTCACCGCCGGCTTCGCTTCCTTCTGCACCGGGGAAACACCGTTGGTTGCGCGCCGGTATAAAAATTCATACCAGCCTAGCCAGTCTCCATTCGACTTCCTGAGCTTCCACCAGGTTTCCGCATCCGGCTCGAAGTCCGCTTTGTCATTGGCACCACCCTTGAAATCCCACCCCACCAGCCTCAGGCAGTGCCGCGCCACTTCAGCAACAGTTTGCGGACTGGTTCTGATTTTTTTATTGGGCCAATCCCTCTCCGACAAGGCCGGGAGGGTGGGAGAGAAATCATCCACAAGCCTGATGCTCACAGGCACAAAGTCCGTCGTCTCTTTGGCCACAAGCGCCAGCAATGCCAGCAGGCGAATGTCTGCGTCCTGGTGCCCAGAAAGCCGGACCAGTTCGGTGCTTTCAAAAGAGGCCGAACGAAGCTTCTGGAGGGTGTCCCATGCGGCTTTGATCTGACTGTTGTAGTTGTAATCCTGCGGCTGGCAGTTCAGGAGAAATTCCCACGTTGTGACAAACGGCAGCTCCTTCTTGATGGCCTTCAACTGATCCTCAGCTTCAGAAGCAAAAGCAGGAGCTGCCAGCATAGCAGCACACAACAGGAGTCTTAGAGAATGGAAGGCAGCTCCAGAGGTCATGCGGAAACGGAGTATCTCTGCGAAGCACAGAAGCTGTCAATCCTCCAAACAGCACCCCACAACGCCACCTCATCACTTCCGAAACGGCGACGCCGGAATCCCCGCACCATTATAAAGCGTCGCCTTCGGATTGTCCTTCCACGCATACCGCACCTGCTTCGGCTCAGCCACAGCCTCGCTCGACACCACCACCGTCTCCCCCTCGATCCTCGCCTCCGCCGCCTGCCATTGTCCATCCGCCCCGGCGATTTCAAATTCAGCAAGTTCGCCCTTCGCCGTCAGCCCCTTCGCATGCGTGAAGGTCAGCACCATGGCTCCGCCCTTCACCGTGGCTTTGTCGATCAGCGGCCCTGAAGTGTCGGCGACCTCCTTGTGATAAACCGCACCCAGCGCCCATTGCGCGAGGCGACGGCCCACTTCCTGTTTGTTCGTCGGATGAATGTTCTTCGGCATGCCGATGTCAAGCGTGATGGCCATACCGCTCTTCGGAATCGTGCTCAGCGCGTTCAGCATCTGCTCGCGCACGATCGGCCAGCCTTCGCCGGGCTTGGTGAAGTTCGGCAACTGCACCCACGCAAAGGGAAACTCATCATCCCAGCGCGTGCGCCAGTCCTTCGCCAGCAGCGTGAGCTGCGCCTGGTAAAACGGCGGCTTCGCACCATTGCTGTTCGCCTCACCCTGATACCATATCGCTCCACGGATCGCATAAGGGATCAGCGGCGCGATCTTGCCATTAAACAGCCCGCCGACATCGCCTTTGCGCTGACGGGTCTCGATGGGATCACGCGGCTTGCGCGGCGCAGCCTTCCCTTCGGCCTTGGCCTTCTTCGCCTCCTCGGCCCACTTCTTCACCTGGCGCTCGTAGCCCGCCTTGACCTTCGCTTCGTCAAAATCCGCACTCTCCTTCTTCACGGCTTCAAAGAAAGGCTTCAGCTCCGCGCTCGCATGCTGCGCCTCCGGGCTGATCCACGACTCGATCGGCGTGCCGCCCACGGAGGAGTTGATCAGTCCCAGCGGCTGCTTGAACTCCTGGTAAAGATTGCGCCCAAAGAAATACAACGTGGCGGAAAAGCGCCCCACCGTGTCAGGAGCGCAGAGCACCCAGGAGCCCTTGCCCTGCGTCTGTGCTGTGGGCGAGGCCCCGCTGCTCTCCGTAAACACCCGGATCAGCGGTGTGTTCGCCGCCGCCTTGCTTCCCTCATAGTCATCGGCCCCCTGCACCTGCAGCCCCATGTTCGACTGTCCTGAGCCAAGCCACACCTCGCCAATCAGCACATCGTTGATCGTCTTGTCGTCAATCGTCAGCGTCTGCGGCTCCGCAGTCACCTTCAGCGCATCCAGCTTGAGCGACCACTTGCCGCTCGCATCCGCCTTCGCCGTCTTCTTTTGCCCCGCGATCGCCACGGTCACCTCCTCCCCCGCTCCCGCCGTGCCCCAAACCGGCACCGGCTTGCCGCTTTGCAGCACCATGTGATCAGAAAAAATGGCGGGCAGCGTGATGGCCGCCTGAGCGGACAGGGACAGCAGCAGAAAGGAAGCGAGGATCTTCATGAGAGAAAGGTTGGGGTGAGATGCGGCTTGTCAACGAAGCCACCCGCACGTTTGATACAAAAATGAAGGTGGCACTTTATTGCGCAGGTCTCGGCGACGTCATCCGCGTCATTTATGAAACCGCGAGTTACCGCACTCTCAGTGAGACCACGGAACCCGTCCCGGTCATCGTGGCCTCTCACAACCCCTTCGCGATGGAGATCTTCCGCCACCATCGCAACGCCAAAAACTTCATCCTCTACGATCTCGCGCACAAGTACGAGGAATTCCTCGCCTCCGGCCTGCGCGGCCCGGACATCAACCGCGCCCTCTGCCAGTTCGCCGGCCTGGACTATGCCAATCTCATCCGTGGCAGCGCAAACGGCCACGTCCCCATATTTGACGCGCCGGATGATATCGCCTCCACCGGCCACATCATCTTCCAACCCTTCGCCGGCAATGCCTCCTACCGCTCCCTGCCGACCGACTTGATCGACTCCACGGTGCAGATGCTGCGCACCCTGCCCTATCAGGTTTTCATCGTCACGCGCAGCTACTTCCGCCCCGGAGGCGGCGGCAAAATCATCCATGGCGACGAGGATGCCCGCCATTTTGCCGGCGGCAACATCACCGTCCTCGACGGCCTGACCGTCCCCGCCACGCTGAACCTCATCAAAACCTGCCGCGCCTACATCGGCAGCTGGTCCAGCCTCCAGCAGGCCGCGTGGTTTGAGCACAAGCCCGTGGCGGTCTTTTACCCTGTAAACTACCACGATGTGGTGCAACGCACCGGCTACGCCTTCGGCATGGATCGCGAAAACACCTTGGGCCGCGAATTCCCTCACGTGGACACCACCGAAGTGGCCGCCTTCCTCCAGCGCTGGTGATCGCTCAGCCGCGGATAATCCGCCGCAGCACCTCGAAATGACCGGCCGCATCCGCCATCGGCACGGCATAATCCTCATGCCTCAGCTTGTAAGGCACATCCACCGGTGTGATGAACGGCACCCTGCTGCTGCGCGCGAATACCATGCCATGGTAGCGTCCGGTGATGACAAATCTGGAGGCCGAAATTTGCCGAAACGCCACCTCCGGGCTCACACACTCCACGATCCTTGCCTCAGGAAAACGCGTCGCCACCTCCTCCAGCATCCACCCGTCATCCACCCGCGCACCCATGCTTAGCCAGCACACCGGCGCGTCACTCGCCGCAAACTGGCGCAGGTAATGATTGATCAGCACATTGCGCGGATTGACAAGCCCTGCGGGCACAATCGTCACACTCCCATTCTGATCCGCCGCCAACGCAGGACGATAAAGATAAGCCGCATCAGGATAAAACTCCGCATCCGTTCTTCCGCTGATCTCCCCCGCGATCCTCACACATTCGCGTGATCGCAGCGTGATGAAAGACGCCCCCTTCAAATACGGCACCCAGGGTTTCAACGCCGCCGCATACGCTCCATCCCGATGCACCTGAAACTGAAACCCACAGGACAAAAAGCCCCACGGAATGCCCCGCTCAATCGCCGCGTCCATGTAGAACTTCATGCAGCGCAGATGCGGTGACTCAGCATCCTCCGGCTCCGCCCCCACATTATGCAGCACTCCCCCGCCACCGATGACCACCATGCCCACATCCTCCGGCAGCCGGTCTGGAAGATCCGAGTTATAGACCACCACTTCGTGCTCCGGCAGCTGCTGCGCGAAGACCAGCGGATAGGTGTCGTCTCCGACATTCCCGTAACCCGATGCACCGACGAATGCGATCTTCATGGATTGCGCTGCGCCAGGCCATCAACGGCATTCCGCCATCTTCTTTTTGGATTGCCGCGACGGTGTTCCCAGCAGCGCTTGAAACTGGCGCGCCACATTTTCCCAGCGGAATGCCGCTCCGCGCACGTGCTCCAGCCCCTGGGCTGCGAGCAGGCTCCGCGCGGCATAGCTTTGATACAACCCCTGCAATGATGTCACAAACGGCGCTTCATCCACCAGGGCGCCCAGCGTGTTGATCTCAGGATGGATCAGCGTGCGCGAGCACGGTACTTTCACCGCAGGCACCGCCCACTCTCCCAGCGCGGAGGAATCCGGCACGATCTGCGGCACGCCGCAGGCCATCCCCTCCATCGTGGTAAGACCCCAGCCCTCCCCCAGCGTCGTCGTCATCTGAATGTCGAGCGCATGGTAGACGGACTTCAACCGTTCAGCGTCCTGCATCTCGCGGATGTCTTCCGGGCCGGTGAGGATCAGCCTGTCCGCCACACCATAGCACGCCGCCACCCGGCGCAGATCCCACCCCGTGTCCTTCTGCGCGCAATGCAGCAGCAGGTACGCATTGCCAATGCGGTGCTGCTTGATCCATGCGGCGAATATCTGAATCGTCAGATCAAGCCGTTTGCGCGGCTGGTTGCGGTTCACATTTCCCACGATGAACGCGTCCGCCGGAACTTTCAGCCCCAGGGCCCGGCGTGCCGCCAGGCGGTCTCCTGGCTCAAACATCCTCGTGTCGATGCCGTGTGGTATCACCTGCCGCTGCCCCGTGAAGCCGGCGGCGCAGGCCTCGCGATAGCCAAAATTCGTGTACCACACCGCGGCATGCAGCTTGTTCAGTTCCGCCATCGCGGCTGGATCCAGATTGCCTCCATCCACCGGCATGTATCCCACCATCCTCAGCCCGGCGGGCGCCAGCTTCGCAAACCGCGCGACGTTCCACCAGTCGTTGTTGATGACCACCGCCGCGGGATCAAATTCGGCGCAGAGGTGCTGAAAACGGTTCATGCCCCACATGTCCCCGCCCTGGCATGCCGGCATCACGTCATAGGGCAGCTCGTGCGCCGCGCCGTCGTAGTTCACGCCGGACACCGTCACATCCCAGTCGCCCTGAAGATGCTCCAAAATCGAGTGCGTCACCGTTGCAAAACCCGTTGGCACCAGCGCATCGCCGATCCAAAGCAGCCGTGGCTTGCGCCTTCTGCCGCGGACGGTACGCACGGGTGCGGGCGCCTTGCGCGGTGTCGCCTCCATCATCAGGCTTCCGCCCTGTGCCGTCACCCCGCTGGCCACCACCATCATCGGAGTTTCGCTTTGCCATCCGCCCGGAGGTTGGATCAAGCTCGCCATCCCTTTACTCCTGGCCATCGTCCGGGCTCGCGCCGTGAGTTTGCCGACCGCCGCGCTTGCTTTTTGCCTTCCAGGTTTCGCCACGGCTGCGGAGCCTTTCGCCTTCGCTGCTCTCTTCATGGAGGCCTTGCCACGGGCATGGGCTTGGCCGCTTGGGTGTTTGGCTCGGGTGGTATGGTTTGGCATGTCGTATGGTGGTGAAATGATTTCCGGCCTCTGGTCAATCCGTGTCCACGACCGCGCACTCTGGCAGCAGTGTGCGCAGCTCTGCGGCGATGAACGCATCCACAGGCAGCTGTGATCCCCCGATGCGCAGCAGCGTCAGGTTCTTGCACGCGGCCAGGTACGGAATCGCGTCCCGTGTGACCGTCGGGCTGGCCATCAGGTCCAGATTCGTCATCGTCTCAATGGTGGACAAATGTTTGAGTGCGGACGCGGGCAAGGCGAGCCCCCGCAGGTTGAGGTTGAGCACGGTGCCGGCTCCCCGGATGTTCTCCACCAGTCCCGCCAGCGTGGCTTCATCCGGAATAGGTCGCGAGGAAAGATTCACACGCCAGATCGTGAAAGGTCCCGCTGGCAGGGCGCTGACTCGGTCGATGTCCGCATCTCCACCCATCGGCTTGGCGATGCTGTTCGGTGTTTGCACGTTGACCCAGCCGCCATGGTCAAACACCCACTTCGCCAGCTTAATCTGGGCCGGATCCGGTGCAGCAGCGGGGGCCACGGCTTTTTGCTCCCCGGCTGCCTCCGCTTGCGCCAGCCCGTCGTCGTGCCACAGGAAAAACAGACCCGCCCCCAGAAGAGTCACCACTACTGCCACCCAGGCCAGCCGGCGCTTCGGCCCCCCGTGTGTCGGGAGCCGCAGCGTCAGCGCATCGGTGGGAATGCCTCCCTTTTCGTCGGTGGTGCTGGCATTTTCGCTCCGCGGCGGACGCCGGAAGTTCTTCCAGTTGTCGCTCTTCTCGAAAAGCTTTTCCAGCACCTGTGTCATGTCACGCACATGCTGGTACCGCTTTTCCGGATTGTTTTGCATTGCCTTGCTCACCACTGCATCGATCCCCTTGTCCGCACCTGAACGGATCGAAGGCGGCTCCCAGATCCCTTTCGGCACATGCCCGGTGAACAGCTCATAGATCATCACCCCCAGTGAGTAGATGTCCGCCCTGTGGTCGATGTTTTTGCTCTGGTCCAGCGCTTCCGGCGCTATGTAGTCGGGCGTCCCCAGCGTCATGCCTGTCGCCGTGTAATCCACCGTCTGCGGCCCCACCACCTTCGCCAGTCCAAAATCCGCCACCTTCACATTGCCACGTTCATCGATCAGGATGTTCGCCGGCTTGATGTCCCGGTGAACAATTCCATGCTCATGCGCAAACTGCAGCGCCTCGCACACCTGCGTGATGATCTTCAGAATCTGCTTTGGCTCCGGCGGATTGCGTTTCAGCAGATGCTGCAGATCCATGCCTGAGACATACTCCATCACATAGTACATCTGGCCGTCCGGCGTTTCACCAAAGTCATGCACCGCAATGATGTGCGGATGATTCAGCTTCGCCAGCGCATGCGCCTCCCGCCTGAACCTTTCCGCAAAGCTCTCCTTGTTCCGGTGCACCAGCGGCAGCAGCTTCACCGCCACCGGGCGGTTGAGACTCTTCTGCACCGCCTTGTAAACCGCCCCCATGCCGCCACGCTCGATGAATTCAAGAAACTGATAGCCGGGGATCAGCGCATCCAGTTCCGCCGTCGAGGGCGGAATAAACGGTTCGAAATGAATGGCTTCCCCGCCATTGTTATGCTCTGGAGGCATGCAGATGATTTAAGAACCAAGCAGCACCTTTAGCAAGGCCCCAAGCGACATACGGCAAAATTTTCACTAGAACCCCCTTTTTACGCAGCCCGGTAGGCCGCCACCAGCTGCTCCACGCTGCGTTCCCAGTTCAGTTCCTGCGTCAGTCGCGCATGTCCCGCCGCCGCCAGTCGCGCGCGCCGGGGCTCGTCGTCCAGCAGTTCCAAAATGGCGTCGCCCAGCTTCGTGGCGGAGTTTTCCATCACATACACCGCTCCCTCCCCCGCAGAAAATCGCCCCTCCACCGTGCCAAACATCACCATCGGCTTCGCGAAGGCCATGTACTCCAGCACCTTGTTCATCGTGCAGTGGTCGTTGTAGGCATTGATCGGGTCGCATGCCACCCCCAGATCCATCGTGCGCAGCGCCCGGCAGAGAAACTCATCGCTCACCCTCCCCGGCATGCTCACCTGCTCCTGCAGCCCCAGCCGATCGCGCAGCGCCAGCAGTTCCGCATGCTCCGGACCCGAGCCCATCAGCAGAAACTGCACATCCCTTCTCCCTCGCGTTTTCACAATGTGCTCCGCCGCCCGCACCAGGTAGTCCACCCCATCGGCATTTCCCATCACGCCGATGTATCCCACCAGATGCTTTTTCCCAGCGCGCAGAGACTCTTCCGCCGGCGCGCTCGTGTTCATGCGGCTCGGCGCCGTCCGCACCACAAAGGCCCGGTCATCGCCCAGCCTGCCCCGCAGCTTCACCGCGCTCAGCACGCTCTCATTCGTCGCGATCACCACGTTCGCCAGCACCAGCGTGCACCGCTCCGCCGCTCGCACCGCCCAATACATCAGCCCCCGTTTTCCAAACTTCGCCTCAAACATCTCCGGCCACAGGTCATGCACGTCAAAGATCACCTTCACTCCCCCCAGCAGCTTGAATGGCAGCGCCACCAGAAACAGCAGGTCCGGCGGATTGCACAGATGGATCACGTCAAATCCCCCCCGCCTCCACGTCTTCACCGCGCACCAAAACTCACCCCACAGCGCGGACGCATATTCAGTAATGAATCCGCCCAGCGATCCCGCCTCTCCACTGATCCAATGCCGGTAGATTTGTATCCCCTCCAGCACCTCCTCCGCCTGCGTGTAGCCCCGCATCTGCGGGCAGATCACGGTGACCTCATGCCCGGCATCTCTCAGCGCACACGCCTCCTGCCACACCCGTCGGTCGAAGGGAACGGGCAGGTTCTCGACGAGGATGAGGACGCGCATGGGCGGCGTGGTTAGGCGTCCTTCCCAGACTTCGCCGCGCGCTGCTCCTTCGGCAGCCACTCATCCTTGATCGGCAGCCCGTCCGTCGTGATCTTTTTCATCTCATCGTTCGGCTGCTTGCCCCCGCCAAAAATGTCCCCCGTGTCCTTCAGCGTCACAAAGATGATGAATCCAAACAGCATCAAGGCGCACGCGCTCTGCACATACTCCAGCAGGCGGCCCTGCGGCGGCTTCCGGCGCAGCGCCTCGGCGATCGCCATGGTGATGTGGCCGCCGTCCAGCACGGGAAACGGCATCATGTTCAGAATCGCCAGGTTGATGTTGAACACCACGCTGAACCACAGCACCAGACGCCACCCATCCGGATGCTGAAAGAGCTTGTAGTACAGTCGGCCCACCCCCACCGGCCCGCTCATGTGCGCCGGACTCAGGTCAGACTTGGGAGACACCAGCTTGGAAACTAGGTTGCCCATGTGCCTCACCGCGTCGCTGATCTGCTCATACGGACTCGGATGCGTCGGTTCGAGTTTCCCATCGCTGTCCCACTCGATGCCGATCATCATCTTCGGTTTGATGCGGTTGGTCTTGTCCGGAAAGCGTGGGAGAAGGTTCAGCTTCATCGGCTGTTTATCCCGCACAATGCTGAGGGCGATCTCCTTGTTCGGATGCGCTTCAATGTAATCCGCCAGATCGGCGATGCTCCGCAGCGGCGTGTCATCCGCATGCGTCACAAAGTCATTCGGTTTGACGCCACCTTCATCCGCGGGTGTGTTTTTGATCACACGCGCCACCATCGGAATCATCTGGCCTTCCAGCCCCACCGAACGCAGCTCCGGCCGTTTGAAAATCGAGTGCCACCAGGTGGAAGAGTCCGCCTTCTTGTCTTCCTTCGGCCAGGCCTTCGGATCCACGCTGAATTTCAGCACACCCTGGCCAGGACGCTCCACTTCAAACGGGATCTTGTCCCCTTCGCTCGCCACCACGCCCCAGCGCACGCTGTCCACAAGACCTTCGAAGCGCTTCACCGGCAGCCCGTCCACCGTCAAAATCTTGTCCCCGGATAGGATCCCCGCAGCCTTTGCCGGGCTGTCCTTCTCCACATGCCCCACGATCGTCGTCGTGTGGGACTCGCTCTGCGGCTTGCCCAGTTGCCACACGGCCACGGCAAACGTGCACGCCAGCAGGAAACTGAACAGCGGACCGGCAAACGCCACGATCGCCTTGTCCAGCGGCGTGATCGGCGGCAGCACTTCCTTGCTGCCTTCTCCCTCGAGTCCGCCCATCGGCGCCATCTGCGGCAGCGCCACAAATCCCCCTGCTGGAATGCTGCCCAGGCCATACTCCACCCCGTTGATGGTCTTCTTCCACAGGGGCTTGCCAAACCAGATATAAAACTTGTCGATCTTCAGCCCCCGCCAGCGTGCCGCCAGGAAATGCCCCCACTCGTGCACCACAATCATCAGGTTGAAGACAAGGATCACCTCCAGGATGAGGATGATGAAACGGAGGATTTCACCGAAGGTGCCGAGGGAGGAAAGCCATGCCATAGGGGAGGAAGGAAAAGATCGGGCGGTGTTCGGCGGAATTGCCGTCCAACACGCGACTGGAACGGAAAGCTAACACCCCCCCATGGTTGGCGCAAATGCTGCGGGGAAGTTTGTACTCCGCGAGGTTGATGAAATATTTGCCAGTCGTGTTTCTCAGACGTATCCCAATCCCTCGCTCAAAATGGTTACTCGTTTCACTCTCTTCCTTCTCCTCCCCTGGATGTTGATGTCCTGCCGCACCGCCAAAAGCGTGGTGGCAGCCGTGGATGTCAAGCCCACGGGCCTCCTGCCCCACGGCGGCGAGCTAAAGGAAAACCGTAAGCGCTCCCCATTCCTCGGCAACTGGTGGTCCACCGACAAAAAAGTCCTCTCCGCCGCTGAAAAAGTGAAGGCCCTCTACGTCGCCCCCGTCGTTTCCGACGAGCTGCGTCCTATGAAGCAAAAATTCACTCAGATGGAGTTCAGCAACAAACGGCGGGACGCCAAAATGAAAGGCCTCCTCACCTACGCGCACGACAAATTCGTCCGCGCATTCAAATCCGACAAAAAGGCCCGCTACACCATCGTGGATGCCCCAGCCAAGGACGCCATGACCCTTCGGCTCTCCATCATCGAATGGGAGCCCAATACCTATTCCGGCCTCGTCGTCCGGGAAGCCGTCGATCTCTTCACCCTCCCCATGGTCGGGGGCAGTGTGCTGGGCAAGCCCTCCCGCGGCACCATTGCCATTCAGGGAGTCCTCACCGAGCCGAAGACCGGCAAATCCGTCTTTGAATTTGCCGACAAAGAAGAAGCCAAAACCCTGTTTTTCTTCTTCCCTCAGGAGCTCTTCCCCACAGGTCAGGCCAAGTTCGCCATTCGCGAATGGGCGCGGCAGTTCGAGAAGCTCATGAGCACTCCGCCTGACCAGCAGGTGAGGGACAGCCTGCCTTTCCAAGTCATTGGATTTTAAGACATCCAAAGATTTCTAGAGCGGTTCGGCCATAAAATTGAGAGCCACTCGATTTGAACGAAATTATACCCGTGTTCCACGGAGCTTTCCTCATTGCCAGAGCGGTGAAATTCGTGTGCTAATCCAGCGCATCTCCCGCCCGCCATGAAACTGCCCTCTCTTCACCCCCTCGTAGTTCTCCTCGTCGGTCTCTCCCTCACCCTCACCGCCTGCCAGTACCCCAGGTATGCCTATGGATATGACAGTTTGGGCAGGCCCGTCGGCCACGGCATCTTCCGGCACCAAAGCACCACCTATGGCAGCCCGCTTGGCTCGCTCACCAAAAGCGTGCTCGGCTCCAATCGCGACCACTACCTCTACGTCATCCGGGGAACCAACGCTGGCTCCCGCTATTACACCTCCCCGACCTATTACACCAGCACCAGCCCCTACCGTGGCTATTCCGGCTCCATGGTCCGCTGCCCCATCTACCCCATTTCCTACCAGCGCCACCCGTACTATTCGAACAGCCTCTACAGCAGCCCCTACTATGCCCGCAGCCCTTCGAGCAGTCACAGTTACTCGAACCGTCCTTGGGGCGGCGGCTACGGCTTCGGCATGCCCTACAACTGGGGTGTCGGCCTCGGCCTCGGCTCCCGCTGGTTTTGATCGGCGTTGTATCACTTCCACCAAAGGCCTGCGCTGGAAACGGCGCGGGTCTTTTTATTGAATCTCAAAGATCCCCTCGATTTCCACCGCGATATTCCCCGGCAGAGATCCCATCCCCACCGCGCTCCGCGCGCCGATGCCGCATTCCTCGCCCCAGACCTGACCAAACAGCTCGCTGCATCCATTGATCACCTTCGGGTGCTCTCCGAAATCCGGCGTGCTGTTCACCATGCCCAGCAGCTTCACCACCCGCTTTACGCGGTCCAGGCTGCCCAGCTCCGCTTTCAGCGTCGCCAGCAGCGCCAGTCCGGTCTGCTTTGCCGCAGCCTTGCCCGCATCCAGATCCAGATCCGCTCCCACCCGGCCCGTGAGATACTTCCCATCTCCCAGATAAGGCCCGTGCCCGGACACATACGCCACGTTCCCCACGATCACGACCGGCTTGTACACTCCCCCGCGTGGCGGAGCGCTTGGCAGCGTGAGATTCAGGGCGGTGAGTTGTTCTTCAGCAGTCATGGCGGTAACAGAGCAGGTTGAAATGAGACGAAGAGGAATGAAATGAAAAAACCACTCAGGCATCGTTAAACAACTGCCGGTTCTTCCAGAAATAGCTGAACCCGGACACCAGCGTCAGCAGCGTCGTGAAATAAACCAGCGCCGCCGCAACCATCCGCTCCACTTCCGGATTCGCCGTAAACGCCGCATGAGTGAAGCTCCAGATCGGCTCGTTCGAAGCCTGTCTCATCATGAAATAGATCACCGTCAGGATCTGCCACAGCATCTTGTGCTTCCCCAGCCTCTCCGCTGCCAGCACCGCTCCCTGCCCTGCCGCCACCAGCCGGATCCCCGTCACAAAAAACTCCCGCGACAATATCACGATCGTGATCCACGCCGGCATCCGCGCCGCCTCAGGAATGTTCTGGTCCGCGGACAGCAGCACAAACGCCGCGGCGATAAGGATCTTGTCCGCCAGCGGGTCAAACAGCTTGCCGAAGTTGGTCACGATGTTGCGCGCCCGTGCGATCTTGCCGTCATAATAATCCGTGATCGATGCCGCGCCGAATACCAGCAGCGCTACGGACACCGTGTTCGCCCACGGGATGTAAAAACACACCACAAACACCGCCGTCAGGATCAGGCGTGAGAGGGTCAGTTTGTTCGGCAGGTTCATGGGTTGGTGATTTCCCTGTCTAGCGATGGAATCCCCCCGCTGTCAATGACGACAAACATCGCCCGGGCCTGTGCATGAACAAAATAGACGCCAAATACCCCTCCCAGCGTCGCATTGCAGTGCCGACTCTCCTAGAGCGCTGCGTCCTTTCTGTCCTTTTCGTCATTTTTGTCCTTTCGAACGAGCCTTCGCCTCCCCCGCTCCCATCACATCACCCCTCCGATGGCTTTTGCAGCGTCGGCTCGCCTTTCAGCCATCCCAGCGAACCCAGGAACTTGTCAGTCGCCAGCAGCGTCTCGTAGTAGAACTGCATCTTGCCCCCTTTTCCAGGATTGAAAAATCCGTGCCCCTGCCCTTCATAAAACACGGCCTCGCACCGCACTCCCGCCTTTTCCATTCCCGCCTTGAAGCGCTCCACCACCGTCACCGGGATCAGCTTGTCCTGCGTCCCGAGAAACACGATCGTCGGCGGATCATCCGCGCTGATGTTGTGCGCCGGTGAGTACTCCTTGTAGTGCTCCCCCACCCGAGCGTGGCCCCAGCCCTGGTCCGGCCCGTTGTCAAAAACCGGATTGAACAGCGCCAGCGCATTCGCCTTCGGCGAAATTTTGAGATCGTCCTGCGGATCATCCAGCCCCTCCACCATCCCCACAAACGCAGCGAGGTGCCCGCCCGCGCTCCCGCCTCCGGCCCCAATGCGCTTCGGATCAATCCCCAGCTCCGCCGCACGCGCCCTCACCCAGCGCATCGCCGATTTCGCATCATGCACGCAGTCAATCGGCGGACCCGCGTCCCCCTTCTTGATCAGCCGATACTCCACCTGCACGCAGACCATCCCCCGCGTCGCCAGGTAGTCACTGTGCTCCGTAAACTGCGTTGGCTTCCCGCCCACCCAGCCGCCCCCATGAAAAAACACCATCGCCGGCCTCTGATCAGACGCCTTCCAGTCCGGCGGATTCACAATCGTCAGCTTCAGCTCCCGTTCCCCCACCTTTTTATAGACATGCGTGATCGGTTCGGCTCTGGCGATCAGAGCTAACAGGGAGAAGAGAAGTAAAAATCGAGACATGCCATCGCGGTCAACGAACCGCCGTGCCTCCTATTTCAAGACTTCAAAAAACTTCAGCAAACCGAGAGTGCCATGCCCATCACTTCGAACGTGGGCATGTCTGGATGTAGCTCGGAATCGGAATTCCGAGCTACATCACGCCAGCCGCACGCTGTGAGAGATTTCCGCGGGGAGTGTGAGAGCTTCCGTCACTTCATCGACTTGACGGCGGCACGGCATCCAAAAGCGGCATCGCCCTTCGTGAATCGCTAGGCCCTGTTGACACCGGCGGCTCCGGCTTTCTCAGCGGGTGCTCCCGTCGCATGCGCTCCATCCACGCATCCGCAGCTTTTGCATCAATTCGACTCCAGCCTTCATGGAGGTGCCACACGTCATCGAACGGCACCCCTTCCTCAAAGTTTTTGAACCTCTCCGGCCGCCCTTCGATCCATTGCACCGCATCTTTCGGCGAGATCGATGCCAGACGCTCGATCACCTGAGGCATCTGATAAGAACGACTCCGAAAAATGCCACCGTCGTTTCCCTGCTTCCTTTCCACCTGCTCAGCCTCTTCCAGATGTGCCAGCAAAGCCAGCCCGCATGCGGGCGTGGTGAAGCTCCTGTAGAGCTCGTCAAAAGGCGTATGCTGCCACCGCGGCGGCAACGTCTGGATCGTAGCAAGCGCATGCATATCTCCCCGACTTAGAAGACCTCGCGCCAGACTCCGTGTGATCATGGTCCCATAGTAATAGGTCATCCACCTGACCCGCGAAAAGTTGGTGGGGCCGTCCAGTGCGGCCTGCACCAGCACCTTGCTCTGCATCAACTCACGCAGCCGCGCCAGCGTGGCGTCCGGATGCAGCTCCGCAGCCTCGCAAAAGATGTGGATGAGCATGTCATCGCGTTGAGCAACCGGGAAGGGAGCGCCCATCGCAAACGCCTCGCAGGCGCGCCAGTCCTGCAGCACCCACGCGCTGAGCAGATCCTGAGAGAACCAGTCCATGCGGTGGTCTTTCAGGTAGGCGAGCAAAACCGGCCGCAGTTCCGCCGGAGTGGCAGCCTTCATCCATTTCAGCGCCTCCAGCCCCTCCCGCCTTCGCAGAGGATCTATGGAGGTGCGCGCCATCTCATGCAGACCCGCAAGTTCACGACAACGACCCGCATCAGCCTCACTGACCACCAATGCCTTGTCACGGATGGGCAGGTCAAACACACGCAGCATGAACGAACTCCCACTCAGCACCTCGGGATCGAGCTGCGGACTGGTGATCTTCTCGATCCGTTCGATCATCTCCCGGCATTTGGCTGATTCAGGAAAGATAATGGCGAGGAAATTTTCCTTATTCTGAAGGTGTATAAAATCTTGCGCCGACTTCAGCACGACGGCTTCACGCTCAGCCACGGGCCGGCCTGCAAGCCAATGCGCCAGCACCTCGCGCGACTGACGCCACACCGCATCCTCTCCTCGCTCATCATCTAGTAATTCCGCCAACGTCGCGATGCGTTCCTCCCGTCGCGTTTGTTTTCCCACCCATTCCAGCGCGGCGGCCATGTTCTTACGATCCGGCCCCGCAATCGCAAACACCGCCATGATCATCTCACTGCGCACGTCAGACTCCGCCCCTGCGGGCTGCTGAGCCATCAGCCACTCTGCGGCAGCAGTTGGACTCAAACCCGCCCATACGCGGAACAGCTCATCCCTCGCATGCACCACATGATAGTCCCGCTTATGACCGTTCAAGGCCTTCGTTCCCAGCGGAAAACGTCGCTCGACCCATGCACGAGTCCCAGAAAGATCGGCCAGCGCAGCGGCGCGCACCAGTTCCTCACAGAGATTCGGAGACTTGGTGTGATTTTCCTCAATCACCGGCTTCTCATCACCCGCGTAGCGATCCAGCAGCGCCAGCTTTTCTTCCGCCGTTTTCGCCTCGCTCACGCATCCGTGAAACACCGCCGTCGCCATGTACTCAGAAAGCTCTGGCAGCCGTTTCAGCGTCGCCAGCCCCTTTTTCCGAAACCACGCCGCCCCCACCGCACGCATGACATCCCACGCCAGCCATTTGTCTTCAAAGCCCTTCACAACTTTGCAGGCACGCTCAGGATCTTTTGCCGCAATGACCGCCCAAACCCTCTTGGCCGCCTCGCTGAAGGGATCACCCCTCGGCGCATTTTCCATCACCCGCAAAGCCCGTGCCTCATCCATCTGCGCCAGTCGCGTCCATGCCAGGCCCACAAATTCATTCCGCATTTCCCGCTCCTCATCTTTGCACCAAAGTACCAGCGCCGCCTCCAGCTTGACCATGTCCGCCTTGAGAATCGCATCCAGCGCACGCTCATGCGTGCGCACTCGGTCCTCAAAACGCGTCGCCCCCTGCGCCTCCTCCATCCAGGAGACAAACTCCTTCGCAGTCTGCCCCCGCGCCACAGCGCCGCTCAGCATCATCGCAAAAAAGATCACCCCCCGTTTCATGATCCCAAAAAAATGACAGCTCCGCCCCCAAATGTCGAGCCTGATGCCCATCATCAAGAAACCTTCCACCTAGCCTCCGCCATCGTTCACTGTTCCACACTCAGCCTCTAAAATTTTTCTACCCCTAATCTTTCTACCGCATCTCCGTCACCTCCCTCCTCTCCGGAAAAATCTTCGTTGCCCCCAATCTTCGTTTACCTTCCTCCGGATCTCTGCCTCCCCGCACTCCCAAATCTCTGCGATTAAAATCTCCGGCCATTCCTTTGCTCCTTCATTCCTTTGCTAAAAAACAGCGCTCCCTTTCCCGCACAGCCACCGGCGTTACCCTCTGTCCTACAATCTAGCCGTATTGAGTTCCGATTCCCTGGGGTACAAAAACCCGGCTCTTCAGGAAGCCGCCCCTGTCACCGGCTCTCTTTTTTCTCGTCCCCTCCCGCTTCCCCATGCTACATCTCCCGCACCTGGCATGAAACTCCTCTCCGACCCGGCGCTCCTCTACCTCCTCGGCGGCACCCTCGGCCTCCTCATCATCGCCTCCGTCATCGGCTGGGTGCTCGCGAAGCGCGCCACGACAGACGCCGCCAAACTCACCGTGGCCAACCTCAATGCCCGCACCAAGGCCTGGTGGGGCATGGTCGCCGTCTTTGCCGGTGCGCTCATGATCGGCCCCGTCGGCACCGCCGTCATGTTCTTCTTCAGCTCCTTCATGGCGCTGCGCGAATTCATCACCCTCACGCCCACAAAACCGGCCGACCACCGTACGCTCTTCTGGGTCTTCTTCATCATCACGCCTCTGCACTACTGGTTCCTGGCCACGAACTGGTACATCATGTTCCTCATCCTCATACCGGTTTACGCCTTCCTCTTCGTGCCCATGCGCTCCGCACTCGCGGGCGACTGCGACCGCTTCCTGGAGCGCACCTCCAAAATTCAGTGGGGCCTCATGATCTGCGTTTACTGCATCAGCTATGCCCCCGCCATCCTCTGGGTGGAACTTCCAAACTGGCCGCATAACCGGGCCAAGCTTCTCTTCTGGTTCATCACAGTGGTCGAGATGAGCGATGTCATGCAGTACGTCTGGGGCAAAATCTGCGGCAAACACAAGATTGCCCCCACCGTCAGCCCCAGCAAAACGTGGGAAGGCTTCATCGGCGGCGGCCTGACCACGGTCGTCCTCGGCGCCGCCCTCTGGTGGGCCACCCCGTTTTCACCCCTTCACGCCGCGGCCATGGCAGCGCTGGTCATCATCATGGGCTTCATGGGCGGCCTCGTCATGTCCGCCATCAAACGCGACCGCGGTGTCAAAGACTGGGGCGGTGCCATCGCCGGCCACGGCGGCTTCATGGATCGCCTGGACTCTCTGGCCTTTGCCGCACCCGTGTTCTTCCACGCCACCGGCTATTTCTTCGGGCGCTGATGCCCGAAAGCCCGGCCGCCTGGGGTTCGTATATCACCCCCATGCTTACCCGCGCCTTTTTCGCTGCCACTCTTCTGACCACCTCCGCCTCCGCGGCCGGGAAGCTCGACTTCAATCGCGACATCCGTCCGATCCTCAGCGACAACTGCTTCGCCTGCCACGGCTTCGACGCCAAGAAACGCAAGGCCGATCTCCGCCTCGACATTCCCGAAGTCGCCTACAAAGCCATCGATGGCATCTTCCCCATCAAGCCCGGCAACCCCGAGACCAGCTCCGTCATCCAGCGCATCCTGACAAAGGACAAAGACGAGGTCATGCCCCCGCCCGAGTCCAACAAGCACATCACTCCGGCCCAGGCAGAAATCCTACAGCGCTGGATCAAGGAAGGCGCCGAGTACAAAAAACACTGGAGCTTCGAAGCCCCCGTCAAGACCGCTCCGCCTGCCGTCAAAGCTGGCACCATTCGCAATCCAATCGACGCCTTCATCCAGGCTCGCCTCGCCGAAGAAAAGCTTTCTCCCCAACCCGAAGCCTCCAAGGAAACCCTCATCCGCCGCGTCACCCTCGACCTCACCGGCCTCCCTCCCACCCTCGCCGAGATCGACGCCTTCCTCGCCGACACCTCTCCTGACGCCTATGAAAAAGTCGTCGCCCGCCTGCTGAAATCCGAACGCTACGGCGAGCACATGGGCCGCTACTGGCTCGATGCCGCACGCTACGCCGACACCCACGGCCTCCACCTCGATAATGAACGCAGCATGTGGCCCTACCGCGACTGGGTCGTGCGCGCCTTCAACCAAAACCTCCCCTACGACCAGTTCACCATCTGGCAGCTTGCCGGCGACCTCCTCCCCAATGCCACCGTGGACCAGCAAGTCGCCTCCGGGTTCAACCGCTGCAACGTCACCACCAGCGAAGGCGGCAGCATCAATGAAGAGTTCATCTTCCGCTACGCCGTCGATCGCGCCGACTCCACCGTCGCCGTCTGGATGGGCCTCACCGCAGGCTGCGCCGTGTGCCACGACCACAAGTTCGACCCCATCTCGCAGAAGGAGTTTTATTCCCTCTACGCCTTCTTCAACAGCGCCGCCGACCCCGCCATGGACGGCAACATCCTCCTCACCCCGCCCATCCTCCGCCTCAGCACCGCCGAACAAAAAAAGCAAATCGCCGAGCTCGATCAAAGCATCGCCGCCACGCAGACAAAAATCCGCGCCGCCATCCAGACTCTCAACTACACCGACCCCGCTACCCAGACACCGCCACCGCCCGTGCAGACCAGCGAAACGGTCTGGTTTGAAGACGCCTTCCCCGCAAAGGCAGACTTCTCAGGCGAGCCCACTCAGATCATCACCAAGGACAAAGGCCCTGTTTTCAGCGGCAATGCCGCCCTCAAACGCACCGCCACCGGCGTCGCCCAGGACTTCTTCGCTAGCGGTGCCAAGTATGACATACCACCCAATGGTAAGATCAGCGTCGAGTGCTACATCGATCCCGCCAATCCTCCCAAGGCCATCATGCTCCAGTTCCACACCGCCGGCTGGAATCACCGCGCCGTCTGGGGCCAGGAAGGCGCCATCCCCTTCGGCCAGGTACGCACTCCTGAAAAAGTCACCATGGGTGCGCTCCCCGAAGCAGGCCAATGGGTCAAACTCGAAGTCCCCGCCGAGCGCCTCGGCCTCAAGCCCGGCATCAAGGTCACCGGTTACGCCTTCACCCAGTTCGGCGGCACCGTTTACTGGGACCGCCTCGCCATGTCCTCTCGCGTTGATCCCGCCAAAGACCCGCAGTGGTCCTGGAGCCAGTGGATCACCAAAAACCAGGGCAAGCGCGTCGCCGAACTCCCCAACGATCTCCAAACCCTCGTCCGTGGCAAAAAGCCCGCCGAATGGTCCGAGAAAGACACCACCCGCCTCAAGGAATGGTGGTTCGAAAACGAATACCAAGGTGCACGCAGCCTCGTCGAAGGCGCACGCGGCGAGAAACTCGCCCTCGAGTCCAAAAAGAAAACCCTCGATGACGTCATCCCCGCCACCTTCATCATGGCCGACCTCCCCGAGAAACGCGAAAGCTTCGTCATGGACCGCGGCCAGTACGACAAGCCCAAGGACAAGGTCACCCGCGGCACCCCCGCCATCTTTCCTCCTCTTCCCGCCCAGGCCGACTACACCCGCCTCGACCTCGCCAAATGGCTCGTCAGCCCCCAGCATCCCCTCACCGCCCGCGTGCAGGTCAATCGCCTCTGGCAGCAGTTCTTCGGCACCGGCCTCGTCAAAACCAGCAACGACTTCGGCTCCCAAGGCGAACCCCCAAGCCATCCCGAACTCCTCGACTGGCTCGCCATCACCTTCCGCGAAGGCGGTTGGGACATGAAGAAATTCGTCACCCTTCTCGTCACCTCTCACACCTACCGGCAGAGCGCGCAGTGCTCCGACCTCGTCCTGCAAAAAGACCCCGAAAACCGCCTTCTCTCCCACGGCCCGCGCTTCCGCCTCGATGCCGAAGCCGTGCGCGATCAGGCCCTCTTCGTCTCCGGCCTCCTCAGCCCCAAAATCGGCGGCAAAGGCGTGAAGCCCTACCAGCCCGAGAACATCTGGGAGCCCGTCGGCTTCGGCGGCAGCAACACCCGCAACTACATTCAGGACCACGGCGAATCTCTCTACCGCCGCAGCCTCTACACCTTCTGGAAGCGCACCGCGCCGCCGCCGAACATGACTTCCTTCGACGCGCCCAACCGTGAGAGCTACTGCCTCCGCCGCGAACGCAGCAACACCCCGCTCCAGGCCCTCACCCTCATGAACGACATCCAGTTCTTCGAGGCCTCGCGCAATTTCGCCCAGCACGTCATGCAGGCAAATGCCAGCACCGATGCCCGCATCACCGCCCTCTTCCGCACCGCCGCCGGCCGTTTCCCCAGCGCCCAGGAAGCCGAGATCATCCGCCAGTCCCTCGAAAAAGAACTCGCCGCCTACACCGCCAAACCCGACGAAGCCAAAAAAGCCATCACCTACGGCGAATCCAAGCCCGACGAAAAACTCAACCCCGCCGAACTCGCCGCCTGGACCATGATCGCCAACCTCGTCCTCAACCTCGACGAAGTCGTCACCAAGGGCTGAGTCGGCTCCTCAAATCAGAATTGCGACCTCCGGCGACTGAAGCTATCCTAAGCCATGGAAACCCTGAACCCAGCGCCTACGCCCGCCGATCTTGTGGGCAGTTACCGTAGCTTTGGCGAGTTTGGTCCAGTGTACCAAATTACCAGCAGGGTCAACGGTCAGAAAGTGCACGTCGTCGTCGTCGAGACAGGTGAAGAGCTTGACTACCCGATCGACCAAGCCCTTCAGGATCCTGCAGCTCAGTAAAAGCATGTTTGCCATCGCGTTCGATCTTGTAGTCGCAGATGCTGTTGAACACCACCCACGCGGTGTTACAGCCGCTTACACCGACATCAGCAACACGCTGAAGAAGTTCACTTTCGAACGCATCCAGGGCAGCGTTTACGTCACCGAAAAAGATGACATGGCAAACTTGTTTGCCGCGTTGCTTGCACTCAAATCACTCCCCTGGTTTGCCAAAGTCGTGCGCGATATTCGTGGCTTCCGCATCGAGAACTGGAGTGACTTCACGCCGATCATCAAGGGTACTACCCCCTGAAGATCGCCCCCCTCACTCAAACTCCGTCTCCCGGTCCGCCGAAGAAAAGCAGATCACCATCTCCGCATCCACGCCATCCAGCGCCCTCGCATTGTGCCACTGCCCCGCTGGAATCGAGATCGTATCCCCCGCGTTCAGCACATATTTTTCTGCCCCCAGGCTGTGCTCCAGCCTGCCCTTCAGCAGGTGCAAAATCTCATCGCAGTTCGGGTGCCGATGCCGTGGATTCGTCTGATCCGCCGGAATGATCACATGCCCAAACGTCATCGTCGTTGAGTTCCCCATTTCCCGCGACGCCAGCCACGTGAGTTTTCCCCACGGCTGATCAATCAAAATGCCTTCATCAAAGGTGCGTACAGGAGTGCTGGCCATGATGCCTGCCACGATTCCCCGCCGCACCCTTTTGGCGACTGATTTCTGCGTTCTGTCAGCGAGGTAAGTTGTTTGTAAAGCACCGCCTCGCGCATTGCTTCCAGTTATTGAAACTCTATCGTGACAGTGTTCGCAGATTTGAAAGTCACACGCACCTGTCATGCATCCCGCATCACTCTCTTCCCGGTCTCCGCGCTCTTCGCCTGATCTGCTGCCGATCCTCCTCGCCGTAGGGCTTTGGATTCTGTTCGCGGCCACTGCCATGGCGGCCGATCTCCCCCCTTATCGCAGCCTGTATGTCGATCAGTCCGCGCATCCGGACTCCCGCTCTCTTGCCGCCTTTGACCTCTCCATCTTGAGTCCCCACGCCGAGCTTGAAATGGAGCCCGTCCACGCGCTGGGAAATCACTGCTTCGCCCATCTCGACATCGCCCATTTCCAGACCGGCTCCCATGCCGCCATGCTCAGCGCCACCCGCCAGGTCTCGTCAAAACCCTCCGCCTCGGACGCAACCACCCGCATCGTCGATCACTCCGATCCCCAGTGGGCCTCCTGGGTCATCGAAGCCCTCGCCGATCCCGCCGCAAAGAAAGGCTTCGACGGCTTTGTCCTCAGCTTCGGCAGCGAAGCCTCCACCCCCTCCGCCCGCGTCGCCGTTCTCACCCTCGCCGCCTCGCTCCGCCAGCGCTACCCGGACAAGCACCTCCTGCTCGATCTCCGCCTCGGCCTCGGCAGCGAAGCCGCCACCGTCGCCAGCGGCTTCCTCGCTCTGGGCGTTTACACCCGTGAAGGCCGGGACGGCACCGTGGACTGGACCCCCATCGCGGAAACCCAGCGTCTCACCCGCCTCATCCGCACCGTGCAGATGCAGGGCATGCGCGTCATGGCTGTCGATTACGCCGCCGCAGATGACCGCGCCGCCTGCCGCGAGGCCGCACAGCGTCTCTCCAGTATCGGCGCCCTCCCCTTCATCACCACCCCTGCGCTGGACGGTTTCAATCTCGGCCCTCTTGAGGAAGCCTCACGCCGCGTGCTCGTGCTCCACGGCTGGGATGAAAAACACGTCGGCGAGCCAGCCCCTCCCGCCGCTGCCACGGCGACCTCACGCCTCATGCGTCAGTCGCTCGAATGGCTCGGCTGCGAGCTCGACTTCCGCACCGCCTCCGGCCCAGACTTCCTTCCTCACGATCACGCCTTCGCGGCCGTCATTCTCGACTCCGGCCTAGTCCTCAGCACCGTGCAGCAGCAAACGCTCGCCGAATGGCTCCCATCCCTTCGCGCCAAAAAAATCCCCCTGCTCCTCACCGGCATGCCATGGACGGACGGCACCGCACGCCAGCTCGCCATGCAGCATCTCAGCCTCGGCGGCCGCGCCCAGCCCGCTTCCCACCTCGCCAAGACAAACGTCGTGGCCATGGACTCCACCCTCCTGCGCGTCAATACCCGCATCACCTCCCGCTCCATCGGCTTCCTCGATCTCCAGGCTCCTTCAGACGCCCGCATCATTTTGGCCCTCCATGGTCGCGATTCCATGGGAGCCGAGCATCGCTTTGATCAGGCCTTCCTCGCCAGCTGGGGCGGTGCTTGGATCGATCCCATCGCCGAGGCCGCCACCTCTCAGCTCGATGTGCCAGCCTTCCTTGCCCAGTGGCTCGGTTCAGACCACGCCTTCCCGGTCCCAGACACCACCACCCGCGAAGGCCGCCGCGTCTTCTACAGCCACATCGACAGCGCCGGCTTCTCCACTCCTTCCACCCTTCCAGGCTTCCCTCTCTGCTCCGAGGTCATGCGCGACCGCGTTCTCAGCCACTGCCAGTTCCCCGTCACCGTTTCCGTTTGCGAGGCAGATGTCCGCGCCTGGTTCCCCGGCCAGCAGGCCGATGAAGCCCCTCAGCTCGAACACGTCGCCCGCAGCTTGTTTGAAATGCCGCAGGTCCAGGCCGCATCCGCCTCCTTCTCCCGTCCCTCTCAGTGGACTGCTGGCATGGACATCACCAGCACGCTCAATGAACGCGCCCAGACCACCCGTCACGACATGCCCCGCGAGATCGCCGGCTCCATGAGCTACATCCACCGCCGCCTCCTTCCCGTTGGCAAGTCCGTGAACCTCATGCTCTGGCCTTCCAATGCCTCTCCCACCGCGGAGGCCCTGGACTACTGCCGCTCCATGAATGTCGAGAGCCTGCCCGCCTCATCCAGCGCCGATCCCCTCTCCTCCGTTTCCTTCCACTCCCAGCGCCTGGAGCCCCTCGCACTGCGCTGCAGTTTTGCCGATGTGCGCACGGAGGCTGGCACTGCTTCTCTGGTGAAAAAAATCGACGCATGGTCTGCCGAGCCCCTGCACGCCATCACCGCCGCCGCCTATGCCGCCAGCCTGCGGGATGCACGCCACACCCGCATCCTGCGCGCCGCCGCGGACCACTGGATCATCCTCAATGCCGGCGACTGCCGCACGTTCCGCCTGCCCGCTACTGTCGGCATCCCGGACATGGCGCGCAGCCAGGGCGTCACCGGTTACACTGTGCATCAGGGCCAGCTCTACGTCCACACCATGGGAAAGGCACGCACCGAGCTTGTCCTCAGCAAAAGCAAACCCGTTCAGCATCTCCACCTCGCGGAATGCAGCACCACTGTCGAGTTCCTCGAGCTCACCCCGCGCCGCGCCACCTTGCAGGTCTGCGCACTGCGTCCGGTGGAGATCGTGCTTGGCGGCTTCGAGCCACGCGGTTTGTGCGCCTACCTTGAAAACGGCCGTCCTTACACCGCACACGCGGACGCCAGTGGCATGGTCCGTCTCGAGATCGCCTGCCGCTCCACCGTCTCCCTCCAGTCCCTGCCGCCTGCCACTCAGGCAGCCATGCGCTGATCTCCCTCACTCTTTTCTTCAGCCCGCATGTCACGCAGCTCCCGCCAGGCTCTCCTGCTCGTCTTTTTCTACTCCATGCTCGCCGCAGCCTGGGGTTGGCGCCTGCTTGCACCCGATGGCTCGCCGCTTCCGGAGACCTCCGTGCTGGATGCCACACGCACCACCATCGCCAGCAGCCTCGCACTTGCACCTCGTCATCTCCAGCAGGCAGCCATCCTTCAGCTCGCCACTCTGCCAGACCCCCAGCTTGAGTCCCTGCGCACCTGGCTCAAAGCCGTGCCCGAGCAGCGCCTTCGTCAGCTCACCGTGCAGCAGGGCCCCGTGCACACTCCCTGCCCGCTCCATGCCGCCCTGGTCTTTGCCGAGCTGGCAAATCCTGCCGCTCCGTTCTGCGATGACAGCCACCTTCTCATCTCAGCCTGCGGAGACAGGCTGGACGAATCCCTCAAGATCGAAGCCCTCGAGCTTATCGCCTCCCAGGCCATCAGCTCTCATGAAATGAATCTCGCCGTGGAAATCCACGAGCGCGTCTGCACTTCTCCCGCCGCCACTTGGCAGAATCTTTTGCGCCTCACGGAGGCCTCACGCCTCGCCCGCCGTCCCGCAGCCGCCTTGCGCGTCGTCAATGAATGGCTCGAAGCGAAATCCTCGCGCCTCAGCGACCACCAGCGCGAATCCGCACTCGATCTCCAGATCGCCCTGCTCCTCGAAGGCACCCGCTACGCTGAAGCCAGCCGCATCTCGCTCGATGCCCTCCGCGCTCTCCAGCCCTCGGACGCCGTCCCCCTTCGCCATCTGGAGCGCGCCCTCCTCGCCACCCGTGCCGCCGGAGAATCCGCTGAACTCCTCCCATGGATCGAGCGCCAGCTCCGCACCTGCCCGGAGCATCGCCTCTCGCTGTCAGACCTCTCTTCCGGCAAAGGCATCACCTCTGGCTACCGCCGCTGGCTCCGCGAAGGCGCCTCCATCGCAGATCTCAATCATCAGACCAGCATCGCCTGTGAGCTTTTCTTCCGCCTTGCCGCCATCGGAGAGACTCACGTGCTCGCCCGCCTCCAGGCTCTGGCGCCTCAGCTCGGGCGCGGCAAAGAACTCGCCGAAGTCCTCACCCGCCTGCAGAGCCGTTTCACCCCGTTGCAGGTTGCCCGCGCTTTGGCAGACGGAGACTCTCCTGCTGCCGCACGCTCTCTCCTCGTCCCCCATCTCCGCTCATCTCCCGAAGATCGCGAAGCCTGGCGCCTCCTCACTCAGATCGATGTCACCCAGCGCGGAGAATCCGCCGCCCCCATCCTGTGGGAGGGCTTTCTCAAACACTTCCCGGATGACGTCCCCGCACTGCAGCATCTCGCGCAGCTTCAGTTCGCCGCCGCCCAGTATCCCCAGGCCCTCGCCACCTTGCAGTCCATTCCCAGCGCTCAACTGGACGCTGCTACCCTGCGTCGCATCTCCCTCCTTGCCACTCACCTCGACGACATTCCCGCCGCCCATCGCGCCCAGCAGCTCCTCATCTCCTCCGCCGCGCATCCCGCTGTCAGCGATGTCCTCGCTCTCGCCAGCATCAGCCTCCACCATCCCGACTCCATCACTGCGGACGCTTCCCGGAATGCCGCATTCGCCAAACTCCCCGTCGGCACCCCTTTGCACAAATCCCTCACCGACGCTCCTGCCACCGGCAAGGTCACGCAGTTCAGCACCGCCGTGGAGGCAAAGTAAAAAAATAACAGGCAAGCGGCCAACGCTGCCTCTCCGCCGTCCGGGCAAGGTGACAAGCGTTTTAAGAGTGAATCTAAACACCGCGGTTGATTCATCCCGACGCGGCATCACGTTTGGCGCATGAATCTCCGCCACGTCTTCCTGTTCAGCCTCCTCGTCATCATCACCGCAGGCTGCAGCTCTCTTCCGCGCGATGAATACGGCCGCCGCCAGTACTACGAGCGCCGTCTGCACAGCCTCGAGCTCCCCGTCACCCGCGCGCGTTTGTACAAAACACTGCGCCCGGCTTCATCCGCGCAACCCACCGGCCGCATCGGTTCCGGCCTCCTCACCGGCAGCGAGTTCTATCGCCTCGATGACATCTTCGTCGTCGAAATGTCCGTCGTTTACAAAGCTGTCGCTGGCATCGGCGACTACCTCAATCCCGCCCCCACCATCGGCGGCCAGGTCCGCTCCATCCTGGACGCCTCCCAGAGTCTCGAAAATCTCATGGACCGCGGCACCCCCGAGCACCCCTCCGACATCATCCAAAAAGCTCGCATCGTCAAAAGCCCCGCAGGCTACTGACCCCGCCGTCGCATAGCCCCCGACGACAAGGCGAATGGCAACCGCCAAAAAAACAAAGCGACAATTACGGCCGCCTCATTTTTTACCAATACCACATCATACCACAGTAAACCAAAACCGATTATCCTCAGCATTCTTCACGACTCCCAATCCACCTCTGGAGAAATCTTTTTACCCCGAAATATTTTTACCCTTCCCCCGGATCTCCTCCCCATTTCTCCCTCTTTCGGCAAATCCTCCGCCCTCCTCGTCATTCGTCCCAAAAAACAAAAAAGCGCAGGAGAAACTCCTGCGCCCAACACCCTTCTTCATCACACATCCCCCCACTCACCCCGCCATCCGCCAGATCGTCGTCAGCGTCCCGCGAAACACCACCCTCACCGCCTGCGCCGTCACCTGCTCACGAAAATGCGGCGACACCTCTCTCTCCACGATCTCCCACGCCTCGATCGCATCCCCGTTCAGCATCCCATGCACCGGAATAGACTCCGCATGCCGGCACACAAACCCATTCTTCCGCTCCTTCTCGATCAGCCACCCCGGCGCCAGCTGCCAAGTCACCACATGTGCCGCTCCCTGTCCCACATCATCGCAGATCTCCACATGATCCTGCATCACATGCACCGCCCGCTGTGTCTGCATCAGCCGCTGCCCGCCTCCGTTAAAGCTCATCACACAAATCTCCCCGCTGATTTCGATCCTGGGCTTCTCATGATGCCTCGCCCATAAAAACGCCCCCATCCGCTGCGGCGCGGAGCGTCCATCTGCCGGCACCGGCCCGTTGTGCGCCTCCCACGACGCCAGCTTTGCCCTCAAGTTTGGATTCCCGTAATAAGCACCCGTTCCAGGATCAATGATGAGCGCGTGCTGCTCGAACCACAGCGACACATGCAGCGCATCCAGATGCCCGTGCGCAGCCATGCTGCCGAGGCCCAGCGGAGACGCGTCTGCTCTCGCCGTCCATCGCGCGTCACGCCACAGCGCCATCCCGCTTTCCTCATGCACCAGCCACTTGCTGCGCATCCCAGCCTTGATGCCTTTCGGCGGTTCCCGCAGCCAGAAGCGCAGCACCGCACCATCCGCGCGATTGAGCAGCCACCCTCGAAACTCCGCCGCGGCATTGCTGCGCTTCAGCGCCAGCGGCAGCACCTGCGCGTCGTCTGAATCTCCAAAATCCCAGCACTCCGGCGCTTCGACCACATCCACAAAATACTGCGCCGCTTTCGTCAGCCGCTCCAGCACCTCAGCCTTGAAGCCCCCCGCTGCCAGCCCCGCATGCCAGCACATCTCCCATGCAAACAGGTGGTAGTGCAACGCCTGCTCCTTGTTGCCGCCGTCGCTGGCAAACTGCTGCAGGATCTCATGCTCCAGCAGCTTCATCACCTCATCTTCAGGGCGGATCATCCGCGCGAGCGAAGGCCAGCGCGTCACCGCCATCACCAGCGCGCTCAACTCGCCGATGAGATGGTTGTTCGCCGATGAACCAAACGATTTCCGCTTCCACACCCACCACGCATGCACCGGCACGATGCGCGCGGTGAGTTCATCCTGCCTGCGCGCCAGTTCGGGGTCGTTGCAGCCGCGCACCAGCGCGTCAAACCAGCAGAAATTCATGAGCCGCAGCGCGGCCTCCAGCGGGCTTGTCCAGTTGATGCCCATTCCAGGCGTGTTGCGGTCGCACCAGTCTTCCAGCCAGAGCTGCGAAACCCGGATCGCGTGCACATCCCCATTGAGCGCGCTGTGCATCGCCATGCGCGTCATCTCGCTCCACCGGTTGATCTCCCAGATGGCGCGCGCATCCGCATCATCTGGCAGATTCCGGTGATCCAGCTTGTAGGCCGGCGTTTCAGGATCAATCACCGCCCCCAGCGTCGCATCGCGGTGCCAGCATGGCGGCGCTCCCACCTCCACCCTCTTCCATCCAAACAGCTCCCACTCGCCGCGCATCAGCTGTTCCGCATCCGCCGCCAGCTGCTTGCGCAGCTCCGGCGGCACACGGTCCCGCCAGGGCAGTTTGGGAAAGTCTGTGAAGCTGCCGTCCCATCGCTTTTTCGAAACGCGCTTCAGCGCCGCAACCTCGTTCCGCCGGCTCACACGCTCGACCACGCGGTGCGCGATCTCACCCACGCTCATCGCGCGCAGCCGCTGCATGTACCATCCCAGGCCCATCACAGATCGATGCTTCTTCCCTCGCGAATCGACTCCAGCACCGCAAACGTCAGCCGCATGCTCTGCCTGGCCTCTTCATACGGCAGTGGATGCCCGGCTCCGCCTTTCAAAAAGGCCAGCCATGCCGCCATCTCCTCCGCGTGTCCTTTGGAGACATGCTTCGTCACCGTTTCCTTCCGCTTTTTGAAAATCGAAAGCTTCATGAAGTTCACGCACTCGATCACTGTCCCGCTCGCAAACACTCGAAACACTTCCTTCGGGAAGGCGGAATCACCTTCCCCGGAATAAATCACCTGCGCCGACGACCCGTCCGCAAACTCAATCTGCGCCGTGACCGAATCCGGCACCCTCGGCCGACCCACCGTCTGCGCCGTCACCTTCACCGGCCTTCCAAGCACATGGCAGGCAAAGTCAAAGAAGTGACACGCCTCGCCCAGCACCCGCCCGCCGCTTTCAGCCACGTTCGCATACCAGTGATCCGGTGCCAGCGCACCGGCATTCACCTGGAACGCCAGGGTCTTTGGACCAGAGATCGTCCTCAGCGCCTCCATCATCTCCACCGTCGCAGGTGCAAACCGCCGGTTAAATCCCACCATCACACTGCCCTGAGACTCGGTCATCGCGCCGTCAATCTGCGCCAGTTCCTCCTGCGTGAGACACAGCGGCTTTTCCACGAACACCTGCTTCCCGCCTTGCAGTGCCTTCAGTACCATCGGCGCATGCAGATGATGCCGCGTCCCGATCATGACCGCGGCTTCGTGATACAGGCTGCCAGCCTGTTTCGATCCCTCAAGCTCGCCACCCGTTTCACGTCCCAGCACCTTCGCAGCATCCGTCTCAGCCTTCGCAAAGCCAAACTTCTCCTTCACATGCCGCGCCGAAAGTCCCGTCCCGTTCACGATCGTGCCCAGCGCAATTTTCCCTTTCACGTGCGGCAGCAGCATCGTCCTCGCAAAATTCCCTGCCCCAATCACATCAAGCGACCCAACGCCGTATTGTAGTACCGCCTTTCCTGTCCTCCGTAGCTCGCGGAGCGGAGGAGGAAGGCGGTCCGGGACCTCCGCCGCACCCAGCTCTTTCGCACCACCAGCCGAATACTCAATCACCACCCCCAGCTCGCTTTGCAGCTGGTCATACACACCCAGCACATCCCCAAACGCCACCCTGCGTGTCGTCACCGGCTTCAGATCCAGCTGCCCCGTCCGCATCAGTTCCAGGCACGCCTCAAAGTTCCGGTTCTCCGTCCACCGCACATGCCCGATCGGATAGTCCTGCCCGCCCCACTCATACTGCGGGTCATACCGTCCCGGCCCATAGCTCCGCGAGTACCGCACCTGAATGTCCTTGATGTAAGCCGTCTTCCAAGACAGCTCCGCATCATAGATCCCCACGATCACCATCACACCGCGGTCACGCAGGCACGCGATCGCGCTGTCCGCCGCCTCACGTCCTTTGCCACCCACGCACAGCAGCACCGCATCCACCCCGTGCCCCTCCGTCCACGCGCGCACTTCATCTTCCAGCTTTGACTGCGCCGGATTCACCACTCGCTCCGCCCCCATAACACGGGAGGTCTCCAGTCGCGCAGCCACAAAATCCACCGCCATCACCCGTGCACCTGAGGCCCTCAGCAAACTGGTCGCCAGCAGTCCTACCAGACCCTGCCCCATCACCAGCACACGCTCACCCAGCCGTGCCCCGCTTTGGCGCACCGCCTCCATCGAGATCGACCCCAGCGTCGTATACGCCGCCTGCCAGTCTTCCACCCCTTCGGGAATCCGCGCCGCCAGCAGATCCGGAACCGCGATCACCTCCGCATGAAACGCACACTCGGCGCCACCACATGCCACCCGGTCTCCCACACGGAAGCGCGAGTTCAGCTCATCCACCGCCATCACCACACCCGCCGCCGAATACCCCAGCGGCGTCGGCGACTCCAGCCTGTTGCGCACCTTCTCCATCGCCGCCTTCCACCCCAGCGTCTTAGCCGTGTCGATCACCTTCTTCACCTGATCCGGCCGCGCCTTCGCCTTCTGCAGCAGCGACATCCGAGCCTGCTCCACCTTCATCCGTTCCGTCCCCGGAGAGATTACCGAACACGTTGTCCGAACCAAGATCCCCCCCGGTGGCGCCACCGGCGCCGGCACCTCCTGCAGTTCCAGCCGTCCATCTTGATATTGCGCGAGTTGTTTCATTTGAGATCAATCATAAAGGCAATGCGGCAAACCAACCTTCAGATTCTCCGCAGCTTCTGTTCATTCATCATCAGCCTTCCTGAACACCCAGCCCCATTCATAAAAATTCGCGGAGATTCGTGCCCATTCGCGTTGGAAATATCCGCAACGGTGAGGCCACCACGATGCCTGAAAAACGAGTTCCCATTCGCCTCCATACGCATCTCAACCATCCGGATGGCGGAGCCGTCCCAGCCTGTAGCGAGGGGTTGAGCGCAGCGACACCCCTCGAACGCAAAGCCCCCAACAAACATAAAGGCGATCGCATCGCGTAGCGATGCCAGCACTCTCGTCCCATCCGCATTCTAATTGGCTGATGCCTCTCGGTTACACCGCGGTCTCTTTTGCGCCCAGCTTCGTCACCAGCCACTTGTGCTTCCCCGCGCTGGTCTTCTCCACTTCCTTCACTTCAAGCAGGGTCAGCGTGAAATCATCCCCCAGCTTCTTCATCAAGCCCGCGCGCATGCTTTCCATGCCGCTGCTCTGCCACTGCGGCCCTGGTTGGAAGCGGCACTCCACCACGCCTTCACGGTCCTGGAAAAACTGCACCGCCAGCAGCCCGTCAAAAACCCGGTCATGCATGTTGATCGCCGTCAGTGAGATTCGCCGCCCCGTCCCGCTCACCAGAAACTCATAATCCCGCCCCACGATCTCCGTCACCACCCCGTTCGTCACCTTCGCATAGTCCCCCGTCCGATACCGGATCAGCGGCATCACATGATTGTGAAACGATGTCCCGATGATCTCCCGGTTCCCCTCCGCATCCGCGTCCCCAAATTCGACGAAGCCATACGTCGGCCAGAATTGCAGCTCATTCGACTCCCGCCCCTGCGCCGCCAGCACCACGCGCTCACTGTGCCCGTACCAGTGAAACACCCGCGCGCCAAAAAAGCCCTCCAGATAACGCTGCGACTCCGAGCTCAGCTTCTCCGAGCCACACAGCAGCGATGTCAGCTTGAACCCCAGCCTCTGCCCCGTTTGCTCCAGCCCACGCGCCAGCATCAGCGCTGCGCTCGGGTACGCATGCAGATGCTGCGGGCGAAACCGGTTCAGCGCTTCCACATACTCCGGCAGCCGCTCCAGGGTCAGATGGTACGAAGACAAAATCAGCCAGTTCCTCGTCGCATCATAGTAACTGATCCCACCACCGGCCTTGCTTGACGTAACGCCACCACGAATCACCGCCACCCGGTCTCCCACACAGTACCCTCTACGCGACCACTGCGCCTCCAGATACGCCTGCTCCTTCGGCCGGCTCACTCCCTTCTGCAGATAAAACCCCACCGGCACCCCGCTCGATCCACCCGTGGTAATGTAAAGCCTCTGATTCGCCGCCACCTCAGGATTCACCATCCGCTCCCGCTGCAAAATCAAATCCTGCTTCGTCAGCAGCGGATACTCCGCCAGTTGCTCCAGCGCTTCAAACTTCGACGGATCACTGCCAAACCGTTCCGCATAAAACGGCGTCTTCGCCGCAGCCATCAGCGAGTCCCGCACCGCCGCGATCTGATATCTCCGGATCCTCTCCGCATCCCACTCCTGCACCTCCCGCGCCTCTTTCTGAAACCGCTCATACGCCGCCCCATGCCGCAGCGATGAAGGTATCGCCCGATACACCCGCCCCGCCAGCGACTTCACCGGCTGCGGCGCCGCCTCATAAAGTTTCAGCAGCGGATAAAGTGTGTCCTCCAGAGACATGATTTCATCATCCCTTCACCTGCATGTTCAGCACCCGCAACGCCGCCACCGCCGCCCCAAAGCCATTGTCGATGTTCACCACTGTAAGCCCGCTCGCACAAGAGTTCAGCATGCCCAGCAGCGCCGCGATCCCGTTCAAATTCGCCCCATAGCCAATGCTCGTCGGCACCGCAATCACCGGCACCGCCACCAGCCCGCCCAGCACACTCGGCAGCGCTCCCTCCATCCCCGCTATCGCAATGATGATGCTCGCGCTCCGCAGATCATCCAGTCTCGCCAGCAGCCGGTGCAGCCCCGCCACTCCCACATCAGTGAGACGGTTCACCCGCACCCCCGAAAACTCCAGCGTCTGCGCCGCCTCTTCCGCCACTGGCAGGTCCGACGTCCCCGCACACACCACTGCCACATGCATCGGCTTAAACTCACCCTGCATCTGCCCGATCCGATACAGCCGGGAAACCTCGTCATACACCCCGTCAGGAAATCGCCGCGCCAGCATGCCCGCCATCTCCGCCCTCACCCGCGTGGCCAGCGCGCACCCATGCGCCACCACCAGGCTCGTCAGCGCATCCGTGGTTTGCGCCAGCGTTTTCCCCTCGGCAAACACCGCCTCGGGAAACCCCTGTCGTATCACCCGGTGCGTGTCCGCCAGCACCTGCCCCGCCTCCACAAACGGCAGCGTCCGCAGACGCTCCAGCGCCGCTTCAGGGGCCAGGATGCCCTCGCTGACCTGGGCCAGCAGATCGCTAAGCTTCGCTTCGTTCATGCAGCACGCGCTTTGAGTACTTCGTTCATGCTGCCAGACCGCAGCCCCGCCAGATCAAGCGTCACATAGATATACCCCACGCCACGCAGCGCCGCCGTGATCGCCTCCCGCTTCTGCAGCGCACGCATCAGCTCCGCCTCCGGCACCTCAAGCCGCGCCACATCGCCATGATGCCGCACCCGCAGCTCGCGAAATCCCAGGTCATACAGCGCCGCCTCCGCATGCTCGATCTGAGAAAGCAGTTTCGGCGTCACACTCGTCCCATACGGCACACGAGACGCCAGACACGCCGCCGCAGGCTTGTCCCAGTTCGGCAGCCCCAGCGATTTCGCCGTGTATCGCACATCCTGTTTGCTAAACCCATGGTCATGCAAAGGGCTGATGATCTTCAGCTCCCGCGCCGCAGCCCGCCCCGGCCTAACATCCAGCGTGTCCTCTGCGTTCATCCCATCCAGCACATGCTTGATCCCGTGCTCCTCCGCAAACTGCCGCAGCGCTCGGTACACATGATCCTTGCAAAAATAGCAGCGGTTCGGCGCATTCGCCTGGTACTCCGGATCGCTCACCTCCGCCGTCGGCAGCATTTCAATCCGCGCCCCCAGCTCCTTCGCCAGCGCGATCGCCTCCTCCTTCTCGCTCTGCGGCAGGCTCGGCGAGACCGCCAGCAGCGCCACCACGTTCTCCGCCCCCAGCGCATCCAGCGCCACCTTCAGCACCACGGTACTGTCCACACCGCCCGAATAGGCCACCGCCACGCGGCCCAGCGATTGGAGATAAAATTGGAGTTTTTGAATCATAAGGTTGTCATCAGGTCTTTTTGAAATCGCGGTGCCAGGCTCCGAATCAGCGAAAGAATCATCTCCACCGTTTCCGCATCATTGCGCCGCCGCTCACCGCTGAACTGCGGTGCAAAATTCTCCGTCACCCGCGCCATCACCGAAGGATACGCCCAGCGATGGTTCACATTCCGCAGCACGCTGTCCCGCATGCTCAGGAACTGCCTCTCCAGATTGCTCGGCGTGCTCAGGTCATCTCCCACAAACCAGTACACATAATGCGCCCGCAGCGGCTGCTTCGTTCCATCATTTTGCAGCACCACACTTTCGATCGCCAGATCCTTCACTCGCAAAACCGCCCCCGAAATCATCTTCACCTCCCGCACCGTCGAGCTCGTGATCGTCCATCCCTGCCCGTCCAGGCACACTTCCGGCCTGTGAATGCTCCGGCTGTCATTCCCCGCGATCACCAGCGAAGCATGCGCCACATCTCGATTCTCCACCGACCTCCCCGGCGTGCGATACTTCCGCTTCACAATGATGGTATCGGCTGGCAGCAGCTCACGCTCACGCTTTCTCTCTTCGATCTCCTTCTCGCTCGGTGCCTCCGTGTCCGCCACAAAGCTTCCCGCCACCAGCGGCAGCTCCGCCAGCACTCCGGCCTTCTCACCGCCTTTGGCCTGCGGCGAAAGCTGGCACAGCAGCACCGTCATCCCGCACAGCATCAAAAGAATGACAGCACGCACGATCATGACACAGGCGCCACCACTTGGCGTGATACAGTCTTCGTGCGCTTGAAGCCCAGCCCGCCGCACCAGCGGTTCAGCACCCAGGACGCAGCCTGCAGCAGCAGCAGCGCCACCAGAAACACCACGATCCCGGTAAGCTCATGAAACGCCGAGCCCTCCTTCTCCGTCGCACCACCAATCGCCCACTTCTGCCCGAACGCCATCGCGGAGAAAATCAGGATCAAAATGCGCACCATGTTGGCCAAAATGGCGATGGGAAGGATCGTGCTGAAAAGCGCCAGCCTCCGCCACAGCACCCGCTGGCGGAAGTAGCTGAAGAGCGCCCCCACCACCAGCAATGCAAACAGCGACCGCATGCCCGAGCACGGCGCCGCCACCCCCACACTGAAAAGTTCCCCCGCCTTGCGCCCAAGTTCCAGGTTCGGCATGGACTGCAGCGCCGTGCCGGAGATCAGCGACTCCACGCCGATGCCATTCAGCACAAATCCCGTGCTCTTCACCATAAGCAGCCGCATCTGGTACCCGATGCTCTCCTCCAGAAAAGGCAGCGGCCACATGAAGCCCAGCATCAGCCACGCAAACAATCCCGCGCGGCTCCGCTGCCTGCCTTCCAGCCAGAGTGACGCACCCGCAATCAGCATCATGATGCCGCAGTAGCCGCTGTAAAAATGATTGGCCCGAAATCCCGCGAAGTAGAAAAACAGCGCCATCACCACCAGCACCAGTCCCCATCGGCTCGAAGACGCCGGCATCTGCGCCATCTCCTTCCTCCGCAGCCACATCAAATACCCCGCGATGAACGGCATCAGCGCACCATGCTGCCACGTGGCGTCACCCCAGCGCATCAGCATCTCCGCCACAATCGTGCGCCGGAAATGCCCATACCCCGCCGCATACGGCTGCACCGCCATCAGCAGCACAAGGCCCGCAGCCACCAGGCACCAGGAGATTACATGTTTTCGGCTCATTCGGCAGTTTTTCGAAATGCACAGCGCAGGATGTCGCCAAATCCCAGCGCGCACAGCACTCGCTTCATCGGCTCTTTCCACGGCTTCCCTTCATTGATGGCAAACGTGCGCCGATACTCCACCCCACAGCGCTCAAATCCACAAGCCTCCACCAGCCGCTTCAGGCTCGCGGCGGTGAAATGATTCAGATGATGATCCAGCACAAACTCCCACCGCAGTCCCCTCAGTCGCCTCACATGGCTGCCCCAGTTCGGCACCTCGAGCACCAGCAGCCCGCCCGGTCGCAGCTTGCGCTCGATCTCCGCCAGCGTGCTACTCGGCTCAGGCAGATGCTCCAGCACATGAAACATCGTCACCACATCCAGCGAGCCATCCACAATGCTTTGCGGCATTGCACGCCCTTCCATCCATTCGATCTCAGGGTGATGCGCCTGCCCATCCACCACCGCCTTGTGGCTGTCCTCCAGCACCATCGCCGAATAGCCCGCTGCATTGGCGGCCAGCGCCGTCTTCCCAATGCCACCACCAAAATCAAGCAGCCGCCCTCCGCTCATGAATCGCCGCACCGTCGCGATGCGATCTCTCTCCGTCGCTGTTATTTGCAGCGGGTAGCTTTGCGCAGGCTGATGCGCCGGATCGTAGTAATCGCTGCCCTCATACGGATCACGCCATGTCGCACGGTCCGCAAACACGAGACCGCACGCGCAGCGCCACAGATGGCACACTCCCGCCTGGCCGATTTCCGTTTCGGCCTCAGCGCTGCATGAAGGGCACAAAGGAGCCGCGCTCATCACACTAGTCGTTGCGCGCCCATCAGGCGCGATGGTAGGGTTTGCCAGCATGACGCTGCTTATCTTTAAAGTGAATCAACTCGGCGACAACGTCGTGTACCTCCCCGTCGTGCAGTCGCTCGTCGCCGCGCATCCGGACTGGCGCATCATCGTGCTTACGAGCCCCGCGGCCGCACGGTTGTACGAAGTCTGCTGCCCGCAGGTCGGCCTTCGTGTGTTTGAGACCACGAAGTTCAACAGCGCCTGGCGCACGCCTTGGCATCTCGCGCGCATGGCCGCAGATCTGCGCGCTCTGAAGCCGGACGCCTGCCTGCTTGGCGATGACCAGGGCAATGTCGCGCATCTTCTTGCTCGCTTGAGCGGTGCGCCCCTCTGCGTCGGCCCCCAGACTCCGCACGTGAGGGTGAATTCCCTTCTCCATCACCGCGAGCCGGTTCTTGGCGATGAATCCGTCGCTGCACACAACTGGCGCATCGCCGCTTCTCGTTTTGCTTTGCCGCAGAGCATGCCCGCTCCAGATCTCCGCGCCTTCGGCAGCGATTCCTCGCAGGCCATCGTCATTCATGCCGGCGCCAGCCGCGAGTATCAGCGCTGGCCTTTGCATCACTTCATCGAGCTCGCAAACCGACTCGCCCAGACCCATCCCGTGCGCTGGATCTCGCAGGGTGAAGATGTCGGCCTGCATGCCTCGGTGCAGCAGGTGAAAACCACCACGCTGGACGATCTCGTTCGCGTCCTCGCAGGCGCGCGCCTCTTTGTGGGAAACAACTCCGGCCCCATGCACATCGCGGCTGCGGTGGGCACTCCCGGCGTCATCATCGTCGGGCCTTCCTCGCCTCGCTGGGATCCTCCCTGGCACAGCGACCGCTTTGATCTTCTGCGCGAGCCACGTCTCACCTGCCAGCCTTGCGACACCGCCACGAAGCCCGTGAACCGCTGCCTGAATCTCAGGATGCCCATGGCCTGCATGAATCGCTGGAGTGTGGATGCCGTGCATGAACGTGTGGTCAGACCAGTTCTCGAAAAGATTGTCATTTTGACCGGCGAGCGCAGCGGTCCCAGTGGCAAGGCGGGAGCGCCGCCTGCTATTTGAAAATAACAGCCAAGCGACTAACGCAGCCAATGGGGCCGCTCCACCGTCCGGGCAATGTGACAAGATTTTTGAGAGTTGGTCTAAATTTTGCAGGCCATCGTAAATAGGTCCGGCTGCGTGCAGTGCAGATCAATGCCCCGCTCCTTCGCCGCTTCCCCATGGCGGATTTTCAGCAGCAGCCGCGCCAGGCGAAACACCACCAGCCCCAGCACATGGCGCATCCTCCCACCCATCGAGCTGCTGCAGTAGTGCCGCCCTTGCACGGAGATGTGGCTGAATCCGCACGCACGCAGGCATTGCGCCATGCTCGCCGGTGTCAGGCCGATCTCATGCGTGAAGTCGCCGTAACGGATCGCCGCTGACAGCGGGCTCTGCGCATTGAAGGTCAGCAGCCACAGTTCACCACCCGGCTTCAGCGCCCTCTTGGCGGCGAGGAGAAAGCGGATAAATTCATCCTTCGTGAAATGCTCGATGATGTCCTTCGCATGCAGCACATCATAAGCCGCGTTTTGCGCTTCCAGAAACGCGATCACGTCCTCCTGCACCCACGTGCGGGTCGGTTCGTTCTCACGCGCAATGGCCAGGTCCGCTGGCGAAAGATCCACCCCCGTGAGATTTTTAAATCCCTTCGCAGCCATCCACGCGAGCCACTCTCCTTTGCCACAGCCCAGATCCGCGATCGCGTTCTCCCGGTTCGCGGGCAGCGCATCATACGTGGCCTCATACTGAGCATGCTGCACCGCCGCATCCAGCGCCTTCTGGCCGCCAAAGGTCGCCGAGTAGTCTTGGTAAAGAATGTCGCGGTAGCTGCTCATGCGGCGATTTTTTCCTGAATGAATCCAGCCCATGCAGAGGCCACAGCATCATGGGTGTATTGCGTGCGCGTGCGTTCGAGCTGTCGCTGCGCCATCGCGCCGCCGTTCGTCATCACCTGACGCAGGCGCTCCGCTAGAGCCTGCGCATCGCCATGCGGAAAAATGGCATCCTCATCACCGATGACTTCGGGGATCGCACCACTGGTGGAGCCCAGCGTCACCACACCGCATGCCATCGCCTCGATCAGCACATGGCCGAACTGCTCTTCCCAGCACATCGTCATCGTATGCACCGGTTTACTCGCGAGCACGAAGACATCCAGGCAGCGTAAAAAATGAGGAATCTCAAAATGCGGTCGCGGTGGCAGCAGATGCAGCCATGCGCGCGACTGCTGCTGCTCCTTGAGCCAGCCTTCGAGCTTGCCCGAGCCAAGGATCGCAAGTTTCACGTTCTTCACGCTTTCGCACGCCTGCACCAGTTCCCTCAGTCCCTTCTCATCTGTCAATCGGCCGCAGTATCCCACGATGAAACCATCCGCGGGCAATCCGCACGCCACACGCAGGGCCGCCCGTTCTGCAGCCTTCGCGGGCTGGTGGTTCGCGGGATCCACCCCTAGCTGCGGCGCCACCAGCACATCCGCCGCGCGCGCACCATGCTTTTGCACCAGCAGCGCAGCCGCTTTATTGCCAGAAATGATGAAGTCAGTCATCGCGGTCATCGCACGATACACAGCAGCGAGCACCGACCCCTTCCAGCCCGGGCGCTCCACGTTCTCCCAGGTAAATTCGCCAAACAGCGCTCTTCGTTGAAGGAGCGCTTTCCAAAACCACGTCTGCCAGCAGACCAGCGCCCACGGCTCGTTCTCCACCAGCACCACATCAAATCTACGCGCGCGCATGACGTCTCCCAGCCCCTCGTAAACAAACGTGGTGTCCGTCTTCCCTCGCCTCGGCAGTCGGATGAGCTGGTAGCTGCGTGCAGGCGCATCATTCTCGTTGTCAAAGTCTGAGGAGGGGCGTCCCAGCACCATGCGCTGCTCCAGCGTGGACGTGACGCAGACCAGATCGAAATGCGCACCGAGCGCCTGCAGCTTCTTGCGATTTTCCAGCGCGGCATACGTGTGGCTGATCAGCAGCAGGCCCGGTTTCATGAGGCTTCCACCACTCCTTGATAGACTTGATCCAGCGCTTCGGCGTAGCCTTTCACATCCACGGCATCCACCGGCCCGGGCACCAGCTTGTGCCGTCCCACTTTGAGAAACTGCTCAATGATCGCAGGCATCAGTTCGACTTCCCATGGCAGCAGCACTCCGTTCACTCCGTCACGCAGGTACATCTCCTGGCCGTCAAAGGCGGTGAGCAGCAGCGGCAGCCCGCACGCGGATGCTTCGAGAGACACCAGCGAGAAGGTCTCATACGTGGAGGGAAACACGAACGCATCAGCCCCCGCATACCAGCGCTCGATGTCATCGCAGGGCGGTTGCAGGGAGATCCAGTCCCGCCAGCCCGGATATCCCGCATTCAGTTCAGGCGCGAGCTTTTGCTGAGCCTGTTCGCCTGCCCCCACCACCACAAAGCGCACTCTGAGTCCGCACTCATTTTCGGCATGCTCGCGGCACGCATGGAGCACCTGCACCGCCGTCCAGAATCCTTTGCGCCGGTAGTGCCCAGTGCTCGCAAACAGAAACACAAAATCATCCTTGCCCGCCTCCAGCTTCTGGCGCGTGGCTTCACGGTGCTTCTCACGCACCTCAGAATTAAAGCGGCTTCGGTCGAGAGCATTGGCCAGCACCTGAATCTTTTGATCTTCTCCGCCATGGTGTTCGATCCGCCTCGCCAGTGCGCGGGACACCGGCAGCAGCACCGACCAACCGGTCAATCCCAGCACCACAGACTCCTGGATCGTGACGCAAAATGTCAGCAGCCAGCGCGCGGCTTCTTTCCAGTGATTTGGCTGGATCAGCCCGAGCCACGTGCTGCTGTGAAAGTGCACCGAGATCACATCAGCTCCTGGAATGGTCGGCCCGCTCATATGAACAATATCCCAGGCTTTCCCCCTGCTTCTCTCCGCTTGCAGCCGGCACCACGCCGCAAACCAAAACCAATACGCTTCGAGCATCCCCAGCGCCTTCAGTCGTGGCAGCGTGCGCACCGTGGCGCGCACATCCACCACATCAGCCTCCTGGCACCAGATTTCGATCTGCCATCCTTTGTCCAGCAGGTGTGGCAGCGCACGCACCATGCTCTGCATTGCCGGGCTGCGAATCTGAAAGTGGGGGTCAATCCACAGCACACGCCGTTGCCGGGCCTCGGTCATGCGGACGTTTTTTGAAACAGGCCCAAAAGGCCATACGGCTGCCGTGCCTGACGCTCCTGAGGGCTCAGGTGCGTCTCGCTGTCCACCCACGCCACCGGCACAAACATGCCGTGCGCGGGCAGCCGTGCGCAGCGCAGCATTCGCTTCACCGTGCTCTGGATGAGAAACCAGTCATTGCCCATCGGCCTCATTCCGTGCGGCGCAAAGAGCGCGTTCAGTTCTTCTTCCACGTAGCCCTCTCGCACATGGTCCGGCTGCGCAAAGGGCTCCGGCGGACGTGGCACCGTGATCACGGCATGCCCTCCCGGTTTGAGGATGCGGCACATCTCCGCCGCCGCTTTTTCATGATCTTCGATGTGCTCGATCACCTGCGTGGACATCACCACGTCCACGCTTGCGTCCGGCAGCGGGATCGCCAGCAGAGACTCCTGCATGATCTGCACGCGTGGATCGCGCCCCGCGTTCGCTTGGAGCTTGCTGAAGTTTTCCGCATCGTATTCCAGCGCGATCCCCTTGCTGAATCCCAGCGCCATGGCGCGTCGCAGAAACTCTCCCGAACCCGCACCCCCGTCAAAGATCACACCCCTCATCGGCGTGCGCCGCAGCGCTCGTTCCAGGCAGGGCCATTCCGTCCGGTAGCGGATGGTGTTGAAGGTAAAGCAGAAGCGCCGGAGCGCTGGTCGCAGAAAATTCATACGAGGTGCGGGTGCGGCTGCGGATCCACCAGCGGTCGGCGTGCCTGCCCCATGGCAGGCTGCGAGCTTTTGCGTGCCGCCATCAGAGACTCACGCGAGATCACCACCACCGTGGAAAGGCTCATCCAGAACAGGATGTTGTTCGGAAACGTGCTCAGCACGCTCCCCCCGATCGCCGAGATCATCACCAGCGAGAAAGTGAGGGCGATCATGCGCGCGGCAAACTTCCGGCTCGCCGCTTCCTTCATGCTCCACGCCGTGCGGTGGAAGGTGCGTAGAACCAGGAAAAGCGTCAGCAGTGTACCTGCCAGCGCCAGCGCGCCGTATTTCACCAGGATCTCACTGACCGGATCGTGGTAGAAATACACCCCTGTGCCGTCCTCCCGCACTCCAAATCCAAACAGCGTCCACGCCGCCGGATTCATCAGCACGCTCGCAAAGCCCTGCACACGGTCCCAGTAGGTGCCCAGCACGATCATGTTGGCCAGAAACCCGCCGGAGGGTCCGGCCGAGGCCACCGCCACGCTGATGTCATCCAGCCTCGGCGCCAGCCATGGAGAAATGAGCACCAGGCCCACAAACGCGCCGACGCTCACCGTGTAGAAGACTCGTGTCCGTCCCACCTTTGCAAAGCACCATCCGCCCACCACCGCCAGCATGGGGATCATCATCGGCGTGCGGCTCGCGGACGCCACCAGCCCGGCGCTGTGAATGAAAAAGAACAGCACCGCCAGCGGCCTTGCCAGCACAGGCTTCTGCCCCGGCTTCTGAGAGCCAAAGCCCAGATACAGGCTCAGCACCGCCAGGCAGGCGCACACCACCGAAAGCGCGGTGGGGGAGTTCAGCGTCGAGAAGGCGCGCACCTGCCCCGAATACAACTGCTTTGCCTCCACGCTCAGCCCGCTCATCAGGTACTCGATTTCGAAATCAGCGAAGCCACACACCTGCTGCACCACCCCATAGATGGCCACCGGAGCAAAGGCAAACACCAGGAATCTCCAGATCTGTTGCACATCTTTGCTGGTATGAAACAGCACCGGCAGCACGAACAGCAGCAGGGAGTACAAACCATCGTTCGCCATCGCTTGCAGCACGCCGTTCACCCCTGCACCCGGATGTCTGGCCGCCGCCGCCCCCGCCAGCAGCATTAGCAGGATCCCGATGCCGAGCGCTCTCCAGTCTCGCATCGTCACCGGCCGGGAGTGCATCAGGCCGCCCACGATCAGCGAGGTGATGATGCCGCCAAACATCGCCGGCGTGATGCCCAGCACAAACGTCAGGTCGTCCTGCGTCACACGTCCACCGATCACCAGCAGCCGCTTCACCAGGTCATTGTATCCGCAGAAGGTCAGCCAGATGAAGAATCCCACCCGCGGCGAGATCAGGCAGAACACAAATCCTCCCACCAGGAGAAATCGGCACATCTCACCAATGGTGTTGCCACTGGTCAGCAGCACGGAGGCCATCGAATAGAGGCCGCCGAGCATCAGGAAAAGAATCAGCAGGATGACACCTGGATTACCGCGGTTCATGAGGTTCAGGGGGTGGAGCGACGGCGTCCGCGCAGCAGGCGTGCGCTCGTGTCCTGCAGCAGATGCGGCAGCCGGATGAAGCCGCGCATCATGAGAGTGGTCAGGTCTCGGGTCGCCGCCATCGCGGGCGTGCTTGCCAGCCATGCGATGCAGTAGGCGATCAGCGTGGCCCATGCGGCGCCGAGTCCGCCGTATTCAGGTATCCACAGCCAGTTGAGCAGCGCATTGATCAGCAGTCCCGCCACCACCGCGGGCAGGTTTGCCCACAGCCGCCCTTCGATCGTGAGGTACTGCGTCCTGGCCACTCCCAGCGCGAAGGGGATGAGCGCCCACGCATGCACCTTCAGCATCGCCACGGCGGGCTCGAAGGTCTCGCCAAACAGCAGCGCCACCAGCCATCTCGATGTCACGGCCACAAACAACGCGAGACCAAACGTCAGGGCGAATGATAGGCCAAAGTAGTCTGCCAGCCGGTCACGATAGTCGGCTGCCCCGCTCCGCTTGCGTTCGATCAGCGGCGGCATCATGAAGGTCGCCAGCATCATCGGCAGGAAATACGCCACTTCGGAGATGCGCACCGCCGCGCTGTAAAATCCGGCCTCGGCATCTCCCTTCATCGCCAGCACCATGATCGCATCCATCCGCAGCAGCATCAGCAGCGCAAACTGCGTTGCGATCTCAAACCAGGATTCACGCAGCAGCGCCATCGAACGCCTCTTCTCCCAGCGCCACGCCCGCCATCCGCCGCCGCAGCGCCGGTAGAAGACATACAGCATCACCACCGTGGCCAGACACTCGATGACATAAGTGAGCGCGAAGAACCACAGCGGAGCCTGCATCACCACGCCGGCCACAATCGCGATCATGCTGATGAGGAATCCGCCGAACTGGCACCACGCGGCGGCGTGCATCCGGCGGTCCGTTTCAAACCACGCCAGCACATCCGTGGCCGCATGCGCCAGCAGCACCACGCCGTAAATGAGCAGCAGCGCCGCATGCGGCGGTTCAAAGCACCACGCATACACCGCCAGCCCCGCAAAGAGAATCACGCCCGCCGCCATTCGTGTGTAAAAGCTGGAGCCCATGATGGCCGGATGGTCCGCCCCTTCATTCATCAGTTCGCGCACCAGCACCCGGCCCATGCCCAGTTCAGCCAGCGTATAAAGCAGCGAGACCAGCGCCAGGCTGGCCGCCAGTGCGCCAAATCCGGCGCTGCCCAGATGACGCGCCAGCACTCCGGTCACCACCACGTTGATCCCGAGCCTGAGAATGCGCAGCACCGCCGACTTCGAAAAGCCGGACACCATGCCATGCAAACCGCCGCGCGAATGCCGCGATGCCTGTGAGGATTGATTCATTCAGACTGTATTGTCAGAACCTGTTCCATCCCTGCCTGCTCACGTCCCAGTCCGCCAAACCCGGATAGTTCAAGAAAGCTCATTTCCGCCCTCATTCGGGACCTAAAAAGGTCCTTCTACCCAGCAAAAAATGCAAATATTCTGTCGCTGCATTCTTCTCATCGCCCCGCTCCACACCAGCTCCAACGGAGCTGCGGAATTCAGCCCAGGGTCAGCCGAGCCTTAGCGAGGCGACCCTGGGTTTCGACATACACGTCGGGAAGCCAACCCAAGACTTTCTTAGCACACCGCGGTCACCAGCAGCGTCTTCACGCCACCCCGCCGCAGAAATGCGCTTCGCGTTCCCCACGGCGGTTGCTTCATCCAACGACTTGCTGCTAGGCAACCGCATAAGCCTTCTCCACCACATCGCACAGCAGATGCCCGATCAGCAGATGGCATTCCTGCACCCGTGCAGTGATCCCGGACGGAGCCTTGAAACTCAGCTTCGCCTCAGCGGCGCAATCCGCGCCCTTCTCACCAGTAAAAGCAATCGTAACACAGCCGCGCTTGTTCGCCGCCTGCAGTCCCAGTAGAACGTTCTTGCTCGTGCCTGAAGTGGAAATCCCCAGCACAACATCACCCGGCTGCGCCAGCGCCTCAATCTGGCGCGCGAAGACCGTGTCGTAGCCAAAGTCATTGCTGTGCGCCGTGAGGATCGACGTGTCGGTGGTCAGGGCCAGCCCCGCCAGCGCCGGGCGGTTCACGCGGTAGCGCACCACCAGTTCGGCGGCCAGATGCTGCGCATCCGCGGCGCTGCCGCCGTTGCCAAAGAAAAGGATCTTTTTGCCCGCCTTCAGCGCGGCGAGCCACGCATCGGCCAGCGGCGCGATCTCTTCGCTCATGCGGCACAGCTTGCCGATGGCGTCCAGATGTTCGCTGAGGTGGGCTTTGTAAAGCGGTTCGAATTCGGTGCTCATTTGTCTGAGAAGGCTGCCAGCAGTTCGTCCGGCGTCAATGTGGCGGTGCCCAGCTTGCCAACAACAATGCCGCTGGCGTGGTTTGAGATGTCAGCCGCTTCGCGCAGGCTGTGCCCGCTGGCGAGTGCCAGCGTGAGGAGTGCGATGGCGGTGTCACCCGCTCCGGAAACGTCAAAGACTTCACGCGCGCGTGTCGGGATGTGGTGCGGCTCCTGCCCCCGCTCAAACAGCATCATCCCCTGCTCTCCGAGTGTGACGAGCACGCTCGACACATTCCACTTGGCCAGCAGCACTCGGCCTACTTCGAGCAGTTCCTTGTTTTCCAGCGGCGCTTCCGGCAGCAGATGATCTTCCAGTCCGGCCGCGGCAAACGCTTCCAGCCGGTTCGGCTTCACCAGCGACACCCCGGCCCAGGGCAGCGGATTTCGCGGCGAAGGATCCACAGTGACGATGAGCTTGTGCTCGGCGGCGATCTTCGCCACCACCTGCATGAGCTCCTCGGTCATAAAGCCCTTGCCGTAGTCTTCCAAAATGATCGCATCGAGATTGGGCGCAAGATCACGCAGGCGCTGCTCCACCTCGATGAGTTCGGCGTCGGTCAGCGGCAGCAGTTTTTCGCGGTCCACGCGGACGATCTGCTGCTGGCGCGCGGAGACGCGTGCCTTGGAAATCGTCGGCAGGGTTTCATGCACGAGCAGCGGTGCCGGATCGACCTTGTCTTCAATCAGCAGCGCACGCAGCTTTTCGGCCGCCATGTCCTTGCCCACCCGCCCCATGAGATGGGTGTGCGGAGAAAAGGGGGAGATGTTCCGCGCCACGTTGGCGGCGCCGCCAGGATAAAACTCCTCTCGGGTCACTTCGACGATCGGCACGGGCGCCTCCGGCGAAATGCGCCGCACATGCCCCCAGATGAAATGGTCGAGCATCACATCTCCCACCACCAGGATGCGGCCTTGCGCAAAGCGCTCGAGATGGTCTCGGGTAAAAGTCATTTGCTGCGGCGCGCGCGGACGGCGGCGGCGAGTTCGTCGAGCATGGTCGTCGTGGTTTCCCAGGACACGCAGGCATCAGTGATGCTCTGCCCGTAGGTGAGGGGTTGTCCGGGCTTGGTGTCCTGGCGTCCTTCCACCAGATGGCTCTCGATCATCACTCCGGTGATGGCCGTGCTGCCTCCGGCGATCTGCTCCGCCAGAGACGCGGAAGCGATCGGCTGCTTGCGGTAGTCCTTGAGGCTGTTGCCATGGCTGCAGTCCACCATCACGCTGGCGGGCAGGCCGCGGGCAGTCAGCTGGTCCGCCACATTCTTGATCGAGGCGGCGTCAAAGTTCGTGCCGCCCTTGCCACCGCGCAGGATGACGTGGCAGGCGTTGTTGCCCTTCGTGTTCACAATCGCGGCCACACCGTCCTTGGTCACCGAAAGGAAGCAGTGCTGACCCTTCGCCGCTTCGATGGCGTCCAGCGCCACCTGAATGCCGCCGTCCGTTCCATTTTTAAACCCCACAGGCATCGACAGCCCGGACGCCAGCTGGCGGTGCACCTGGCTCTCGGTGGTACGGGCTCCAATCGCTCCCCACGCGACCACATCGGCAATGTACTGCGGCGTGATCACATCCAGAAACTCCGTGCCCGCCGGCACCCCGCGCTTGGTCAGCTTGATCAGAAGATCACGCGCGCCCCGCAGTCCGGCGTTGATGTCGAACGTGCCGTCCAGATGCGGATCATTGATGAATCCCTTCCAGCCCACCGTGGTGCGCGGCTTTTCAAAATAGACACGCATCACGATCTCCAGATCGGCGCTGTACTTCTCACGGGCCTCGATGATGTGCTGCGCGTATTCCAGCGCCGACTTCGTGTCATGAATGGAGCAGGGCCCCACCACCACAAGCAGGCGGTCATCCTTCAATGTCAGGATGGCCTCGGCACGTTTGCGTGATTCTTCGACAAAGGCGGACTCCAGTTCACCCAGCCGAAACTCATGCATGAGCAGTGCGGGCTGGATGAGGGGGAGAATTTCGGCGACGCGGAGATCGTCAGTGGGATGGGTTTGGCTCACGGCTGAAGAGGGTCAAAAAGCGGGCGTGCAGCATGGAGGTATCTGGCGGCGCTGGAAACCAAAAGTTGAGGGAAGATGCGAAATCCCGAAAACGCGGCAAGCTGCCGCCCATGGTGCCCATGTCTTTCAGGCACCACCAGGCGGTGGAAGTTGGGTCGCGAGCACGACACAGGCACAACCGGCCACTGGTGGGAGTCCACTCATAGCAAATATGCCAATTACGGAAATTTGACACAGGCCGACTATTTTAGCAAAGCTAAATATCCCGATTCCCTCATAAATTGCCGAATCCGATACACAAAAAAAGGCGGTCGTCACCGACCGCCTTTAAGAGTTTTTCTAGTCCAAGCCTGATTTACTGCAGGTCTTCACCCACCGCATACCGCACGAAGCGGCGCACGACGAGGTTCTCACCCAGCTCAGTGATCTTGCCCTTGATCAGGTTCGCAATCGTCAGATCAGGATCCTTGATGAAAGCCTGCTCCAGAAGGCAGTTGTCGGCATAGAATTTCTCCATTTTGCCGTCAACGATCTTGTCCACGATGTTCGCAGGCTTGCCTTTGACGAGCTCAGCGCCGATCTCGCGCTCCTTGGCGATGAGATCCGCGGGGATGTCTTCGCGCTGGAGGTAGCGTGGGTTGGCGGCGGCGATGTGCAGGGAGATGTCCTTCACCAGCGCCTGGAAGTTCTCATTGCGGGCGACGAAGTCGGTTTCGCAGTTCACTTCGATGAGCACGCCGATGCGGCCTGCCATGTGGATGTAGGAGGCGATGATGCCTTCCTTCGTCTGGCGGTCAGCCTTCTTTTCAGCCTTGATGGTGCCGCTCTTGCGCAGGATGGTTTCGGCCTTTTCAAGGTCGCCACCGGCTTCAGTGAGGGCTTTTTTGCATTCCATCATGCCTGCGTTGGTCTTTTCACGCAGGGTCATGACGAGTTTAGCGGAGATTTCAGCCATGGTTGGTTTTGGGGGTAAAAGTTACTTCTTGGCTTCGGCCGTGGCGACGATGACGGGGTCGATCAGCTTCTGCAGGATGATGCGGATGGAGCGGATGGCGTCGTCGTTGGCGGCGATCGGGTAGTCGATGATGTTCGGGTCGGCGTTCGTGTCCACGAGGGCGACGATTGGGATGCCGAGGCGGCGGGACTCATGAACGGCGATGTGCTCGCGGGCGGAGTCAACGATGACCACCGCGTCAGGCACCTTGCCCATGTGGCGGATGCCGCGCAGGTTGCGCTCCAGCTTGATGCGCTCGCGGTTGAGGCCGGCGAGTTCCTTCTTGGACATGAGCTTGAACTCAGGCTTGTTCTCGATGTCTTCGAGGTAGTTGAGACGGGCGATGCTCTTCTTGATCGTCTCCATGTTGGTGAGCGTGCCGCCCAGCCAGCGATGGTTGACGTAGAACTGGCCACAGGCTTCGGAGGCCTGCTTCACGGCTTCCTGGGCCTGGCGTTTGCAGCCCACGAAAAGGATCTTTTTGCCGCGGCGGGCGAGGTCGGCCAGGAAATCAGCGGCCTTGTCGATCTGCTTGACGGTTTCCTCGATGTTGAGGATGTGAATCTGGTTCTTGGTGCCCATGATGAAGCTCTTCATCTTGGGGTTCCAGCGCTTGGTTTGATGTCCGAAATGGACTCCGGCTTCGACGAGCTCGGCGAGGATCTGTGTTGACATGTATTTGGTATCTAAGGCGCCTGTCTTCCGCACGTTTTGGGGGCAAAACGCTCAGCCGCAGGGGCTGATCCGGTCGAACGGGCTTCGGTTTGAATCCTTTGGCCTGACCAACATGGCCCGGCGAAAGGGGTCGCGATGTTACCGGCATCCCCCGCTGCGGCAAGCGGTTTTTCTCCCTCAGAATCGTCACACCAGCTTTGCCAGAGCGTCAGGGAGGGGCAGGACGAAGTCCATTTTTTCCTCGGTGGCGGGGTGGATGAAGTGGAGTTCGCTGGAGTGGAGGGCGAGGCGGCGGGCGGGGTCGGTGGTGGCGCCGTAGGGTTTGTCTCCGACGATGGGGTGGCCCATGTCGGAGAGGTGGACGCGGATCTGATGGCGGCGACCGGTTTCGAGCTTCAGCTCGACGAGGGTGGTGTGGTGGCTGCGCTTGAGCACCTTGAAGTGGGTTATGGCCTCGCGGGTGTCTTCGTCCGGCGGGACGCTGCGGACACGCAGGGAGAATTCCTCATTGAGGTGGCAGCGGAGGGTGCCGGAGTCGCGCTTGATGATACCTTCGGCGACGGCGAGGTAGGTCTTGTCAAAAAGGTGCCAGTTCCGCTGGAGGATGCGTTTGTAAGGCTCGGTTTTGGCGAAAACGATCAAGCCTGAGGTGTCGCGGTCGAGGCGGTGGACGATCCAGACGCGGTTGCGGGCATTGGTGCCGCGGACGTGGTCCGTGAGGGCGGCGTAGGCGGTGCGGCCGTTGCCGGAATCGGTGGCGACGGTGAGCCAGCCGGCTCCTTTGTTCAGCACGATGATGGCCTCGTCTTCATAGATGATGCTGAGTCCCGCCGGCATGGGTTTCACGTCGGCGCGGGGGGCGCGTTCGACCTTGATGGTGATTTTGTCTCCGGGCTTCAGGGGGTGGTCGTGGCGGGTCACGGCCTGATCGTTGACGCGGACGCTGCCAAATTTGAGCCACTGCTTGAGGCGGGTGCGCTTCATGTCCGGCCAGTTTTCGAAGAGAAAAGGCAGGAGTTGAGTGGCAGTGGTGACGTTGCGTTGCTCGGGCATGGGATCACATGCCACGGAAAAAAGATGCTGGCTAAGGAAAAGCGGGGTGGCACGTTCTTGGTCAGTCCCAACGCGCCCCATGTCCCTGCCCCGTTTCATCTTCATCCTGCCGTACCTTTCTGCCCTCGCCACTGCGGCGGACTTTAAGAAGGACATCCAGCCCATTCTGGAGAAAAACTGCTACGAATGCCACAGTGTGAAAACCGGCAAGAAGAAGGCTGGCTTTGTGTTCGACGATCTGCAGACCTTCAAACTGGACATCGCGGACAATGACGTGGCGCAGATCCGTCCCGGTAAGCCGGCGGAGAGCCATTTTCTTGAGATCATTGTCAACGACGGCAAAAACCACATGCCGCCCGACGAGAAGCTTTCCGCCAGTGACATCAAGAAGATCACGGAGTGGATCAGCGAAGGAGCGAGCTTTGACAAAGATGCGCCAAAGCTGGCCCCTGCGGCGGTCAAAAAGTCCCTGCCTCCGATCATGAGCTGGACGAACCTGGAAGGCAAAACCATCAAGGCGGGCTTTGTGCGGCTGGATGGTGACAATGTGGTGCTGCGCATGCCGCTGAACGCCGCCGAGGTCCCCTACCCGCTGGCCAAGCTGTCCGAGGCGAGCCAGAAGCTGGCGCGCGATTGCGCTGCTCCCTGAGGTCACATTTCCGCCAGAGCGGCGCTGACGGCGGTTTCGAGCGGGCGGGAACCGCTGCCGCCGAGACGCTCGTCGAGAGCTTCCAGCCGCTGAATGAGATCCGCGACGTGTTTGCGAGGGTACATGCCGCCGGCCTCGGCACAGAAATGGGTGCGGCAGCCAAAGGGGCGGTGCTTGTAAATGGTGCAGCGACCGTCACGCCCCAGCAGGGGGCAGGCGCCGTCGGGGTGGGGTTTGAGCGCCTTGCGTCCGCTGGCCCTCACACCCATGGCGGCGTACAGTGCCTCTCCCCGGGTAAGCATGGGGGTGTGACCCGCCAGACGGAAATGGCAGCAGCCGGTGCGCATCTCGCACTGCCGGGGCAAAGGCCGGAGTTCCAGATCGGCATAGATCGCCTCCATTTCCTGGCGGTGGTCTGTTGGCTTGGGGTTTTTCATGCGGTGTGCATTCAGAATGGCTGTGCTGGCTTTTGTGGCACGCGATTTTTGCAAAGCGGCATTTGAGATTTGAGATTTCTCATTCCGACCCCATCGTACACACCCGTGATGATGCTCAGGTTCGTTTTTCGCGTCATTCGAAGGGTCAACCATCATCCCAAAAGACATCTGAAGCACGCATGAGTCTGCCCGAAATCGCCGGACATGAATTGCAGGACCTGGTTGGCAGCGGGCGTTGTGGAGCCGTTTACCGCGCGGTGTCCACCAACGGCAAAGCCTGTGCGGTGAAGGTGTTTAGTTCGATGGCGATCAACAGGAAGGCGCTGGCGACGGCCTTCCGTGCCTTGCAGCAGATGCCGCATCATCGCGGTGTACTGCCGGTGGAGAGCTACAGCTTTGACAAAACGCCCTATTTTTGCGTCATGCCGCTGGTGGGGGTGATGACGAAGGACAACCACGGCCGCCGTCAGTGGCAGACGCCGTCTCTCGAGTCCGCCTGCAACGGCCTGCCGCCGGAACAGGCGTGGAGGCACATTTACGAGGTGGCAGACGCTCTCTCCTGGCTGCACAAGCACGGGATCCCGCATGGCAATCTGCGCCCGTGCAACATTCTGCTGGAGGACGACACGGAGTCCTCGATCAGGCTCACCGACATTGCTCAAGGCTGGGTGGGTGGCATTCACCACCTCGAGCTGACGGATCATTTTGTGCATCTCTGCCCGGAACAGGCGGAGAATCCAGACGGCGTTTTCGCAGGTTATGGTCCGTCATGGGACGTGTACAGCTTTGGCGTGCTGGCGTACCGCCTCCTCAACGGGGTGCTGCCGCGCGGAGCCGAGATGTGGGAGAGCGAAGTCGAACGAGCGAGGCAGCAGGCGTCCGCCGGTCTCGCAGTGCAGGTGAACAGCAACGCGCTGCTGCATGCGGTGAAATCCCAGCCGAAGATCTACTGGCCGCAGACGGCGCAGTCCAAGTGGGAGGAACGCCGCCGCAACATCATCGAGCGCGCCCTGGATCTGAACCCGGCGGCACGCTGGACGGACATGCGCGAGATCGTGCGCGAATTTGAAGTGCTGGAAAGCGATTACCTGCTGGAAGAATCGCGCGAACAGACGGTGCGCGAACGGCAGAAGCAGGCGAAGAAGGTGCTCAAACTGCAGACCACAGCGATTGCGCTGCTGACCATCTTTGTGCTGTGCTTTGTGTACGCCTTCGCCACGTTGCGGCGGGCGCAGAAGGCGGAGAGCACCATCTCCAACATCAATGATGTCCACAAGATGGAGCGGGACTCGCTCAACGGCCGGATCGACACACTGATCACCGAGCGTGACACTTCACGCAGCGCCAAAGCCGTGGCGGATCAGAACCTGCAGAACTCGCAGAATGCGGTGGACCAGTTTCTCACCCAACTGCTGCAGACGCCCACGGGCAATGAGATGGAGGCAGGCTTTCAGAAGGAGCAGCTGAAAGACGCGCTGGCGTACTGCATGCGCGGTCTGCCAGCCCTGGAGCAAACGCCCTCTCTGGGCGTCGAACGACTGCGCTCCTATGGCAACATCGGCCAGCTGCATCTGAAGCTGCGCAACACGCCCCAGGCGGTGATTTTCCTGACCAAGGCGCGGGATCAGGCGGCGGAATTGATCAGCAAAGGCTCGGGCGGGAGCAACGAGACAGCGCTTTATCAGCAATGGCTGGGGCGCTACAGCCTGCTGCTTTCTGACATTCGCGGGCGCGAAGGCCGCCATGCCGAATCACTCGCCCTGCTCAAAGAAGCAACCGTCAATCTGGACAAAGGGCTGGCGGCCGACCCCAAGAACCGTCTGGCGCGCAATGAGTGTGCGCGTGCGTGGCTGGAGTACGGACTGCGCACGCTGCGCAATGGCGATGTGGCGGACTCGGAGCAGGCGCTGGCACGCGTGCCGCAGATTCTGGATTCCAAAGCAATGGGGCATGAACTGATCAATGATGAAAAGTTCATTCTTGCCCGGGCGAAGTTTGCGAAAGGCATCAGCCAGCGTGACGCGGGCAAGGTCGAAGATGCACTGAACACGCTGATCGATTCCGTGAAGGACATGGGAGAACTCGTTCTCGGCAGCAGCCCGCGAAATCAGGATCAGGCGCTTTTGCTGGCGGAAGCTTACACCGAGCTGGCGGAGCTTATCGGGCGTCATTTCAGCGGCTCGGACGCCAAGGAGGCGCACAATCAGGCGGTGCCGATCCTGCTGGAGCTCAACCGCCTGCTGCCTGAATGGAGCGAGGTGAAGTATCTGCTGGCCCGCAACTACGGCGCCCTGGCTTCCCTGGCCCGCGACGCCGGCACCCCGGGGGAAGCCAGCAAGAAAAAACAGGATGCGATCGAGCTGGTGAATGAAATCATGGCCGACGACAAGGAGAACGCACGCTACGGCTTCCTGCTGGCGAAACTGCGCGGCGAATATGCCGAACTGCTGGCTGACAACAGCAAGACAGCGGCCGCCATTCCGATCGCCAAGCAAGCCGTCGATTCGCTGGAAGCGCTTATCAAAGCGCAGCCTGCCAATGACAAGCTCACACCCGAGCGCCGCATGTGGACCAGCCAGCTGGCGCAGCTGTATGGCTCGCTGGGCCACACCTGTGAGAGCGCCGGCAAGAAAGCAGATGCCAAGGCCGCCTTTGCCAATGCCGTGGCCATCTGGGAAAAACTAGCCGCAGCGATCGCCAATGACGAGGCCATCCAAACGGGTCTCAACTGGAGCAAGGGCCGCCTCGCGAAGTTGAAATGAGCCTTGATGAAAAACAGCAGTCGCTCATCGACGACCTGAACATCATCCACGATCCGCATGAGCGTCTGAACGCCATTGTCTCGCGTGGCTCTGCGATGAAACTGGATGCTGCGCACAAGACCGAAGAAAAACTGGTGTCGGGCTGCGTTTCGCGCGTGTGGCTGCATGGCGAACTCGTGGATGGCCGAACTCGTTTTACCTGTGATGCAGAATCGCCGATGGTCAAAGGACTGGCGGCGCTGCTGTGCGAGTTGTACACGGATGCTGTTCCCTCTGAAGCCGCCGCGGTGGAGCCACGGGTGTGGACCGACTGTGGCCTCACGAAAATGCTCTCCCCCACCCGCTTGAACGGCCTGGCCAACATGCGGGGCAAAATCCGTCAGATGGCTAACGAGTTCTCCTCCTCCCAAAATCCATGATCCGTCTGCAAAATTTTCACGGCTCCGAACTGGCTTCTCATATTGACGCCCTGGGGGCGCTAAGGATCGCGGTGTTTCATGAGTACCCGTATCTGTATGTGGGCAATATGGAGAATGAGCGTGACTATCTGGGTACGTACGTGAGATCCAGCGGCAGCCTGGTGGTGCTGGTGTTTGATGGAGAGCGAGTGGTAGGGGCGACAACCTGCCTGCCTATGGTGGATGAGGGGCCGGAGTTTAAAGCAGCGTTTGAGCAGGCGGGATACGACCTGTCAAAGATCTGCTATTTTGGTGAATCGATTCTGCTGCCTGAGTATCGCGGCCGAGGGATCGGGAAGGAGTTTTTTGCCAGTCGTGAAGCGCATGCGCGAGCGCTTGGGATGACGAAGAGCACCTTCTGTGCAGTGGACCGTGATGGAAAGCATCCGCTGCAGCCCGAGGGCTACCGCCCGTTGGATGAGTTCTGGCGCAGCCAGGGGTACGTGAAACACCCGGAGTTGCAGGCGACCTTTGTGTGGAAAGAGATCGGCGAAGAGGAGGAGTCGCCAAAGACGCTGACGTTTTGGGTGAAAGAGCTGTAGCCAGACGAAAGCAAGCGCTGGATTTTGAGTGCGCCACAGGTGGCTTGTATCTCAGGGGGCTTGCGAGCAGCCGCACAGGGGACTGTGCGGACCACCATGGGCCTGACATCAATCAGCGCTCCGGCCAGTTGAGCTGCTTGTGGAGGAAGCTGAAGGTGCCTTTGCCGTTGATGGTGTGGCCGCCGTTGAAGAACTCGATCTCGGTGCGCTCCTCCATGCCGAACTGGGCGTAGAGCCAGCGGGTTTTGGCATATTCATAAGCCACCCAGGGATCAATGGAGACGCCATCGTGATGTCCGCGCTCCACCATGAAGGGGCGTGGGAACATGAGGTAGGTGAGCTCGGCATAGCTGAAGGTGCTGCCCATGTTGAAATAGGGCATCTCCCATTCGTCCGTGAACATGAAGCTGTGCTTGTCCTCCGTGGTGGCAACCTTGCGGGTCCAGTCATTGAAGTCTCCGGAGCAGATGGAGAGGCAGTAGCCGTCCAGCAGCGGCGGAACGCGCACGGCCGTCTCGCCACCATAGCTGAGGCCGTAAAAGCCGATGCGTTTGGCATCTACCTGAGGCAGGGAACCGAGCCAGTTGAGCCACTGCTCATGGTGGCGGAGTATGACGGAGAACATGGAGGCCTTCACTGTGTTCCCCTTGCGCGAGAGCGTGCGGTACTGCTCCTCCTCCTTGTACAAATTATGAGGGGCAAGGGTGATGAAGCCGCGCTCCGCGAGGTGAGCGGCGAAGTCGTGATAGGCGGGCTTGTCTCCCTCAATGACATCTGACGGCACGCCATGGCGGCCATGCTGGCAGACGACCACTGGACGCTTCTCATCGGGCTTCAGATCTTTTGGCAGGAGCAGAACACCCCAGGCAAAGCCTTCGCCGCCGACATCCAGCACGACTTCGTAGCCGGTCCACTTTGGCTTGTCATAGATCTTGCGTGTGCGGGGCTTGGGAGTGGGAAGCGGGGAGTCGATCCTGCCGAGAATCTCCTCCGAAAAGGTCTTCCTGAAATTCTTGGTCGCAGCGATGAACTTGTCCGGCTTTTTGTCAGCGAACTGAGCGTAGGTCCAGGCGTCATTGCGAAATTCGGGCATGGCCTTGAAGAGGAAGAAGTCATTGCGGATCTGATCCGACCCGCGGATGAGGCGCTGCACATGGGCTTCGAGTTCCTTCATTTGCGCAAGCTGGCGCACGGCGGGATAGTATGTCTGGCGCAAGTTCTGCGGCAGCTCGCGGGAGAGGCCCATGCTGGTGTCCGTCTTGAGGAGTTTTGCGAGGGCATTGGCCGCGGCGGCGTCTCCGCGGACCAGGGAACGGCGCTGGAAACTCTGAGGCACGAGGGAGTCGATGCGCAGGTATTCCTCCTCCACCTCGTCAAATTCAGGCGTGCTCAGGCGGCCGGGGGCGGCCTGGTTTTTCTTGCCTTTGGGCTCCGGCGGATCATCCACGTCAGGCTCGTCCGCGTACTGAATGACAAGACCCCGTGGGGCGATGAGGGATGCAATTTCGGCATCGCCGAATTCGGCGAGCAGGCCCCACACATTGCGATAGATGGGCTCGCGCCAGGTGCGCTGGCGTGACTTGAAATAACCGCTGACGAGAGTGGCGTCGATGCGCTGGTCAACAGCAGCCGCATACATGGCGATGAGTCCGCCTTCGCCATAACCGGCGACACCGATCTGATCGTGGCGATGAATGCTGATCCAGTCCACGAGAGCCAGGACTTTCTGGACTTCGTAGCCGATGATGTGCCTGCCCATCATGTAGGCCTGACGATGAATCCATTCCCGGTGAGGCATGTTCGTCATGAGGATGGCCGGGTTGCCGGAGCCGGCGTCACTGCGATTGATCAAGACAGGCACGATGACAGCAAAACCGTTCTCCACAAAACGGCGTGCGATCTGTGCCTCCGCCGGCACACCGGGAGCCAGTCCGGCGATCTGTTCCGGCGTCTGGTCTGCGTCCGGCAGGGCAATGATGTAACCCTTGGGCTTGCCTTTGGGCTCCAGCAGCAGGCCTTCTCCCGAAACCTGCTCCAAGACAGGCCAGCGGACCTGGTAGATGCGGTAAGCCTTTGTCTTGCCTACGAGCGCGAGATTTGTCTCATCCCCATAACGCTCCAGTGCCACGGGCACCCGCTTGTCCCTGAGACCGATGATGTGTTTGAAGCGCTCGCGGTTCTCAAGGACCGACGCTGTGTAGGCATTCGCCGAAGACAAGTCGCGATGCCAGTGTTTCGCGCGTGTCTTGACTGAATCAGCGATGAGCTGGTCCATGTCCTCCAGTGCCGCGGCATGCATCTGCTCGGAGATGTCGCCATCTTTGATCAGCGGCTGCGTGTCAGGAAGAGTTTCCGGCTGCTGAGACAAAGCGGTCGCTGCCATGACGAGCAGGGCGGCTGAAAAGAGCGGCAGTTTCATGCAGATCAATCAACTCTCATCGCCCAAGTCTTGCAAGCGGGACAGAATAGGCTGCGGTCCGAAACAAACCAACTCTCAAAAATCTTGTCACATTGCCCGCGAGTTGCCTCAAAAAGAAACACACCGGGGGAGCGTGAACGAGTGAGGCCCTGGCGGAACGTTGCCTCAAAATGAATGACACCGGATGGAGCCCCCACCGGACATGAGTCAATTGAGTCGAAAAGAGTATGTGGCGAAG
>NZ_JBGANA010000017.1:0-169658 GCF_044222565.1 Prosthecobacter sp.
CAGCCCGGCATCTCTGCCTGTCCCTTGCCCAAACCTTGCGATGACGCTGTTGATATCATCACCCACAGTTTAGTCGTTATGGTTTTTGTACAGGCCGGGTTTCTTAAACTTGTGGGTAAAAGTTAGGCTGCGTCGGGTCCCAAATTCCGGGTCTGCCGCATCTCAGGCACCCAAAAACGTTCGCCGTCCTTTCACTGCGGAAAAACCGAAACCACAAACCGTCCACACCACACAAACCGCAGACACACTTCTCCCTGCAATCCATCAAAAGCCCCTCTGCCTCAAACCATTTCCCGAACACCCCAGCGTCCCATTATCAAAACCCCGCCATCCAAAAAAAATCACCAAAACCCCCAAGCCTGCGTCTTCATCACATACATCCCCCATCGCCAGATTCCCCACCGCGCTCTTCGCCAAACCGCCCGGTTGCGAGGATATCTCTACTCCATGGCGCACGCAGCCCACTCACAGACTGACGTGCCTACGCCACGGCGCGTGTCTCACAGCATAGCCCCCCTGGGAGCGCGGCACTCCGATGCCGCTCTGGGCCAGCGCTCCGCCACATCCCTCCTCACCGCATCACCCCAAAGCCCAAGGTGAGGGGTCCTCCCATCCCCCACTGGCAAGTGCGCTCACCAATCATGCCACTCCCCCCTCCAATCAAAACCCTCCGCCCACCCCCTTCACCAAAACCCCCACTGCTGCGTCTTCATCACATACACCCCCAGCGCCAGATTCCCCACCGCGTGCATCACCACACACGCCCCCAGGCTCTTCGTCCGCACCGCCACGAAATACATCAGCGCCCCCCACACAAACGCGCCCACATAGTCCTCCGTGTTGTGGATCACCATCACCGCCAGCGTCACAATCCAGAACGCCTTCCACCGGTGCGTGCCAAACGGCACCCTCTCAAAATCCCCGTCATCCACCAGTAGAAAGCGCATCAGAAAGCCCCGCCAGAACAGCTCCTCCACAAACGGCACCACCAGCATCATGCGCGCAAACCGCATTCCCACATCCAGCCCAAACCACAGCGCTGAATCCTTCGCGATCATCGGGTCAAACCCATCCCTGCGTTCCGCCAGCCCCAGCCACTTCCACCACGACGCCGGTTCATGTCCCTGCTGCACGAGAAACTCCCTCAGCACCGCCGGCGCCACCCACACGGCAATCCCGACGACGCCCAGCACAAACGCCAGCCCCAGCCCTCGCCACGGCCTCAGCGTGTAGTGCTTTCGGAACCACAGCAGCACCATAGCACATACCACCGTCTGCATCGGATACACCCAATGCTCCGGCGCCCGCACATACCACGGCAGCTCCGGATTTTTCACCCGAAACAACCCTGCCACCGCCCCAAGCACTTGGAACAGCAGCAGCGGCAGCATATAAGCTGCGGTGGAGGAGGCTCTCAGTCGCGCAAACATCAGATCAAATCAGGTCGGTCAGGTTACCCCGCACTTCTCACACTCACAAAGAAATGCAAACAACGTGTCGTGCCTCAACGCCTGTGCTGCGCATGACCCAAAAAGCATCGACCACTCTCCTCCTTCCTCACTGCCTCCGCCCATCAACTCCGGCGTCCTTTAAGTCCTTGAAGTCCTAAGTCCTTATTGAGAGTTGCACAATAGACTGACGTGGCACTTGATTACGTTGGGTTATCGTCGGCTTTGCCTTCAGCTTTTAGACCAGTTCTCGAAAAGATTGTCATTTTGACCGGCGAGCGCAGCGGTCCCAGTGGCAAGGCGGGAGCGCCGCCTGCTATTTGAAAATAACAGGCAAGCGACCAACGCAGCCAATGGGGCCGCTCCGCCGTCCGGGCAATGTGACAAGATTTTTGAGAGTTGGTCTAGCACCGAAGGTGCGGCCTAGCGTAGCCCAGGGCCAGCGAGCCTTGGCGAGCGCCGCCCTGGGTTCAGCACCAGCAGCAGCGCAGCAAACCCAGCGCCTTCTTCACACACCGCGTCCCCCAGCAGCGTCCTCCCGCCACGCCGAAGCAGGCAGCATGTGTCTCCGCCGCACGCAACGCCCCGGCTCCTGCATGCACATGCGCTCCATGCGTGTCAGTCTATTGCGCAATCCTCAATAACAGAGCCGACAATTGAAAACGAGCCTGGGCAGGTGCATACCAAAGAGGCTTCCTCAATGAGTCAAGAGCACAGCCCGCGCGGCGCAAGCATGGACGTAGGACGGTCGTGGCGACAGCCCGCCCGTCTGCGAGCGCGCTGCAAACTCCATCGCATACGAACGTCCTCGAAGTCGTGCGGTTTGGCGGAGAAGCGATGGAACGAGGAACGCTTTCGACGCCAAACACGCCCGGCCTCCGGCCTGAATGCGCGTACTCGAGATGCGCGAAGCCCTGAAAGTATCCTGGATGAAAATCCCCACCCTTATCGAGATTTGCATCACAGACTGACTGCTTCGTCCTGAAGGCCATAGGCCATCCGTCATGCCGCCCAGAGCTGCCGAGCGTTAGCGAGTGCTCCCCTGGGTTCCGCCACCCAGTCCGGAAAGCGAATCCATCATCCACTTCGCACAGCCCGTCTTCCAGAAGCGTCTCCCGGCCAATCCGCCGCGGAGAGCCAGCGTCCCAGGTAGACCAGTTCTCGAAAAGATTGTCATTTTGACCGGCGAGCGCAGCGGTCCCAGTGGCAAGGCGGGAGCGCCGCCTGCTATTTGAAAATAACAGGCAAGCGACTAACGCAGCCAATGGGGCCGCTCCGCCGTCCGGGCAATGTGACAAGATTTTTGAGAGTTGGTCTAAACGTCACGTCCCGGCTACAGCTCCAGCCTCTACACGGATTCCATCCACGTCAGTCTATTGAGCACCCCTCAATAGGATCCCCCATTCCTTTGCCAAAAAACAAACCATTCAAATACCCCACTCTCTCCACTTCACCACACATCCGCCTTCAAATCTCATCTCTGCGTTTTTCCAATCTCTGCGGTGTTAAATCTCTTCTCCCTTTCTTACCCCCTCACGGCAGCGCCAGATCCTTCGCCCGGTCCCCATTCAGCAGCCACTTCGAGCACCCCTTCAAATACATCCGGTTCCAAAACGACAGCGTCCCCGCACCCGTCGCCATCAGCGCGATCACCCGGTTCGAGATCCACTCCATCATGTTGCTGAACCGTCCCGGATAATCCTTGCTCAGCTGCGTGCCGCGCTCATAAAACGCCACGATCCGCCCGTCATAAAAGTACTCGATCAGCTCGTGCCACGCCTCATGCCACGCACGCTGGCGCTTCTCATATCGCTCCAGCTCCTTCGCCAGCAGCTCCGGCGCATCCAGCAGCTTCTCCCCATGCTTCGCAAACATCCCGCTGAGCGCTTCCGCCGAATCCAGCGCCAGAAACACCCCCGGTGAAAGCATCGGATCCACAAACCCAAACGCATCCCCCGCACTCACCCATCCCGGACCCTGCGCCCGGTCTGAAATGAGCTGGTAATTCGTGTACGTAAACACATCCGTCACCCGCTTCCGGTTCACCGCCAGCGGTGCCAGCACCGGATCCGTCGCCAGCACCTTGTCCAGCCGCTCTTCGCCGTTGGCACCAAACTCCGGCAGCGCCTTCGGATTCATCACCATGCCAAAGCTCAGCTTGTCCGGCAGCGGAATGCGCCAGCTCCATCCCCACGGATGATACATGATCACGATCTGCCCCGGCTCATACGGATGCTCAATGCCGTGGAAGTGCGCAAAGTGCGCCGTATCCCGCCGCGGCCCTGTCGCCGCCTTGATCCCCAGCAGCTTCGCAGACGTGCGCGCCCGCCCGCTGCAGTCGATGATCAGGTCCGGCTTCGCGCCATCGCGATACCCCCCCGCCTCCAGCGCGTCCGCATCCAGTTCCAGCTCCGGCTTGCCTCCCGGCTTGCCTCCCGGCTTGCCTCCCGGCTTCGCCACCAGTCCGGCCCGGTGCTTCACAAACGTCACTCCCAGCTCCTTCGCGTAATCCTTCAGCACGTCGTCAAAGGCCGGGCGCGGCACATTATATGCATACGGCGGCAGCCGCCCTTCCACGGACCTGAAATTGAAATTCATCCGCGTCCCCAGGTGGTGGATGAAACTCGCCCCCGGCTTGAACTGCGAGATCTTCGCCACCCGGTCTTCGATCCCCATGCGCTGCAGTATCGCCACGATCGCCGGGATCAGCGATTCACCCACCAGCAGCGCGGGTCGTTTTTCATCATCATAGACCAGCGTTTTAATGCCTTGTTTCGCCAGCAGTGCGGCAAGGGCGCTGCCGGCGGGACCGGCTCCGAGAATGGCGATGCGTGGAGGTTGGCTCATGAATCAGTAGCGTCGGAGTTTGCCGCTCGCAGTCAGCGGTAGTTCGGAAACAAAAGTGTAGAACAGCGGCACCTTGTAGGCGGAGAGCCGCTCCTGGCAAAGCTTTCTCAGTTCAATCACCTTGGGCGGCTCCTCGGCGTTGTTTGGAATGATCTCCGCCGCAGGCATCGCTCCCAGCGCAGGATGCGCCCGCCCGCTCACCCGCGCGGCCTTCACCCCCGCATGGCTGCACAGCACCGCCTCCACCTCTTCTGGAAAGCATTTCAATCCGCCCACATTGATCACACTGCGCACCCGTCCTCGCAGGTAGAAACAGCCGTCCTCATCCTGCTCCGCTATGTCCCCCGTCGCAAACCACCCATCCCGCAGCACCGCCTCACGCGGCTGCCACGGCGTCAGATAAGCATCAAAGATTCCCGGCCCGCGCAGCATCAGTTCTCCATCCTCCAGCTTCACCTCAAACGCCGGCAGCGGCTGCCCGATGGAAGTCGGCTTGTCCTTCGCATGCTTTAAATTCAAAATCGGCAGTCCCGCCTCGATGATGCCCATGCCTTGCGTCAGGTGCAGCCCCGTCTTGCTCGCAAACAGCTCCGCCACCTCGTTCGTCAGCGCAAACGCCGTCGAGACCGCCAGCCTAAGCGACCCCAGCTGCGCCGCATTCGGCTGCCCCGAGAGCATCGTGTAATGATACGGCGAGCCATACATCACCGTCGCTCCATGCGCCTCCATCATCTCGATCATCACCTTCGGGTCACTCGCCGGCGCCAGGATCGTCGTCGCTCCATGATAAAGATATAGCACAATCGAAACCGCAAAGTGATGCGCCATCGGCAGTACCCACAGCACCCGGTCCTCCGGTCCGATGCGCAGCCCCTCATTTGCCGCCGTGATGCGCCCTAACAGCGTCTCATGCGAAATCACAATCCCCTTCGAGGCTCCGGTCGTCCCGCTGCTAAACCGAATAAACGCCGGATTCAGCGCCACCAGTGCCGCCTCATCAAAAGACGGCGCTGCATCCTGCACCACCGCCTCCACGCGCCATTCCTCCGCACTCTGCGCATGCACCAGCGCATCCAGCGCCGTCGCCTTCGCCAGCTGCACCCGCTCGCTCGCCGTCAGCTCATTCGGAATGGGCACAAAGCACGCGCCCTGCTGCAGAATCGCCAGCGCCACCACAATGTAGTCCGCCCCGCTCGGCGCATTCAGCCCGATGCGCGATCTCTCCTTCTTCGGCCAGTTCGCATCCTCCATCAGCCTCCGCCCGCACTCCTTCATGCGCGCCTCCAGCTCACCAAACGTCAGCTGCAGTTCCGGACTCACCACCGCGGAGTGCGTGGCCGTGCTGCGTTCAAAGATAAGATCGACTATGTTCACTTCGCTTGTTCCAGTTGACCCAGGATCGCGCACACATGCTGCGCCAATCTTGCGGTGTCTTGTTCATCCATAGTGGCTGCGATTCCCGCCGCCTGTCCAGTCGCCAGCGCCGTTCCCATCACCCGCGCGCTCGCCTGCGCCCGGTGCGTCGTTGAAATGCACCTCCCGGCAATAAACACATTCTTCAGATCCCGCGCCCGCAGCGCCCCCAGCGGAATGCCGCACGCCTTCGCTTCCTTCGGATAAAGCAGCCTCGGCCCCCGCGCCGTCTCCCGCAACTCCATCGGCCACGTCGCATTCGCCACCGCATGCTCATCCCTCCGGCTCTCCAGAATGTCCTCCTCCGTCACCGTCACTTCCCCCACCCACCTCCGGCTCTCACGAACACCCGCCCTCACCGGCAGTGTCGAGATCCACGCCAGGCCAAAGCCTTCCAAATGCCCCTTCAAATAATCCACAATCGCAAACGTCACCTCACGTCCCTGCATCTCAGTCAGCGTCAGTCCCTCCACGTCCATCGCATCCCCCGGCAGATCCAGCGTCAGAAACACCTCGTTCAAACCCACCCCTCCTCGGAAGTGCGCCCCTGCCGCTTCCACCGGCAGCTTGCCCTCCTTGATCGCCCTCGCCAGACATCCGGCGATCTTCAGCGGCCCGTCCCCCTTCATCGCCTCCCCGTCCACGCCCCCCATTCCCACAATGTAAGCCGGACGCTGCAGCTCATGTGCTGGCGTCTGCTCCCATGGGTGCCCCGTCAGCGCCGCCACCACCGCATCGCCGCTCGCATCCACCACCATCCGCGGCTGCACTTTCCAGACCGCCCCCCGGCACTGCAGCGTCACTTCCGAAACGCGTTTTCCGTCCACCCCGCATCCGGTCACTTCAGTATGTAAACAAACCTTAAGTTTTTGCTGAATCCGACACACAACATCAAGATAACCCGCCAGTTTTTGCGGCGCATGCAGCAGCACATCCACCCGCCCCATCCTCACCGGACCATGCCCGATCCCTCGCGCCAGCAGCTCCCGTTCGAACTCCACCGGCACCCCCGGATTGGCCACCCGCGCCACCGCTTCCGCCGTCGCCGGTAGTTCATACAGTCCGCAGAACGAATGCACCAGCGAGGCCGTCCCCGCGCCGCCCAGCATTCCATGTCTTTCCACCAGAAGCGACTCCTTGCCACAACGTGCAGCCGCCAGCGCCGCCGCCACGCCTGCGCTGCCCCCACCGATGATGAGCACATCCGGATTCATGCCTCCATCATCCTCCCAGAAGATCAGAACGCCAGCGCTCCCTGACGAGTTCCGTCTCCGCCTCGCTCAGGCACGTGTCCAGGTAGCTTAAGGTCACCGTAAGCTGCTCCCGGCACTCACTCACAAACACCCCGCTCCCCGGCGGCGCATTCACCGTCGGCATGTGGATCGCATTCACAATCTCCCCCCCGCAGAAAGTCGTCATGCCCTCCCCAAAGTTGCCCGTATAGGCATGGTAGCAGGACGCTATTTCCCCCCGTTGCGCCAGTCTGACCATATCCAGCATGCTTTTCCCCGGCATGCGCCGCGTCAGCAGCTGCAGCGAGTTGAACGACAGATGCCGCTTCAGCTTCAGATGTTCCATGTGCTGCCTCATCAGCACCCGGCTTGCCACTCCAAGATCCTTCAGGTCCTCATCCTTCAAAATGAAAAAGAACATCGACATGTGATTCTGAAAAATCGCCGTCTTTCCCGCCCCATCCTTTGGCCGCTGCTGCACCGGCATCGTCACCGCATAGGACAGATTTCTGCATCCGCGCGCATGAAACACCGCCTGATGGCATCTTGCGGCAAGTCCCGCATAAAAAAACGTCCTCATCATGTCCCCGCCGATCTTCCCCAGCGTGGTCCTGACCCGGGCCGTCTCCTCCTTGGAAAAAGTCTCCCACAGGCAGCAGCGCCTTCCGCTGACCACCTTGCCACGGCTTGCCGAAACAAACGGCTCCACTCCCAGTGCCATGAGGTGCCTTCCGCAGCTCTCACTTTCCTGAAACAGCTTCCACCACGGCTTGTCATTCTTCACCACCGGCTGCTGAGGCGAGGCCGCCTGCGGGTTCTGCCACAGTTCATCCATGTGCTTGAAAAGTAGCTCCACCCCGGTGCCATCCAGCAGCAGGTGGGACCAGTTCATCAGCATCGACCACGTTTCGTCACTCGTCCGCACCACATCCAGCCGCACATGAGGTGGTCCCAGGGAACTCCGTGCATGTCCCTGCATCCTTTTGCCACGCAGTTCAGAAATCGACTCAATCACCGACTCTTCCCCTTCCACCCCTCTGACACGATGAAACTCAATCGGAACACCCACAGCCTCTCCCGAGCACTCCCAATACGGCACCCCAAACAGCCCGTCCTTGCACAGAGTGGCATGCAGCAGCGGCATCCGTTTCGGCAGCTCCGCCGCCAGCCAGCGCAGGCGCTCTTCATCCGGCCGCCCGCTCACCTGAATCTCGCTCAAAGCATCCAGCCCACGTCCGTCCGCGGACCGTGCCAGGTAGTCCAGTGCCACGACAAAGCCGTCGGTGCCCGAGATGGGAAACTGGGGAATGGCCGGGGTGCTCATGCCGCTGCCGCTTGTCCCATCACCAGCGCCGCCATCGCCTGACCACTGCGGAAATTCGCGCGGCTCAGTTCCGTCGGTTCCACTTTCTTTCCATACTGTTCCTCCAGAAACATCACCAGCTGCATCACCCCCATCGAATCCAGCCCCGCTTCAAAGAAGTCAGCCTCCGTCCCAAAATCAGCCGGCAGATCCGGCAGGACATTTTCACGCACAAGTTCAATCATGGCAGCGGGCGAGATGGTGGCGAGGTCGGGCATGAGTGCACTGTTATGCACGGAAGAACATGTTCTTGCAACCCCGCACCTCGGCATGCAATACCCGATTGGACAACCCAAATCCAGCGTAGTATTATGACCTTATGACACTCGTTTTGCCAGACGATCCAGTGACCGCTTCCTTCAGCCCCAAAGACTTGCAGCTTGAGCTGGCCTGCGCGCTTTATGCAAGGAAGCGCATAAGCATGTCCCAGGGGGCACGTATGGCCGAATTGGAACGGATGGATTTTCAGGCAGCTCTCTGTGACCGGGACATACCCGTCCACTATTCCACCACTGATTTGGAGAAAGACATGGAGTCCCTCCAAACCTTGCTGCCTGCATGATTGTCATAGCCGACACCTCGGTGCTGCTGAATCTCGACTTGGTAGGTCAGCTTCAGCTTTTAAGGCTGTTGTTTGGTACCGTCATCATTCCACCTGCGGTTAAGGCCGAGTTTGAGAGGTTGGCTGCGACCAACGGTCGTTTTGCAGGACTTATTCTGCCAGACTGGGTCCAGGTGAAATCGTGGCAACAGACACGCCTCACCGATGAAATCCTCAAGCTGCTCGACCCTGGCGAATCTGCAGCCATCAGTCTCGCTATTGAACTGCATGCGGACGCATTGCTGATGGATGAGAGCGAAGGGCGTGCCGTCGCGCAGGCTCATGGCCTGCGAACCATCGGCATTGTGGGTATTCTCATTCAGGCTCGCAAGGCCGGTCACCTGCCGGCTATTCGCCCCGTCATCGAAGATTTGCGCATTCGTGCCAAATTTCGCCTCAGCGAAGCTCTTGTTCGGCATGCTTTGTCTATGTGTCAGGAGTAAACACCTGCACACTCCTCAAGGATACTCATGCCCTAAATTGTCATCCGTGATGATCTTCGCGTCTCCCCAGGCCGCCTCCATGGCCGGGCGGCGGCACCAGTGCCACATGTCGCCTGGCGCTGGCAGGGCCTCTCCTTTGAGAAAGTCCAGCACGTCCTCGATCTGATCGGCAGGAACGACGGGTTTCCCGTCGATGTGGTATTCTGCCAGGATTTTCCGCCATCGGTCACGGTCTGGCTCCAGCGGAGCATTGCTGGCCAGGCAGTGGTTCATGACCATCATGGTCTCTGGAAACACTTCCATGCCTGTTCGTGCAGCGCGTTGCGATTCCGTGCAGTTCCAAAAGGCGATGCCTTCGGGCGTGAGGTGCGCTTTGACCTCCGTCAAAAACTCCCGCGAAAGCAGCGCGGAGGCAAACTCGCGCCAATGATGCGTGGTATTCATCACAATGGCGTCAAAACGCGCCTCAGGGTGTTGCCGCAGCCAGCGCCTACCGTCATCGATCACCAGTTCCAGCTTCGGATTGGTCAGCAGGCTGGCGACTTCCGGCCGCGCCCTTATCAGATCCAGATACCCATGACTCAGCTCAATGGCCGTCACTTTCTTCACTTGGGGATGATTGACCAAAATCTGCGTCCACGATCCGCTGGCCACCCCAATAACCAGCACATTTTCAATGCGATCCCGCACCGCCGAAAGAAAATACGGCCGCACCAGCCACGCCTTCGGCTCCAGTTTGGTGCCAATCATTCCGTCGTAGGCGCCGTTGCCATAGACCGCATTGCTGGTGTCCACCGTGATCACGCCGTGGCGTGATTCAATGGTCTGAGCGAAGCGCATGCTGCCTTGGAACTCGTGTTTGTACTGCAGTTTCTCATACAGCCAGACAAAGGACCCCACAAACAGCCCTGTGGCAGCCAGGACCTTCGCTGTTAAAACCTTGTTCTCGCGGCCCGGTGCAATGTTTTTGACCCATAGCAACGAAACGAAAAGAAGCGCATAGCTGAGCGCATGCAGACTCATCCATTCCATAAAGAGGAAGCCTGTAAGCAGGCTGCCCGCGCCTGAGCCAATGATGTTGGCAAGGTAGAGCTTGGAAAGCTGGCTACCTGTGTCATTCCCAGCAGGAATCGCCGCATGACAAAGCAGCGGAAAGGTAAGGCCGATCAAGGCTCCGGCGAAGATGACAAAAAGATACCCCAGCTCCCAGGACAGATAGCATGCCGCCTCTGCCGTCAGCGGTGCCACGAGGAAACCTCCGACACTCGAAATGGCCACCCAGCGCGCCAGTTTTCCACGCAGTTCACCGCCTTGCTTCAAAATGCGCGGACTCAACAACGATCCGAGTGCGAGACCAAGCAGATAGCTGCCAAGCATGTACCCAAACACAGGGGCCTTGGAGGCGCTGGCAAAGTTAAAGACCCGCGACCAGATGATTTCCCAGGACAGCGCCAAAAATCCAGAAAGTGCCGACCATTGCAATGCGGTGCGAAAAGGGATCTCGCATGCCGTGCTGACTGCTGGTGCTCCATCGTTCGTGGTCTCCGAAGGTGGTTTTCTCAAGACCAGCAGCACAATCAGCGCCGCCGTGGCATTCAAACAGGCAGCGATGCGCGTCGTTCCGCTCATGCCAAAGCTGCCAAGCAGCCAGTGCGCGGCAATGAAGGAGCCGAGCGCAGCGCCCAGCGTATTCACAAAATACAGCCTGCTCACACTTTCCCCCACGTGCGCTGTATCGCGCACCTGATGCGCCACCAGCAGCGGCAGAGTGGCTCCCATGAGCAGGGTGGGCAGAAACACCAGGAGGAAAACCAGCGCACCTGTGATCAAACCATGCGATTGCACGGAAGTATGCGCACCCACGGCATCAAACAGCTTCAGTGAGATGAGGCCGTAAGCCCCCACACCCAGCTCTGCCAGGCCAAACAGCAGCACCAGCGGAGCACGGCTGGATTTGGAAATCCACCCGCCCGCGATGCTGCCGATGCCAAGTCCTGCCAGGAAGGCCGCAACCACCATCGCCACGGATTCCACGTTGCTGCCGTAGATCGTCAGCAGCGCGCGCTGCCATACGAGCTGGTAAATCAGCGCAGATATGCCCGAAAGGATGAAAACGCCATGCAGGACGATGGCGTGGAGGCGGCGGGACATGAGAGTGAGATCACTCGAAGCCGTTGGCGCGCAGGAACTTCAGGCTCTGCGGGATCTGCTCCTGCGAGGTGGAAGACTCGTCCTCGATGAAGTAGTGCTTGATGCCATTTTTGCGCGCGGCGGCAAAGATGGCAGCCCAGTCCATCTGGCCCGTGCCGAGAACGACATCGTTTTCCACGTCCGTCTTACCCGTGAGGAAGCCGGTGGCCACGCCTTTTTTGAGGTCTTTGAGGTGCATGAGCTTCCAGCGGCCGCTGTATTTCTCCAGCAACTTCACCGGATCCTGGCCAGGGAAGACGATCCACAGAATGTCCATCTGCATGGATACAAATTCAGGCTTCGTCTCCTTCAGGAAGAGGTCCAGCAACGTGCCGTCGCCATAGGGCTCAAACTCGAAACCATGGGCATGGTAAAACATCGTGATGCCTTCCTTTGCCAAAGCCTCACCCGCTTTGTTAAAAACCGCGATGGCATCGCGGCACTCCGCTTCGTCAAACTTGTCCTTGTGGTCGATCCAGGCGCAGCCGGCATACTTGAGGCCCAGCGTCTTTGCTTCCTTCACAACATTATCGAGATCGTTCTTGTAACGAGCGTAGGGGAAGTGGCTGCTCACCGCTTTCAGCTCGCGCTTTTCCAGCTCGGCTTTGAACTGTTCGGCCGTCAGATCGTAGGTGCCTGCAAGCTCCACCTCCTTGATGCCGAACTGCTTCACCTGATCCAGCGTCCAGGGCACCCCACGCAGCTTGAACTGGCTGCGCAGACTGTAGAGCTGCAAACCGGCGGCGTTAGGAGCATCAGCGGCGAAGGTTTGAGCCGCGAAGCCGAGGACGAGAAGGAGGGAGGTGAGTTTCATGGATAGAGGAACGGATTGTTGAAGAATGAAGGCTGGAATGTCACGCACGAACTTCAAACCCGCCGGATCGCTGCGGCGAAGGCGCCGTCCATTTGATCTTCTGGAGGAAAGCTGTGGCGGGTGGTGAGGAGTTCGTAGCCAAGGGTTGATTCGAGGACGCTGGAGACGAGGAGCTCGTTTTCGGCGGGTTCGATGCTGCAGGTGCTGTAAACGAGGATGCCGCCGGGTTTGAGAACACGGAGGCAGTTTTTGAGCAGAAGTGTCTGGGTTTCCACCTGGGCGGTGATGTCCGCGGGCTCCAGACGCCAGCGGACGTCCACGCGGCGGCGCATGACGCCGGTATTGGAGCAGGGGACATCGAGGAGGATGCGGTCAAAGCCGGCTTTGGCGAAGGCGGGGATCGGGGGCGACGTCACAGGCGATGATTTCGCCGGTGTTTTCCATGAGCTGGGCGAGCAGGGCGGTCTTGCCACCGGGGGCGGCGCAGGCATCGAGCACACGCTGGCCGGGCTGCGGGGCCAGCAGACGCGGGGCCACGGCTGTGCTGGGGTCCTGCATGTACACTTTTCCGACGCTCAAATCCTCCCGCGGCAGACTTTCGCAGACGATGAAGTCGTCCGTTGTGTCGGTCAGCTGGGGATAGAGACGGTTGATGCGGGCGCAGATCGGGGCAGGGATTTGATTCCATTCGCAAAGGGCGGTGGTTTTGGCTTCGCCGTAGAGGGCGAGCCAGTGCTCAATGAGCCATTTGGGGTGGGAAGTCCGGGTTTCCAGTGGCAGCGTGGACACCATGGCCAGCAGCTCTTCGGATTCCCGGCAGGCACGACGGAGCACGGCATTGATGAGGCTTCGTGCCCGGCCGGTGGCGGCCACGGTTTCGTTTACGGCGGCATATTCTGAAACCTTGAGAATCAACACCTGACAGAGGCCGATGCGCAGACCCCAACGGCTGCGGTGGTCGAGGTGCTTGCCCTCGGTGATGACGTCAATCCAATGGTCCAGCAGGGAAAGATTGCGCAGGGTGGTGAGGACGATGTCGCGCAAAAAGGCGGTGTCGGGCAGGCTGAGGCCGTTGTCCCGCTGAATGTGGTCCATCAGGTCTGCGGCAAAGCGTTCTCCTTTGGCCCATTCGCCCAAAACATCCAGCACCATGCCTCGGATGGGGACGGCGGGCGGGCGGGAAGGGGAGGACTGGCGTGGCTGGCTCATGGGTGTCCACGACTAAGGCGGCACGGCGCAGGACACAAGCCGCCCTTTCTCTGCGGTGGGAGGAATGATTGACAAACTTCCCGCCCCCGCCTTTATAGTTGGCCCCCCGCCATTTTCACCCGCCCAACCACCCCAGACCATGGATTTTATCGCCAAGAACATCGCCGAAGTAGCTCCTTCAATGACCCTGTCCATCACCGCCCAGGCGAAGGCATTGAAGAAGCAGGGTGTGGACGTGCTGAGCTTCGGAGCCGGCGAGCCTGACTTTGACACTCCGGCTCCGATCATTGAGGCCGCCACCAAGGCGCTTACCAGCGGCAAGACCCGCTACACGGAGAGCGCCGGCATCCTGGAGCTGCGCGAATCCATCGCCGCCAAGCTGATGGTGGACAACAACGTGCAGTATGACCCCTCCCAGATCAGCGTGAACTGCGGTGCCAAGCACTCCTGCTACAACGCCATCCTGGCCTGCGTGAATCCGGGCGACGAAGTGATCATCCCCGCCCCTTACTGGACCAGCTACCCTGAGATGGTGCGCATCGTCGGTGGCATCCCGGTGATCGTGGAAACGAAGCGCGAAAACGGCTGGAAGCTCACTCCTGATGAATTTGAGGACGCCATGTCCCCGATGACGAAGATGATCATCCTGAACACTCCGGGCAACCCGACCGGCTCCATCTACTCCAAGGATGAGCTCAAGGCTCTGGCCGAGATCGCCGTGGGCGAGGGCATCGTGATCCTTTCTGACGAAATCTATGAGAAGCTGGTGTATGGCGGCCATGAGCACGTCAGCATCGCCTCCCTGAGCAAGGAGATCTACGACCACACCATCACCATCAACGGCTTCTCCAAGGCCTATGCGATGACCGGCTGGCGTCTGGGCTACACCGCCGCGCCGAAGAAGATCGCCGACGCCATCGACACGATTCAGAGCCACACCACCAGCAATCCAACCAGCTTTGCCCAGTACGGCGCCCTGGCCGCGCTGCAGATGGACCAGCAGATCGTCAGCGACATGCGTGATGAGTTCGACGTGCGCCGCCAGTACATGCTGGGCCGCCTGAACAACATCAAGAACATCCGCGTGGTGGAGCCGATGGGCGCCTTCTACTTCCTGGTGGACATCGAGCCCACACAGATCAAGAGCGTGAACTTCTGCGAGAAGCTGCTGAGCAAGCAGAAGGTCGCCATCGTCCCCGGCGTGGCTTTCGGAGCGGAGCACACGGTGCGCTTCAGCTACGCCACCGGCCTGGACGTGATCAACGCCGGCATGGACCGCTTCGAAGAGTTCTGCAATCAGCACTAATCCAGGCAACCCACCGCCAACTACGGCAAACCTCCGCAATCAACCTTAAACCGAACACGATCATGGGCATCTACAACAACATCGTCGAAACCGTTGGCAAAACCCCGCTGGTGAAGCTCAACAAAGTCACCGCCGGCCTCAATGCCACCATCGCTTTGAAGTGCGAATTCTTCAATCCGCTGGGCAGCGTGAAGGACCGTATCGGTGCCGCCATGATCGAAGACGCGGAGAAGCGCGGCATTTTGACCAAGGAAACCGTCATTGTGGAGCCTACCAGCGGCAACACTGGCATCGCTCTCGCGTTTGTCGCGGCAGCGAAGGGCTACAAGCTCATCCTGACAATGCCTGAGACGATGTCTCTGGAACGCCGTACGCTGCTGGCTCTGCTGGGTGCGGAACTGGTGCTCACGCCAGGGGCGCAGGGCATGAAGGGTGCGATCGCCAAAGCGACCGAACTCGTCTCCACCACGCCGAATGCATGGATGCCGCAGCAGTTTGAAAACCCCGCCAATCCTGCCATCCACTCGAAGACCACCGCTGAAGAGCTGTGGGCAGACACGGACGGCAAGATCGACATCCTTGTGGCTGCTGTGGGAACCGGCGGCACCATTACCGGCGTGACGGAAGTCCTCAAGCCGCGCAAGCCCAGCTTCCAGGCCATTGCCGTTGAGCCAGAAGCCTCCCCGGTCATCAATCAGACCCTTGCCGGCCAGCCTGTGCAGCCCGGTCCGCACAAGATTCAGGGCACCGGCGCGGGATTCGTCCCCGCCAACCTGCATCTCAAGGACAGCGCCGGCAATCCTCAGATCACCGAGTGCATCAAGATCAGCAACGACGCCGCATTTGCCATGGCACGCCGCCTGGCCAAGGAAGAGGGCATCCTCGTCGGCATCAGCACCGGGGCCAACGTCCTTGCCGCCATTGAAGTGGCCAAGCGTCCTGAAAACGCGGGCAAGCTGATCGTCACCGTCGCCTGCTCCACCGGCGAGCGTTACCTCTCCACCGCGCTGGCGGATGAAGCCCGCGCCCAAGTGGGAGCGTAAGCTTTGCAATGACGAGCAAAGAATGACGAAGGAAGCCAGAAAACACCCGAGTCAGAGCGTGTAACGGCTTCCTTCTCCGTCATTTTCCCAGCCCGCCATTTTCTTCGACTCCAATACCACCCTTTTATGTCTCAACTTGATTCCGCATCCCAAGAAGTTCCCTCCACCGGCATGGAGAAGTTCGTCGAGGAAAATTTCCGCAAGCTCGTCTGGGGCTTCATACTTGTGGTGGTCGCACTCATTGCGGGTGCTGTTATCCATTCCCAGAACAAAGCCAAGGCCAACGAGGCGTCTGAAGCCTTCACCAGTGCCAAGACTGTGGATGACTGCGATCTGGTCATCTCTCGCTATCCGGGCACCAATGCCGCTGCCGATGCGCTGCTGCTGAAGGCCGACCTGCTGTGGGATCAAAACAAAAAGTCGTCCGCAGTGGACGCGCTGAAGGACTTCACCACCAAGGATGCCAGCAGCCCGCTGGTGGCCTACGCGCTGCTGAGCCTCGGCTCCAAGCTGGATGCCATGGGAGACGGCAAGGAGGCACAGTCTGTGTTTGAACGTGTGGTCAAAGAGTTTACCTCCAGTGAAGCTGCTCCACTTGCGCAGGTGCGCCTGGGCGATCTGCTCTGGGCTCAGGGCAAGGCCGATGAGGCCAAGAAAGTCTATGAGGACGTTGCCGTGAAGTTCCCTGATCTGCCAGGGTTCCAAGACATCAGCCAGAGCCGCCTCGGCTGGCTCGCCGCATCCCTGCCGACCAAGGAAGTCGATCCGCCGCCAGCGCCGAAAGTAGAGCCCAAACCAGTGCCAGCTCCCGTCCCAGGCCTGCCCAACATGAAGCTGAACTCTCCTCCAGGCGGCATCGGTGCCACGCTCAATCCTGCTGGCGCGCCTCCGATTCCAGCCATGATCACTCCACCTGGTGCTCCCGCTCCAGCCGTGACCACACCTGCAGTGCCTGCTCCTGCTCCTGCTCCGACTGCTCCAGCAGCAACGCCAACACCAACGGCTCCTCCAGTTCCCGCTGCTCCAATGCCGGCCCCAATTGTGCCAGCCTCGGCTCCGACACCGGTAACTCCTCCGCCTGCAGCGGCTACAACCCCGGCACCTGTGCCTACGCCTACGCCAGTGACACCTGCACCTGCTGTACCGACTCCACCGCCAGCGCCAAGTGCTAACGCTCCGGCTCCTGCGGCACCGCCTGCTGCGCCTGCGCCAGCACCGGTCAAGCCCTGATCTGGTCTTCACGGATCAGGCTGTGACCTAGCGATGGATCTGCGATCCCTCGGCGGTGGTTCGACAGGATTCTTCCAAAACCGGGATCAAAATGATCCCTGGCGCCAAGGCTTTCGCTTTTGCTGCGTCAAGATGCCGCAAGCACCCACTCACGGATCGCTCCGATAACCTCTTCGCGTTGCGCCTCGCTAAGTTCGCCGTAGATCGGAATGCTCAGCACCTCGCTGGCAACGCGATGGGAAACCTCGCAGCCGAAGAGCGAAGTGGCGGGCAGATCCGCGAAGCAGGTCTGCTGATCCAGCGTGACGGGGTAGTAGATGTCGCAGCCGATCTTTTTCGCCACAAGATGATCGCGAAGCGCGTCGCGCTGGCCCGAGAGCACACGGATGGTGAACTGATTCCAGATGTGTTCGTTGTGCTCGTAACTGACTGGCAGTACGATTTTGGCGTGCTGGGTGGTCAGCCAGGTGTCCTGGGTGCTGACGCATTTGCAATGTTCCGGATTGGCCTGAACCACGCCGGGGATCTTTGACAGGACCTCGATGTAATGGGCCGCATTGCGCTGGCGGTCGGCGGTGTACTGTGCGTAGCGTTTCACTTTCACGCTCAGCAGGGCGCACTGCAGCGTGTCCATGCGGAAATTGCCACCGACGTAGTGGTGGTAGTATTTGGGCTTGCCGCCGTGCACGCGCAGCACACGGGCGTATTCGGCCAGTGCGTCATCATTTGTGACGAGCATGCCGCCGTCGCCGAAACCGCCGAGGTTTTTGCTGGGGAAGAAGCTGTAAGTGCCGAAGTCGCCCAAGGTGCCGCTGCTGGTGCCACGGTATTTGGCCCCGATGGACTGCGCGGCGTCCTCGATCACCTTGAGGCCGTGTTCCTTGGCCAAGGCAAGGATGGGAATCATGTCCGCACACTGGCCGAAGAGATGAACAGGAATGATTGCGCGCGTTTTCGCGGTGATCTTTTTCCGCGCGTCGTTCACGTCCATGTTGAAGCAGACGGGGCAGACATCGGTGAAGACCGGGATGGCGCCAAGACGTGAGACGGCACCTGCGGTGGCAAAGAAGGTGAAGGCGGGGCAGAGGACTTCGTCTCCGGCTTTGATGTCGAGAGCCATGAGGGCCAGCAGCAGGGCATCGGTGCCGGAGGAAACGGAAAGGGCATGCTTCACCCCGACCATTGCCGCGATCTCGGCCTCAAACGTCTCCATCTCCGGCCCCATGATGAATCTCCCATGATGCAGCACCTGGGTGAAGGCAGCCTGGAGTTCGGATTCGAGGGGGTGGTTCTGGGCGTTGACGTCGAGGAGTGGGACGGGCATGGCGGCTGGAAATGACGAAGGCGGAATGATGAATGACGAATGGCTGCGGTGCCAGCGATTCCTTATTCGCCGAGCTTTGGCCAGCCGCCCACGTCGTTTTGGGAGCGGACGATAGGGAGGAATGTCTTTTCCCGCACGCTGGTGATGACGCGCTGATCGACCGTGTCCCGGCTGTGGGAGCAGCCGGCGCTTTCCAGAACGCTGCGCAGGACTTCGTCTGCGCTTTGCGAAGGGATGGGGGTGGGGGAGGTGAAGACGGGTGTGGTCTGCAACTGCTTCAGGGCAGCGTCCATGAGTTTTTCGCGGCCTTGGGTGTCGCTGAGTTTCACTTGTTTCCGGTCGTCCACAAAAGCGCGCACGCCTCCATGCACCTCGTGCTTCATCACGGCCTCGATGGCGGGCTTTTTCGGATCGCCGAGATAGACATTGCCGATGAACTGGAAGGCGTAACCTTTGTCGGTGGCTTCATCTTTGTGATCTTCAATGCCGGTGGTGTAACGCGAGCCGGACTTTTCGTAGTTGAACATCACGTTGTTCACCGCCTCCATCTGCACGGCGTAGTCATCGCCTTTGCGCATGTCATTCGCTTCAAATTGAGGGCCGCGCATGACGTAGCGGGCGAAGAGGCAGTGATGCACGCTCATGGTGTCCGCGCTTGAATTGAAGCAGAAGGCGTGGTTGTCGCCATAGGGGTGCAGCTCGGGATTGCTCAGCGGCTCGGCCAGGATGCACCACTGCACCGTGACATTCTGGCAATGCACGACGCTGAAAAGTTCATCGCAGCTCCAGGAGGTGGAAACGTGATCGATGATGGCGTCATGGCAACGTGAGAGGCCGATGCAGTCGAGGGCGTTTGAGTGCTCGGGGCGCTTGAGGTTTTGCTCGCGGTTCTTGCGCTTCGTTGTCTCATCGCCCAGCCGCACGCGGATGTAGCGAACGATGATGTCGTGCGTGCGATTGAACTCAAGTGAGCCGCCACGCAGGCAGACGCCCATTCCTGGAGCATCGCTGCCGTCGATGGTGATGAATGGCTCGGTGATTTCGACTTCGTCTTGAAGGAGAATGGTTCCTGCCACTTTGAACTTCACAATGCGCGGCCCTTTCTGCAGCACCGCCCAGCGGAAGGAGCCTTCAGGTGGGTTTTTCAGATCGTCGTCGAGGCGGGTGACTTCGATGACCTTGCCGCCTTTGCCTCCTTTGGAGAAGGCGCCGAAGCCGGCGGCTTCGGGGAAGGCGAGTTCCTCTGCTGTGGCTGCGGAGAGGCTGAGGCCGATGAGGAGGAGAAAAAAGAGGCGATGCATGTTTTTGGACGAAGGTCTATTGATCTCGCGCCTTCCTGTTTTTCCAGTAATCGGGATGGCGGCGCTCATGAGCAACGGCATTAACCCAGACATGACCTGGCCGCTCCTCATAGATGATCAGATAAAGGAAACCGGGCCAGACGGAATGCTCGTTTGCTGGTGTCGCAAAAATAAGCATGGCGGCTTGCATTTTGGGCGACGGAATTTACTCCGGCTTCGATGGCCGCCTCAAAGGCGGAGGCTGCCTTGAAGGAATATGCCACTGCGTCGTCCAGTTCCTGAATGGCTTCTGGGTGGAAGATGACGGGCTTCACTTCACAAATATTTTCGACGGATCTCGGCAAAGACTTCTTCCGCAGGGATTCCAATCACGGCTCCGGAATGAATTTCCTGCGATCTTCTTTCGATCTCCTGCACCCAAGCTTGCTCATAAGCGGCATCCGGTTCCGCCAGCGTGTCATCAATCGAGTCAAACAGCCAGGAGGCCAGTTCGGCGCGGTCAGAAGCTTCCAGCGGTTCGAGAAGCGGAATGAGTTTGGCAGCCACAGCCGTCATAAGACTGTAAGGATGATGGATTCCGTGGAATCGTCAAGGTCTCACATCCGCTCCGTCGTCTGGATGCCCAGGAGGCCGAGGCCGGTTTTGAGGACGCGGCTGGTGGCTTCGCAGAGGGTGAGGCGGGTGTTGCGGACGGTGCCTTCGGAGCGCAGCACGTTGCAGGCTTCGTAGAAGCTGTGGTAGGTGTTTGCGAGTTCGTAGAGGTAGTTCGCCAGCAGGTTCGGACGATGATCGTCGAGGATGTCGTGGGCGTTTTCGGCGAACTGAGCGAGCTTCATCGCGAGGGCACGTTCGGCGGTTTCGGTGATGGCGAGATCCTCCGTGAGTGTGACTTCACCGTCGAGCTTGCGGAAGATGGCGCGAGTGCGGACGTAGGCGTTGATGAGGTAGGGCGCGGTGTTGCCTTGCAGGCTCAGCATTTTGTCCCAGCTGAACTTGTAGTCGGTGAGGCGGTTCTGGCTGAGCTCGGCGTATTTGACGGAGCCGCCGCCGATGATGCGGGCGATTTCGTCTTTTTCGGCATCGGTGAGGCCTTGCTCTTTTTCATCGGCAGCGGCACGGGAGCGCTCGATGGCTTCGTCGATGACCTCGAGAAGGCCGACGGTTTCGCCGCTGCGGGTTTTGAACATTTTGCCATCGGGGCCAAGGATGCTGCCGAAGGCGATGTGGATCATCTTGGTGGTGATGCCACGGCGCTGGGCGGCCGCGAAGACCTGGCGGAAATGGAGCTGCTGTGGTGCGCCGACGACGTACCAGATTTCATCGGCCTTCCACTCTTTGACGCGGTAGTCGATGGTGGCGAGGTCGGTTGTGGCGTAGAGGTAGCCGCCGTCGCCTTTGCGGATGATGCAGGGGGCGGCTTTCCATTCGTCTTTTTCGCGTATGAGGAAGGGGTCGTTCTCGGGTTTCACGCTGCCATCGCTGAAGACCACAGTGGCACCTTCGCTGATGGTGGCGATGCCCTGATTGAGCATGTCTGCCACGAGGGGAGCGAGGGCGTCGTTGTAGAAGCTTTCGCCGAGGTAGTGGTCGAACTTGATGTCGAGAGCGCCGTAAACTTTTTCGAGCTGTTCGAGAGTGAGGCGCACGCATTCCTTCCAGATGGCGAGGTTTTCGGCATCGCCTTGCTGAAGTTTCACGAGCTCGCCTTTGCAGGTTTCGAGGACGGATTCGTCTGCCTTGGTGGCGGCGTTCACGGCTTTGTAAACGCTGACGAGTTCGTGGATGGGGTCGGCTTTGAGTTTGGACTGATCGAGCTGGGTTTTCCAGCCGTGGATGATCATGCCGAACTGGGTGCCCCAGTCGCCGACGTGGTTGTCGGTGATGACCTTGTGACCGATGAAGCGGGCGACGCGGGCGAGAGAGTCGCCGATGAAGGTGCTCCTGATATGGCCCACGTGCATGGGCTTGGCGATGTTGGGCGCGGAGAAATCGACCACGATGGTCTTCGCCTTATCCACTTGTGGCACGCCGACGTGGTCGTCTTTGACGATGACGGAAAGACGCTGGGCAAGCGCGGGGGCACTGAGGGTGAAGTTCAGGAAGCCGGGGCCGTCCACGGTGATTTTTTCGCACAGGTCTTCGACTTGCAGGGCGGCCTTGATCTGCTCGGCAAGGGCGCGTGGGTTTGTCTTGAGCTGCTTGGCCAGGATCATCGCGGCATTGCTCTGGTAGTCGCCATAGCGGGTGTCTGAGGCGATGACCACACCGGGGGTGAAACCTTCGGGTAGGGAGATGCCTGCGGCTGTGAAGGCGGCTTGGAGACGGGACGTGAGAATGGCGCGAAACATGGGGGCGCGCATTTTGGATGCCGAATGGCGAAAGTCGAACGCGGAATTACACCCGGCGGACCTCGTCGGCGCTGGTCAGCGTGTGGGTCGTGCCATCTGGAAACTGGAGAAGCAGGTGGCCCTCCTCATTCAAATCGAGCACACGGCCAAAGACGTCGCCCTGTGGCGCGCGGGCACGGATCTGGCGATGCATGAGCCAGCTGCGCTCGCGGACTTCGGCAATGGCAGCGCTGAAATCATCTTCCAGATGGGCAAATTCGGCATGCAGGCAGGTCAGGAGGCGGGCCCCGATGGCATTGCGATCGACTTCATTGACCACAGGGCTTGCCACCGAGCGCAGCAGCGAAGTGGCACTAAGCTCCGGCGGGAACTCCATCGTGTTCACGTTCAGGCCGATGCCCAGCACCATGCGCAAGCCATTTGGAGTGGAGACGGTTTCTGCAAGCAGGCCGGAGACCTTGAGATCATTGAGGTAGATGTCGTTCGGCCACTTGATTCGTGGCTGAAGGGGCAGCTCGGCTTCGATGGCTTTGCAGATGGAGAGCGCGGCCAGGGTGGTAAGACGCGGCCATTTTTCCAGGGGTGCGGCGGGTTGCAGCAGCAGCGAAAACATCAAATCTTTGCCTCGTGGGGCGATCCAGCGGTTCTCACGGCGGCCCCGGCCTGCGGTCTGAGATTCGGTGAAGACCACGGTGCCGACGGGGAGGGTGGCGGCGTTTTGCTTGAGCCAGTCGCTGGTGGAGCCGACTTCATCCAGCACGGTGATGCGCCAGGGAAGGGTGTCATCTTGCAGGGCGCTGGCGTCCAGAGGGATCATGCGCGGATGCGATGGGGGTCGCTGGCCTCGCCGTGCTGGTGGAGTTCATCGTGATCGCCCTGGCATTCGAGGTGGGTGGTGATGAGCACGGGATTGGCCACGCTGGCCTGAACGGCGGTTTCGATTTCCGTGGCGATGCGGTGGGCGTCCCGCAGCATGATGTCATCCTGGAAAAGAAGATGAACCTCCACGTAGTGCATCTCGCCGGCGTCACGGTGGCGCAGGGCGTGGAATTTGAGGCCGTGCTTTTCGGTTTCGCGGCGCAGCGCAGCATCGAGGATGGCGTTCAGTTTGGCATCGGCCGTGTCCATGAGGCCGCCGACGCTCTGGCGCATGAGGCCGTAGCCGGTCCAGATGATGTTGGCGGCCATGATGAGTCCGCAGATGGAGTCCCAGCTGTGCCAGCCCGTCAAAGCGACGAGGCCGAGACCGATGATGGCACCGAGACTGGTCCAGACATCCGTGAGCACATGCTTGCCGTTGGATTCGAGAATCAGTGAGCCCTGCTTCTTTCCGGTGCGAATGAGATACACGCCGAGGGCGGCATTGATGGCGATCGTCAGCGCAGTGAGAGACAGACCTGCATCGAGATTGGCAGGGGGGAGGTGAAGCAGCAGACGGCGCACCGACTCGTAAATGATGAACAAGGCGGCCACGATGATGAGGCCGCCCTCTATGCCGGCGGAGAAGAAGGCGATCTTGCTGTGGCCGTAGGGATGGTCATCGTCCGCGGGCTTGTGAAGCAGGCCGAGACTGAATGTGGCAAACATCACCGCGGCCACATGGACCACAGACTCCGCGGCATCGCCGAGGATGGCGGCCGAGCCCGTCAGCACATAAGCGCCCACTTTGAGCACGAGCATGAGAAACCCGATGGCGAGCGAGAGCCGCATGGCACGCGTGGCATCGGAGGTGGCGCTCATGAAAAATCAGTGACGCAGCAGCATCTCAATGACCGCGGGCACATCGGCAAACGATTCGACGCAGCGCCAGGGATTGAGCGCGCTGAGTTCAGCGTGAGAATACTGACCCGTGGCGACGGCGAGGCATTTGGCGCCAAAGGCCTCGGCGCAGCGAATGTCCTTCGGAGTGTCTCCGATGACGATGACGTCGTCGATGTGGTAGGTGGCACCGGTGGCCTCCTGCATGCGCTTCAAAGCCACGGGGCCGAGTTCGTTGCGGTCATGGTGATCGCTGCCGAACCCGCCATCCAGGAAATGCTCATAGATGCCGTGGCGGGAGAGCTTGATCACGGCGCCGCGACGCACGTTGCCGGTCAGCAGGCCGATGTGGGCTTCGCTCTCAGCGCGCAGGGCGTGCAGGAGTTCCTTCACGCCGGGCAGGGTGTAGCCGCTGAAATCTTCCGCCTGCAGGCGGCGCTGGAGGTGGGAAAGGTAGCGCTCAAGGAAGGCGGCGACATCCGCCTGAGTGTGCACCACGTTCATGTGCCCGAAGACATCCATGGCGATTGCGGGATCAGTGGAACCCGCGAGCTGAAGCGGCGGCAAATGATCGCGCTGGATGCCGAAGTGTTCCTCCGCCGCATCCAAAATAGCGGCACCGCCGGCACCATTGCTGTCAATCAGCGTACCGTCGATATCGAAAAGGAGCAGGCGTGCCATTTTCTCAATGGGGCTTGGATTCTGCGGCGGCAGGAGCGGAAGCCGGGCCGTGGGGAGCGGCGGTGCCCGGGTTGTTGGAAGGCGCGTATTTGGCCACCAAGACGGTGCCGACGATGGCCAAAACGCAGCCGATGATGAACTGCGGAGGGAGCGACTTTTCCGGACGGTGCAGCAGCATGGCCGTGACGGTGTTGACCAAGGGGGCGCCACCAAAAACGATGGGCATGACGGCCGCCGCTGCCGCGACACCGAAGCCGCCGCCGCCTTTGATGATGGGAGTGGCCGCAGCACCGAGGGCGAGCACGAGTGTGAGAGCACCCAGAGCCCCGGCCATGCCGGCGATGAGACTGAGCGGAATGCCGCTGCCGGTGTCTCCGGTGAAGCTCCAGTTGGTGCCGCGGGCCTTGAGCACGAGGGCTGTCACGATGCCGATTAGGGCGTAGGCGATGCAGACAAAGAGGAATGCTTTCAGGCTGGCATTGGGAGTCTCTGCACCCATGGGCATCTTGGAGCGGGCGGCATGAAGAATGACGCCGTAAACGCCCCAGGAGAGCACGGTGAGGAGAGCGTAAAGAAGCCAGGTCTGCATGATTTTGGATCGGGGTTGGGCGTTCACGATAAGGGTGGAGTAAGGAACAATGAATTGCCTGTGAAAAACGCCCGTCACAACGGCTTTGTTCATTTTTTGCATAGGCTCAGAGCCAGTCACAGGTCCAGGCCAAGCCGACGCTCTATTTCCGCTCCGGCTTCTTCAACAACTCCGCTGGAGCGGCTTCGATTTTGTCACGGAAGCGCTGGGGGATCACGACGGCCTTCATCTGCCCGGTCTCGCGATCTTTGCGCACGCAGGCGGCGGTGATGCGGCCTTCGGCGCAGAGGGTGCCATCCTTCTTCCAAAAGCGGATGAGGTGGCGGAGGACCTTGCTGCGTACTTCCTCCACCAGGAGTTCGCATTCGAACTCCTCCTCCACCCGCAGCGGGGCCATGTAGTCGCAGGAGGCGTGCACGCGGGGCCAGCCGACGCGCTCTTCACCCTGCACCGGCTGATCCACAATGGAGAAGCCGAGGCTGCGGAAAAAGGCATGCTCCACGCGCTCCATGTAGCGGAAGAAATTGGAGAAATGGACGATGCCGGCCATGTCGGTTTCGGCGAACTGGACGCGTTCTGTGCAGGTGAAGCGGTGGGGCATGCTGGGTGCTAGTTGCTGGATACTGGATGCTAAATACTGGATACTCAAACGAGTGTCGGGGAGGATTAGATCTCCGGAGGTGGCAGGGCAGGGAGCATGAGGCGGCGGTTCATGCCGCCAAAGGGCTGGTTGTTGGCGGAGATCATGGCGAGGTTGTAACGCTGGAGCTGCATGGGGTAGAGGCGCGCATAGGTGGCGCGCAGGCGCTGGCGCAGCGGCTCATTGGCCGCGGTGCGCGGCAGGGCGCGTACTTCAGCGCGGAGGAAGTTCAGGCTTTGCAGGACATTGACGTAACGCACGTCCTCGGGGCCTGAAGGCGTGATGTCGTTGAAACCGTAATGGGCGACGATCACGGTATGCGAGCCACGCGGCCCGAGGAAGCGGGAGGCGCCGCGCTCAGGGCCGAAATCATCGTAGCTCAGCGTGAGCGACTGTCCGGGGAGCGCGCGGCTCAATCCTCCGGCAGAGCAGCCGGAGAGAAGGAGCAACGGCAGCAGCAGGCACAGGCGGGGGAAAGATATCATGGGGTGGCGGGGTGCAGCCTCAATGAGCCAGGACGGCAAGCTCGCTGCCCTGCGCCTCGTGCAGTTTGTGGGCGGCATTGATGACGGCATGCGCGGCGGCTTCGGCATCGGGCTTGGCATTGAAACGGCTGAAGGAGAAGCGCAGGGTGCAGGCGGCTTCTCGCGCGCTGACGCCCATGGCCTCCAGCGCCGGAGAGGCATGCAGCGCTCCGGTGTGGCAGGCGGAACCGGCGGAGCAGGCGATGCCCGCCTGGTCAAGCAGGATGAGCATGCCCGCGGCATCGACTCCGGGCAGGCAGAATGAGCTCGTGGTGCAAAGGCGGTGCGCGGGACAGCCGTGGATGTGCATCTCCGGCAGCGCTGCGTGGACCAGATGCTCGAAGCGGTCGCGCAGGGCTTTGATCCTGGCTTTGGTGCCGTTTTCAAGATGCTGGCGGGCGAGCTCCGCCGCTTTGCCGAGAGCGACGATCCCCGGCACATTTTCGGTGCCGCTGCGGCGTTCGGTTTCCTGCCCACCACCGACGAGAAGAGGGGTAAAGCGTGCGCGCTGGCTGATGTAAAGCGCGCCGATGCCCTTGGGCGCGTGCATTTTGTGGCCGCTCAGACTGAGGAAATCGACGGGTGTGGCCTTGACATCGAGGTGAATTTTTCCCACTGCCTGCACGGCGTCCGTATGCACCAGGGCACCGGCTGCATGAGCCAGCGCCACGATCTCATGCATGGGGGCGAGAACGCCGGTCTCATTGTTGGCCCACATGATGGACACGAGCGCGGTGGTTCCGGGGCGCAGAAGCGACCGCAGCGCCGCGAGATCGACACGCCCGTCTGCATGCACGGGAGCGGTCACCACCTGCCCCCCCTGAACCTGCCAGCGGCGGGCGGATTCGAGGACGGCTGCGTGCTCCGTGCCGGTGATGATGAGCTCGGGCTTTTCCGGCCAGAGGTCGCGGACGGAGGCATGCACGGCATTGATGGATTCGGTGCCTCCGCTGGTGAAGGTGATCTCGCCCGTACGCGCGCCCAGAAGGGAGGCCACCTCGGCGCGAGCCTGCTCGATGGCGCGGCGCACCCTGCGGCCGGCGGCATAGCTGGCGGAGGGATTGGCGTAGTGCTCGCGCAGAAACGGCAGCATGGCCTCCAGCACTGCTGGATCGACCGGCGTGGTGGCGTTGGCGTCGAGGTAGATCACGGCTGGAAGGTCGGACCACTATTCCCGCTGTCAATGTCCCTTCCTGCACTCGACAAGCCGCCCACTCCCGCTAACCTCCCCGCCCCTATGCTCGACATCCGCCTCATTCGTGACAACCCAGATCAGGTCAAACAACGCCTCGCCAACCGGAGCGGCGACTTCGCGTCCGTGGTGGATGAGGTGCAGTCCATAGACACCCAGCGCCGGGCCGCGGAGACGGAGCGGCAGAAGCTGCAGAGCGACCGCAACCGCATCAGCAAGGAAATCGGAATCGCCAAAAAGAACGGGCAGGACACCAGCGCCATCGAGGCGGAGGTCCGCGGCATTGGCGCGAGAATTGAAGAGATCGGTCGTGAGGCCGATGCGGCGGACATCCGGCAGCGTGACCTTCTTCTGAGCCTGCCCAATCTGCCGCATGAGGCCTGCCCGGTGGGCAGCACGGCGGAAGAAAATCCCGAAGTGCGTGTGTGGGGCACCAAGCCTGCCTATGACTTTCAGCCAAAGGACCACACAGCCCTCGGTGCCGCCCATGGCATGCTGGATTTCGAAGCCGGGGCGAAGATCTCGGGCAGCGCCTTTGTGGTGTATCGCGGCGCAGGCGCACGCTTGGAGCGCGCCTTGATCAGTTTCCTGCTGGACCTGCACACGACGCAGCACGGTTATGAGGAAATCAGCCCGCCGCTGCTGGTGAAGTCGGAGTGCCTTGTGGGCACCGGCCAGTTGCCGAAATTTGGCGACCAGGTGTACCACAGCGCCACGGATGATTTGTACCTCATTCCGACTGCCGAGGTGCCGGTGACGAATCTGCATCGTGATGAAATCCTGCCGCTGGAAAAGCTGCCGGTGAACTACGCGGCTTACACGCCCTGCTTCCGTCGTGAGGCCGGCAGCGCGGGCCTGGGTACACGCGGACTGATCCGCATGCACCAGTTTGACAAGGTGGAGCTGGTGAAGATCACCACGCCGGAGACGAGCATGGCGGAGCTGGAAAGCCTGACCGCGAACGCGGAAAAAGTGCTGCAGCTTCTGGGCCTGCACTATCGCGTGATCGAGCTTTGCACGGGAGACATCGGCTTTGGCTCGGCCAAGACCTATGACATCGAAGTCTGGGCGCCGGGGCAGGGGACCTACCTTGAAGTGTCCAGCTGCTCGAACTTTGGCGACTACCAGGCGCGCCGCATGAACCTGCGCTACAAGGATGAAAACGGCAAGAACCGCATCCCGCACACGCTGAACGGCTCCGGCACGGCGCTCGCACGTTTGTTCGTCGCACTCGTGGAAACGTATCAGCAGGCGGACGGCAGCATTCAGATCCCGGAAGCCCTGAGAAGCCATTTTGGAGCCGAGAAAATCGGCTGAAGCCCATGAAACACATCTGCACACTTTTCGTCTTGCTGGCAGGGGCGGCCGCCGCCCATGCGCAGGCTCCGGGAGTGCCGGTGTATGCCGAAGGGCGTGGGGCCAGACCGAATGCGGCGCTGATGGAGCAGGCGAAGAAACTGCAAGGTGCTTCCGAGCTGCTCTCAATGACGAAGGCCACAGAGCAGGCGCAGCGGGCGCAGTGCGATCTGGCACTGCCAGCGGCGGAGTCCAAGCCACTGACAGCCCGCGAGCGCTGGCAGCGGGCACGCATGGCGCACCTGCGCGTGGGGCAGTTTTACCTGTGCTCGAAATGTGACAAATGGCACCTCGATCTCGCCGGTGGCTATGCCATCACCGCCGATGGGGCGGTGGCCACTTGTGCGCATGTCATCGCCCCGCCGCCGAACATGAAGGAAGGCTGGCTCGTGGTGGCCACGGAAGAGGATGTGCTGCTGCCGGTGACTGAAGTGCTGGCGTGCAACATCGGCACCGACAGCGCAATTCTGCGTGTGAAGTCCGAGCAGCCGCTCACAGCGCTGCCGCTCAGCCTGGACGTGAGTCCGGGGGATTCCGTGTGGTGTTTCAGCGATCCCGCAGGCAAACGTGGGTACTTCAGCGAAGGCATCGTGAGCCGGTTTGTGAAACGATCCTTCATGCGCAAGAAGGAGGCAGACAAGCTGCCTGAGGGCGCCACCGTGGCGAAACCTGTCTGGCTGGAAACCACGACTGACTGGGCCCCTGGATCGAGCGGTTCGGCGCTGATCGACCAGTTTGGCAATGGGGTCGGTCATGTGTCCGAGATTCAGACGGTGCTGGAAGATCCGCTGCCAGGACGGAAGAAAAAAGAGGGGGCCGCAACAGCGGCGGCCTCCAGCCAGCCGCTCGGCACCCAGATGGTGTTTCACCACGCCATCGGTGCGGCGGAGGTCAGGGCGCTGGTGAGGAAGCCCTGAATTTTTTTGCAACTTCTGCGCAGCAGCGCGGTTCGATGCTTCACCCCTGAAGTATTATGGCTGCCAGCACCCGTTTGCCGAAAAACAATTCGAGCCCGCTCAAGGCCGCCGCAGCATCGCCGCTGGAGGATCTGCCGGCGCTGATCGCGCGGACGAACATCCACTTTCAGGGGCTGGTGGAACGCACGCTGGCAGAGCTGAAACTGGACCGTCTGCTGCGGCCGGGAATGGCGCCGGTGCTTTTCGCGCTGTATGAGCAGGATGGCTGCATCATCAAGGAGCTTGCCGGGCGGACGCAGCGTTCGGCCGCAGCGCTGAACTCCCTGCTGGGCCGCCTGGAAAAATCAGGCGTGGTCACCCTGCGGACATGTGCGCAGGACGGACGTGCGGTGCGGGTGCGACTGACCGCCAAAGGACGTGAGATCGAGCCACGGGTGCGTGAACTGCACCGGCGAGTAGTGGCCGCCGTGGAGCAGGGCCTTAAGCCCGGTGAGGCCGGTCAGGTCTCCAGCATGTTGAAGCGAATCATCGCCGGCCTGACGCAGGACGAGAACCGCCAGAACTGATTTTCCCGAACCCAACACAACCGCCGAGCACCCCATGAAACCCATCCTTTGCTTTATCCTGTTTGCCGCATCATTCACCAGCGTCTGGGCGCAGCAGCTGCGCGCTCCGGCCGGAGTCAAAGAGCTGCGCGATCTGACCTATGTGGAAGGCGGGCATGAGCGGCACAAACTGGACCTTTATCTGCCGGAGAAAGCCGAAGGCCCGCTTCCGCTCATCATCTGGGTGCATGGGGGTGGCTGGCAGAACGGCAGCAAGGATGGCTGTCCGCCATTGCGCGGAGGCTATGTCGGGAAGGGGTATGCGGTGGCCAGCATCAACTACCGCCTGAGCGGTCACGCGGTGTTTCCTGCGCAGATTGAAGACTGCAAGGCGGCCATTCGCTGGCTGCGGGCGCATGCGGAGAAGTATTCACTCGATCCCAAGCGCTTCGGTGTGTGGGGCAGTTCCGCGGGCGGGCATCTGGTGGCATTGCTCGGCACCAGCGGAGATGTGAAGGAGTTTGATGTGGGGGCAAACCTGGACCAGTCCAGCCGTGTGCAGGCCGTGTGCGATTATTTCGGCCCGACGGATTTCACCGCATTCGTCACCACACCGGGCTATGAGAGTCATGCAACGGATGCCTCGCCAGAGGCCAGGCTGATCGGTGGCGCGGTGATGCAAAACAAGGAGAAGGCCGCGCGGATGAACCCCATCACGTATGTGACCAAAGATGAACCGCCCTTTCTCATCGTGCATGGAGACAAGGACCCCACGGTGCCGATCAATCAGAGCCAGATGCTGTTTGACGCGCTGCGAAAGAGCGAGGTGAGCGCGCACTTTCACACCATTCATGGAGCAGGGCATGGCGGCCCGGGATTCGCGGGCAAAAACATCGACGACATGGTCGGGACTTTCTTTGAGGAGAGGCTCAAAAGCAGCAGCGCCAAGGTCGAAGCGCTGGCCACGGAAAGCACCGCCGATGCCGCGGCGATGGAGCGCGATCCGCGCAAAGGCATGCCGCAGGGCGGAGCACGGCGTGGCATCCCCTGGGAGGTAATCTCCGGACGTGATGACAAAAACAAGGATGGCAAGGTCACGCGTGAGGAGTTCAGCGGCCCGCCGCCGCTCTTCCGGCTGCTCGACAAAAACAACGACGGCATCATCACACGTGAAGAGAGCGACGGCGCCCCGTCGCCACCAGCGGCTCCGGCGCAGAATCCGCCGGCCAGCGCACCGGCGCCGAAAGGTGGCACCGGTGCCGCCCTGAAGGGATTTCAGCTCGATGGCGAGCGCTGGACCTATCGAGACGGTGACTTCACCATGGACGGCATTTTCATGAAGCCAGCGGGGAAGGGGCCGTTCCCTGCGGTGCTGATCAGCCATGGCATGGGTGGCAATGCGCAGGGATTTGGCGGAATGAAAGCAAGCGAGATGGTGCAGTGGGGCATGGTGTGCATCGCGCCGAACTACACGCACGCAGGCACCGCGGGCGGAGACCGCGCCCAGTTTGGCGCGAGCGAGGAAAACATCCGCCGAGCGCAGACCTGCCTGGCCATTTTGCGCAGCATGCCGGAGGTCGATGCCACGAGGCTGGCGGCTTATGGCCACAGCATGGGCGGTTTCGTCACCATCGGTCTGGCGGCCACGGCTCCCGCCGGGCTGAAAGCTGCGGCGATCACCGGCAGCGGCATCTCGCCGCAGGAGGGCTATGCCGCGCCCTCCCATGCGGCGGCGGAAAAGATCCGAGTGCCTTTTCTCATGCTGCATGGTGGCAATGACAACACCGTGCGCCCGGAGCAGTCCGCCAACTTCAAGCAGGTGCTGGACAAGAATCACGTGCCCAATGACCGCCTCGTGGCCGACGGCCAGGGGCACCCGATCGACCAGACGATGCGCGATGAGGTGTTCCGTCTGGTGCGGGAGTGGTTCCAAAAACAGAATCTTTGGAATCCTTAGGATGTTTTAGAAGAATGGGATGACAAAATATCGCTTCCCAAGCGATTTTTGAACCCTTAACATCGGCCAAACTCCAATAGGCCATGTATCAGCACCGACTCACCCTATTCACGGCGGCTCTCCTGAGCACGGTATTTAGCGCGAAACTGCATGCCGTAGACGACTGGAGTGTGAAAAGTGCGGAGAAGCCCAAGGTCGCGATCTACGCCGAGGATGTGACAGTGGACGGTACGCGCCGCCCTGATCTGGGCCGGGCGCTGGCGGACAGCATCAGCACGAACCTGCTGCGCCGCGGCCAGATGCGTGTGTTTAACCTGACCACGGAGGAGACCAAGAACGGTACGCAGACGCTGGCCCTGCCGAAGGATGTTCAGGGCCGGATCTCCGTGCTGGACAAGGACGTGGATTACCTGCTGAGCTTTAATTTGTTCACCACCTCCAATGAGCACCGGCTCACGATCAAGAAGACAAGGGTGGCCACCTCTGAGATGATCGACTCCCACCAGTTCTTCACCTATGGCCGGGTCACCGATGTGTTCTCGCTCGTGGGCAAAATCGTGGACCGGGTCGATCCGCTGCCGGTGTATCCCAGCTTTCCCGTGACGCAGTCGCCCGCAGCCATTCGTGCGAACCAGCCAGACCCGATCCCCTACCAGGCCATGTGGGCGGGGGATTATTCCAATCCGGGCAGCCTGGCCTATGACCCTTGGCGCACCAACAATGCGGCGCAGTACGACCTGAAAAATGTGCCCAAGGCGTTGACCTACCGTGAGCTGGGGGCCATCCAGCACATCGATACCACCTGGCGATTTACGGTCGTGAAACCGGTGAAGGGAGTGCAGCTCAATCCACGCGATCCGCTGCATGTCCTGTATGACGAAGGCGACGTGTATGCCAACCTGCGCGTCGGCACGGTGGAGCCGGGAGGCGTCATCGCCGATTACGGCGGCATCACGCCAGAGCACCACAAGCTTTTTAACGGAGACAAGGTTTTCGGGTGGTATGCTCCGCCGGTGGAGAAGCCGGCAAACACGAAGTAGGGTTGATATGGCGTTGGCACGGGCTATTGGCACTGCCGCCAAATCCCGTCCCCTCCAATGCTCCAGCTTTCCCAGGTTCTCCTCCCCGTCGATCATCAGGACGATGACCTGCGCCGTGCGGTGGTGAAGCTGCTGGGTGCGCGCGATGAAGATGTGATCACCCTGAAGGTGAAGCAGCGGGCCATCGATGCACGCCGCGGCCACGTGGAGTTCAGCTTCACGCTGCTGGCCGAAGTGAAGGACGAGGCGCGGGTGCTCAAGCGCATCGGCAAAAATCCGCGCATCGGTCCGGCGTCGGAGGAGGAGTATCGGGAAGTGGCGCAGAACGTGGTGCGCGCCGCGGGTGCACGGCCTGTGGTGGTCGGCACGGGGCCTTGCGGACTGTTTTGCGGACTGCTGCTGGCACGTGCGGGGCTGAAGCCCCTGCTGCTGGAGCGAGGCAAGGCGGCGGGGGACAGGGCGCGTGACGTGACCGGCTTCTGGCGGCGCGGCTGGGATTTCAATGCGGAATCCAACGTGCAGTTCGGCGAAGGCGGTGCGGGCACCTTCTCAGACGGCAAGCTCTACACGCAGATCCGGGATCGCGAGCACCGCATCCCCTGGCTGCTGCGGGAGATGGTGGCTGCCGGGGCGCCGGAGGACATCTTGATCAAAAGCAGGCCGCACATTGGCACGGACCGCCTCATCAAAGTGGTGAGGCATGTGCGTGAGGAGATCATCGCCCTAGGAGGAGAGGTGCGGTTTGGCGCGCGTGTGGCGGATGTCGTGATCGAAGACGGCGTGATGCGTGCGGTGACGCTGGCTGACGGCGAAACCATCGAAGGCTCGCGCTTCGTCTTTGGCATCGGGCACAGCTCGCGGGACACGTTTTCCATGCTGCATCGTCATGGCGTGCCGTTTGAGGCCAAGCCCTTTTCCATTGGCGTGCGCATCGAGCATCCGCAGACGTTGATCGACCGCAGTTTGTACGGGAAATGGGCCGGGCACGCGCGGCTGGGATCGGCGCCATATAAATTTGTGGCGCACTGCGGCACGGGCCGCGCGGCCTACAGCTTTTGCATGTGTCCCGGCGGTCTCGTCGTGGCCGCCAGCTCGGAGCCGGGCATGGTGGTGACGAATGGCATGAGCAGCTATGCGCGCGCGGAGTCGAACGCCAACAGCGGCTTCATGGTGGACGTGCGGCCGGAGGACATGCCTGCGGGAGATGTGCTCGGCGGCATCGAGTTTCAGCGCAATCTGGAGCGCAAAGCATTCGTGCTTGGTGGCAGCAACTACCACGCCCCGGCGCAGCTTCTGGGCGACTTCCTGGCGGGACGCGCCTCGACGGGGCCTGGCAAGGTGAAGCCCTCCTACGAGCCGGGCGTGGTGTGGTCCAACCTGACCGAATGCCTGCCGGAATATACGATAGAGACGATTCAGGAAGCGATCCCGCGCATCGACAAAAGCCTGCCGGGCTTTGCGCTGGAGGATGCGGTGCTCACCGGAGTGGAGACCCGCAGTTCCTCACCGGTCCGCATTCCGAGGGATGTGAAAACAATGGAGTGCGTCAGCGTGAAACATTTCTACCCAGCAGGTGAAGGCGCGGGCTATGCTGGCGGCATCATCTCCGCAGCGGCCGATGGCATGCGCGTGGCCGAGGCGATTTTACGGGAGGGCTGAGCGAATGTGCGCCAGCACACCACGGCAGCCGTCTTCCAGAAGGTCCAGCACCAGCTCAAAACCCTGCTCGCCGCCGTAGTAAGGATCAGGCACTTCCCGGTCTTTATGGTGAGAGCAGAATTCGCAGAAGAGCCGGATTTTCGAGCCGAACTGGGAAGAGAGATCGTAGGTGCGTATGTCGCGCATGTTTTGATTGTCCATGACGAGTACGAGGTCGTAGTCGCGCAAGTCGTTTTGAGTCACCTGCCGGGCGCGGCTGCTGAGATCATAGCCCCTGTTTTGTGCTGCAGTGCGCATTCTTTGGTCGGGGAGTTTGCCTACATGCCAGCCGCCTGTGCCGGCCGAGCGGATGGTCACCCGATCCGCCAGGCCCTCGCGCTCGATCAATGACCGCATGACGCCCTCCGCCGCAGGGGAGCGGCAGATATTGCCCAGGCAGACAAACAGCAGGCGGAAGGGGGCTGACATGCGTGCAGCTAGGCCAATGACGAGCCATGCACAAACAAAAACCGCCTCCTGTCCGCAGGGGATGCCGCCCATCCCCGATGGAAGATTTCTTTTCCTGTGAACGAGTCTTTGGTTGAGCCGTAGTTTGAGCACGCTATTTGCTATCCAACTCAAAACCCCCACGCCCACCCCCATGTCTGTTGTATCCAAAGGTCTCGAAGGTATCATCGCTGCTGAAACCCGTCTTGGGGAGGTGAAAGGAGCGGAGGGCGTTTTGTTCTATTGTGGGTACGACATCAACGAGCTCGTCAAAGTCAGCTACGAAGAAGTGGTGTACCTGCTCTACTACAACAAGCTTCCCAACAAGGGAGAGCTGGAGAAACTCACCACGGCGCTGCGTGCGGAGCGTGAACTTCCGCAGGGCGTGATCGACTTCCTGAAGACTGCGCCGAAAACGGCCAAGCCGATCGACATCATGCGCACCGCGGTGTCCATGCTCGGCTGCTATGATCAGAAGCGCCACGACATCGAAGTCAGTGAAAATCTGGCCAACGCCATCCGCCTGACCTCGCAGATCGGCGTCATCGCCGCCTACTTCCACCGCGCCCGTCAGGGCCTGGAACTGCCACCTGTGCGCAAAGACCTTAGCGAAGCCGCCCATTTCCTTTACCTGATGAACGGCGAAGTGCCGAGCAAGGAGGCCGAGAAGACTCTCGACATCGCCTACATCCTGCATGCGGAGCACGGATTCAATGCCTCCACCTTCACCGCCCGCGTCGTCGCCTCCACATTGAGCGACATGTTCTCCGCCATCAGCGCCGCCATTGGCGCGCTCAAAGGCCCTCTTCACGGCGGCGCCAATGAAGGCGTGATCCACATGCTGGAAGAGATCGGCTCGCCTGACAAGGTGGACGCCTGGGTGGCTGACGCTCTGGCGCAGAAGAAGAAGATCATGGGCATCGGCCATCGCGTTTACAAGGTGCTCGACCCCCGCGCTCCGCATCTGCGTGAGATGGCCATCCAGCTCACCAGCCAGCTCGGCGAGTCCAAGTGGATCCAGATGTCCGAGCGCATCGCCCAGATCATGCGCGAGCAGAAGGGCCTCAACGCCAACGTGGACTTCTACAGTGCCACGGTTTACTACAGCCTTGGCATTCCGACCGATCTTTTCACCCCGATCTTCGCCATCGCCCGCATGAGCGGCTGGACCGCCCACGTGCTGGAACAGTGGAGCGAAAACCGCCTGTTCCGCCCTCTGAGTGCCTACGTCGGCAAGCCGTATGGCCAGAAGGTGGTGCCGATCGAGGAGCGCTGATCGCCCGACTAAGATAAAGTTTAAGGTTGGAAAGGTGGCAAAACCTTGCGCTTGCCACTATCGTAGAAGCTTTTATGCGTCTCTTTCCAACCATCGGAGCCGCTGCTGCGCTGCTATGCACGCAAGCGGCGGGGCAGCCGGCCACACGACTTGTGTGGCAGCCGGTGCAGGAGTATTTCATTCATCGGGATGAAAATCAGCAGGTGCTCGCGGGCACCAAGCGGCTGAATTCATTCACGGCCTACACTCACATAGGCACTGACTTCGGCTTCCACGGGCCGGCGGAGCATGAGATGGAGTGGCTGACGGATGAAGTGGTGGTGCATCTCGGCCAGCAGCCGGAGGCCTGGGCCGGCATGTGGCACAGCCTGGCAGGGCAGGCGCGCAATGCGAACCGCGTGATGAATTTCACGCACGCCTATCCGGCACCCATCTCCGCCCGGTACCAGCCGCGCGTGACTGCGGTGATGGTCAGGGCTGCCGGACGGGGGAAGATCAAGCTCGAAATCAAATCTCCCACCAACGAGGAGCGCTGGTCGCAGATGATCGAACTCACGGAGCCGCAGTATCACATGTTTGTGCATGCGGTGGCCCCTGAGGCGGTGCAGGACGGCAAGACCCTCATCTGGACGGCGGAACCTGGGGCCGAGGTCAAGGTCTCAGGCCTGTTCCTCGGCATCGAACTGCCGCAGATGCCGTGGGACCTTTACACCTTCCTGGCTTCGTATGCGAAGATCGCCCGCAGTTATTCCATCGACACGGGTTTTGTCCGCGACCGTGCCCACATTGAAGAAGGAGCTTTTGAGTCCGTCTCCGCCACCGGCATGTACGTCCTCGCTTCGGCGGCGGCGGCGCAGGAAAACCTGGGCATTGTGAGCCCGGATTATGCGCGCTGGGTGCTGGCCCGTACGCACGAGGCCATGAAGAAACTCAAGACCGGGCGCGGACTGCTGCCGCACTTTGTGCACAAGCACGACGACAAATACTGCATCCACCCGGGCACCGAGTACAGTACGGTGGACACGGCCATCTATGCGCAGTCCATGCTCCTGGCGGCCATCATGCTGGATGTGCCGCTCGTCGCTCAAGAACTGGTGCAGCAGATTCAGGCCATCGAATTTAATCACCTGCATCTCCCGGATGGCCAGCTTTCCCATGGCCTGAGCGATGACGCCAAGACGCTCCTGCCGCATGGCTGGCAGGACTGGGGCGGGGAAACTGCTTTGGTGACGCTCATGGAGGGCATCGCGCGTCCCGACTTTCGTCCGCCGCCCATGCGCAGTCCGGGCAAGGCCTGGCAAGGCACAGGCTTCATCACCGAACTGCAAAGCCTGTTTTACCCTGACTTTGACAGCGATGCACCCGATGCGCACGACGGGGTGCGCTGGCTCAGCGTGCGCCGTGCCATGCTGGGAGCGCAGCGTGCCTACATCCCGAAACGCTGGCCGCAGTCCCAGGCGGCGCGCAACGGTATCTTTGGCCTTTCCGCTGGTGAAAATCAGGCAGGCAACGGCTACTACGTCGGCGGAGTGGATCTGCCGGATCAGAAGCTCATCCACCCGCACTACATCCTGATGTCCGGCTCGCTGCATGTGCAGACCTCGGAGACGTATGAGCTGCTGGAACGCATGGAGAAGGCGAGCTATTTCCCACCCTGGGGCATGGTCGAAAACATCGAGGTGGATGGCCGCAGCTACCTGCCCATGGAAGGAGCGCTCAATGCGGGTTTTGAGGCTCTTGGTTCCTACCACTTGCTCGTCAAACACCGCAAGGTGCCGGACGCGATCTACGCCGCAAGTTTGAAATGCCCGGAGATCCGGCGTGCCATGCAGCTGTTTTATCCGGCTGAGACCAGGGAGGCGGCCGGGCAGTAGGGGGCGAAGGCTGCAGAAGCTGGCCCTTGCCCCCGGGCCCAACCCCGGCTAACTGAACAACCCATGTTTGTCGATCAAATCAAAGTCCAAGCGCGCGCCGGAAAAGGCGGCGATGGCAGTGCGCACTTTCACCGCGGAAAATTTCGTCCCAAAGGCGGCCCTGACGGCGGCGACGGCGGAAACGGTGGCAGCCTCATCCTGCTGGTGGACCCCAGCACGGACAGCCTGCGCAACTACGTCTTCAACAACCGGCTCTTTGCCGAAGATGGTGCCAAAGGCGGCGCCACCCAGTGTACCGGCCGCAGCGGCAAGGACGTGGTGTACAAAGTTCCGCCTGGAACACTGGTCAGCCGGGTCATCCATGAGTACGACAACGAGACGAATGAGCTCGTAACCCGCTATGAGCCGGTGGCCGACCTGACTGAGACCAACTCCACTTACGTCCTATGCAAAGGCGGCAAAGGCGGGAAGGGGAACGTGCATTTCAAAACCTCCACGCACCAGGCCCCGCGCGAGTTTACTCCAGGCACTCCTGGGGAGGAGGGCGAGTTCCACTTCGAGATGCGCAGCATCGCGGATGCCGGATTCGTCGGCGCGCCGAACGCTGGCAAATCCACACTGCTCTCCAAGCTGAGCGCTGCCAAGCCCAAGATCGCCAACTACCCCTTCACCACGCTGCAGCCGATGGTCGGGGTGATCGAGTTTGGCCCCAACCGCCGCGGCAGCCTGGCGGACATTCCCGGACTCATCGAAGGCGCGCATGAAAACATCGGCCTCGGCCATGATTTCCTGCGCCACATCATGCGCTGCCGAGTGCTGCTCTTCGTGGTGGACACGGCAGGCACCGAAGGCCGCGACCCCGTCTCCGATTTGGAAATCGTGCGCAAGGAGGTGTCCCTGTACTCCAAGGAACTGGCCAAGCGCCCCTGGTGCATCATCGCCAACAAAATCGACCTCCCCGAGAGCCAGGATCACCTCGCCAACTTCAAGGAGCGCTTTAAGCGCATCAAAATCCACCCCGTTTCCGCCGAAACCGGCGAAGGCCTCGACAAGCTGCGCAAGTGGCTGGATGAAAAGATCGGGCAGGATGTGGACTGGTGAGGGCGGAAATGGATGGCTGGTTGAAATCCCTGCGTCTTGCCTCACAGTGCGGGCATGAGCACGGAAGCCATCCTTCAGGCATTCACCCTCTTGGAGCCAGCGCAGCAGATTCAACTTGTCGAAGACATGTGGGACCGCATCGCGTTATCTGAAGAGCCGCCCACGCTCACTGCCGGACAGCGCGAAGAACTAACCCGTCGCAAGGCGGCCCATGCCAGTGGTGCAAGCCAGGGCCGTTCGTGGGATGAGGTGAAAAAATCTCTGCTCGGAAGCGATGGCCGCTGAGTCGATCATTTTGCCCGAGGCCGACCAGGAGATCGCGGATGCCTACCATTGGCTGGAGCGACGGGGAGAGGGTCTCGGAAAAGATTTTTTACGGTGCCTCGATGCGGCATTGGTTGCGATCTGCCAGATGCCGGAAGGATATGGCAAGGCCATGGATGATTTCCGACATTTCAAAATGCGCCGGTTTCCTTACACGATTTATTATGAATATACCGGAGGTGTCGTGGTCGTTTATGCAATCTTCCATGGTGCCCAGGATCCTGATCGCTTGCGGCAATCGCTGTGGCTTAGGAAGCCCGAGTAACTCCATGCGCCTAAATCGTTCGAACTTTTGCTGGCTGGCTCTGGCGTTGATCACAGCGGGGTATCTCCTTTTCTGGGGGCTTCTGCTCGGAGCCACGGCGACGTACAGCACGCCGGATTCCTGGCTGCAGGTGCTGCGGTCGCCGAACATCCTGCATGCTACTTTTTTGAGCCTGATGACGTGCACGATCGCGGCGGGTTTTGCGCTGCTGCTGGCGGTGCCGGTGGGTTATTTGATGACGCGGCTGGAGTTTCGCGGCAAATCCTGGCTGGATGCCGCGCTGGACATTCCGATTATCCTGCCGCCGCTGGTCGTGGGTTTGTGTCTGCTGATCTTTTTCCAAACGAAGATTGGCAAGGTCATTGAGATGGCGATTCCCTTCACCTATGAAGTCAGCGGGGTGGTGCTGGCGCAGTTTGTGGTGGCCGCAGCGTTTGCGATCCGGACGATGCGCGGCACGTTCCAGCACCTTTCCGCGCGGCCGGAGGAAGTGGCACTGACGCTGGGTTGCACGCGGTTTCAGGCGTTGTGGCATGTGGCGCTGCCGGCGGCAAGGCGCGGCATGGTGGGGGCGTTTTGCGTCGCCTGGGCACGCAGCCTTGGGGAGTTTGGCCCGATCCTCGTCTTTGCCGGCGCCACGCGCATGAAGACGGAGGTGCTGCCGACGACGGTCTGGCTGGAACTCAGCGTGGGAAATCTCGATGCCGCCGTGGCGGTGAGTTTGTTCATGGTACTGCTGGCCGTGCTGGTGCTGGTGGCGGTGCGTGCGACGGGGGAAAAAGTATGATCCAGCTCGAACAGCTTACCTGGAAAGTTTCAGGCCGGACGATCCTCGAGGGGGTGGATGTCGCCATCCCGTCCGGCACTTATGCGGTGCTCATGGGCTCGACCGGCTGCGGCAAGACCTCCCTGCTGGAAATCATCTGCGGCCTGCGGAAGCCCACTTTGGGACGCGTGCTGCTGGACGGCAAAGACGTCACTGCTTTGGAGCCACGGGAGCGAGGGATTGGCTACGTGCCCCAGGATCTGGCGCTGTTTCCAGGACTGCGCGTGCGGGAGCAGATCGGCTTCGCGCCGAAGCTGCGCGGCATGCCGCCCGCGGAGGTGGAGCAATGCGTGAGAAGCCTCGCCGAAAAGTTTGGCATTTCTCCGCTGCTGGACCGTCTGCCAGACATGCTGTCTGGTGGTGAAAAGCAGCGCGTGGCCCTGGCCCGCGCGCTGGCGGCAAAGCCAAAGCTGCTGCTGCTGGATGAGCCTCTCTCCGCGCTGGATGAAAGCATGAGAGCCGAGGCTATGCTGCTGCTGCAGCGTGTGCAGCAGGAGCATGGGCTGACCGTTTTGCACGTCACCCATTCCACCAGTGAGGCGGCGGCGCTGGGCACTCTGCACCTGCGCATGAAGGCCGGCCAGCTCGTGGTTGATCAAGGTGCAAAGTGAACGCGATAAAACTTCCGGGCCGTCGCGGCAGGAATGAAAGTGCCGCTGGAAAGACCGGTGGTGGTGGTTGGAAGGACGGGATTGCCAAAGCGCGTCCAGGTGGTCGCATCTGGCGATGACTCCACGTAATAGAGCAGGTAAGGCGTGGCGGACCATTGCAAAGAAGCGCCATCGAAGGAGGTCGTCTTCAGGCGGGAATTGGCATCGATGGGACTGGTGCCGAGAAGAAATTCCGTGAGGTTGCTCAGGCCGTCCTTGTCTTTGTCATCAGTCGCCCGGCTGAGGTTGGCGGCGCTTGGGGTGATGGAGCCAAAGTAGGTGGTCATCCAACTGTCAGGCAGGCCGTCAGCCGCGCCGGAGGGTCTGGAGTCGGCATAGATGGAGGTGATGCGGACCCGCGTCCACGGCGAGGCATTGACGCCGTCTGAGAAGCGCACCCACTTGAGCACATAGAAGGACGTGCTGGCGGGATCGACACTGCCATCGCTGAAGTAGCCTGCCTGGGTCGCCGTCACGGTGCTGCCGCTGAAGCTCAGAGTGCCACCGCCTCCCGAGGAAGGACCGGTGGTGACGAGCGTGAGCGCTGCCGAGGCGGTCTGCAGATCACAGCCGAAAAGCTGGAGCTCATTGATTCCAGCCACGGTGGTGATGGCGGAAGGTGCGGTGACCATGGGCATGATGCGGTCGTAGGAATAGGGGGGCGTGTCCGTCGGCGGATGCACCTTCTGAATCACCGGGCCATCGTAGGTGCCCAGTGTGGCTCCGCGGCCGTCTGCATGGGCCTGGAAATACATGACGGCCTGCTTCAGGGTGGTGTCGGTTTCAGAGGCGTTTTCGCTGGAGTGCGCCATGCCCAGCGAGTGGCCCACCTCATGGCAGAGCACTTCAGCAAAGGTGCTCAAGGTCTGCATGGAGGTGGCGGTATGTTTCAGCACCACATATCCCCGGGTGGTCTTGTGAAACTCCAGACCGCTGACCTGCCCGCCCCCGCCACCAGTGGTGGTAAAATCATTGCTGACATTCGTCGTGGCGCGGCCGCCCACGCCGAGCGTCGTGGCGCCGGAGATTTCTCCATACAAATCGTGCAGCTGGATGCGCAGCCTCTCATCGTCGATGCTGACCGACGCCGCCGACTGGCCGAAATCTTGCAGTCCGTCAAATCGAAAGCTGATTCCCGTGACAGCGCTCCAGGCCGCGAGCGCCTGCGTCACCGCATTGAGCGCCTGCACCTGGGAGATTCCGGTCGGCAGCGCCTGCACATCCACCAGGTAACCGATTTGCTCTCCACGGTCCGGTGCCAGCAGCCGCGCAGGGATATTGTTGCCATCCACCAGCAGACCGACGGCACTGGAGGGCGTGCCTGAGTTTGCCTGCTGCACGCCGGCCTGACTGCTGAAATCTCCGCCGGAGACCGGCGCCGTCTGGGTCGTACCCGCCGCTGCCGCCAGAAGACGCAGCCGGCGGAGTTTGAGCATGCTGGCAAAGCCGTGCCGTGGCAGGGCGGAGCCAATGTTTTCGGCGCTGGCAAAGCCGCGCAGCAGTTCCAGCGACCCATCCGCACGCTTTGTCACATAAAACAGGCGCTCCTCGCCCACGGCAAACGCCCCCGCCAGACCGGTGGATTCGCTCTCGCCATCCAGGGAGCCGCCACGCTGGATGAGGGTGATGGAGGCCGGGAAGCGCCCTTTGATCGCTTCGGTGACGGAAATCTTCACCCGCGTGAAAATGCCGCCGCGCAGCGGGTGCCGGAAGCTCTCCAGGCTGGTGATCCTGCCTGTGCAGATGCCCAGTGCTGCTTTGACATCCTCCTGCTCACTGGTTGGCGCCAGAGATGAGGCCTGCAGCCAGCCCGCGCAGAGCAGCAGAGCCGCCATGGTACCCAGCACAGACCGGACGTGGGAAAAAGGATGGTGAAACATGGGTGGAGGATGCCATATAAGCCGTATTCGTGAAAGATCCCTGTGGTGAAAATGCACGGAGTCGGTGGAATCCCGCCAAAGCTGCGTTTAGTTTCCCGGAAACACCCCCCCTGAATGGATTGGAATGACTGGCAGCGCGTGCTGAAATGGCGCGCACTCGAAGAAGGCGACACCGATGGCGTTCTCGTCAATGCGGAGCGTCGTCGCGAGGCCACGGCCCACACCCGCGCCGGGCTGGGGTCCGAGGAGATCAAGGGGGAGGTGCTGGATGAGCGGTCCGAGTCGTTTCTGGACAAACGCGCGGAGTGGCTGGAGCGCGAGGCGGTGGGCTGGCGGGGGGATTTGATCCGCGTGCTGGAGCTTCTTTGTGTGCCGCAGGGGCGCTGGGCGCTGGCGCTGGCCGGCTGGGCTCTGGCGCTGATCACCGGTTACGCTCTTTCGGACTTGGGCCAGTCGAGCGAGTTCAATTTGCTGGCCCTGCCGCTGGTGGGACTGCTGGCATGGAATGCGGTGGTGATCGTGCTGGGCCTCTTCTGCGAACTGATGCCCGCCTCTTCGCTGGCAGGGCGTGGCGGATGGATGGCCGAAATTCTGGCCCATGGTATTTCACGGATGGGAAGAGCCACCAAGGAAGTGACCAGCGGTGTGGCTGACACGGTGCAAAAGCGCTTTGAAGAACTCGCCTGGCCGCTGGCCTGGAAGCGTTTGCAAATGCGGCTGCGCATGTGGCTGCATGTGGCTGCGGCGCTCATGGCCATCGGCGGGGCAGTGGCACTTTATGCGCGCGGCTGGTCGCATGAATACCGTGCCGTCTGGGAAAGCACCGTGCTCGAAGTGGGACCTGCCAGGACGTTTTTCGAGGCGCTGTTCACGCCAGCTTCAAAGGTTCTGGGAACTCGCATCCCGATGGACCAGATCGAGGGCATGCACCGCTCCTCCGGCCGGGTGAAAAGCCCTGCGCCAGCCCTGGCGTGGATTCATTTGTATGCAGGAACGCTGCTCGTGCTGATCGTAGTGCCGCGCCTATTGCTGGCCGGCATCGGTGCGGCACGCTGCAGCCGGACCCTGGCCAGGCCGGCCCGTGCGTTGCATTGGGGCAATTACCTGCGGACGCTGCTGCGCGCCGTGGAGGGCGGGAGCGAGCGCATCCAGGTGCTCGTGCACGCCATCGAGCCCACGCCTGCGCATCGTGAGGTGTGGGATCGTGGCGTGAGGGAGCGCTTTGGCGGCATGGCGCGTGCTGAGTACCTGCGCATTCCTGCCGGTGAGGAGGATGAGTTTGCCGCAGCCTGGCAGCCTGTGTGTGCCAATCTGGTCATGCTTTTCAACATGGCCACCACGCCCGAAGCGGAAGTGCAGCGCCGCCTCGTTTCAGACGTGCGCCAGCGCCTGCTGACGAAGCATGCCGATCCGGAACTCGTGGTGCTGCTGGACGGCACCAGTCTCGCGGGCCGCTGGTCCCCGGAAAAGATCGCCGGCCGGGAGCAGCTGTGGTCAGAGATGGTCGAAGGTCTGGCCTCTGATGTGATTGTGGCCGTGCGTAAAGAATCCGCACGCGCAAAGCCTCAGGCATCGTAATGTTCATGAAGTTTTCGTCCCTAGTGCCCGCACTTTTCTCCAAAAACAAATCCACCAGCACGCCTGACAAACAGGCGGGGGAGCTGAACGTGCGCGATGCCTCGGACATTGTGACGCTGAGCCTCATTTCGCATACGAATGCAGGCAAGACGACGCTCGCCCGTACTCTGCTGCGCAGCGATGTGGGAGAGGTGCGTGATGCGCCGCACGTCACTCTGTTCAATGAATCGCACACTCTGCTCGAAACAGGCGGCTTCATGCTGCGCCTGTGGGATACACCGGGCTTTGGAGACAGCGCGCGGCTGATGAAGCGCCTGAAGCGCGAGCGCAGCCCTGTGCTTTGGTTTCTGTCCCAGACTTGGGACCGCATCACGGACCGCCCGCTGTGGTGCAGCCAGCAGGCGCTCAAAAATGTGCGCGATGAGGCCGACGTGGTGCTCTACCTCGTCAATGCCGCCGAGCCGCCTGATGCAGCCAGTTACATCGGCCCCGAGATGGAAATTCTCGGCTGGGTGGAGAAGCCCGTGGTGGTGCTGCTGAATCAGACCGGACTGCCAGGCAGTTCGCTGCTGGAGGCCACGGAGCTGGAATCCTGGCGCACGCATTTGAAGCAGTTTGAGATCGTGCGCGAAGTGCTGACGCTGGATGCCTTTGCGCGCTGCTGGGTGCAGGAGGACATTCTCATGGACTCGCTGGCGCCGCTGATGCAGGGCTCGAAGATTCCCACTTTCCAGCAGATTAAACGTGCCTGGGCGCAGCGCAATGTGGGCGTCTTCCAGACGTCTGTGCGCCTCATCTCCGAGCAGCTGACCGCGGCGCTGTTTGACGGTGTGGAGGTGCGCTCTGAAACGCTGCTGGAGCGCGTGGGCTGGCAGCGCGATGATTTGAACAGGGAATACAATGAGGCGCGGCAAAAGCTGGCCACTCAGCTCGCGGACCGCATTGAGCAGACTACGAACAATCTCATCGAGGCACATGGCCTGAAAGGTCAGGCGGAACACGAACTGAGCCAGGTGGCGCGAGAGCATTTTCATCTGCCGCAGGCCGTTTCTGAAAACATCTGGGGCGTGCTCGGCAGCTTTGCAGGAGGTGCCATGGGCGGTCTCATTGCCGATCTCAAGCTCGGCGGCATGACCTTTGGCGGCGGTGCGCTGCTGGGCGGGATCGCCTCGGGCATCGGCGCGTACGCCTTGATCCGCAGCTACAATCTTGTGCGTGGCAGCGATCAGCGGCTGCGCTGGTCGCGCGAGCATTTCCGCGAGCAGGTGAAGCTGTCATTTCTCACTTACCTGGCCATCTGCCACTTCGGACGTGGGCGCGGCGAATGGAAGGAAAGCGAGCAGCCTCAGCTCTGGCGTGAAGCCGTGGATGCCGTGACAGATCTGTACTCAGATGCCATAGATCTTCTATGGAAGGCCGGCGTGCAAAAAGACACGCAGCCTGCAACGCTTTCCCGCCAGGCCCGCCAGCTCACTGGTGACTGCATGGTGGCGCTGCTGGAGCGGCTGTATCCTGGAGTGGATGCCGCGGCGTGGCGGGCGTGAATGAGACTCACATCCCGGCCGCCGAAAGGAGTGCGGCGGTGATGACGGACAAGGTGGCCAGCAAAATGAGGGCCAGACGCAGGGCTGAGGGGTCTACACCTGGCTTCTCCATGGGAGCACAGGAACGGCTCAAGCCATACTCCCGCAGCGACTGGCGGCGGGAGTCGTGTTTGGGAAGCAGCGAGGTCATGGCGCGTGGAGGGCTGGGGGTATGAGCGTGTGGGAGCGGTAGCCCGCTCACGTAGACATCACTTCGCACCTTCGGCCTTCGTTGCGCTCATGCACTGCCGTTTGCCACGCAAAAACAGGGAGACCCTGTCCCAGTGTGTCATGTTGGGCGCGACAGGGGGCTGCCTGTGGGGGAAGTCCAGGATGCGTCCGCAGACAATCTCTTCTCCAGCCGCGACTGAAAGCTCTCCCAGCAGCGAGCGGCGCGGGCGCGGAAGTCGGCGGGGGTGACTTTCAGGCTGCGCAGGCAGTCGCGGTGGTCCCAGGCGACGACCCAGGCGGTGGCGGAGTGAATGAACTGGAACTGCCAGCGCCAGAGGCGTTGCACGGCGGGAGTGAGTTCTTTGAGGCGCTCGAAGAGGAAGTCGCGCTGGAAGGAAAGATGCCCCATCTCATCGCGCAGGATTTTTTTGGCCACGGTTTGCACGGCGGGATCGCTGCAACGCAGGGAGAGGAGTCCAAAGTAAACCTCGGCGATGAGTTCCGCAGTGAGGAGTACCTGGATGTTGAACTCGAGGTTCACCAGATCACGCATCCAGCGGAAGATGGAGTTTGTCCATTGCTTCTGCAGCAGGGTGCCGTGCAGATGTGTGACCAGCCGTGCCAGCAGGGCGGCGTGGCTCTGCTCCTCAGCCACGAAGAGATCGACGGCGCGCTGATACCCTTTCAGGCATTCCAGCGAGGCGATGCTGTGGGTGTAGCGCCGGAGGCGGGTGCCACCACCGCTTTCTCCCAGCTGGAAGATGGCAATGGAACGGGCAATGGCGACGCGATCGAGTTCAGGCAGAGTGCAGGCCGTGTCTGGCAGCGGCAGTGCGTGGTTAAGGCGTGTGTTGGCTTCGAAGTGGCTGATCCAGTGTTGAGTGTTCATGATGTTCAGTTTTGGGGTTAGGCGGCGTGGAGCATGGAGCGGAGAAATTCGTGCACAGGGCTGCTGCGGAGTTCGGCTGAGATCTGGCGGAGCCGCTGCATGACGGCGTCCACCGTTTCATCCAGCGTGGATGTGCCTGCGGTAACGCCCACGTTGCGGGCGTCGCAAAACCACGCGGGATCCAGTTCCTCGGGCCGCTCGATCTGCAGGGTGCGCCGGCCGTGGGCGATGGCTTTTTGTGCGAGCTGGCGTGTGTTGTTGCTGTTGCGGCCGCCGATGACCACGATGTGGTCGCACTCACGCACCAGCTCGTCCATCGCGGTCTGGCGCTGCTTGGTGGGATGGCAAATGGTATCGATGAAGCGGACTTCGGAACTTGGATGACGACGTTTGATGGCATCGACCAGCCGCAGAGTGGCATCGACCGGCTGCGTGGTTTGGGATACGATGCCCAGTTGCGGATGCGCGGGAATGAGTTCGAGGTCCGCCTCTTCCAGCACAACGACGGCGGCGGGAAAATCGCCGATAAGGCCGCGCACTTCGACGTGCTGCTGCTGACCGATGACAATGGGCTGGTAGCCATCGTTCACCAGCATGGCCAGCGCCTGATGCGCTTTTTTGACGAGAGGGCAGGTGGTGTCGATGACAGTGTGGCCCGCCTTTTGCCAGGCCTGGCGGTGCTGGTCCGAAGCGCCGTGGGCTGTGATGGCGACCTGCTGAGTGGTGGCGCTGGTTAAGTCATCAAGATCACCGCGCTGCGCGCCTACTGCAGCGAGGTGGCGGTCAACGAGAGGGTTGTGAACGAGCTGGCCGAGAATGGTGAGAGGCGCGCGCAGGGCGGCCGTGTGAGTGCTGCGCAGGGCGTCGCGGACGCCGAAGCACATGCCGTGATGTTGAGCGAGGATGATGTTCATTTTCTGTTCTCTGTTCGTGGTTCCTTGTTCTTGGCTGATTAGCTTTGTGGGACAAAGTGAATGGGTAGAAAGAAACGGGCTCAGCTCTGCTGGGCGGCTTTGACGATCTCGCCGAGCACCTCGACGTAGTCTTTGAAGGCCTTGCGTCCGGCATCGGTGAGTTCGTAGCTGGTGCGCGGGCGAGGGCCGGACTCGTCGCGATTCTCTTTGATGTATCCGGCGGTGCCCAGGGTGCGGAGATGGGAGATGAGATTGCCGTCGCTCATGCTGAGTTCTGCTTTGAGATCCTGAAAGGCCCACTCGCCCCGTGTGGAGAGCAACGTCATGATGGACAGGCGGCCCTTCTCATGAATGAGCTTGTCGATTTGATCGAAGTCGATCATTTCGGCTGCTCCTCCCTGGGGTGGGCGCTGAAGAAGACTGCCAGGGCATACACCACATGCAGCAGGCCGAAGGTGACTCCCATAACCAACGAAGCTGGGGCGAGATCGTTCGAGAGCAGACGCACATCGCTGCAGGCCGCCCAGGCAAAGAAGATCAGCAAGCCCGTGACCACGAAAGCCCAGCCGAGGCGGATGAGCGACCGGGGGGAGAAGCTGGCGGTGCTGATCAGAGCGAGGCCGTAGCAGAGCGCCCAGATGAGAGCGGCGAGCGTCAGATTTTGCAGAAACACAATCAGGCCGATGCCGACACAGCCCCCCACGAGCATCGGCGGCACAAAGGACCGCAACGCCATGCGCATGCCGGCAGAGATGAAGGGCTGGCTGCGGCGGCGCGCCTCTTTGAAAAGGAGAAAAGTATTCAAGGCCGAGGCAGTCCCGAGGATCAGGAGCCAGGTGGTCAGAAAGCAGCGGTCGCACATCACGGCATCGCCATTGTTCTTCAAGGCATGCCACACGGGCCATGCTGAAGCGACGAGGGCCAGCAAGCCTCCGGTGAGTGCTGCGGGCGCGGAGACAGCGCGATAGATGTGCGCCTTTTCCATCAATGAACGGATGATGCGGAGATTCTCCAAGGCAGCTTCAGTCGTGCTCATGAAGTTACTTTGTGGGCCAAAGTGAACGCCTGCAAGTAAACTTTGTGCTGCAAAGTGACATTTCCACTGCTTCAGGCTTGGCAGTTTAATATAATTACCATAAGTTAAGAGAGGTGAACTATCCGGTGCCAACATCTTCCAAAAACCTTCCCGCGCTTTGGCGAACGGGGGTGTTTATGCTGTGTGGCATGGCACTTCTCCCCGACGCGGCGCGTGGCAATGATCCGACGGCAGACCAGCAGTACATGCTCGAACTGACGAATCGATTCCGCGCCGATCCACAGGGAGAACTGGCCAATCTGGTCAACTTTTCCTCGCCGGGTGTATGGGCGGGGACCAAGTCGGACGATCCGAGCATCGCCTATGCGTTGAACTATTTCGGCACCAGCGCCTCGGCCCTGGCTTCGCAGTTCTCCAGTCTCTCGGCAGCGCCCCCGCTGGCATGGAACAGCGCCCTTAACACCTCTGCCACCAGCTACTCCAACCTGATGGTGACATCCGACCAGCAGGCTCACGGTCTGGACGGATTGACCCTCGATCAGCGCATTCAAAATGGCGGCTACGGGGCAAACTGGCTGAACGTCGGTGAAAACTTGTTTGCCTCGGCAGACTCGCCGTTCCATGCCCACGGTGCCTTCGTGATCGACTGGGGAGATGGCAATGGCTCGACTGCAGGCTATGGCAATGGCATTCAAAATCCCGCCGGACACCGCGATCTGCTGCTGAACTCCGCCATGAAGGAGATCGGCATCGGATTTCAAAGTGTGGCGATTCCGGGTGGCAATACGACGGCCATCGGGCCGTATGTGATCACCGAGCATCTGGCCTCGCAGTTCCGCTTTGACGGCGCCAGCTACATTTCTGACGCCATTCTGACGGGTTCGATCTACCAAGACACCGTGCTGGCGGACGCCTTTTACACACCGGGGGAAGGACTCGGGGGTGAAGCAGTCAATGTTTACAACGACGCCACTGGCATTCTCGTGGCGAGTGGCTTCAGCAACAGCGCGGGCGGATACAACATCACCCTCACCGGTCTGACGGATGGCACGGTTTACCGTGTGGAGGCGCCGGATACCGGACTCGCGCCCAAGACATTCACGCTCACCGAGCACACGGATAACTACGGCGTTTCGGTGCTGGTCTATGACAATGTCTATGAGTCATTCGCCGTGGTGCCTGAGCCGGCCAGCCTCATGCTTTGTCTGGCCGCCGGTCTGGCATCGCTCGCTTTTCGCACACGTCGTTCTCCTTTTTGAACCGCCATGAGATCCATCCTTCTTCTGCTTCTGTCGGCCGTTTCCACTTTGGCGCAGGTCCCCGCATCGCCGCTCGCCACGGAAATCCGTGCGATCATTGATGAATACGAAAACACGGTGCGTGCCAACACGCAGAAGCTCATCGCCGCTTCCACCGAAGAGGAGAAGAACAAATACCGCGCCAGCATTCCCAGCGCCGGCCCCTATGCCACCAAGATGATGACACTGGTGCAGGCAAACCTTGATCAGCCGGATGTGGTGAAGGGTGTGAACTGGCTGGTGATGGGCGCGGCGGGCTTTCCTGAAGGACAGGAGGCGCTGAAAATGCTGGGCACCACGTTCGCGGATCGTGCGGGCATTGCGGAGTCGGTGAAAAATCTGGAGTTCCAAGGTCTGCCTGCGGAACCGGTGCTGAGGGCGGTGATCGAGAAAAACAAGAACCGTGACGAGAAGGCTGCGGCGCTGTATGCCCTGGGGGCGATTCACTTCAAGAACTTCGATGCCTCGGCGGATCGCGCCTCCGCGGCAGCCTCGAAGCTCAAAGCGCTGGAATGCTTTGGGCAGCTTACGGCTGATTATTTTGATGTGACCATTCAGGGTTTTAAGCTGTCTGACTTTGTGGCGAAGATGCTGTTTGAAATGACGAACCTGCAGGTGGGATGTGAAGCCCCTGAGATCGAGGGGAAGGACGCGGACGGGGTGCCGTTCAAGCTGAGCGACTATCGTGGCAAGTATGTGATCGTGATATTCTGGGGCGGATGGTGCCATGCGTGTCATGGAACCCTGCCGCTGATGAACCAGGCGGCTGCGCAGCTGAAGGACAAGAACGGGATCGTGATCGGAGTGAACACGGACATCGAGACGGAGGCGAAAAAGGCGCTGACCGATTACCAGGTGAGCTTCCGCAATGTGCTGGACAACACCAGCAGTGGTCCCAACACCTCCCTCTACAATCTGCGCAACTTTCCCACGTTATATCTGATTGATCCGAAGGGTGTGATTGCGATCAAAAACGGGTCGCTGGATGCAATGGTGGCGCAGGTTCTTGCGGCACAAGGGACGGCGAAGTAGAGTGTTATCTGAAAAAGGGCGGCGTTACGTCGTGCGTTTTGCCGAATGTGTGGGTCTCGGGCTGTGGGTTGCTTTGATGGCTCTCGTGCTGGCGGGTGGGATTTACGAAGTCGTCACCGGGTCTCCTAGCGATGGATTATTGTTCTGGCTGATGATCGCTGCTCTTCCTTGGTGCGCTGTCGCGATGGTCGTGGTTCCTGCGGGATGTTGGAACCATCGAATGTTCCTTCTTGGGTGTCGGTGGACGGCGTTGATTTTCCTGGTCGCCCAGTCCGCAATCAGGTCCTTACAGCCCTAAAGGGGTGCCATCGGGGCAGGGGCGGGGCTGAATTTTTGGCTCTCTAAATGGTTCGGATGTATTAAAAACTTGCCATTTCTATGAAAAACCATAAATATACGTTATTATAAGGCCGGATTTAGGCGTCTCAGAACTCATGCTTCCACTCATCGATCAGATCCTCAAAGACTCGGGTTGTGCCGATCTTCCTGCTGTGCGGCAGGCGGTGGAGGAGGCGTGTTTTAATCAGACGTCGTTTGTGGATGCGGTGCTGGATTGTGAAGGCGTGCGGGAACGCGACTTTCTGACGGCTCTGGCAAAAACACTGAGCCTGCCTTGGTGGGAGCCAAAGGAGGAGGATCAGCCGACGGAGCAGGGGATGCGAAGGATGCTGCCGGCGGAGATTGCGCTGCGGCATCGGCTGCTGCCTGTGTTTACCGAAGAGACGAAAAGCGATGATGGTCGCGATGCGGAACGCACGCTGCACATTGCCACGTTTGATCCGCTCAGTTTGATCGCGCATCAGCGTGTGGCCGCGAGCCTGTCCATGCCCGTGGTGTGGCATGTGGGGCAGCGGACGCGCATCGTGGAAGGTTTGCAGAAGCTCTATGGTCTGGGTGCGGACACGTTTGAGAAAATTTTGCGTGGGCGCGCGGACTGGGGAGCGGAAGATTTGAAGGATGAAGTGACTGTGCTGGATGAGCCTGAGGATGAAGAGGCCTCGGTGGTGCGGTTCGTGAACCAGATCATCCGCCGTGGGCTGGAGCAGCGTGCGACGGACATTCATGTGGAGCCGCAGCAGGACCGGCTGCGCATCCGTTACCGCATTGACGGACGGCTGGAAGAGCTGGCGGTGCCTGAGAACATCAAGTCGCTGCAGGCTTCGGTGATTGCGCGATTGAAGATCATGGCGCGGCTGGACATTGCGGAGAAGCGTCTGCCGCAGGATGGGCGCATCGGTTTGGAACTGGATGGCCTTTCGATCGACGTGCGTGTGGCGACGATTCCTTCGGTGGAAGGAGAGAGCGTGAGTCTGCGTCTGCTGGCGCAGCAGCAGGTGACGGTGAACCGGCTGGGGCTGACGGACAACATTCGCCCGCTGGTGGATGAACTTCTGAAGCTGCCGAACGGCATCATCCTCATCACTGGGCCTACGGGCAGTGGCAAATCGACCTCGCTGTATGCCTTCCTCACGGAGCTGAACCAAACGCATCGTCGTATCGTGACGATTGAAGATCCGGTGGAGTATAAGATGCCTGGTGTGGTGCAGATCGCGGTGAAGCCGGAGATTGGCCTGACATTTGCAGCAGGACTGCGCAGCATTTTGCGTGGAGATCCGAATGTGGTCATGATCGGTGAAATGCGCGATCTGGAAACGACGGAGATCGCCGTGCGTGCGGCGCTGACGGGACATCTTGTTTTGAGCACGCTGCACACGAATGACGCGCTGGGCGGCATCACGCGCCTGATTGACATGGGTGTGGAGCCCTTCCTGGTTTCGAGTGCGGTGCGGGCCTTCTTTGCGCAGCGCCTCGTGCGCAAGCTATGCCCGCAGTGCAAAACGCCGACGCAGGTGGAGGAGACTTATCTCAGGACAATCGCCTTTCCATCTCACCTTCCGGGCAAAATCATGCGTGCCGTGGGCTGCGAGGCCTGCCGTGGCAGCGGCTTCCAAGGCCGGCTTTCCATCTATGAGGTCTGCCTTGTCACGCCTGCGCTGCAGCATCTCATCAACAGCCGCGCGCATCCCGCGGAGTTTCACAAGCAGGCCATCAAGGACGGGTACATCCCCATGCGCGGCTACGGCTTCCAGAAAGTGCTCAGCGGAGAGACCACCATCGAGGAAGTGCTCAGCGTCACCGCCGCGGCGGACCGCCACCACACTCCACAGACGACATCCCTACAGCCTCCCAAACGCTTAGCCGCCTGATCTCATGCCCACCTTCGTTTACAGCGCCCACGGACCTTCCGGTGTCATCACCGGAGAGCTCGCTGCGTCAGACCGCAGCGAGGCGTTTGCACTGCTGGGGAAAAAGAAAATCCAGCCCATCAAGCTGGAAGCTGCGGGAGATGCCAAGGCATCCGCCGGAACGGCTGCCAAATCTCGGCAGAGTATGGCGGCTGACGAAGTCATCCCAGGCGGACCCATCAAACTGAAGCTCCCGCAGGTTGTGCTGTTCGTGGAAGAGCTTGCCGATCTCGTCGGCGCGGGCATTCAGCTTGAGCCTGCGCTCGCCACCATGGAGCGCCGTCGTGAACTCTCGGGCATCAAAACGCTCGCCACCGTTCTGCGTGGCAAGGTGCGAGATGGCATGGCTTTTTCGAAAGCGATTGCGGCCACGAGTCCGAGCTTCGGCAAACTTTTCTGCGCGCTTGTCTCCGCAGGGGAGGCCAGCGGCTCGCTGGGAACCATCTTGAAGCGCCAGGCGCAGTACATGCGTTCCCTCCAGGCGCTGAAGTCCAAGGTGCTTTCGGCATTGATGTATCCGGCGTTTCTTATTGTGGCGGCGGTATCGGTGACGCTGCTGTTTGTCGTCTATCTCATTCCGAAGCTCACGGAGATGCTCGACTCCACCGGCGGCTCGCTGCCTCTGGCCGCGCAGATCATCCTGAAGATCAGCGATACTTTCAAAGCCACCTGGTGGATGATCATCCTGGGCGGCATTGTGGCCTACATTCTCGGCAAGGCATGGATCTCGCGTCCTGAGTCGGCGATTCCGTGGGGGCATTTCAAACTTCGCCTGCCGCTTTTTGGCGGCATCTTCCGTGCGCGGTTCTATGTGCAGTTTCTGGAGACGATGGCGAACCTTCTGGGCAACGGCCTCACCATGGTGCAGGCCATGCAGCTCACGCACCAGGCCATCGACAATCCCTACCTGCAGCAGGGCTTTGAAAGCGTGATGCGAAATGTGGGGGAAGGTGTGGCGCTTTCGCGTGCGCTGGACCGCAGCGCGCAGTTCCCGCCGCTGCTGATCGACATGGTGAACGTGGGGGAGCAGACCGGCGACATGCCCGCCGCACTCGCCCGCGCAGCCGAGCGCTTTGACCGCGAACTCACCAAGAAGATCGACACCCTCGCCGCGCTCATCCAGCCCATGATCGTCTGCCTCATGGCCGCCATGGTCGGACTCATGGCCTACCTCATGATGACCACCATCTTCCAGACCATTTCCAGCATCAACAAATAGCCAGCATCCACCCTCCCCATGAAACATACCCAAACCCAACCTCGCCTCCCGACGTCCGGCTTCACGCTCGTCGAGATGATCCTCGTGCTCGCCATCGTGGCGCTCCTTGTGGGCGCAGCCATTGTGAACTTCAGCGGTGTGCTGGAAGGCGGCAAAAAGACCACGACGAAAGGCAACATCAGCAGCATCTCCTCGGCTCTGCGTGCCTACGAAGTGGACAACATGTTCCTGCCCACGACGGAGCAGGGTCTCTCCGCCCTCGTGGAGAAACCCGCAAGCCGCCCGGTGCCTGCGAGCTGGAGCAAGAAGCTCACAAAGCTCCCCATCGATCCCTGGGGGAACGCCTATCACTACCGCCGCCCGGGTGTCAAAGACAAGACCGGCTTCGATGTCTATTCCTCCGGTCCGGATGGAATCGCCGACAATGCGGATGACATCGGCAACTGGGAAAACTGATGAAATAACGAGACTCGAATGACGAATGTCAGAAACATCGTGAATGCCGCGCCCGCTGTGCCGAATGCACACCGGGCCGTTGATTCGCTGCGCCCGGCTCGTCATTCCAGTTCCGCGGGCTTCACCCTGCTGGAGATCATCGTGGCCATGTCTCTGACCTTGCTGATCATCGCCATCGCCATTCCCAGCATCTCAGGCGTGCTTGCGGAGGACAAGCTGCGCCGCGCTGCGGCCATGATCGAAACCACTGCGCGCCAAAATCTGCTGCAGGCACTCAATACCCAGCAGACCGTACGCATGCAGCTCTCTGCCGGATCATTTGGAGCGGGCGATGAATTTGGCGGCATGCTGCTGGTGCGCCGGTATGGGGAGAGCGTGTTTCGCAAGCCACGCCGCGGTGAGTCCTGGGACTTCAGCCCCAGCGGCATCTGTGAACCCATCGAAGTCCGCATCAGCGGTCCAGCCGGACAGATCGAGATCGGTTTTGATCCGCTCACGGCCTGTGCCAGACGCAAATCCATTCAGGTCAAAGGATGAAACACACCCGCACATCCTCTGCTTCCTCTGGTTTCGCTTTGTTCGAAATCATTCTCGCGCTTGCGCTTTTTGCGCTCGTGGCCGTGAGCATGACGCGCGCGGTCGAGGAGATCGCCAAGGCCTCGACTTCTGCGCGGCAGGAGGCCCAGGTGCTGCGGGTGCTGGAGTCGGTGCTGGCCGAGGTGGCGCACCAGCCTGAGTTCAAAGCCGCAAGCATCTCCTTCAATCCCACTGCGGATCACATCGATGCCAGCGCCACGATCGAAAAGGTCAAACTCATCACCAAGGACAAGGTCGAGCTCGACCACATGTTTCGCATCCGCGCCGAAGCATGGATCAATGACGGGCGCACGCGGCGCATGAAACGCAGCATGGAAACCTATGTTTATTCACCACGCAGCCCGATCTAAATCCGCGTTCACGCTGATCGAGGTCATCATGGCCTTGGCGCTCATTGGTTTCGTCCTGAGCGCCAGCTATGGCGTGGCCAGCGGCACCATGCAGATTGGGAAATCCATGAGCAACGCGCGCGTGGCGGAAACGCGCATCAGCAACTTCGTCTCCCAGTGGCGCGACTACATGGAAACCATGGAGCCGGGGATCCAGCTCACGGCCGATGTGGAGAAGGTGGCGCGCGGTGCTTCGGGAAATCTGTTCATCGCCGGAGGCCGCATGCCTTTTGCCTGGGAGCGCCATCTGCAGCTGGCCGATGGCGTGGAGTTCGGCGTGGTGCGCAACCGCGAGAGGAGGGATCTCAGCCTGGTGGTGCGCCATCTCAAGGTGAACCCCAAATCCCGCGGTATCGTCGAGTATGAAACCATCTCTGAGCTGCCGATTCTGGAAGGACTGAAGCAGATGCAGTGGCAGTTCTATGAGCCGGAGGACAAGAAATGGTTCTCCAGCTGGGATCCGAAAAAGAGGCCGCGGCCGCCGCTGTTCATGAAGCTGAAGTTTGCCTTCACGTCGGACCCGCGGGAGCACGAGTACACTTTTTGGATCGCGAATGATCTGGCGGAGGCCAGCCCCCCGCAGGCGGCGCCCGGACCGCAATGACAACGGAGCCATGATGAACGAACCCTCCATGACCCAGGACCGGAAAGCGGACAGCAATGCCCGCCGGAAGGTCCGCGCCCGTCACACGGGCTTCGTCATGCTTTCGCTGCCTTGCATGCGTCGTGCAGCATCGCAGCGCGGCTCCGCTCTCATCGTGGTGTTTTGGATGATCGCAATCCTCGGCATGGTGATGTTTGCGGGAGCCAAGGCCCTGCAGGCGGATTCCCAGTACACGCGCCTCATGCGGGGACGGATTTTTGCCAAGCGCTACGCGGAGATGGGCATCGAGGTGGCGCGCCACCCCGCCATGCGCGAGGACGACCCTCTGCTGCATTTCAGCGCGGACAGTGGCGGTGGTTATCAGGTGAAGCTCGTGTCTGAAGAAGCGCGGCTGAATGTGAACCATCTGCTGCAATCGGGGGACAAGGTGCTGCTGCGCCGCCTGTTCACCAGCTGGGGTTTCAAGGAGGAATTCGTCTCCGCACTGTGCGCTGCGCTGAAAGACTGGACGGATGCGGATGAAAACGTCAGCCTCAATGGCGCGGAGAAGCGTGAGTACCTGAAGATGGGGTTTGAAGGAATGCCCTTCAACCGTCCCTTCAAAGAGGTGGAGGACATGCTGCATGTGCGCGGCATGGAGGTCGTCAATGCCGAACGGCCGGACTGGCGCGAGTGGTTCACGGTCTATGGAGACGGCCGGGTGGACGTGAATGATGCACGGCCCGAGCTCATCGCACTGCTGGCAGATGTGCCCATGGAGCGTCTGCAGCCGCTGCTGCGGCTGCGGGCCGGACGCGATGGCGCGCAGCATACCCAGGACGACGTGAGGCTCAGCAGCGTGCCGCAGGTGGCCCAGTTGCTCGGCGTGTTTCAGCCGCAGACTGTCGCACAGCTCACGCAATGGATTCAATTCGCCGGTCCGATCCGTCGCATTGAGAGCACGGGCTCTCTCGGACCGCTTCAACGCAAACTCATCCTCATCACGCAGGACGGCAGGGCCGTCTGGCGCGGTGAAATCCCCGCCCATGGCAAAAACACGTAAACAACCCTGCGAGCTGCTGCTCCCCGGCGCACAAGTCTGGCAAAGCTGGACGGGTGCGGAGGGCGCCGCGTGCCACCTGCAAGGAGAGCAAACCAGCGACGGAGCTGCCTTTGGCAAAGAGGCGCAACGGCGAGTGCTGGCTCTGCCCGCCGTTCATTTCTGGGCGCTGCCTGCGTGGCTGAAAGGTCAGCCCGAGCATTTGCGCAGCATGGCGCTTCTCCACCTGGAGCGCATGGGCATCAAGGCTGAGGATGACGAAGCCAGTGTGCAGGTGCGCAACATGCAGGGGAAGGAGGGCGCGTATCTCACGCGCATCCTGTCTCTCAAGGACATGCCGGTGCCGCTGACGAACACCACAAGGCTGCCGGATGAAGTGACGCTGCATGCGCTCTGCTATCCGCTGGTGCAGAACAGCCTAACGATTTTTCGCGAGCTGGGGCGCCTCGTCGTCGCCATCACCAGCGGCACCCAGTTGATTTATTGCACGCCCTTGTCCGCCAGCAGGCTGGATGGCAATGCGCTGGCGGAGCTCAACAACATCTGTCTGCAGCTCGGCTTCCAGGGCGTGCTCGGGCGGCTGGAAAGCATCGTGCTCTGGATCGAAGAAGGAGATCCGGCGCAGATCCAGCGTGTCACGGGACTGGCCGCCTACCGCTGCGACATGCCGGCGCCAACCATGCCGGAGCGCGGCTCCAGCCTGCTCATGCCGCAGGATCTGACCGCGGAGAGGCAGAGCCAGACGCGCCGGTCAAAGACGCGGCTCATCGCACTCGTGAGTGGGACGGTAATCGCCGCGGCGATCGCCCTGGTGGCCACCATGACCTCGCTGGCCATGCAGGAGCGCAATCTTCTGCGTGAAAAAGTAGCGGGCCTCACGCCGCGTGCGTCGCGCGTGATGGACCACAAGAAAGCATGGAATGAGGCCGCGCCGGCGGTGGACCCCAGAACATGGCCGCAGCAGATGCTGCTGCATTTCATGGAGCCGGAGTCTTCCAAAGAAGCCTCGATCACCCACTGGGAGTGGACTCCGGAGCACGTGAGCATGCGCGGGCGCATGCCGAAGTTCTCCCTGGCCATCGAGTACACCCAGGCGCTCAAGTCCATCGAAGCGCTCGCACCTCTGGCGCTCGATGGTCCGCCACCGGTCATTGCCAGCGATGACAGCGCCACCTTTGAGCTGAAAGGAGGGAAGGGCGAATGAAGAAGAGCGAGAAAGTGCTTCTGGGAGTCTTTGCCTTTTTGTTCCTGGCCATCGTGGGCGGAGGAGGACTGACCTATGCCTTCAGGAACTACATGGCCATCCGCAATGAGAACGATTCGCTGCGCGACCGCCTGGCGGAGATGAATCTGGCGATCTCCCAGGGGGCGGAGTGGGCTGCCAAGCATGGCTGGCTGGAGGAGCACTGCCCGAACTTCACCAGCCGGCAGGAGGCTTCTGCCAAGCTGCTGGAGCTCATCGTCGGCGAGGCTGACAAAATCGGACTCAGCATTGGCGGCAAAGAATTTATCGATGCCGTGCGCGTGCTCGGGCCGGATGGTCTGCCGCTGGAGGAAGACCTCGGCTATTTTGACAAGTCCGCGGTGAAGATCACTCTTGCTGGTGTCCCAGAGAAAACCTTTTATGCCTGGCTGCATGCGCTGCAGAAGCCGCAGAGCTTTCTGGGGATCACGCGCATGCAGATCAACCCCAGCGGCTCAAACAAGACCATCAATGCCGAAGTCGAGTTCACGCAGTTCTACCGTGAAAAATCAACGCCCAAGGTCAGCAAAGCGAACTAGCTATGAAACTCTTTACCCGACTGCCCGCCGTTTTCAGCCTGGTGATGATCACCACGCTCGTGTCTGCCCAGGAACCCGCGACCAAGGACGAGGCCCCCGTGCCGTTTCCCCAGCTGGAACACTTCGCCGCCCTTTGGGAGCGCTCCATTTTCACCACGAAGGACCTGCCTTCTCCGGATGCGCCCACCGGCCCCAACTTTGCCGACAGCCTGAGTCTCTCCGGCACCTATGAAATCGATGGCGGATTGGTGGCCGTCCTGGTGGACCGGATCACTTCCCAGGTCATCGAGGCGCGTATTGGCTCGGAGAACGAGATGGGCATCAAGGTGCGTGCGGTGAAGCCTGGAGCGACGATGGAAAAGACGCGCATCCAGCTGCAAAAGGGGGATCAGGTCGGATGGGTGGGGATTGCGGATCCGGCAGCGCCTCCTTCCGAGACAGTTCAGCGTGCGGTCATCCCCACGCAGCAGGCCCCAGGCGCAAATTCAGCCATACAGCAGCGTGGCAACATGAACGCCCATGCCCCCCTGGTTCCGCCTGCCACTGGGTTGCCGCCCAATCCCATTCTGCCACCGCCCGCGGTGCCAGCCTCTGCGGGAAATCAGGCCCAGCCCGCGGCTCCGCGAGTGAATGACGTTCCGCTGCCGCCGCCTTGAGATCCTGCGCATCTAGCATGCAGAGACTTGCCAAAGGGGTGGCGGTGATCAAGGTCCTGCATGCCTCACGTTCCAGGTCTCCGCAGTTGCTACGCCAAGGTTGGCCGCCTCATCTATTTTGGCCGCATGCTCGACAAGATCCGTCTTCATGCGGCTGGAAAGCTGCCGGCGGATTATCTGGCGCAGCTCGGAGACGCGCAGTTTTTCACGTTGGACGGACGTTGCTGCCGCTTTCTCGGAGTACCGTATGAGACGGTGCGAAAGCTCGCCTTGGAAGGCGACAAGGATGAAGAGATTCTGATCTTGGCGCACGCCAGTGGCACCACCCGCACGGATGAGGAATGCCACGTGTGGAACCGCTTCATCGCCAAGCTTGGCTGGCGCGACGAACGCTCCGCGGTGCTGCCGCAGCGCATTCGTGACAGTGGTCTGGAAGGAAAACCCATCGAGACCCTGATCGATCACATTGAGTATGACGAAGGCCGCGATCCCGTGGGCGATCGGGCTTGGGAGAGCATTTGAGCCCCGCGTATTTTTTCACCAGCCAGTTTTTCCAATGCGCTTCCAGGATGAAGGATTCATCTGCACCGATGGATGAAATGCTGGAACCGCAGCAAAGACGGCGGTCCTAAACGGGCGTCGTCGTATTTGCCCTCACTCCCGCGTGATCGTCTCGTCCAGATTAAGCATCACACGTGCCACCGCCTGCCAGGCCTCAGGCTCTGTGGCGTTCGCTTTCCGTTCTGCTTGAAGGAGGCGTAGCAAAGGCGCGCGTTCTTTCTCAAGGGGAGGGCGGGAAAGACAAAGGTCATACGCGCGGCTGAGGCGTGCGTCATCCGTCTTAGCCTCTTTGATCAAACGTGCGGCCAGGGCTTGGGCGAATTCCACGTAGGCGCTGTCATTGAGCAGCGTCAGCGCCTGCAGCGGTGTGTTGCTGCGAATGCGGCGGGTGCAGGTGCTGAAGCCGTCTGGTGCGTCAAACACACTGAGCGCGGGCGGAGGCGTGGCACGGAAGATGAAGGTGTAGATGCCGCGGCGGTAGCGGTCGCTGCCTTTGCTGAGCGGCCAGCCGCGCTTGACCTGGCCCAATGACATGACGCCTTCAGGGATGGGCGGATAGACCGGCGCGCCGCCCATCTTGGGAGAAAGAAGGCCGCTGGTGGCCAGGCAGACATCGCGCACGACTTCAGCATCGAGGCGGAGTCGGTTCTGGCGCCAGAGCAGGTAGTTGTTGGCATCAACGGCTGCGGCGTCGGGGCGGATGAAGGAAGACTGCTGATACGTCGCGCTCGTCACGATGAGTTCGTGCAGATGCTTGAGGCTCCAGTGGTGCTCCATGAAATCCACGGCAAGCCAGTCGAGCAGTTCGGGGTGGCTGGGCAGGCGACCCATGGTGCCAAAGTCGTTTTCCGTTTCCACCAAGCCGCGGCCAAAATACTGCTGCCACACGCGGTTCACGATGACACGCGCCGTGAGCGGGTTTTTTGGATCGACAATCCAGTGCGCCAGCGCGAGCCGGTCCGCTTTGGCTCCCGCTGGCAGTGGCGGCAGCACGGAGAGCACGCCTGGCGTGACTTCCTCGGCAGGGCGGGTGAAGTCTCCTTTGATGAAGAGCGTGGTCTTGCGCGGCTGCGGCAGCTCTTTCATCACGAGGGTCGTGGTGCCGTTCTTGAAGATGTTGTCGAGCTCAAGGTGGCGGTCATAGAGCGGATTGAAGACACTGTCAGACGTCCCCGTCATGGCCTTGAAAAGGATGCGCTGGTCCGCTGTGCCACGTTTGCTCGCGGGCTTGGTGAGCGACTTTGCAGCTTCGGCGTCGATCAGTTTTTTGGATTTGTCTCCGAGCGTCTTTTCCCACTCCACCAGCACATCGAGCCGTGCCTTGACGTGGGCGTCGATTTGCTTGAGCACCTGGGTGTGTTCAGCCTTGAGCTTGTCCAGATCCTGGCCCGGATCCGGCACCGGCAGGGTGGGCTCGTCCTGATTGTTTAAAAAGGCAAAGATCTGGTAGTACTCACGCTGGCTGATGGCGTCAAACTTGTGGTCGTGGCATTGCGCGCAGCCGATCGTGAGGCCGAGCCAGACGGTGCCGGTGGTGGCTACGCGATCAAAGATGCTCTCGATCCGGAACTGCTCTTTGTCGATGCCTCCCTCCTGATTGATCTGCGTGTTGCGGTGGAATCCCGTCGCGATGACCTGCTCGCGCGAGGGCTTGGGCAGCATGTCTCCGGCAAGCTGCTCGAGCGTGAACTGGTCGAAGGGTTTGTTCTGGTTCAGCGAGTTGATGACGTAGTCGCGGTACGGCCACATGCTGCGGGGGGCATCGATGCTGTAGCCATTGCTGTCGCCGTATCGCGCCTGGTCCAGCCACCAGCGGCCCCAGCGCTCGCCGTAGTGTTTGGAGGCGAGTAGTCTCGTGGCAGTTTCTTTGACGTCTGGCTTCTTGATAAACGCTTCCACTTCGGCGGGCGTTGGCGGCAGGCCGGTGATGTCAAGATGCAGCCGGCGAATGACCGTGGCTGGCGCAGCAGGGGGAGAAGGTTCCAGTCCCGCCTTGCTCAGGCCGGCACGAATGAAGGCATCGATGGAATGTGTGGCGCCGTTTTGCGGCAGCGGCGCCTTCACTGGAGCGATGTAAGCCCAGTGGCGGTCATCGCTCGGCTTTTCCTCCGCAGGAGCGTGGGCACCTTCTGCCACCCACTGCTTGATCAGTGCGATCTGTGCGGAATCCAGCGGCCCGCGCTTGTAGGGCATCTGCGGGACTTCACCATGCGCACCTGAAATGACCTGCACCAGAAGTTCGGGCAGGGCGGGGCCGCGTTTTCCACCCGTGCGCGCAGCGGCTGCGGTGTCGAGCTTCAGCTGAGATTTCTGCGTGGTGGCACCGTGGCATTTCACGCAATGCTGCTGCAGCAGGGGCTTGATCTGCGTGGTGTAATCCACCGCCGCCTCACTGGCGACGGTGAAAAGGAGGAGTGGGATGAGCGTGCAGCGGAGCATTCGGAAAGGGGAATACGTTCAGCAGTTGCGGCCTCCTTCCGCATTCTGGCGGATGCGGGCACAAAAAACCGCACTCGCTCGGAGCGGGTGCGGTTTCGGTTGACTGGGGGGAGTCAAAGAGTCAGACGGCTCACGCGTCCTTCTTTTTCTTCGGGGTCATTTCGTCCTTGGTGAGGGAGCCGTCGCTGTTCTTGTCCATCTTGCCGAAGCGCTCGGCGGCCTTGGCTTCATCCTTCTTGGCTCCAGGGGAGGCCATGAATTCTGCCTTGGAGATCTTGCCGTCTTTGTCGGTGTCCAGTTTGGCGAACATTTCTTCTGGGCTGAACTTGGGCTTGCCCTTGTCGCCTTCGGCCTTCTTGGGGGCGTCACCATCAGCAGCGAAGGATGTGACGGCGGAAAGGGCCAGAATGGCGAGAAGTGAGGTGATGACTTTCATGTGGGTCGATGTTGTGTTGTGGATTGATGACCGCGGGATTTTGGGTGTCCCAAATCTGCGCGTGGCCGTGTTAAACGAGAACGCGCTGATTTCGTTTCGATAAATTATCGACGATTTTGCATGGCGGCATAAAAAAACGCCGCACTCGCGCGGGGCGGGTGCGGCGTGATGACTTTTCAGATCAAGTCAGAGCGCGGATCAGGCGGCCTTCTTTTTTGGAGCAGCGGTGAACTCTTCCTTGGAGAGGAAGCCGTCCTTGTTCGCGTCTTTCTTGGCGAATGAGGCTTCGGACTTGGCGGCATCCTTGGAGCCCTTCAGGAATTCTTCCTTCGAGATCTTGCCGTCCTTGTCGGCGTCCTTTTTGGTGAACATTTGTTCCGGGGTCATCTTTGGCTTCTCGCCTTCTTTCTTGGGCTCGTCAGCGCCGAAGGAGGTGACGGTGGCGATGGCCAGAAGGGCGAGGGCGGAGGTGATAGCTTTCATGTGTGTCGATGTTGGGTTGTTGAAATGCGCAGTCGCGGCTCTTGATATCGTGCCAATTCTGCGCGTGGTCGTGTTAAACGGAAGGAGGGTGAATCCGTTTCAATTTTTTGTGAAGGAATTTTTCGGCGGTGAATTTCTGTAATGAGTACAGCTCACAGCAGCCGGGCCGCGGCTTCCGCCAGGGCGCTGCGCTCCCCTTTCACCAGCGGAACGTGCGCCGCAAAGGTCTGCCCGCGCATGCGCTGCCGGGTGTAAACCAGTCCGTTGCTGCGGCTGTCCACATAAGGATTGTCGATCTGCGCCGGGTCTCCCACGAGCACCAGCTTGGACCCGCGGGACATGCGGGTGACGATGGTCTTGGCTTCCAGCGGCGTGAGCTGCTGCGCCTCGTCCAGCACGAAAAAGCGGTCCGGAATGCTGCGTCCGCGGATGTAGCACAGGGCCTCCACCTCGATGACCCCCTGCTGAATGAGAGGATCATACGGCGCGGCGGGGGCTGCGATCTGCTGCTGCGGCTCCGGCATGAAGCGGTTCTTTTTGCGCGCCGGCCCCTGCTGCGTGCCCTCCATGGGCCGCATGAGGAGATCCAGCGCGTCATACACCGGCTGCAGCCAGGGGCGCATCTTTTCCTGCAAGGATCCGGGGAGGAAGCCCACGGTCTGTCCCATGGCCACGATGGGGCGGCTGACCGTCAGCCCGTGGTAGGTGCGGTTGAACACCTGCTGCAGCGCTGCCGCGACGGCCAGCAGAGTCTTGCCGGTGCCGGCCTGTCCGTAGCAGGTCACAAGGCTGATGTCAGGATCCAGCAGTGCATCCAGGAAGCAGGCCTGGCCGAGGTTCATCGGCTTGATCGCGCGGCCCTGGCCCACCTTGATGGACTCGGGGGTGTGGAGCAGGCGCACAAATTCGCCATTCGTGCTCAGCTTCGCGGGCATCGTGGCTTTGTCTCCGGCGCAGAGCAGAGCGTAGTCGTTCACCACCATTCCCACGGTGCGGGTTTCGGGCAGGGCAAGCCGTCCGCTGCTGGCAAAGCGCTGCAGCTCATGCTGGCTGATCTCCACCCGGGCGATGTCAAAATTTGCCACTTCGCGCGGCTCCACTTTATCGTGCAGATAGTCCTCGCACTCGATGCCCACGGCGCGTGCCTTCAGCTGCATGTTGAGGTCCTTGCTGACGAGGATCACGGGCGGAGACACCTGCTCGCTCAGCCACAGGGTGCAGGCCAGGATGCGGTGGTCCGCCTTGTCCAGGTCATGAAAAATGCGCTCAAAGCTCTGCACGCTGGCGTGCTTCCGGGCCTCCACGGGATCATACACCGCCACGCGGATGCTGCCTCCGCCGTCCGTGGGCACGCCGCTGGTCACTGAGGCGCCCTTGTTGGTGAAGATTTTCATCAGCGCCCGGTGCACTTCGCGGGCGTTGGAGCCGCGCTCCGTCATCTCATTCTTAAAGCGGTCCAGCTCGCTGAGCACATCTACGGGGATGCAGATGTGGTGCTCCGCGAAGCGGTGGATGCACGCGGGATCGTGCAGCAGCACGTTGGTGTCGAGAACGAACGTTTTGGTGGCCGTGGGGGTGCCAGTGCGTCGGCGTCGGGAGGAGGAAGGGGAGGCAGAGTTCACAGAAACAGGCCCAGAATCGGCAGTGCGGGTGGAAATGACAGGGGAGATTACCGATGCTGGGTGGTCGTCACGGTCCATGATAGTTTAGTGGGTGTAGTGGTTGCCTGCGTTGAATAAGGCGGGGTCAGCTTTTCTTTGGCACTGGGTGATGCCAAGCATACCGAACCCGAAATGTGATTATTTGTATGAATCACGGTAATTGTTGGAGAGTGTCAGAACGTGGAGTGGCTGGCAAGAACTTATTCACATTGGTGAAGGTTATTCACAGTCATTCGAACGAGGAGACACCCTCGGTCGTAACGCATGGCTCAGGCCAAGAGTGGAACCAACTTCAGGAATGTGCCGAAAACGGCACCTCAAAGTACTCCAGCGCCCACTCCCGCATGTAGCGCACCTGTGTCGGCACGAAGCGATAGATGATCAGCTCCGGATTGTCGATGCTGCCGAGATAGGCCCGGAGCAGGGGATTCGCCGCCCAGATTTCCTCAAGCAGCGGGCGCTCCGTGAGCACCTCAGCACTGGCAGTGATGCGAACCTGATTGTCCTGATCATCCTTGTAGCACAGCTCCGCTTTGGGATTGGCCGCAAGCTCATGGGTCTTGCCGTAGCGGCGCAGATTGGCCACATACACAATGAAGCCATCCGTGCGCACGGGCGACACAGGGCGCAGCCGCGGCTGATCTACGTCCACCGTGGCCAGCATGGGGAATTTCGCCGCGCGCATGGTGGCCTGGGCGAGCTGCGGGAGTTCAGCGGGATCTACTGGCTGGGGCTGGGGACGTGACATGATTCGTCAAGATACGCCACGAGCGGGTGCTGTCCAATTTGCGACCATCTTTGGAGTTCCCAATCTACGGCGTCCTGCTAGGGTGCGCGCCATTCTCCCGATGAAAAATCTTCCCACTGCTTTTCAACGCCAGGTGCTTTGGACTGCCATCACTGCCTTGTCGATCACCGTCATCGGGGTGCTGGCCATCTGGCTGATCAATCAGGCGACTCAGGTCCTGGCCTTTCTGCAGCCCATTTTGGTGCCGTTTGCCGTGGCTGGTGTGCTGGCCTACCTGCTGGAGCCGGGTGTGGACTGGCTGGAGCGGCGCGGGCTGAACCGCCAGCGCTCAGTGCTGCTGGCCTTTGCGGTCTTCACTCTGGCGATCGGCGGTCTGGGGTGGTGGATCGTGGTGAAGCTCGGGGATCCCACGAGGCATCTGGCCGAGCGCGTCCCGGTCTATTACTCCAAGGCGCAGAAGGCGGTTCTCGATTTCTCCGAGAAGATTGAAAAGGAGTATAACATCAAGCTGCTGCCCGCCGTGGAAGCCACGGGAAATGCTCCCGCTGCTCCAAGTGGGGATGCCAAGGCGTCTCCCGCCAAGGCGGCCAAGGACAGCGCTGAAAATGCCGCTCCACCGACTGATGTTCGGGCTCCTGCCGCAGCAGCGGCCAACGCCCAGAACGGCGGCGGAAATGCGACTACTACCACACCCTCTGCGCCTGCCACCGAGGCGGCCAAGACCAAAGACGGCGCCATGACGGACAATGATTTTGACATTCAGACCCTGCTCCGTGGCGACTGGGTGAAGACAAACCTGCCCAAATTGCCGGGCTATGTCTGGGGCTTTCTGCGGACGAGCGTGGGTGGATTCCTCGGCGTCTTCGGCTTCATGCTCTCCTTCATCATCGTGCCGCTCTACCTCTACTATTTCCTCATTGAGAGCGCCAAGATTCAGGCGCGCTGGTCGGACTACCTGCCGCTGCGGGCTTCCGCTTTTAAAGATGAGTTGGTGAGCTGTCTCAATGAAATCAACAGCTACCTCGTGGCCTTCTTCCGCGGCCAGCTTTTTGTGAGTGTGATCAATGGCATCGCCACGGGCATCGGGCTCATGATTGTGGGCCTGGACTTTGGCCTGCTCATCGGCCTGGCCTTGTGTTTGATGGGGATCATTCCCTATCTCGGCATCGCTCTGTGCTGGATTCCGGCGGTGATCATTGCCTCCGTGCAGGGTGGCAGTGCGCTGGTCCCCGGAGATCCGTGGTGGGCCATGCCACTGGTGGTCACAGGGGTGTTTGCCCTGGTGCAGCAAATCGATGCCCTATTCATCACGCCGCGCATCGTGGGAGAGGCCGTGGGCCTGCACCCCATGACAGTGATCGTTTCGGTGTTTGTGTGGGGTCTCCTGCTGGGCGGCCTGCTCGGTGCCATCCTGGCGGTGCCGCTCACTGCTTCCGTCAAGGTTCTCTTCCAGCGCTACGTATGGCGTGCGCGGATCGCGCCGCAGACAGTGGGTGGCTCCAGACGTGGGGAAGAGGCTGCTGCGGCGATATGAGCGGAGTGAGAGATTGACACAAGCGCGAGGCTGCGTCGTTAGTCGCGCATGAAGAATGTTGTGCTGGTTTTTCTCGGGGGCGGTCTCGGGTCCGTGCTGCGCTACGCCACCGTCATCGGCATGGCTCGGCTGCTTCCCAAATCCTATTTTCCCTGGGGAGTCTTCACCGCCAACATTCTCGGCAGCTTCGTCATCGGCTTTCTCTTTGCCCTGCCTGCCATGAAGGACAAAGGCAGCGGCCCCTGGCTGTTTGCCGCCACGGGTGTGCTGGGCGGCTACACGACTTTTTCCACCTTCGCGAACGACTCATGGCTCCTGCTGCTCAATCAGCACTCCTGGCTGGCGCTGCTCAATGCCGTGGGCAGTATCGTTCTCGGCATCACCGCCGCCGCTCTCGGATGGTGGGCAGGCAGCAGGATGGCTTGACGGGCAGACCCATGCATCGTGTGCACGGCTGAGCGAATCAAGCCTCGGTCTGAGGCTCGGCGGCTCCCGCTCCAGCTTCCGCGTCTTCTTCGCGCGCGGAGCCCACTTTGAGGGAGATCTTGATCCCGTGCTTGGCGGCCGCTGTATTGAGCAAGGAGCGGATCGCACTGATCGTCATGCCATTCTTGCCAATGACATGGCGCACATCTTCCGGTGCCAGCTGCACACGGTAGGCGACGGCACCATTGACGTTGGTTCCAATGGCAATCGTCGCCTGCTGCGGGTGGTCGATCAAATTCGCCACCACATAGGAAAGGAACTCGCGGAGGGCTTCCGGCGCGTCCATGATTTTTTAGGCCGAGACTGCGGAAGCGGCGTGCTTGATGAGGCTCTTCACCGTGGGGGAGGGCTTGGCGCCCTGGGAGATCCAGGCATTGACGCGATCAAGCTTCACGGATGCACCTTTGACGCCCTTTTGAGGATCGTAGGTGCCAAGGATTTCGAGGAAGCGACCTTCCTTGGGGAAGCGCTGGTCAGCCGCAACGATACGGAAGACGGGGCGGCCTTTCTGGCCTTCTTGACGGAGACGGATGACAACTGCCATGATACGGGTACGGGGGGTGGGGTCAGGTTTTGGGGAGGCGCATGGTGGAGACTTTAAGAAGGAAATCAAACGGTTTTTCCCCCTCTTTCTCCATCGGGCTCAGGCCAGGACGGCTTTCAAGACATGCCCATGCACATCTGTGAGCCGTCTTTCGATGCCGTTATTATAGTAGCTCAGACGCTCGTGGTCGATGCCCAGCAGGTGTAAAATCGTGGCGTGCAGGTCGTAAATGGTGCTCACGTTCTCGGCGGCTTTGTAGCCAAATTCGTCCGTGGCACCGTAGGAAAAGCCCTTTTTCACCCCGGCCCCGGCCATCCACACCGTGAAGCCCTTGGGGTTGTGGTCGCGCCCATTAGCCCCTTTTTGGAAGGTGGGCATGCGCCCAAATTCCGTCACAAAGGCCACCAGGGTGTCCTGAAGCAGTCCGCGCGCTTTCAGGTCTTTCAGCAGTCCGGCCACCGGCTGGTCCAGGATCGGGCCGTGCACGGAATACTGCTTCTCGATCGTCTTGTGCCCGTCCCAGTTGCCCACGCCCTCGCCCATGGCGTAGGAGCCGTTGAAAAGCTGCACAAAGCGCACTCCGCGCTCGATGAGCCGCCGCGCCAGGAGGCAGTTTTTAGCAAAGCCGGCCTTTGTCTCGTTGCTGTCGTTCACGCCATAGAGGTCCAGCGTGGCCTTGCTCTCGCCGGATAGATTGCCCACCTCAGACGCCGCGATCTGCATGCGGGCGGCGAGTTCGTAGGAGGAGATGCGCGCCGCGAGGTCGCTGTCCGCCGGGTGCTCCTGCGCCTGGCGCTTGTTCAGCAAATTCACAAACGCACGCGTATCCCGGTCTGCGGCCTCGCTGACACTCGCCGGCCGGATCAGGTTCGGGATCGGCTTGCTGGCATTGAAAGCCGTGCCTTGAAACGCGGCGGGGAGGAAGCCGGAATTCCAATGCCGCGGCCCGATCTGCGGCACGCCGCGCGGATCCGGGATGGCCACAAAGGCGGGCATGTCATCGCACTCCGAGCCCAATGCATACGTGACCCACGAGCCGATGCCGGGAAAGCCATCAAGGATGAAGCCGGTGCTCATCTGGTTTTCCGCCGGGCCATGCGTGTTCGACTTTGCCGTCATCGAATGGATGAAGCACATCTCGTCTGCAAATTCGGCAATGTTCGGCACCAGATCGCTGATCATCTTGCCGCTCTGTCCGCGTGGTTTGAACTCCCAGATCGGCTTCACCAGATTTCCCTGCGCACCCTGGAAGGTGATGAGGTCCGCCGCGCCCGGCAGCGGCATGCCGTGGCGTTTCACCAGCTCCGGCTTGTAGTCAAACGTGTCCACATGGCTCAGCGCGCCCGAGCAAAAAATGACGAGCACGTTTTTGGCACGCGGCTCAAAGTGCGGCGGCCTGGGCGCATACGGATGCGCGGGATCAATGCGCGGACGGATCGGGTCATTCGCCAGCAGTCCCTTCTGCGCCAGCAATGAAGTCAGCGCAATGCTGCCCAATCCGCTGACACTTTGACCCAGGAAATTCCGACGTGAGAGAAGGTGGCTTTGCATAACGGTGTTCAATAAAGGGTCATAAATTCGCTCGTGTTCAGCAGCGCACGGCAGAACATCGCCAGCCCATGCTCGGAGATCAGCTCCACTGCGGCCGTCAGTTCCTCCGCCCGCGGCTCACGCTGGTAGGCCAGTGCAAAGGCTCGCTTCACCTGCGCATCCGCCGCTTTGCCCGCCTCCTTTTCCAGGCGTGCCGCCAGCAGTTCGCTCTGCTGCATGGCAAAGGAGCTGTTCAGGAAATTCAGCGCCTGCAGCGGTGTGGTGCTCGAAGTGCGTCTTGGTGCTATCTGCCCGGCATCCGGCACATCAAACGCGCCAAAGGTATCGTCCAGCTGCACGCGCGGCTTGCTCTGGTACACCATGCGCCGGAAGGTGTCCGGCCCAAACTCCTGCTTCGACTGGTACACCTTCACGTAGTTGTCATTCGGCACGAAAAGGTCAAAGCCCGGCCCGCCCATCGTGAGATCCAGCACACCGCTCACCATGAGAATCGTGTCGCGCAGCGGCTCCGCTTCGATGCGGCGTGTGGGAAAGCGCCACAGCAGCCGCGCTCCCGAATCTGCTTTCATGCCGGCTTCATTCGAGGCGCTCGACTGCCGGTAAGCAGCCGAGTTCATGATGAGCCGGTGCATCTCTTTCATGCTCCAGCCGTGCTGCATGAACTGCGCTGCCAGCCAGTCTAGCAGCTCCGGATGCGAAGGCTTGCCGCCGTTGTAGCCCAGATCGCTCGGCGTGTCGACGAGGCCTGCGCCAAAATGATAATGCCACAGGCGGTTCACTATCACGCGTGCGGTGAGCGGGTTCTGCGGGTCGCTCAGCCATTTGGCCAAAGCCACGCGCCGCTCGGCTTCCGGCGTGTCCTTGGCCAGATCCAGCTTCGAACCGATCTGCGTCAGCGCCCCTGGAGCTACCTCTTCCTGCGGCGTCATCGGGTCGCCGCGCTGCAGGCGGAACGTCGGTCCCGGCTGCTCAAATTTTCCGAGGTAAGCCATGGGGAAATTTGTCAGCTCCTTCAGTCTGCGCTGCAAGACAGCCCGCTCCTCGCTGTGCTTTTTCACCGTGGTCGCATCCTCTGCGGAAACGCCGCTCAGTGTCGGAATGTCGCGGATGCGATCGCGATACTCCACGCCCAGCCGGTCAGCGGATGAAGCCACGGCCTGCCATGTTTTTCCATCGAGTGAAGTCTCGATCACGTAGTCGGTGGGAAGGCGGTCTTGATAGACCTTGCCTTTCTTGCTGTCTCCGCGATCACGGCTCCATACCACACTGTTGATGCGCTCCTCGCGTGGAAACTCGATCTGCAGCCAGCCCTTACCCGCGTTCTTGGAGATCCAGCTTTTTGCATTGCCATACTGCCCGTCATTCGCATGCGCGATCTGGTGGATGGGATTTGACCCATCGCTGAATACATCCGAGGCCGTTACCTTGGCTCCATTTCTCGCCAGCGCCACATTGTGCGGCTTCGGGTTTGCGGAGAAGACTTCCAGTTCATCAATGCAGGGCTGGGCACCCGCCGCGGCACGGATGGTGAAGCGCACAAACTTCGCCTTCAGCGCATCAAAGCTTTCCTGATTGGCCAGATGCGTCACTGGCGCGCGCAGATGGGGCTGTGAGGATGGCTGGTTGCCATCCGCTTCTTCAAACAGCACCGCATCGGCCACCGTGGGGCCGCCGAGCCTGCCGCTGCGCAGGATGAGGATGGAGTCCTGCGTCAGCGCATGCGTGCCTGCAGACTTGAAGCCGCTCCAGCGCTTCTGCCCCGGGATGGCGCCGCTGCCATCGGCAAACTTGCTTTGATCCACAGTGGCGATCTCCTTCTGGTCTTTCGTGGTGTTCGCATCGCCATCCAGATCGAGGATGTAGCGTGCGTCCCTGGCATGCGTGGTCCACGCCGCCCAGGAGATCCACACGCGCTGCCTGCCGGTGACGCGCGGATTCCACGAAAAGAAGTCTTGTGGTTCAGCATCTTTCTCCGCCTTCCAGTAGCGGTAGCTTTCGCCCAGATTCGGCAGTCGCGTGGAATCACCGGGATCATTGGCCTGACCAAACTCTGTGCCCGGCGAGTATTCGATCGGCTTGCCATTCGTTGGCTGCTCGATCTGCACGCAGCCGATGGCATCCGGTTTCGTCGGCGGCGGCAGGTCATCATCCACCAGCACACGCCGGGTCAGCTGCGCACGTGGCTGGAAACGCGCCAGCGCCTCATCCAGTGCCGCGATCTCCTTTTTCAATCCGTCCGCCTGCTTCGTACGCTGCTCCGCATCGGCCGGCTTCAGTTCCCGCTCCGCATGCTGCACCCCTTCGAAAATGGCGCGTACACGGTAGTAGTCCGTCTGCGGGATGGGATCAAACTTATGGTCATGGCAGCGCGCACAGCCAATCGTCATGCCGAGGAAGGTGCTGCCCGTGGTGCTGACCAGATCGTGCATTTCATCCGCGCGCTGATTGGCCCGCAGCACCGGGTCCGCGCCCTTCACCTGATCCCACGCGCCCGCCACCAGGAAGCCCGTGGCTGCATCCGCGCCCAGTTGATCGCCCGCGATCTGCTCACGCACAAACTGGTCATACGGCTTGTCTGCATTGAAGGCCTGGATGACGTAATCGCGGTAGGGCCACGCAGTGGGCCGTGCGCGGTTCATTTCAAACCCATGGCTCTCCGCAAAGCGCACCACATCCAGCCAGTGCCGCGCCCAGCGCTCGCCATAGCGCGGCGATGCCAGCAGTCGATCAATCAGCCGTTGGGTGGCACCTGCTTGGTCCTGCGCGAATTCCTTCTCAAAAGCCGTCGCTTCTTCCGGCGTGGGCGGCAGGCCGATGAGATCAAAGCTCGCGCGTCGGATGAAGGTGCGCGCATCTGCCGCAGGATTCATCGTGAGGCTCTTTTCCTTCAGCTTGGCGTTGATAAAGCCATCGATGGAACCCTGCGCCGCAGGTTTCAGCGGCAGCAGCGACCAGTGCGTCACATCCCCCTTTGGCTTCTCCTTGAGAACAATTTCCGTAGGCCACGCCGCGCCCTGGTCAATCCAGCGTTTGATCAGGTCAGTTTCTGCTGCGGAAAGAGATGGTTTCTTCTTGGGCATCTCCGGCTTCGCACCTGCAGACTCGGGCACGATCATCGTGTAGAGCGCAGACTCGACCGCCTTGCCCGGCACGATGGCTGGACCATCATCACCGCCTTTGAGCACATCCGCCAGCGTGCTCATGTTCAGTCCGCCCTTGGTCGTCACGTCATTGTGGCACTCCACACAGTTCTTCACCAAGATCGGCGCGACCTGCTCATGAAACAGCTTCGCGTTTTCAGATTCCACCGCGAGCGCTCTGCTGCCGGCGATCAACAATAAGAGAAAGGGAAGGGGCTTCATGCTCAGGCGGCTTTCTTGGAGGATTTTTTCGGCAGGGCCAGATCGGTCTCGGCAGTGAGCAGGTGCTCGCGCATGGCTTTCGCGGCTGCGGCGGGGTCGCGTTTCTCGATGGCATTGAGCACCGCCGCATGCTGACGCACCGCATTGTCCGTGGAGGTGCGGCTGTAGCCATGCGTCAGGCTCGCCTGCATCAGTTCGGAAAGTGAATGCAGCAGCAGCGTGGCGATCTGATTGCCCGAAGCCGCCGCCAGCTCGCAATGAAACGCCATGTCCGCCTCCACCGCGGTGGAGAAGTCCGTGGTTGCTTCCAGCTCCTTCAAGGCTGCACGCAGCTTGCGAATCTGGGCCACCGTGGCGTTATCCGCCGCCAGTCGCGCATTTTCCGGCTCCAGCATGAAGCGCACCTGCACCAGCTGCCGCAGCCGCTCCGCTTCATCGGGAATCAGCAGCGCCAGGGAGCCATTCAGGGGCTTGTGCAGCTTGTCCACCACCTTGGTGCCCACGCCATGCTTTACCTCCAGCAGGCCTTGCAGTTCCAGCCGCTTCGTCGCCTCCCGCACCACCGGCCTGCTCACGCCCAGTTTCAGAGCCAGATCTCGTTCCGGCGGCAGCCAGCCATCGCCAGCACCTCCTCCGTCGCGGACTTCCGTGGCAATGCGTGCACACACCTCCTCCACGAGGCTGCGCTGAGGTTTGATGGATGAAAATGCCATGTGGTTAGAGGTCTTACCACTGGCAGTACGGACGCCATTCTGCGTTTTTATCGCACCGGGTGGAAAATAACGAAGCCCGAACTCATCGTTCGGGCTTCGGCATGATTTGCTGAGGTGCAGTGATATCAAATAGTCTGCGAAGAATACCCGCCATCCACCACCATCTCATGGCCGGTGATGAAGGAGCTGCCAGCACCTGCGAGCAGCAGCGCTGCGGCCACGAGTTCCTTGGCTTCGCCGAAACGGTTCATCGGCGTGTGGCCCATGATCTTGGCCACACGGTCAGGAGTCAGCACTTTCTTGTTCTGCTCGGCGGGGAAGAAGCCAGGGACGAGGGTGTTCACGCGGATGCCCAGGGGAGCCCACTCGCGGGCAAGGTTCTTGCTGAGGTTGTGCACCGCACCTTTGGACATGGAGTAGGTGAACACACGGCTCAGCGGCAGCAGTCCGGACATGGAGCCAAGATTGATGATGGAGGCCGGGACCTTGTTTTCCACGAAGTATTTGCCAAACACCTGGCAGGCCAGAAACACGCCCTTGGTGTTGATGTTCATGATCCGGTCATACTCCTCTTCAGAAATGTCGAGGAACGGCGTGGCCGAGTTCACGCCAGCACCATTGATCAAAATATCGCAGCCACCGGAGCGCTCCAGCACCTGGTCCAGCAGGATCTGCAGATCCGCTTTGCGGCTGGCGTCTGCGGAGAGGAAATAGGCTTTTCCTCCCGCGGCCTGGATGGTTTCCAGGCGTTTGTCTGCCTTGGACTGGTCGCGCCCCACGAGCACGACCTCCGCGCCTGCGGAAGCATAGCCTTCGGCGATCGCGCCACAGAGTTCGCCCGTGCCGCCGATAACAACAGCGGTTTTGCCTTGAAGAGAGAAGAGTTCGAAAATGGAGGTGGAGGACATGGTCAGGGGCGCACCTATGGCGTGTCATTCCGCCATCGCAAGCGGGCTGTCTCGCCACTTTCGTCATCTTGACACCCCGCCCGTGGTGCTCTCCGGTACACCCATGCCTTGGGGCCACATCCTGACCTTTCTCGCCGGTGCTCTCGTCGGCGCAGCCTCAATCGTGATCTGGAAGCTGCTGCGCTTCGCCGCCGACCTGCGTGCAGCCAGGCATGCTCTGGCCAGCTACGTCTATCCTGAGTGCGGTGTGGCTGATGAAAAAGCCCACGCCGCCGTGGAGGCCTGCAAAAACCGCCTGCGCTGGCAGAAAAACCTCAATCCCGAGTGGCTGCCGCCGCTGGTGGACGAGGTGCCAAAGCTGGTGCGCGAGATAGCGGCCATCTATCACCCTGGCAAAGCGGAGGCGCTGCTGGCCCCCGGCCTCAGCCAGTTCTCCCGAGCCGTCCACCTCGCCGCCATGGACGTGGCGGACTTTTTGCAGACTCGTTCCATTGGCCGCCTCGTAGATGTCAGCGCCAGTACCGCCCTGAAGACCTGGGAGATGACCCACAAGATCGCCACGCACGAGCGCATGCAAACCGCGAACAAGTGGTACAAGCGCCTGCTGCCCTACTGGCAGGTGCTGCGCTTCAAATCTCCCATCATGTGGGCCGGCATGGCCGTTTCAAACGTGGCTGCCCGCACCCTCCAGCCAGCGGTGGTCGACATCATCGCCAAACGGGCGATTGATCTTTACAGCGGACGGCTTGGAAAAAACTCCGGGGCATCGAGCACAGCCATCGTCCCCGTGGCGGAGCAGGAAACTCCTCCCGGGGCAATGTGATCTGCGGCGCAGCGGGTCACTTCTTCTTGCTGCTTTTCCCCTTCAACCCCGCCAGATACGCCACCACATCCCGGATCTGCGGCTTGGTGAGGATGCCGAACATCGGCGGCATGACGCTCATGGGCGGAGTCATGGTGGCGATGTGGTCGCGCAGAATGGTCTGCTTCTTGCCGTCGGGCAGGCGCAGGGTCACCTCTTTGGCATCTTCCTTGTCCAGCACAGCGGACTGTGTTTTGCCATCCTTGGTGGTGATTGAAACCAGGCCGTAACCGGGAGCGATCTTGGCCAGCGGATTGAGCAGAGCTTCCAGGATGTAGGCGCGATCTTTCTGGCTGCCCAGCGTCTTCAAATTGGGCCCCACCTGGCTGCCCTCCTTGGCCTCCACAGTGTGGCAGGCCAGACAGTTGGCGGCGAGGTTGTTGGTCACGATGTCTTTGCCGCGGGTGGCGTCTCCACCTTCGAGGAGTTCGGCGTTGCCGGTCTGGATGGCGGCCAGCTTTGCCTTCAGGCTCTCGCGTGTGGCTGCGGCTTCCAGGATGTCCAGCTGGATGGCGGCGGGCGCTTTCTTTGCTGCCAGACGGTCCAGCCACTCTGTGATGACCGCATCATCCTTGGAGGCGGCCAGCAGGCTCAGCGCGAGCTGCTGCGAGGTGGTGTCCCCTTTCTCCAGCACAGCGGTGGCCTCCGTGATGGCGCGCGTGGGCTGGTGTGCAAAGAGCTGCCGCAGGGCCTCGCGGCGCAGCTCGGCAGGCGAGGCTTTGTCCATCGCGAGATCCAGCGTGGTGGCAAACTCCGGCGTGGCTGCATGCTGGGAGGCCATGAGTTTTAGCGCCTCGGCCCGCAGGCTGCCGCGTGCGGCTTTGTCCGCGATGATCTCCTGCAACACATCCGCCTTCACCTGAAGCTGGAGCTGCGTGAGAAGCTCCACCGCCTTGGCCTTGAGTTCACCATCCTGGATGTCCAGCAGGGCATCCAGATGCGGCTGCACGAGCGCTGCAAAAGCCTTCGCATCTCGCGGAGCCACCTCATGAGCCACTCCGTCGATGCGGTCCAAGCGCGGAGGCTGGGTGAACACGAGCAGCACGTCCAGTGCTTCCGACTGCAGGGGCGTCGCCTTCAGCGCAGCGGCGATCACCGGCTCCGCCACGCCAAGACGCAGGCAGGCATTCAAGCCGCGGCTGGTAGCGCGCTGGGTCAGGGCCGGCAGCGCGGCCGGAATGCCTGCGTCATCGTGGATGGCGCGTTCCGCCTCATCCGCCAGTGTTGGCTGGCCCAGGAAGCCGGCCACGCGTGCGGAACGCTGCCGCGCCAGGGCCAGCAGGCAGCACAAGGCCTGCTTGTCTTTAAGGTGGGAGGCCAATGCTGTTTCATCCGCACAGCCCGCCAGCCCGGTGACGATGGCGTGGCGCATGTAGGGGTCCGCACCTTCCTTCGCCGCCATCGCCAGCAGGCCTTTCACGGCGCTGCGTTCTTCCAGCTTGCCCAGCGCGATGGCCGCATGAAAACGCACGCGGATGGAGGCATTCGCCAGCAGTGGCACCAGCGGCGCGCCGCTCGTCTTCACGTCGCTGAGCATCTTGACGCTTTGCGTGATGATTTCAGGATCAGCATCCGCAAGCAGTTTTACCAGCACCGCAGCATCCACCTTGCCGGAACGCAGCCCCTGGCCCAGCCCCCAGATGGCGTGGATGCGAGTGAGCTGTGCTGCCTTCCTGTCTTCAGCCACGGCCTGCAGCTCAGTAAACTCGCCCTTCTTCACGAGGGCAAACTGCGCACGCAAACGCACACGCTGGTCCCGGTGCGCGAGGTGCGTGGCATCCAGCTCCGCATTCAGCAGCTTGTTTGTTTCCTGGCGCTCGGTGCTGTTCTTCCCAGCAGGATCATCCGCAAACCAAACAGCTCCCTTTTCATCCAGCGGATAGCCACCGTCCCAGTCGGCGATGATGAGCTCGCCCGTGGGTGCCATGGCCAGACCGATGCCCATCAGGCCGCTGTGAATGAGCCGCTCGTTCTTCATCGCAAACGTGCTGCCGGAAGGCTCGATCTGAAACGCAGTCATCTGCCCGGAGGGAAATTGATCGAGGATAAAATGGCCGCGAAGCGAAGCTCCCAAGGCGGTGCCCGGAACATGCACAAAACCCGCGGGACCGTTCGAATAATTCGCCAGCGGAGGCGTGATGAAGAGCGGCTGTCCTGCGTGCGCAGGCTGCCAGATGCCGTCGCGCATCCAGCGGCTGGCGGCCTTTTGGTACTGGTGGCTGCAGCGCCAGCCCGAGTCGCTGCGCTCGGTGATGTACACAAAGCGCTCGCGCTCTCCCGGCATGTCGGCGTCGTTGTCCACGCCAAACATGTTGCCGTAATCATCGAACGCCACCTCCTGCACGTTGCGCAGGCCGTGGGCGAAGACTTCGAATCCGCTGCCGTCCGGCTCGCAGCGCATCACGCAGCCTTCATGCGGGTAGTACCATTTTTTGCCTTCCTTGCTGGTCACGTTCACGCCTTTGTCTCCGATGCTCCAGTAGATGCGCCCATCCGGGCCGATGCGCGGGCCGTGCATGTCATGCCCTGCGTAGGCGATGTGAATGCCAAATCCATGGGCCACGATCTCGCGCTCATCCGCCACGCCGTCATCATTGGTGTCGCGCAGGCGCACCAGGTCAGGCGCCACGGTCACATACACCCAGCCGTCATGGTGGGTTATCCCCGCCGCGATGCCGGTGACCACGCTGTTAAAGCCCTCGGCAAAAACCGTCATCTTGTCCGCCGTGCCGTCGTGGTCCGTGTCGCGCAGCTGGTAGATGCGCTCGCTGTGCACGGTCAGGTCTTTCCAGTCGATGATGCCGTCCTTGTTGTGGTCCGCCAGTCCGCCGCGTGGCAGGCGTGTCTTGCCGGGGGCCAGCTCACTTTTGAGAAAGGCTTCCTTCTCCTCCACACTCGTCAGCGCCACATCATCCGGGATCCACTGCGTGTGTTCCCGGATGTCCAGGTCCGCCACCTTCCGGCGCGTGGTGGCGGAGACGTAAATGCGCCCCTGGGGATCGACAGTGACCGCCACGGGATCAGGGACATTGAGGTCGCCGGACCAGCGGTGGAATTCCAGAGGGGATTTGATGGGGGCCGGCTTGGCAGCCTTCGCGGCTGCCGGTTTTTCGTCAGCGGCGGCGCAGAAGTGCGTAAGGAGGGCGGCCAGGGCGAGGTGACAGATCTTTTTCATGAAAAGGGGGCGAAGAAAACTGCGAAGGAGCGTTTCTTCTTGCCGCTGTTCGGCGCACTCGTCAAAGTCCCGTGTGCATTCGCAGCAGCGAATGCTGTTTCTGAAACTCCAACCCACCTCCCATTGATCACCATGAGCCAGATTGTTCCTCTTATCAGTTCCGGCATCGCCGGCCCTCTCGGCGTCCTCCACCTCCCGCGCCTCTGGCAGAAGGCCTCCCTGGCGGCCGCCGGCAAGCTGCACAAAGACTATCCCGGCATCGGCTGCGGCTACGATCAGATGACGCTCGACGCCCTCGGCATCAACATCGAGACCTTCAAGACCTTCATCGCCACGAAGCCGAGCTATCCGCAGCTTGAGGCCTGGGTGAAGGCCCAGCCTGGTGTGAACCTCACCAAGGGGAACATCTACAAGCACAACCAGTCGATCTCGGGTTACATTCACGATGACGCCACACGCAAAACCATTCTCGATGCCGATGGCATCGCCGATGACGGCAGCGTCAATCCCGGCGCTGTCGATCTCAACAATCTGGATGACTGGCACATCTTCTGGGCGCAGGAGATCAAGTAACCGTGATGCGGTGAAATAAACGTTGAAAACCCCGTTCGCCGAGAGGCGGGCGGGGTTTTTCCTTGGGGAGTGGACTGTCGTTGAGGGGCGTATGCTCTGCTGCAGGGCACAGCGCCTGAAACAGTTTAAATCCCAGCCGCCATCACCTTCATCCACCTCATGAGGAAGGAGGCGTTTTCTTCCCTGAGCTGCGCGGCGATGGTCGTGGATAGCTGGGTAAGGCCGTTGAGGCGGGCAAAGGCGGCGGCGCTTTCGAGGCGGCGATAGTACTCGGTAGAGTCGGTGACCTGCGCGACGAGGGACTGGGCGATCTCGACGAGGGTTTCCGGGGTGAGGCTTTCGAAAGGCAGGGTGAGTGTGCCTCGGTCGAGAGTGATGGTAATCGTGGTGCCTTGCGGATTGGTGGTGATGCGCCCGGTGAGCTGGCCGCCCTCCTTCCGAGTGATGGTGCCGGTCCAGCCTTTGGTGGTGAGATCGGTGGTCAGCTGGCGGATGAAATCGCGGGATTGGGTGTAGAGGTAGACCCGGCCGTCGAGGGCATTGCGCACGTCCGCCGTGTCCAGATGGGTGCCAGTCAGAATTTCGATGGCACGAGAATAGTCGTAACCCTGGACAAAGGAGGGCACGATGGAGTCAACTTCGCCGAGGAGCTCCAAGTCCGCCTTGCGGTGCTTCTGCTCCTCTTCCATCTGCAAGTGCTGGGCTTCGAGCGTCATGCGGGAGATTTCACGCTGCAAGCCGGTCTCGAAGGCTTTGATGGTGTCTAGAAAGGGGCCCGAGGTCTTGATTTCGCGGCACTTCTGCTGGCGGTCGGCGAGTGCGGCGCGGAGCTCGGCAACGCTGCTGTACTTCTGCTGCTGGAGGGCGGCGCGGACGAGGGGGATGTCCGGGAGATAGCGCTGGATGAGCGGTTTGTAGAGCAGGAGCCAGCCCTGGGGGGAGGCGGGATCGGCGGCAGTGATGGTTCGGATTTTTTCGAGATTCTCCCAGAAGGCCTGAAGGTGTTCTCCGCCGCGGATCGCGTCTCCATGGTGCCATTCAGCAAGGCCATGGACCAGGTAGCCCAGCATTTCCTCGTTGCTGCCGTCATAACCGAGTGAGTCGGTGGTGAGGCCCAGGCCGAAGCCGTCAGCCATGCGTTTTTTCAGCTTGGTAAAGAACGGGGCCAGCCCGTTGAGGTCCGGGGTGGTGGCGAGCTGGGCGAACTGTTCTTCGGCCTCTTTTTTTCTTCTGAGAATGATGGAGCACAGGGCCGCGTTGAAGCGGGCCCAGTTTTCCGTGGGCTGGAGGAGGTCTTTCGAATCGACGAGCTCGGTGAACCCGAAGCGCGCTTGGTCAAACTCGAATTTGTCGAGCATGCGGTGGCGCGCTTCCGTGAACCGCTCGGAGACGGTCTTGCGGTCGCGGCCTTTTTTGTCCGTGGCCTGCAGGGTCACACCGGTGCCGTTGAGGTCACTTTCATTCGCGGTGGAGAGCTGGATGGTGCGTGCGTTGCGGCGCTCTCCGCCTTCGCGCAGGAGCCAGCCCATGGCGTAGGCGAAGACGATGGCGGCGGCGATGGAGCCGATGAGCCGTGCACGGCGGGAGAAAAGACGGCGGCGGATGCTTCCGCGGTCGAGGAGGCCTTCGGCGAGGCGCATTTCCTCCACGACTTCGGCGTAGTTGGCAAAGCGGTCCTCCGGGGAGAAGGAGAGCATGCCATTGATGACGTGCTCGGTCCGCGGGGAAAAGCGCAGGCCGGATTCGCCAAGGGCCACGCGCTTGCATTTGATGCGGCGAAGGTCTTCGATGGCGTTGCTGTCCGCCTTGTGGGGCGGATTGCCGGTCATGGCGTGGTAGAGGGTGGCGCCGAGGGAGAAGATGTCGCTGCGGTAGTCTTCTTTGTTTTCGATGACTTTTTCAGGGGCGACGTAGTAAGGGGTCGCCCAGATCTCCCCGGACTGGTCTCCGCCACGGTCCACAAAGAGGGCGAGGCCAAAGTCCACGACCTTGGCCGTCCCGGTCTCGGTAAAGAGAATGTTGGCAGGCTTGACGTCCCGATGAATGAGCGTGAGCTGCTGGGCCGCACGCAGGCCTTCGGCGACCTCCCGGCCGATACGCAAGGCCTCGGCCTCCTTGAGGTGCCCCTCCCGCCGGATGCGCTGCTCCAGGGAGCCACCGCCCACGAGTTCCATGGCGATGTAGAAGTAGCCCTGGTCGTAGCCCACCGAGTAAAGCTTGATGACGTTCGGATGGGTGACGTTCGCGGTGATGTGGGCCTCCCGGCGGAACTGCTCCAGCCGGATCGAGTCGCGCGAGTACTGCCTGTTGAGAATCTTAAGGGCCACGCGCCGGCCGAGGGTTTCGTCCTCGGCCTCGAACACCCGGCTCATGCCGCCTTCGCCGATCTGGCGGATGATCATGAACTGATCGAATCGGCGGCGGACGCGCACCATTTGGCCGCAGAACGGACACTTAAGCTTCGTAAAGGGTTCCAGAGACGTGACATCGATCTGCCGCTGACACACCGGGCAGGTGCTCAAAAAGGACTGTTCTGGAGGGGCGAGGATCAAGGAAAGGGGACTGGATGCCTAACGTGGACGCATTCGATATGCCAGAAATTACAGTTTGCCTTATTAATTTGAATCTAGAGTTTGTCGGGTGGACTGGCTCATCACTGAAACAATGGATATCGGAGATCGTTTCGACAAACACCTGGCAAGGCGTTTGCCGGAAATGTCGCGCTCACGGCTGCAGGATCTCATCAAGGAGGGGCATGCCACCCTGAACGGGAAGGCGGCAAAGGCGGGTGCGACATTGAAAAACGGGGACGCGGTGAGTCTCACGGTGCCGGATGTAGCGGAGGTGGAGATCAAGGCCCAGAACATTCCTCTGACGATTTTGTATGAAGACAGCGACATAGTTGTGCTGGACAAGGCCTCGGGACTGGTGGTGCATCCGGCGGAGGGGAATCCGGACGGCACCTTGGTAAATGCGCTGCTGCACCATATCGACGACCTCAGCGGCATCGGCGGCGAGATGCGCCCGGGAATCGTGCACCGTCTGGACAAGGACACGAGCGGTTGCATGGTGGTGGCGAAGAATGATGTGGCCCACCGTCGGCTGACGGAGGCCTTTTCGGAACGGAGGATCGCAAAGATCTACCTGGCGGTGGTCAATGGGGTGCCCAAAGATGAGAACGGTCGGATCCAGAATTTTATTGGGAGACATCCGGTGGACCGTAAGCGCATGTCCATCCTCCTGGATGGGGCAGGTAAAGAGGCCATCACCGAGTGGAAGCGCCTGTCGGTGGACCAAGGCTGCGCGCTCATCCAGTGCCGCCTCCTCACGGGGCGCACCCACCAGATCCGGGTGCACATGCGGGAGGCGCTCCAATGCGCCATCCTCGGAGACCCCATCTACGCGCAGCCAAACAAGCAGCGCGTGCGGGTGCCGCGGCTCATGCTGCACGCCTGGAAGCTTTCTTTTAACCACCCCATCCATGACCAGCCGATGGCCTTTGAGGCGAAAGTGCCGGAGGAGTTTGAACCCTGGCTGAAAAGCGTGCAAAGCTAGCGCCCCGCCCTTTTCATACCATGCTCAAAGTTTACGCTTACTCCGGCTGCTCCACCTGCAAGAACGCGCTCAAGTGGCTCAAGCAGCACTCAATCCCCTTCGAAGAACTTGCGATCCGCGAGACGCCACCCTCAGTGGCGGAGCTGAAGGCCGTGCTGGCTGCGCATGACGGCGATCTTCGCCGCCTGTTCAACGTTTCCGGCATGGACTACCGAAGCCTCGGACTGAAGGACAAACTGCCAGCGATGAGCGCGGACGAAGCGCTGGCGCTGCTGGCGGGAAACGGAAATCTCGTGAAGCGCCCGTTTGCCATCGATGCGAAGAGCAAAGCGCATCTCGTCGGCTTCAAGGAAGCCGAGTGGCAGGCTGCGCTGCTGTAGCAGGGACTGCGTCACTCCTTCACCGCCGCCGCCTGCTCCTTGAAAAACTTGGCGATGAGCGCCGGCGCTTCTTCGGGAAATTTGTGCGTGCCGCCCTCTTTGATGAAGGCCACGAACGGTGCCCCGACTTTGGAGGGGTAGAGCGTGCATTCTTTGTCCCAAGGTTTGCCCTCAGCCTCGCACTGGTTGATCTCTTTGACCTTGGCGATGGCGAGCTGCTGCCACTCGAATTTGACAAGCGGATCTGCCGTGCCGGCGAGGTGCATGCAGGGCTTGGGCTTGAAGGGCGTGTCCTTGAGCCGGATGGAGGCGGCAGCGGAGGGGGCCACGGCGCAAAGGATGTCCGGACGTGTCTGCCAGAGGAGATAGGTGAAGCCGCCGCCATTGGAGTGGCCGGTGGAGAAGATGCGTTTGCCGTCCACCTTGTAGTGCTCTTTGAGGTGAGCGAGCGCGGTATCGAAAAGCTTGAGGTCGCGGTCGCCTTCGGCACCTGCCCCGTGCTGCCAGCCAGGTTTTTTGCCTTCAGGATCGGTGAGCTGGCCGGGGGTGTTGAGGCCCTGAAGGTAAACGGAGATGGCCTCGGGCATGTGTTTGAACATCGCGAAGCTGCGGCCTGCCTGCATCGCGGTGCCACCGTGGCCGTGCCAGACAAAGATGACGGGGGTGGATTTCTCCTTCGCGGTGGCGGGGGCGTAGATGAAGCCGGTGCGGGCGGTGCCATCGACGGTGAGGTCGAGCTTTGACACGCCTTCCGGGAGCTGAACCTGCGCATGGCAGAGATGGGAAAGGGCCAGAGTCGCAAAGGCGAGAAGGGTGAAGCTGCGGCGGATCATGAGGTGGAGGGTGAGAATCTGGCTGTTGAACGTTTGGGCCGGGGCGAAGTTGCGCCGCAGTTGCCTGGGGCAGGTGGCATGCTACGATTCGCCTCTATGAGTATTGGAAACGATGCAGTCCCCGTAATCACCCAGCCCGGTCAGGGCCGGGGCATGGCGGTGTTTGGAGATCAGGTGGAGTTTGTGATCACGGGCGCGCAGTCGGGCGGCCGTTTCACGCAGTGGATCGAGACCACGCATCCAGGTGGCGGACCTCCTCCGCATTACCACACGCGGGAGGACGAAAACTTTTATGTGATCGAGGGCAGCGCGGAGTTTTTTCAGGACGGCCAGTGGAAGCCGGTGCTGCCCGGAACGGCGGTGTTCATGCCCAAAGGGGTGGTGCATGCCTTCCGCAATGCGGGCAGCACGCCGCTCAAAATGTTGATCACCACCGTGCCATCAGGCTTTGAGGACTTCTTTGACCGTTGTGCGGTGGAGTTTGCGAAAGAGGGCGGACCTGATATGTCACGCCTTGTTGAGATCGCCGGAGAGCACGGCATCTTCTTTGTGTAGTCGCAACCCCCTTTTTCATTCCCGATTCATGTTCAAGACCGGCCAGCAAGTTGTCTGCATCAACGACCAGTTTGACCCCTGGGTTTTCGATTTGTACAAGTCCCTGCCAAAGAAGGACGAAATCTACACCGTGCGGGCCATTCGTGCAGGGCGGTCGAATCCGCAGTTTGTCGTGAACGATGACGCGGAGATCAAGCTGGCAGGTGCAGAGTTTGACATCCTGCTGCTGCTGAAGGAGCTGAACAATCCGGATGATCCTCACTCGAGCGTGAAGCAGGAACTGGGCTTCAAGTCAGAGAGGTTTGCGCCCCTCCTGGAGGAAACCGAGGAGGTGGAGGAAGAAGAACTGGTCGGCGTTGGCAAGGGGGAGAAGTCCTGGGAGCCGGAGCCGGCGTGGTCGAAATAGGTGCACAGGCACTTTAAAGAGAGCGGGCTGTGCAATCCCGGTCCTCACTCACGCGGCGGGGTTTCTTGGCTTCCTGCGTGGTGAATGAAAACTTGGCATCGTGGGCGCTGTTTGATACACCACACATCTCCATGAGCGCCCCTCCCGATCTTCCGCCGTCTTCCGCCTCTCTCACTGAACGCCAGATCGTCGAACTGCTCTCCTCGGCGCGGCAGCGGATTTTTGCCGAAGTGGGGAAGGTGATCGTAGGGCAGAAACATGTGATCGATGAGATGCTGATCGCGCTGCTCAGCGGCGGGCATTGCCTCATCACCGGGGCGCCCGGACTGGCCAAGACGCTTCTCATCAAGACGGTGGCGGACGTGTGCCATCTGAGCTTTCAGCGCATCCAGTTCACCCCGGATTTGATGCCATCGGACATCACCGGCACGGAAATATTGGAAGACAGCCCGGAGGGCCGCAAGCTGGTGTTCAGCAAGGGGCCGGTGTTTGCGAACATGATCCTGGCGGATGAAATCAACCGCACGCCGCCCAAGACGCAGGCGGCACTGCTTGAGGCGATGCAGGAGCACCAGGTGACGGTGAACGGCAAAACGATGCACTTGCCCGAGCCATTCTTTGTGCTCGCGACCCAGAACCCCATCGAGCAGGAGGGCACCTATCCTTTGCCTGAAGCGCAGCTGGACCGCTTCATGCTGAACATCGTGATCGACTACCTCAGTGAAGATGACGAGGTGGCCGTGGTGACGAAAACCACGTCCGGCAAGGGCGAGCCGGTCCAGCGCCTGTTCAGCGGAGAGGAACTCCTGGCCTTCCAGCAGGTGGTGCGCAAAGTTCCCATCGCCGAAGATGTGGCTCGCTATGCGGTGCGCCTCTCAGCGGCGTCGCGGCCGGGACGCGAAGGCGTGCCTGATTTTGTAAACCAATGGATCAGCTGGGGCGCGGGTACGCGCGCCAGCCAGAACCTGGTGCTCGGTGCCAAAACCCGCGTGCTGCTGCACAATCGTACCCACGTAACGGTGGAAGACATCCGCGCCATGGCTCTGCCGGTGTTCAGACATCGTATTCTGGTGAATTACAAAGCAGAAGCGGAAGGCGTGACGGTGGAGAAGGTGATCGGGAAGCTGATCGAGCATGTGAAGGGCTAAACGCAGATCCATAACTCATGAGCTCTGCCACCACCTTTCTCGATCCCGCAGCGCTCATGCGCATCAAGTCGCTCGAACTCCGTGCGAAGGTCGTGGTCGAAGGGCTTTGGAAGGGCATGCACCGGAGCCCTTATCATGGGTTCTCGGTCGAGTTCAGCGAATACCGCGCGTATGTGCAGGGAGATGATCCGCGCTACATTGACTGGAAGGTGCTGGCCCGGAGCGACCGCACCTACATAAAAAAATTTGAGGATGAGACAAACCTGCGCTGCCAGATGGTCATCGATCACAGCAAGTCGATGACGTTTGGCTCGGCGGGCTACACGAAGGCGGATTATGCAGCCACGCTGGGGGCGACGCTGGCGTCGTTTCTCATGAAGCAGGGCGATGCAGCAGGACTGACGACCTTTGCGGATGGCATTGAAGAGCATCTGCCGCCGCGGAACCGGCCGGGGCATTTGCGGCGCATCATCACCGAGCTGGAGCGTCCCGCGAAGGCGGCGGGCACCTCGCTGGCGGTTTCAGTGGGCCAGCTGGCGGATCTCCTGCGGAAGCGCGGCATGATCTGCCTCATCACGGATCTGCTGGCACCAGTGGAGCATCTGGAAAAGCAGCTGGCCCTGCTGAGCGCGATGGGGCATGACCTTGTGCTCTTTCATCTGATGGACCGCGCGGAAATCGACTTCACCTTTGAGAAGGCGGCCCAGTTCCGCGATGCTGAAACGGGTGCGGAGCGGTTCATCGATCCGCAGCTCGCCCGGGAGAACTATTTAAAGCGGCTGCAGGCGCACCGGGAAACGATCCAGGCGGCGACGGATCGTCATAACGTCGAGTATCACTTCTGCCCCACCGACCAGCCGCTCGAAGAAGTGCTCTTCGACTTCCTCAGCGCGCGTCAGCGTAAAAAAGCCTCCAAATCCTCTGCGGCACGCATTTCCGCCTGATTTGACGTTCGACATTCTGATTTACTCTTTCACCTCGCATGTCCTGGCTCTTTCCCTTCTATCTCGCAGGCGCCGCCGCGGTCATCGCGCCCATCCTGCTGCATCTGAGGCGCAAGCCGCCGCAGGACAGGGTGGAGTTCAGCACGCTGATGTTTCTGGATGCCAGCACGCCGGTGCCGGTGAGCAAGAGGCGGCTGGAAAACTGGCTCCTCCTGCTGCTCCGCTGCCTGGCGCTGATCCTGCTGGCGCTCATGTTTGCTCGGCCCTTCATCCAAAGTGAGAGCGCGGCGCCCACCTCTGGAAATCAGGCAACGCTGATCCTGCTGGACCACAGTGCTTCGATGCGGCGGGAGGGTCTCTGGAAGCGCGGGATGGATGAAGCAGAGCGGCTCTTCAAGGAGGCAAAAATCACGGACCGTATGGCACTGGCGGTATTTGATGGTGAACTGACGCCGGTCTGGACTTTCGAGGAGGATCGCAACACGCCAGCCAGTCGCAGCACGGCGCTCAAATCGCGGCTGGCGGACCTGGCACCGGGCTGGGGCGCCACGCAGTTGGATCGTGCGCTGATCGCCGCGGTGCCGTCGTTTGATTCCAGCACGACCACGCTCAGAAAACGCATCCATCTCATCACAGATCTGCAGGAGGGCACGCGGCTGGATGCCTTGCGCACCATCGCATGGCCGGCGGAGCTCACGCTCAAAGTGCAGCGTTTGGACCCGGCCACGAACGACAACTTTTCCATCGCGCTCGCAGCTCGGGACGAGGAGGCAAAGGCGGACACGCTGGTGCGCCTGCGCCTGAGCAACACGCGCGAGTCAGCGTTGCGCGACTTCACGCTGGCGTGGCAAAAGGCGCCGCAGGCCGAGGCCATCAGCGCTCAAATTCCGGCCGGAGCCTCGCGCATCTTTTCTGCGCCGCCCAATTCTACCAACGCCACGTTGCTGGCGCTCAGCGGGGACAAGCATGACTTTGACAACCGCCTTTACATCGCGCCGCCTCAGCCGCGTGCGGTACGCATCCATTTCCTGGGAGATGAAGCGACGCGGGACGAGGCGGCCGCTCCGCTGTACTACCTGGCGCGCGCCCTCCAGCCGACGGCGACCCTCGCACCCGTGCTGACGGCCGCCAAAGAGATGCCCGCGCAGGCTCCTGACCTGCTGGTGATTTCCGGCGGCACGCCGCCTGCGGGCAGGCATGCCGCCCTGCGCGACTTTGTGACGTCTGGCGGGTTCCTCATCGAGGTCGCCACCTCCCCAGCCGATGCGCCACTGCTCCAAACCCTCACCGGCATTCCGGGAATCACCGTCAAAGACGGAGCTGAATCCGACGACTACCGGATGCTGGCGGATGTCAAAACGGAGCATCCGCTGCTCAGGCCGTTTGGCGATCCAAAGCTGCGGGACTTTACCAAGCTGCGCTTCTGGAAGCACCGCCAGATCGAGCTCAAAGATGCGGGTGACAAGCTGGAAACGCTGGCGAAGTTTGACAACGGCCTGCCGGCGATCCTCAGCGCGCGGATTGGCAAAGGCACGCTTGTGGTTCTTGCTTCCGGCTGGCACCCCGGGGACAGCCAGTTTGCGCTCAGCACCAAGTTTGTGCCGCTGCTCTACGGCTGGCTTGCCGCGGCAGGATTCAGCCATGATCCCGCGGCGACCCTGCTGGTGGGGGATGCTCTGCCTTTGGATTCCGCAGCGACCCACACGGTCACAGAGCCCGGCGGCAAGACCCACCGCCTCAAAGCGGGCGAAAGTTTCACAGCCAAAGAGGTCGGGCTGTTCAAGGTCGAAAACGCCGCGCATACACGGACGGTGGCCGTCAATCTTCCGCCAGACGAGGGGCGGGTGCTGCCGCTGGCACCGCAAAAGCTGGCTGAATACGGGATCAAGCTGGCCGGCAGCGAAGACAGTTCCGCAGGCGGGGAAGCCACCGATCAGCGCCTTACTTCCACCGACACGGAGCAGCGGCAGCAGACGTGGTGGTATGTTCTTCTCGTGCTTTTGGCCGTACTCCTGCTCGAAACCTGGTTTGCAGGTCGCGCGAGACAGACCGTCCTCCAAACCGCGTAATACCATCCGATCATGATCGCACGCAACATCCTCGAAGCCCGCATTGCTGAAGTCCGCGAGGCGCTGAGACGCGCGCGGCTGCTGCGCCATCTGGCCGCCGTCTTTGCCATCGGCATTCTGGTGCGGGGCAGCCTGCTGCTGGCGACTCTGAACGGATTTCATGTTTCAAAAAAGCTCGACCGGTGGTCGATGCTGGTGCTGCTGGCGCTGGTCTTCATCGCGTGGTTGAAAGGGCGGCGGAACATCTGGAGCGACCACGACATCGCGCGGGTGATCGAGAAGAAACATCCCTCGCTGGATGCTCTTCTGCTGACCGCCATCGAGCATAAGCGTGACAAGGAGTCGCCAGACGGCTTCATGCACGAGCGGTTGATCGACCATGCGCTCGGCCGCGCGGCCACGCAGAACTGGCCCGTGACGGTGGCGCACAAGCCCTACATGCGCGCTTTGGTCGCCGCGTGGGTGGCAGTGCTCGCCTTTGTGGCCACGGATGTGGCGCTGCGTGTGCAGTCCTGGCCTCGCAAAACCACGGTCGTGAAAGCAGAACAGCAGCAGGATTCCGCGAAGCCGACCGAGTTTAAGGCGACGCTGAACCCGGGGGATACCGAATTGGAACGCGGCACAAACCTGATCGTCGAGGCCAAGTTCAACGGCCCGGTGCCTGCGGATGCTGTTCTGGTGGTGTCCGACGCGGATGGCAAGGAACGTGAGCGCCTGCCTATGAAGCTGACCGTGGATGCCCAGGTTTACGGTGGCATGATCAGCAAAATAGATCATGACACAAAATACCACGCCGAGTTTGCCGGGCAGAAGTCGGAGATGCACACGGTCTCGGTCTTCGACTTTCCGCGGCTGGTGAGCAGCGACGTGCTGGTGACCCCGCCGGAGTACACCAAGCTGCCGGCGAAGGAGACAAAGAAAACGCAGAAGGTCTCGGCGCTGGAGGGCTCAAAGGTTGTGTGGAAGCTCAAGGTGAACAAGCCGTTGCTGGCGGACGCAGAAGAGAACGCGGAGGCCACCGACCGCAAAAACGTCTCGCCCTTTGTTCCGCACCTGACTGCAGCGGAACTTTTCGGCGAGGACCAGAGCGTGATCGCGCTGAAGCCAACGGCGGCGGATCCCACAGTTCTGGAAGGCGAGCTGATGGCGGAGAAGTCGCAGAAGTACCGCCTGCATCTGGTGGACGAGGCTGAGCGTGGAAACAAAAATCCGCCATGGTTCACGGTGTCGGTGCAGTCCAATCAGCTGGCAAAGATCGAGGTGGTGTTTCCAAAGAGGGACCTGCAGGTGTCCAGCATTCAGCAGCTTCCGGTGGAGGCAAAGGTCTCGGATGATCTGGGAGTCACGAAGTCTGGCGCGGTCTTCAGCATCAATGGCAACAGCAAGGAGGTCATCTTCAAGCATGCGGTGACGGCACCGCTGAAGAAGGAGGCGGTGAAGGCGGAGCTGGCCTTGGAGAAAGAACATGCGGAGCCGCGACAGCTGGTCAGCTACTACGTGTGGGCCGAGGACACGGGGCCGAAGGGCGAAGTGCGCCGCAACATGAGCGAGATGTTCTTTGCCGACGTGCGGCATTTTGAAGACATCTTCCGCGAGATGGAGGCCCCGCCCGGCGAGCCAGGACAGCCGAAGGCTCAGAGCGATGAGCTGGTGGACCTGGTGAAACAACTTGTGAATGCCACCTGGAAGATCATCCGCGACACCAACGCGGGACGCGTGATCGAAGCCGCGACGCCGGACATCGACGTGGTGCACCAGTCCACCGGGATCGCGATGGAGAAGGTAAAGGAGGGCATGGAGAAGACGGAGGATGCCGAGGTGAAGCAGTCGCTGACGGAGGCGTGGAAGAGCCTCAAAGATGCGCAGCCCCCGCTGCAGCAGGCCTCCGCGGAAAAGAAGCGCTCGCCGCTGAACCAGGCGCTGACCTTTGAACAGACGGCGCTGGAATGGCTGCACCGCGCTCAGAGCCGCGAGCACCAGGTCATGCGCCAGAACAGCCCGCCGCCGCCCGGAGCAGGGCAGCAGGCAAACAAGAACCAGATCATGGATCTGGAACTGAAGCAGAAGGAGCAGCGCTACGAAGAGGAAAAGGCCGCCGCTGAAGAGAAGACCGCCGAGCAGCAGGAGAACCTCCAGGTGTTGAACCGTCTGAAGGAACTGGCGCGCCGCCAGGAGGCGCTGGCGGAGAAGATCAAGGAACTGCAGAACCAGATGGCGCAGGCCAAAACAGAGCAGGAGAAGCAGGAGCTGGACAATCAGCTCAAGCGCCTGCAAGCGGAGCAGGAGCAGCTGCTGAGGGATGCGGACGAACTCGTGGACCGCATGGAGAAACCTGAAAACGCGCAGAACATGGCGGAGGCCAAGGAGCAGCTGGAGCAGACCCGCGAAAAGGTGCGGGAGGCGGCGGAACAGCTCAAGGATGAAAAGCTCGCGGATGCCGCGAACTCCGCCACGCGTGCGCAGCGCGAGCTGGAAAAAATGCAGGAGGATTTCCGCCAGAAGACTTCAAAGAAATTCGCCGAAGAGGTGAAGCAGATCCGCCAGCAGGCGCGTGATGCCGCCGAGAACGAGAAGAAGATCAGCGAGTCGTTGGAAAACCAGCGTGAGGCGGGCTCTGACATCGAGAAGAACATGCAGAATGCGGCGCAGAGCCGGCAGATGGGAGAGCAGCAGCAAAACATCCAAAAGCTGCTGAACGACATGCGCCAGCTGAGCGAGCAGGCAGAGCAGAGTGAGCCTCTCCTTCACCGGAACCTCTACGATGCAGTACGCAAGGCGCAGACGAGCGGGCTGGAAGAGAACCTTCAGGAAGCGCGCGATCAACTCCGATACGGCTCGCAGGCGGAAGCCAAGGACGCCGAGCGCAAGGCCGCCAATGCGGTGGAAGAACTCAGGAAAGGCGTGGAGAAGGCCGCGGAGAGCGTGCTGGGCAGCGAGAGCGAGGCACTGCGTGTGGCCAAGTCCGAACTGGACAAGCTGATCAAGGAAGCCCAGGAGCAGGAAGCTGCCGGGGAAGGAAAGCCAGGGGAAAAAGGAGCCAAGGGCCAGGAGGGCCAGAAGATGGCCGGAGCCGCAAATTCCCAGGACGCGGAAAAGCAGCAGCCTGGTCAAGGACAGAAGGGGCAGGAGGGCCAGGGTCAGCCGCAGGGCGCCAAGACGGCGGACAAAGGCCAGAATGGTGAAAAAGGCGACAAGCCCGGCGAAGCCCAGCAAGGCAAAGAAGGCCAGGGCGAAGGCCAAGACCCCAAAATGGCCGGCCAAGGCCAGAAGCCCGGCCAGGGGCAGGAAGGAAAAGAGGGCGCGGGTGAGCCCAAGGATGCGCAAACCGCCGAGAAGGGCCAGGGCCAAAAGCCGGGCCAAGGACAAGGTCAGCAGCCCGGAGAGCAGGGCAAAGATGGGGAGCAGCCAGGTCAAGGGCAGGCCAAAGGCCAGCAGCAGCAGGCCTCTGCGGAGGGCAAACAACCCGGACAAGGGCAGGGAAAAGAAGGCCAGCAGCCCGGGCAGGGTGAGGGACAAGAAGGGCAGCAACCCGGACAAGGGCAGGGGCAGGGGCAGGGCCAGGGCATGCCGCAGCAGGCTTCAGCGCAGCAGGGCGAGGGAAAGCAGCCGGGGCAGCAGCCTGGACAAGGGCAAGGCCAAGGAAAGGGTACGCAGCCGGGTCAGGGCCAGGGGCAGGGTGAAGCGCAAACGGCAGAAAATGGCGGCAAGCCGGGCGAACGCCAGCAGCAGGGCCGAAATGCGGAGCCTGGAAAGGGCAGAGGGCAGGCGCAGCAAACCGCCGGTGCCGACATGGGAATTGGTCGCACTGGAGATCGGGACTCAGACAACGACCGCGTGCGCCCTCAAATCGCCGGCGGAGCGGTTCCCGAGTCGCTGTTTTTTGAAGACAGCAAAGAGCAGCCAGACACCGGTGTCTTCACCGGAAACGGTTACGAGCAGTGGAGCGACCGCCTGCGCAACGTGGAGGAACTGCTCAACAATCCAGAACTGCGCAACGATGCGGCGAAGGTGCTGGATCGCGCGCGTTCTCTTCGCATCGAGCTCAAGCGCAGCAACGAGGCTCCGCAGGTGGCGCACCTGAACACGCGCATCACGCAGCCGCTGATTGAGCTTCGTGACCGCGTGGTCGAGGAGCTTTCAAAGAAGGACGCGGGCAAAAATCTGGCTCCAGTGGACCGTGATCCAGTGCCAGCGGAATTTCGCGATCTCGTGAAGCGCTACTACCAGGAGCTGGGTGCTGGAAAGTAAGGACATCTGAGGTTTTTTTCGTGGAATGCCGACTCGACGCTAAACAGTTGTTTAGCATACTGAGGCGATGGCCCTGACGGTTCTGACATTGCGCAGCCTAGATGCTGAGCACCGGATTTCATGCCCCTTGCTGGGCTCGCTGACGCTCGGCAGCAGTGCGGAGTGCGACCTCAGATTTGAAGGCGTCGGCATCCTGCCAAAACATTGCGTGTTCTATCGGACGTCGGAGCGGACTTTTCAGATCATCGGTGTCTTCGCTGCGGCGCAGTTCTCCGTGAACGACGTGATATCGAGCGAGCTGGAAGTAAACGTGCCGTTTAAATTCGGCATCGGCGGAGAAGTCTTTGAGATGGATCTGGTGGAAGATCAGGACGCGCTTCCAGAAGAAAAATGGGAGGTGGCGGAAACGGGCACGAAATCTGAGAACACGGCCGAGAATGCAGCGCCGGCGGCAGGGCCACGTACCAGCCGCCGTGGTTATTTGCTGAAGCCCATCACCCTGAAGCCTCGCGGAGGCGAGCGATTGGGAGAGGTGATATTGCCGCCTGCGCCGCCGCCTGAAGCTGTGGTTGCGCAGGCTCCTGCGGCGCTGAGTTTGCTCACACCCGAAAGCGCAAGTCCGTCCGCCTTAGGTCAGAAGGAGGCCATGGAGGAAGCTGCTCAAACGAATTCCCAGCGCGAGGAAGAGGGCGCCTCCTCGCTCCTGACAGCGGGCCTCCTGATATGCGGCGTGATGATCGCAGCGATTGTGTATTGGCCGCAGCATCTGGACCGCATGTTTGAGGGCAGATCAGTGGTGACTGAGAAACCACAGGAAGTGTTGCGCGAGGTTCCGGCGGAAGAACGGGTGCGCGCATGCCAGGATCTGCTGCGCCTGGGAGCACCGGTGCTGGCGGCGCAAATGCTCATGCCCCTCGCTGAGAATGGAAATTTAAAGGCCATGCAGCAGCTGGCGCTTGCGCTGCGTTCCACCGGCAGCTTCGGAGAGGAGATCGTGGTGCTGCTGCAGCAGGCGGTCGCTGGCGGCCGCCTCGAAGCGCTGGCAGATTTTGTCAGCGTGGTGGATGACCCAGAGAATCCAGCGCGGTATTCAGAATCAGCGTTCAGGCAGCTCCAGCTCGCGGCGGATCTGGGGGAGAAAAGCGCCTGGATGCCGCTGGGAGAGCGCTACGAGCACGGCAATGGCATCCAGCCCGACATCAAGCTCGCCCTGGCCGCGTACGAAAAAGCGCGTGAGGCAGGGGACAAACGCGCTGCTGGCAAACTCTCGGCGAAGCAGGAGGCGCTGGAGTGTGTGGCGGCGTATTTGCGCTCATGGAACGAAGTGTCTGTGGCAAAGCTGCTGGAGCAGGTCGCGGCGGGGCAGGGGAAGTTTTTCATGCTGGACCATCCTTCGTTGGAGGTGCTCCTGCGCTTGGAGGAGGAAATGCGCGCCCGCTGGCCCGTGCGGCGCATCAGCGTGGCTGCGGGAGCAAATGCCGAGGTGGAGACCTTTGACCAGATCAAAGTCACGCAGCCATTTCAGTTCGAAGTGCAGCGCGGGGAGCGCATCGCGCGTGGCAAAGGTCTTCTCGTCTGCTCGGTACAGCGTGATGTGGAGGACCACTGGCGGATCACCGGGGCGAGCGACAAAATCGAGCTGAGCGAAATGCTCCCGGGCAAGGAGCAGTTCGTGAGCGCGACATCGCTGCATGAGCTCAAGCCCGCCTTCACGCAGGCTGAGCAGGTGGAGGAGTGCCGCCTGGAAATCCTGGAGCAGATGCGCGGGCTGGAGGCGACCGAAGATTTCAAGCCGGCCCTCACCGTCGTCATGAACGCAGTCTATGAGTTTCCGCAGGAAACCTTCTGGCAGCCTTTTGCGGACAATCTGTGCGATCGCATGGCACGGCAGCTTTTCATGTACGGCAAATGGCTGGACGTTTCGTGGACGGAGCCGGTGCATCAGCTCGCGGAGCGTGGAAGCATCTCGGCCATGCTGCTGGAGGGCCACCTGCACGCAGCCGGCTATGGCTGCCCTCGCGATGCCGCCCGCAGCCTGGCGATGTATCAAAAAGCATTTGAAGCAGGAAAGCGGCGCGATGCGCGCTTCTACTATGCGGAGGCCTTGTTTCAGGGGAACGGCGTGCCGCAGGACGTCGAGAAAGCAGGTGCTCTCGTGCTCGCCTTCATGAGCCGCTCAAAACATCCGCTGGAGGCCTATCTGGCCGCGCATCTCCTGTGGCGCAAGGCCGAGCACGATCCCGCGCTCTGGCAGGAAGTCTATGACTCGCTCTCACGCGTTGCCACCCAGTTTCCTCCGGCAAAAAATCTGGCCGGCATGGTGCTGCTCAATCACGGTCAGAACATTAGAGAGCGAAAGACCGGCTTTGCCGCGATCAAAGCCGCCGCCGAGGAAGGCGTGGTTGAGGCCATGAAAAATCTCTCCCAGTGCTATCTCGAAGGCGTGGCGTGCGAAAAGGATGCAAACCAGGCCACCTTCTGGAAACAAAAAGCCCTCGTCACCGAGCCGCCGCGCAGGAGGCATTACACGGAGTTCGGCGAGCCATGAGCCAAAGGTAGATGGAGACGCTACTCCGTTAGCCGGATGACATCGCACGTGATGAAAATGGCCTGCAGCACGTCCTGCTTTTCAAATTCCGCTTTGCCCGTGGGTTTATAAAGTGAGACCAGCCTCGCCGCGCCATCGGGGATGGCGATGCCGGTCGTGACTTTGGAGGTAAAGTAATCCGTCAGGGGAAACTCAAGGCGGCGCCCCTGCGTGTCGATGATCTGCTCCCGATGTTCGAACGGCGGCGCGGTGTGGAATTCGGGGGCGAGGTTGACCTCCACAGTGCGGCCGTCGCTGTCTAGTGTGGCCTCAAGATCAATGTTCAGTCCCACGCGCTGTGTCTTTTGTTCGAACACAAGTTCGCCTTTCTCATTCACGCGCATGTCACTGAAAGCGTTGTGCATCTTGGACTGCTGGCAGGTGGCACGGGCGCCGGGCTGGGTTTCAATGCGTGCGCTGTTGAGATGCTGCACGGAGCCGCTTTTCACACCGGCGAGTAGTTCGTTAAGTTCAGCACGGTGATCGCACTTCGTCGCGGCTTGTGCGGTGAGATGGCGCAGCAGCGGACCGGGGCCTTGAATGACATGGGTGGTGAAGGCAAGTGTCGGAGGCGATGCAAAATCGGAAATGGAGTCGAGGTATATCTCAATGAGATCGAGGTTCTTGTTCTTGTTGGTAACCACGAGCACTGTCGTTGGCGCGCCGTAAAAGGCGGCGGCTCCTTCAGGAAATGGGATCCCGTGTTCCTCCAGGAGGGCTTTGGCGGAGGTGGCTTTTTTCTTGCCGTCCTTAGCGTAGAAGTCCGACGCCCACGAAAGAAAATCAGCCGGCACACGAAAGCTGCGGGTATGGATGGCTTCCGGGTCGGCGGCGGGTTTGGGAGCGGTGGCCGGTTTGGCTTTGACATGACGTGGCTTTGACAGCTGCGGCACCACATCACATTTCAGAAATGTGGCCCAGAGCATGCCCGGTTTTTCTCGGCCGGTGGGCGCATTGAGAGAGAGAAGCTTGGCACCGCCTTTGGTGAGGCTCAGAGAGGTGACGGTCTTGTGGGCGTTGAAATCCGTCAGAGGAATGTCGAAGGCTTGCTGCGAGGCGGGATCGCGGAAATGAGCCCGGTGGATGGCGGGGGCCGTGGGATGAAGTTCGACGCTGAAGTTGATTTCCACGGTGCTGTTGTCAGCGCCGATGACCGGTTCGACTTCAAAGACGGTGCCGACAGGTCGGTAGAAAAAGGTCAGTTTGGTGCGGCCCTGGGCATCGGTGCCAAACTCATCCAGGTAGTGGTTATTGCGTTTGGACTCATAGGTGGCCCGGTTGCCGGATTTGGTTTCGAGGAAGGCGGAACTGATGAAGGTGGCTTCTCCACGCGCAGCGGCGGCCTCCACAGCTTCCAGCATGGCCGAGTCATCCGCTGCGGCGAGCGTCTTACGCGCGAGGTCGCGCAGAAAAGGCTCAGGCGCTTCCACGGTGTGGAGAGTGAGGGCCACTGTCCGGGGCTGGAGGCCAAGCTCCCATTCAGTGATGGCGGCGATGAGAGCAATGTTGTCGAGCGTATTAACGCAGCGCAGCGTATTGTCGCGATGCTCAAGCGAGGAACCTTTCGGGAAGGTGACGCCTTGTTTGGTCAGCCATGCGTCAAGGGAGTCATGCTCAGGGTCGTCCAGGCCAGGGCCGAGGAAGACGCCAGGGGCAGGCAGGGCAGCGAAGGTCATGCCGGATGGCAGCGAGGATGGAGCTGCGACCTTGAGCTGGGCCATGGGCAGAGCCTCCAGGCGGCGTACCTTGGCTGTGAGAAATGCGGCGCAGAGGATGTCCGCGCCCTCCTGCGCAGTGCCTACGGGTTTGGCCACGGCAATAAGTCGGGTGTGCCCGGAGGCGAGGCTGATTTCGTTCGAGAGGTTGATCTCCGGAAAGTCCGTGACGGGAAATTCCACCGCATGCCCCGTGGCAGGATCGTCGGCGCTGACCTTCCTTTGTTCAGGCGGCGCCGCATTCAGCTTCAGCGCCAGCCTGGTCTGAATGGTGCTGCCGTCGGCTCCTACGATGGGCTCTACCTCAAGCCGCAGGCCGATGGGCAGCACCTCCTGAGTGATGGAAGAGCGGCTTTTGGCATCCAGCGCAAACTGGGTGGCGTGCCTGTGTTCGCATACGGCTTCCAGCGTGGCGTGAACGCCGGACTTCCCCTCGAGAAAGGCGTCTCCGATGACGCGGATCTTGGATCCGGGCTCTTTGGCCTGCTTGAGCAAAGCGGCGAGCTGCGGGGAGCAATCCGTCACTTTGGAAACTTCGTCATTCGTCTTCCGGATGAGGTCTCCCGGACCTTCAATAACCGTGAGCGCAAAGGCGACCGTGGCGGGTTCGACTTTCCGCAAAGATTCGATGTAGATCTCGGTGAGGTCGAGATTGTCCTGAGTATTGGTGACGTTGAGTGCGCCCGTAAAGGGATTGAAGCTCGCGGTGGCTCCCTCCGGAAACGAAATACCCACGGCTTCCAGCGTCTCCCTGGCAGAAACCGGATGCTTCAGCGGCGCGTCGGCCGGAAGCGATGTGGCTGGCACTGGAGCCGGCCCGAACGGGTCGATTCCGTTGTCAGCAGATTTTTTGTCCGTCGAATCCGTCCAATAAAGAAAATCAGGAGGAGCTTTGAAAGTGCGAGACTTCATCGCGGGCTTGGTCGCTCCCAAGGAGGAAGCGGCGAAGAGCATGAGCAAAAACAGGCGAAGGCCGTGCATGTAAGAGATTTTACCGGCGGCAGCGGCTCGGTGTCGAGGTTTTCCTTCTTTGTGAAGCAACCCTGGGTGTCGAGAAGGATGTTCTGTTGAATCACTCCCCGGGGCGCAAAACATCGCAGGTGACGAAGATGGCCTGCAGAATGTCCTCCTTTTCAAATTCAGGTTTGCCGGCCGGTTTATAGAGCGAAATCAGTCGCGCCGCGCCGCTGGGGATGATGACGTTGGAGGAAAGCTTCGAGGCAAAGTAATCCGTGAGCGGGAGTTCCAGGCGGCGGCCTTGAGAGTCGGTGAAATGCTCCCGGTGTTCGAACGGCGGCGCGGTATGAAATTCGGCGGAGAAGGTGAGATCCACGGTGGCGGAGTCAGCTCCCACGGATGGCTGGAGTTCCAGGCCGAGCCCCACTTCACGCGTATCCTGAAAAAAGAACGTCTCGCCTTTTTCGTTCATGGCCACTTCGGTGATGGCAGCGTGCTGTGTGGCCTGTTTCGAAGTGGCGAGGATGCCTGACTTGGTCTCGATACGGGCCATGCCGAGATGCTTTACGTTGCCGGCTTTCACTCCGGCAAGGAGCGCGTCGAGTTCCGCCCGGTGGTTGCTTTTCCCACTCGCCAGAGCCGTGAGGCGGCGCATGAGATGACCAGGGCCTTGCAGGACATGGACGGAAAGTGCCACGGGCCGCTGAGGGAAGTAGCAGCCTCCGCCTACGTAAGCTTCCACCAGACCGAGATTTTCGTTCGTGTTGGTGACCAACAGCCGGCTCGTGGGCGCATCATAGGAGGCGTCCGTACCCGGTGGAAATGAGATGCCTGCCGCTTCAAGGAACGCTTTGGCTGTGGCAGTTTTTTTCGGGTTATCGGGCTCAGAGGCATCTGCTCCTGCACCCATGAAATCAGGGGGCACGCGGTAGGCTCGGGTGTGCGTTTCTTTGGCATCTGCGGCGGCCTCTGGAGGCGTGAGCCGGAAGTAAGGAGATCTCGCCACCTGCGGAACGACATCGCATCTGACAAACGTAGCCCAGAGCACGCCGGTTTCATTTCGACCGGCTGGCGGGTTGAGTGAAAGCAGTCGGGTCCTTCCTGAAGTGAGGTTGATGTTGCTCGTGGTCTTGTGAATGCTGAAATCGGTCGTGGGTATGTCCTGGGGTTGCTGCAAACCTGGATTCGCCAGACGCTGGACCTGCAATGCAGGCGGGGCGGAATGGAGTTCATGGCTGAGGACCAGCTTGATCGTGCGGCTGTCTGCTTCCACGACCGGCTCCACTTCAAAAAGTGATCCAACTCGCCGCGTCTCAAAGCTGAAGACGAGATTTCCCTTCGCGTCCGTTTCCAGGCTTTCGAGGTGGCGATGTTCGCGCGTGGCCTGCTGCGCGGTGCGGGTGCCGGGTTTGGATTCGAAAAAGGTGGAGCTGATGAATCGTGCCTCACCACGGCCTGCAGCAGCCTCCACCGCCTCGAAAATGGCCGCGTCGTTGCCTGAGACGGAAGTCTTCCTCGAGAGATCGCGCAGCAGCTGGGCGGGCGCTTCAACAGTGTGGAATGTGAGGGCAACTGTTTTAGGTGCGCCCGCAAGCCTTTGCTCTACCAGCGCCATGATGAGCGCGAGGTTGTCCGGCGTGTTCATGCAACGCAGCACGCCGTCGTGGTGCTCGAAAACAGAGCCCTGCGGAAACGAAACGCCCGCCTGCGCCATGTACGCATGAACCGTCCGGGGGCTGCACTCAAGCATCGCGTCATCAAACAAGGCGTCTGGCGCGCGCAGGGCGGCAAACATCATGCCAGACGGCACATGGGCTGGTGCATCCGCCTTCAGCAGTGCACCTGGCAGAGGTTCAACACGCCGCACCGTTGCAGTGAGAAACATGGCGCAGAGTACGTCCTCCTGCTCCCGGGCCGCTCCCGCAGGTTTCGTCACACCGACAAGTTTGGTGCCGCCACCATGGATGCGTAATCCAGTCTTGATTTGCGTTCCTGGAATATCGGTGAATGGAAAATCTACCAGGTGCTCGCTGGGCGGGATGCTGACCTTGTTCTGCCGCTGGATCGGTGCCGCCTCATTGAGTTTCAAATCCAGATCGGTTTCAATGGTGACCCCGTCTGCTCCCACGAACGGTTCGATCTCCAGATGCAGTCCGATCTGCTGCGTCTCCTGATCGACCGTGGCGCGGCCCTTCTCATCAAGCGACCAAACTTTTGAATAACGGTGCTCGCATACATTCTCGCAGACGGCTCGGGTTCCGGAATTGGTTTCGAGAAACGCATCGCCGATGACGCGGACCTTGGAGTCCGGCTTTTTCGCCATCTCATACAATTTGCTCAGAGCTGCTGCGCCATCGCCGTTTGACGAAGCCTGCGTGCAGGCCTCTCGGATGAGTTCACCGGGTGCTTCAAAAACGGAGAGGGTGTATGCGACGGAAGCACGAAGCGAATGCCCTGTTTCGACATAAGCCTCGACGAGATCGAGATTGGGCAGCGTGTTGGTCACCGTGAGTTCGCTAGTGAGCGGATTGAGGGACGCGCTGCTTTTTTCCGGGAAAGGGATCCCCGCAGCTTCCAGAATTTGCTGCGCGGTTTTCCATTTATTCTCGCCGTCAGGGGAGTTCGAGGAGGGGGTGGTCGGCTGCGCGGCGAACGGATCAGCAGGAGCTGTCTCGCCCGGCTTCGTCTGACCAGAAGCGAGGAAATCTGGCGGCACCTTGAAAGAGCGCGTGTGCCTCTCATCCCGGTAGGCATGCATGTCGGCCACCATCACGCCCGTCGCCTCCACCCGGTAAATCATCACCGCCTTCTCCACGACCGCCAGCAGCGCTTTGGCCAGCGTCACATTTTTCAGATCGAGCGTGATGCGCGGCCCGTCCTTGTGCCCCGGCTGGCGCAGATTGATGTCCACCCCTCTCGCACCTGAACCCTCGGGAGACTTGTCCAGTTCACGGCTCTTCTTGCGGAGAAACTCGAGCGCCTGCTCAGGCGTGGCATTCTTGAAATGAACCGAAGGGATGATGATCTCATCCATTTTTTTCATCAGCCTTGCTTTCGCCTCCGAGTCCGCAGCAGCGTTGTTTGCAGGTGCGGCTTTTTTGTCCCAGCCTGCTTCCTGACCTTCGGAAGGCGTGCCAAGTACCAGAAGCAGGAAAAGAAAACAGGCGCGGAACGGCATGCGGGGACATTACTGGATGCTCTTAGAGAATGTCGAGACTACTTCTCGGCACGCAGAAGATCGCAGGTGATGAAAATGGCCTGAAGGATGTCTTCCTTTTCGAACTCAGGTTTGCCGGTGGGTTTGTGGAGGGAGAGCAGGCGAGCGCTGCCTGCGGGAATGGTGATGCCGGTGGTGACTTTGGCGGTGAAGTAGTCGGTGAGGGGAAATTCGAGGCGGTGGCCCTGGGTATCGATGATGTGCTCGCGATGTTCGAAGGGCGGGGCGGTGTGGAATTCGGGATCGAGGGTGAGGTCAACGGTGACGCCATCTGCGCCGATCGTGGGTTCGAGTTCGAGGTTGAGGCCGGTGGTGCGGGGGGCTGGTGTGCCTTTTGGAGTGCTTTTGTCATTCGGAGGCGAGGGGTGTTCCGCCCCGACTCGATACGTGGCGCGGGAGCCGGACTGAGTCTCGATACGGGCGATATCGAGTGCCTGGGCAGAGCCTGATTTTACGGCAGCAAGGAGTTCTGCGAGCACGGCACTGTGATCGCTTGTGGTGGCTGCTTGAGCGGTGATTCGGCGCAGCAAGGGACCGGGAGCCTGGATGACGTGGAAGGTGAAAGCGGCGGTGGTGGGTACGGCAGGCCTTTGGAAAGCGGCTTGAATTTTGGCGATGTTTTCCGGGGTGTTGCGAACGATGAAACTAACGGAGTCATCCAGAAGTTGCGCATAGGCTCCCGGGGGAAACTCCACGCCGGCTGACACAAAGGATGCCCGAAGTGTTTCGGAAGTGGGCGGGCGGTAACCATGCACCACCAGACCGTTGTTTGACCGGGGAGGTGGTTTCGGAAGAAAATATGAGGTCTGAAAGCCCGGATGGTTCAACAGTTCCGGACATCTCTCTTCGGCACCAAAACGCCGAACGATCATTTTTTCAGGCTGCGGGGAAGAGGGCGCTTTTGGCGGCTGGACCTGAGCAAGTTTTTTTCTGGCTTTGAAGGCGTGGTTCAAATCGCACTTCAGGAATGTGGCCCAGAGGGTGCCGGTCTTGTTAAGGCCTGCTGGAGCATTGAGCGAGATGAGCTTGGTGCTGCCTTTGGTGAGACGGAGTGAGGTGGAGGTTTTTTGGATGCTAAAATCGATGACGGGCACATCCAAGGGCTGAGTCGAGGAAGGAAGCCGAAGCTCGTGGCGGTGTGTCAGCGGGGCGTCGGTATGAAGCTCATGACTCAATGAAAGATCCACTGTGCGGCTGTCTGCACCGATGTAGAGTTCGATTTCGATGATGGAACCGACGAGGCGTGTGGTGAAATGGGGGATGGAATTTCCGCGGGCATCGATCTTGATCTCATCCAAACAGGAGTGCTCACGGGCGGATTGGAAAGAAGTGCGATTGCCGGACTTGCCGTTCAAGAAGCTGGAACTGATGAACCGGGCCTCTCCGCGGGCGACGGCGGCCTCGATGGCAGCGAGCATGGCGGCATCATCCGCCGTGGCGAGGGACCGCTGCGCGAGATCACGGAGGAAGGGGGCGGGAGCCTCCAGAGTGTGCAGGGTGCAGGAGACTGTTTTTGGTGTGCAGTTGAGCCAATGAGTTATTTGCGTTTTGATGAGAGCGACGTTGTCCGGTGTGTTGACGAGGCGCACGATGCCCTCGCGATGATCGAACGATGAGCCTGGAATGGTGGTGAGGCCCATCTGGGCCAGCGAGGTCTGCAGAGTGTTTTCAGGTGTCGCGGGGTCCGGCGATTCGTCAAGCAAGCCTTCTGGCACCGGGAAGGAGGTGAAGATCATGCCAGACGGGATGGAGGAAGGGGCGGAGGCTGTGGGAGCAGGTTCCGGCAAAGGAATGACGTGACGCAGGGTGGCCGTGAGAAAAGCGGCGCAGAGGATGTCTGCATTTTCCTGCGGCGCACGGACGGATTTGGTGATGGCGATGAGCTTGGTGCCGCCTGCTTTGAGGCTGACACTGGTGGATGAGAAAGAGGCCAAAGTTGTTGCGGCAGGTGGCGGCGGGGAATGATTTACGGCAGGAGACTCGCCCGCTGTGGGAGGGGACGGTGAAGTGGGAATGGCTGCGAACCAGAGAGATGGGGAGACGGTCAGACTTCTTTTGTCGTTGCTTACCGTGGGTTCGAGTTCCAGGCGCAGGCCGATCTGGGGTTCAGCCTGCGGGGGCTGAGGGGCGCTTTTAACGTCGGGTGTGCTGAGGGCGGGAAGTTTGTGACTGCGCACGACTTCCACAGAGGCTCTCGCACCGGATTGGGTTTCGAGAAAGGCTTCGCCGATGACGCGGACGGTCGAGCCGGGCTGCCTGGCTAATTCGAGCAGTGTGGCCAGTTCTTGGGAAGCATCCGCGGTTTTTGTGGCTGTAGCATTGGCCTGGCGGATGCGATCTCCGGGGCCTTCGATGATGGTGAGGGTAAATGCGACTGTGGCGGGTGCCTGCTGCCTTTCGTACTCCACCCAGGCCTCGATGAGGTCGAGATTTCGCGATGTGTTGGTGACGGTGAGGAGATTGGTGAGCGGATTTAAACTGGCGCTGGCTCCCTCGGGGAAGGGGATGCCCATGTCTTCGAGAACTTGCTGGGTTCGGGTGGGCAAAGGTTTTGCTGGCGAGGCGGGGGCAGATTTGGCGGGCGCTGGAGATGGCGAGGCCTCGGGAGCAGGAGGTGCGAAAGGATCTGCTAAAGGCGCTGGTGCCGGAGACGACGGGGCGAATGGATCTGAACCGGTGCTAGTATCAGCCGCCGCCAGGGCAGGATTGGAGTGGAAATCCGGCGGCACTTTGAACGTGCGGGTGTGGAGATTGGGATCAATCTTGTCGAACTCTTCCGAGATGGGGACTATGAGAATGGTATTCTCCTCGACTCTGTATTGGGTGCCGGAAAGCTCGGTGACGTAACGGAGGATTTCGGATAGCCGCTCATCTTTAAATTCCTGGCTGATGGATGACTTGTTTGGAGTATCGCCTTGGCGAAGGATGATTTTGAAGCCTTTTCGACCGGCTGGAGAGGGCGATCTGTCGAACTCGCGACTTTTGGCGCGGAGAAGATCAACCGCCTGCTCAAGGGTGGCTCCTTTGAAATGAAGGTGAGGGATGACGATCTGGTCGATTTTTCGTGCATCACTGGCAGCAGCCGGCCATTGGGGAGCGAAGGGGGGCTGTCCTTGCAGAGCTCGGGTAAGCAGGGCGAGTGCGAGAAACAGGCAGAGGCAGCGGACGCGATGCGACATTCCGAGGAGGATAACGGAAAGCTCGGTGAGATGTCCAGAGTGCTTCTACGAGGTTTTGTTATTCGTAGAGAATGGTTGATTTGTTCGTGGGCATGCTTGGCGGAAGGGCGCTAAAAAAACGCCGCGCTGGGGACAGCGCGGCGTTTGGAAAGAACGGCACCAGTTGCGGCGCAACTCGGCAACTTTTTACAGCGTCTGATGAATCCGCCCCAGCGCCATCAGCATGTAGCTGGTGACGAGCACGGGGTCAGACTCCATCCAGCGGCCTTCCGCGTTGGTCCAGGAGCCGTCGCCTTTTTGGAGGCCGAGCAGCTTGGCGGAGATGTCAGCGCGCCAGTCGATGGTCCTGCCGTCCTTGGTCTTGATGAAGTCGATCTTGGCGATGCTGAGCGCCTTGCTCATCGTCTGGTAGTAGTAGTAGAGGCCCTTGGCGCCCATGCCGGGGTTTTCATCTGGGTTGTAGTGGTTCTGCAGCCACTCGATCACGGCTTTCACACGCGGGTCGTCTTTGTCCACACCGGCATAGATGAAGCTCAGAAGCCCGGCATAGCTGATGCTGCCGTAGCTGCGCAGCGAGATGCTGCCATCCGGGTTCGTGACCTTTTCGCCACGGGTTTCAGCGGGGTTGTAGATGAAGCCGCCGGCGTCGTCCGGGTCTTTGCTTACCCAGGCGGACTTGTTGCTCTCAGGGCGGTTCTGGCAGCGCTGGATGAAGTCGATCGCAGCACTGTAATTGAGCTGCGGCTCGTTCTTGGCCGCGTCTCCTTTGTCGGCGAGCAGGGACTGGGAGTAGTAGAGGGCTTCGAGTGCGAAAGTGAGGTTGGACATGTCCGCGTGCATGCCTTTCTCGTCGCCGTAGCCCACGCCGCCATCCAGCGGGTTGTCCTGCTTGCCCTTTTCATCCAGGTCCACCTGGCAGTGGACCAGATAGCGTCGGGCCTTGAGCATCACTTCCTCATTTTCCGGCTTGTTATTGAGCAGGAGGGCGGTCAGTGCCATCGCGGTGTTGTAGTTGCCACGCCCCTTGGTGAAAATACCGCCGTCCGGCCTGGCCTGGCTGACGAGAAACTTGGTGGCTTTCTCGACTTCGGCGGGGACGGCGTCTCCAGCTTTGCGGTTCGGGTCCAGCATGAAACCGATGATGCCGAGTGCTGTCATGGCCACGGGCTCGGCCTCCCCCCACTGTCCGGTGGTGGGGTTCTGCTTGGACCTCATAAAATTCAGGCCGCGCTCCACGCTCAGGCGGAGCTCCTGCTTGAGGGATTCATTGCGCGAGACCTGCGTTGCGGCCTGGGGAAATGCGGTGGCGGTGCCGAGCGCGAGTGTGAGGAGGAGGGTTGGGATTTTCATGATGCAGAGAACTGGATATGGAAAGAGAGCGCCGTCAATGGGCAAGGGACGCCTCTTCGTGCGCGGACAATTCCTGACCACCCACGCGGAAAAAGGAGCGGTTTTTGTCCGGGAAAAGGGCGGCGGCAGACGGAGAATGCGGATCTACTTCCCCGGCGTGATGATCATCGTCACCTTCGTTTCTTCCGCGGGAATGTTGGCAGGCATGCTGATCCACAAATCGTCGCGGTGGTTGCCTTTGGCGGCGGAGTTGATGATCGCGCTCCGGTCCACATACGTGGAAATGATGGATCCCGTCTGCTCTGCAGCGAAGCCCGTTTCATCAATGAACGAACCATTGAAGATCCAGGTGTCGAGATCAGGAGGCGTCTTGCGGGTATCCACGTTCTGGATGAAGTCGGAGAGGGGGACGTTCTTGGTTTTCTCTCCCTCTTTCCACTCGATGTGGATCGCCAGTCGGTTCGCTCCCGGCGTTTGGGGCTTGGTATCCTCCGCCCGGTACGGGCGTTCTTCCTTCGGGTCGAGCTTTTCCAGGATCCCAAAGGTGCCGGGCTGGTAATTGGCCAGCAGCAGCGCCAGCTGCACTTGGATGGGCTTCACCTTGGTCTCCAGGATCGTCTCGTGGACCTTTTCTCCGGCCTCATGGCAGAGGGCGTATTCGATGGGTAGCTTCTGATGGAGAATGTCGCAGGGAATGCGGATCTCGCGGGTCGCGGCGGTGATCTGGATGCCATTGAGGTCGTACACCCCGGGGGAGATCTTTTTCACCAGCTTCTGCTCGGCTTCCATCTGCGCCTTGGCATCAGGCGCGCCCTTGTCACTGGGCTGGGGAGCCGCGGGCGCCTGAGCGTGGAGGTCTGCCAGGGCGAAAAACAGCAGGGCGGCGGTGGCAAGTGGACGCAGCATGTCGGGAGAGTGGGAGGCAGGCATGGGTGGGGCAGGGAGGGTGAGGGGAATGTAGATGCGCTTACAGCTTGGGCAGGTTGTAGGTACCTACACGGATGGACTGCTCCACATTCTTGGGGAGAATCACCACCGGCTCGATTTCATAGAAGGGCTGTGGCTTGAAAGTTTTGTCCGTGCGGACCCTCATCACGATCTGCAGGGCCAGATCGACCAGCGCAGGCTGCACGACAGTGGCGTCCAGCTCCCCCACGCGTACCAGCTCCAGGCCCCGCTTCTGGCCGGAGAGGCCGTCGGTGCCCAGGATGAAGACGTTTTCGCGTTGCCCGGCGGTTTCTGCCGCTTTGGCTGCGCCGGAGGCCATCGCGTCATTGTGGGCAAAGACCGCGTCGAAATTCTTCTGCAGCGCGAATGCTTCCGCAGTCCGCTTGGTGGCGTTTTCAGTGCTCCAGTCCGCCGGGGCGTCGTGGACGAGGATGACGCCCGGCTGGGTTTTCAGCCCTTCGCTGAAGCCTTCGGCAAGTTCATTGGCTGCAAAGCTGTCCGCAGTCCCGCGAAGCTGGACCACACGGCCGGTGACGTCGCTGCGCTTTTCTTCGGCGGCCTTGCGTTTCAGGGCCTCGATCACCGTGTCCGCAGCCATGCGGCCCACGTGCTTCTGGTCGCAGTAAACGATGCTGGCGCACCCTTCGTTGAGCATGCGTTTGTCGAGACCGATCACGGTGATCCCATGAGTCTTGGCCTCGACAATGAGAGCCGCCACCGCTGGAGGATCGATGGGACTGATGAAAATGGCGGCAGGTTTCGCCGCGATGGCCTGGCGGAACTGCTCCATCTGCTGTGCGCTGCTGCCGGCGGCGTCCTGGGTGGTCAGCTGGTAGCCCGCCTGCCTGCCCACGAGCATGGAAAGACCGTTGCGCTGGAACTCCTGCAGGGGAATGCGCGTGTCTGGCAGAAGGAGGATGATCTCGGCACGTTCGTCCTTGGCGGCGAGACCCGTGGCGGCCAGCAGCCCGGTGGGGGCTGCGCCATTGGACTCTGCGGGCGCCGCCTTCTGCGCGCCGTCCTTTTTCAGTTCGGCGGCTGCTTTTTCCACGACAGCCTCATCCGAAGGGCCGCAGGCGGACAGGATCAGAGGAGCAAAAAACAATGCGGAGAGACGGAGGCGGGAGAACATCATGGTAGAGGGCATTTTAGGCTCCAATGCCAGACAAGCACAAGCCTGAGATGTTCATGAAAAGCCCGGCAGTCTTTTGCTTGCACTCTGGTGGGATTGTCCCAAACTCCGCGCTCCCAGTCCGCAAGCCTTTCGCGATGAACCATCAAACCATGACCATCACTCGAAGGGAATTGACTTGTGGAGAGGTAATTTCGCGACTTTCTGAGAATCCCTGCTTGATGCGCGGGGTGTTTTGCTGATAAAACTTTAAAATACAGGAACAACCAGCCCAACTATGAAATCACTCAGCCTGCTTCTCGCCTCTCTTCTCATCACTGGTGCCGTGCACGCACAAGCCCCTGCGACCGCTGACAAACTCCCGGGTGTCAAAGTTCGCGTCAAAGGCGTGGAAGTCGAGGAGCAGCAGACCCCCATGCTTCAGGTGAGCAACGTGAAGATGAAGCGCTGGAATCCCAAAAACTGGATCGAGATCGATGTCGAGTTTGACATCAAGCTGCCGGAGTCCGCAGGCGGCAGAAAAGGCTCCTATGCCGGCATGACGATGAATGTTTACGTCGTGCTGCAGCACATGACCAAGGAAACCCCGCCGAAGCGCGAAGTCCTTACCGGCACCTTGGAACTGCTCGACATCCCCGCTGATGAGCCCTGCCATGCACTGGCCTACATTGCTCCAGCCACTCTGAAGTCCATTTTCCAGAAAGACTTCGTGACCGCCTCCTCTGACATTCAGGGATGGGGTGTGGAATTCATCGCGGAAGGTCAGGTTGTCGCCACCAAGTCGAGCATCCCGATGAAGTCCGGCAAGCCTTGGTGGGAAGAAAACAAAGATGCTTTTGCGATGATGCCGAACATGGTACTCAACAAGATGCAGACCCCCTTCGCGGCGGTGTTCGGCGACTATGATGTGCCGGTGCGGGTCAAGTGAGTGACATCCGCGTCCCCGCAAGCTTTCCATTGATCAGCGATTTTCACCTTTTTCAGCATGGCAGACCCCACTAGCATCGCAGTTATCAGTCTTGGCTCCCAACGTGTCGGCGGAGCGGTCTTCGGCAAGACGGCAGGAGGAGATCTCATCCTGAAGCGCTATGAAATCATTGACTTGTACGGTGATCCCACGCTGGACGTCAACAATCTGCCAAAGCTGAAGGCAGGCTTGGATGAGCTCATTGGAAAGCTGAAGATCAAGGGCCAGAAGACGTGGTGCAGCGTTCCTGGGCATCCCGTTTTCAGTCGCTTTGTGAAGCTGCCCCCTGTAAAGGGAGACAAGCTGGCGCAAATCGTCGAGTTTGAAGCACGCCAGAATGTGCCCTGGCAGCTCGATGAAGTCTCCTGGGACTACGAGGTCGTTGCCGAAGTCGGAGAAATCGAAGTGGTGCTGGCCGCCATGAAGCGTGAGCTGCTCAATGAGCTGCATCAGGAAGTCGCCTCCGCTGGGGTCAATGTCGTGGGCATGGACGTCGGGCCGCTCGCGCTCTACAATGCCTTCCGCTACAGCTACCCGGACGTCGATGAGCCTTCCCTCGTGGTGGACATGGGCGCTCGTTCCACAAACCTCGTTTTCATCGACGGAGAGCGCTTTTTCACCCGTAATCTGCTCGTCGGCGGCGGCGCGGTCACGAACGCCATTGCCAAGGAATTCGGCATTTCGTTCGCCGAGGCCGAAAACCAGAAGCGCTCCCAGGGCTTCATCGCACTCGGGGGAGCCGTGGAGGACCATCCCGATGAAGGCGTGAACGCCATGTCCAAGGTCATGCGCAATTCCATGACTCGTCTGCATGCCGAAATCATGCGCACGATCACCTTCTATCGCAGCCAGCAGGGCGGCAGCGCCCCGAAGCGCGTCTTCCTCGCAGGCGGTGGTTCGGCGGCTGGATACGTCGCGGAATTCTTCACCGAAAAACTCAAGCTCCCGGTGGAGGTCTTCAATGGCCTCCGCGGAGTGCAGCTGGACCGTGGTGTCAGCGCGGACGCAGCTCAGATCGACGCTCCAGCGCTCGGAGAGCTGGCCGGCCTCGCCTTGCGTGGCATGGGCGCCTGCCCCTGCGAGATTGAACTGGTTCCAGATTCATTGGCTGCCTCGCGGGACGCCTCCCGCCGTGCGCCCGCACTGGTTCTCGCCGGCTTGTGCATCCTCGGCACTCTCGGTGCTGCTAACCACTGGTTCGGCACCGCCAAAGAAGCCATCGACACCCGGACGGCTAAAATGCAGATCGAGCAGGCCGAGCTTTCCCGCTTGAGTGGGGAGATCCGCAAGCTGGACGCCATGCAGGAGGAGCTTCGTGTGCGCAGCGTGCAGTTGGAGCAGGCTGTGACCGACCGCTCCTGGTGGGTTCGTCTCCTCAACGAGCTCAATCAGCAGTATGACAATGACTTGATCTGGCTGCCGACCATTGAAATCCTCAAGGACGACAAGCCGATCACAGCCCCCCTCTGGGGCAACGCGGAGGACAAAAAGGTTGCTCCCGCAGATGCCAGCAGGAATGGCGCCCAGGTGGCTCCGGTTTACAAGCTGCACTTGAAGGGGCTTTACCGCACCAACAAGGAAGGTGAGCAGAAGGTGGTGTATGATTATGCCGCCAAACTTGCCAAGCTCGACCTCTTCGAAATGCCGGATTTCGAGACGAAACGCGAGAAGTATGTCGTCAAGGTGGACAGCGGCGTCGATGGCGCGAGTTTTGCCTATAATTTTGAAATCAAACTGCCTCTGCGCAAGCCCATTCAATTTCAATAAAGCACCATGGACTGGATACGTGATAACAAACCCCTCGCAGCCATTCTTGGCGTTACCCTCCTCGGCTCCCTCGCCTTGGGCTACATGGTCTTTTCTTCCTGGAGCGGTTACTCCGAATCGAGCGACACCTACCAGGCTGTCGGCGTTCAGATCAATAATCTGAAAAGTGAAAAGCTCGCCCCCACCGATGCCAATCTGAAGAGCAAGCAGGCAGCCGTGGCGGCATATGCCACCGAAGTAAACAGACTCGGCACAGCGTTGGTTACTCTCGAGACCGCAGTGGAGCCGATCAAGGAAATCGAGTTTCAGGCCAAGCTGAAAGCCAAAATCTCTGAAACGCGCACTCAGGCGGCGGCAGCCGGTCTGCAGCTTCCGGAAGACTTCGCCTTTGGATTTGAGGAATACACCGGCAAGCTGCCCATCTCCGCCGCAGCCGCCACCGAACTCTCCGGCTACCTCGACGCTCTCAATGAGTTGGTGCAGGTCCTTATGAAATCGGGCGTGAAGTCAGTGGATCTGCTTCAGCGGTCGAGGCTGGCGGCTGAGACTCAGAACGCTGCGCCTGTGCAGCCTGCCAACAACAACTTTGGCCGGCCGATGCAGACAGCGGCCCCCATTCTGGACAAACGGCAGATCGTGTTGAATCTGACCTTGGATCAGGGTCCGCTTCAGCTGCTGGTGAGCAAGCTCACAAACCCCGAGGACATGAAGTACTTCACCACCCTGCGGCTGCTGCGCATCGAGAGCCAGGTGCAGAATGGGCCTCTGCGCAAAGATGTCAGGATCGCCCCGCCAGATCAAACACAGCTCAACAATGCAAGCCCGGTCCAGGACCCGAACAAAAAGGCAGAGGCCCCTTCGGACGAGATCAAGCCCCCGCCAGCTGCTCCGGTGGATGTCGTTCCAGTTTTTGGCAACGAGCTTCTGAGAGTCAGAATGGAGATCGATCTGGTGAGATTTCTGCCTGCCGCCCGAGGAGTTGCGGCCCAGGCTCCAGCCGGAAACTGATAACATTTACCATCCAATCCGCAGCCTTACAGCACCATGCAGAATCGAAAGGGCAACTACGAAAAAACTATCCTGATCATCTCTTCTCTCCTCGCCATTGGCGTGGCGGTCTTTTTGATCTTGGAATCGCAGGCATTTGAGGATGGCCTTGTTCTCGGCCAGGCCACCTCCAGAAATGAATTAAATCCTCCCGACCAGGCAAAGGTTGCGGACGCCATCACCACCATCCAGAAGAAATACCAGTGGATTGCGCCTGTGCGCAACGGCAAGCCTGTGCCCTTGAATAAGTCGGTGATGATTCTGATGAAGGACAACGCGCTCTTCGACATCACGCTGCCTGAGCCAATGCTCCGTCCTCCCATGACCAATATCTTCCTCACGGGAGACAAATCCAAGGTGCCGCCGGAGAAGGAGCTTGCGGGCATCTACTCTCCCAATGTGGGCGATCTCGATGAGGACAACGACGGGTTCTTCAACTTGGAGGAATTCAACGGCAAGACGGATCCGCGTGATCCCGAGTCCCATCCCCCCTACACGAACAAGCTATTCCTGACCAAGCGCATCAGCCACGACTACATTTTGTTGCTGAAGGGTGGTTCGGAAGGCTCCTTCCAGATTGCGCGGACGGTTCCAGGCAAACCCGTGAGCAAATTTCAGAAGGTCGGTGAGGAATTCGGTTTCGCAGATCCCGGCCAGAGAACCACAATCAACCGCTTCAAGATTATCAGCAGCCGTCAGGAAAAAATTCAGCATCCGACCCTGGGAGAACGGGATGGCACCATTCTGAAGATGCTGGACATGTCCACGACCAAGGAATTTGATCTGGTTGAGGGCAAGGATTACAATCTGGCAGAATATGAAGCTGAATTTGAATTCCGGTGGAAGGTCCGCAAGGTCATCCCCGGAATCAAGGAGGGCGGTACCTTCGTCCTTCCCGGACTCGCCAAAACCTATTACATCCGCACTCTGGAAGAGACCAAGGCCACGATTTCTCCTCTCGGTCCGGATGGCAAGCCCGCTGCTGAAATCATCACAATTAAGCAAGGTTAATGCCGCAATTTTCAACCCGGTGAAAAATTAACTCGCCAAAGTTCGCCCTCTTCTGTTAGTAATCTCTCTTTACCACAAAATACTGTCAGTTTGCCCTATGACCCACCACTCTCGTCTGGCGTTCAATCTCTCTCTCATCGTCTTGTCAGCGGCCTCGCCTGCCGTCATGATGGCGCAGAGCCCCTCAGGCATGGCTAATCGTGAAATCGCTCGCCGTTATGCCCGCATTGAGGATGCTCGCACCGCCATGGATCGTGGTGACAAGCTCTTTACTGACGGTGATTATGATGGTGCGCTTAATTCCTACAAGGCCGCCATTGAAGCCCTCCCGAATGCTCCGCTGACTCGTGACTGGCTGGAACTCGCGCAGCTCAAATATGCGGACTGCAGCGTGGTGGTGGCCAAGGAGCGCGCCAAAGTCGGCGACTACAAAAGCGCCCGTGAAGCCCTTGATGCCGCGCTGGCCTACATTCCAGGACACAAGGCTGCCATCGTCTTCATGAAGCAGTTGGACGATCCGGATCGCTGGCCGCCCGCTCTCAGCGCCGATCACGTCACCAACGTGGGCAAAGTCCAGGCTGGACTTCTTCTCGGCAACAGTGCCGTGGAAATTGGCGACTACGACAAGGCCATCGCCACTTATCAGGACGTTCTCCGCACGGACCCTTACAACAGCGCCGCCCGCCGCGGTATGGAGAATGCCGAGCGCAAGCGCATGGCTTACTTCAAGAGCGCCTATGACCACCAGCGCGCCAAAATGCTGACTCAGGTGGCCGAGTCTTGGGAGGACAAAGTGCCGGTGAAGCAGCAGCCCATTCAATTTGAGTACGGTGTGGGCCGCAGCCCTGGTGCCTACCTCACGGAAAAGATGAACAAAATCATTTTCCCGACGGTTTCCTTCCAAGGGGCAACGATTGAGGAAGCCATCGAATACCTCCGCGTGAAGAGCCGTGACCTCGACACCTTCACCGAATCCGGCGGCGTGAAGGGTGTGAACATCATTCTCCGCACCGGCGACGCTCCGAGCAACGCCTCCATCAGCCTCGACCTGAAGGACGTTCCAATGTCCGAAGCGCTGCGCTACGTCACCGAACTGGCCCAGATGAAGTTCAAAGTGGAAGCCCACGCTGTCCTGGTGGTGCCGCTTTCTGAAAATAACAGTGAGCAGTATACCAAGACCTATCGCGTTCCGCCAGATTTCCTCAGCGGCCAGGGTGGTGATGCTCCTCCAGCAGGTGGTGCCGCTGCTCCGCAGGATCCCTTCGCCCCGGCCGGTGGCGCTGGTGGTGGCGGTGGTGGTCTGATCGCTCGCAGGAACGCCCGCCAGATCCTCGAAGGCGCTGGTATTCAGTTCCCAGAAGGTTCTTCCGCCAGCTACAACGCAGCCACTTCCCAGCTGGTGGTGAGAAACACCCAGCCAAACCTGGATCTTGTGGAAGCTTATGTGGAGTCCATCACCAAGCTGGCTCCCAAGATGGTGGTCATCACCTCCAAGTTCGTCGAAGTCACCCAGAAGAACACCGAAGAACTCGGCTTTGACTGGCTCCTTGGCGGTGTGGGTGTGAACGGCAACAACGTTTTCTTCGGCGGTGGTACCGCTGGCAACGGCGTGCCTTACTCCGCTGGCAACTACCCCTTCTCCACCCCTTACACCATTCCTGCACAGGTGGTGAACGGCCTGACGGTGTTCCCGGCAATCCCTGTGGCTGGTGCCTTTGCAGGCCCGGTTCCCACTGGCACCACGGCTCCCTTCCCATACGGCGGTGGCACGATCACTGGCGGTCTTCGTAGCGGCGGCTTCGCTGTCACCAACAACAGCATCGACAACCTGCTTACCACCGGTTCCACCACCAGCACCACAAGTGTTGCTCCTGGCATCTTCTCCACCGCGGGTATCTTCACCGATCCTCAGTTCCAGAACGTCATCCGCGGTCTGAGCCAGAAAAAAGGTGTGGACCTCATGAGCGCTCCGAGCGTTACGACCAAGAGCGGCACCCGTGCCACCATGGAAGTGACTCGCGAATTCATCTATCCGACGGAATTCGATCCTCCTCGTCTTCCTCAGGGCGGTGGCGGTCTGAACGTGGGTGGCGGCGGCGGCGGCGGTCAGCAGCAGATTGCTACACCGACGACCCCGACGGCCTTCGAAATGCGCCAGACCGGTGTCCGTCTTGAAGCCGAACCTACCGTGGGCGCTGATGGCAACACCATCGACCTCACCTTGGCTCCTGAAGTGGTCGAGTTCGACGGATTCATCAACTACGGCTCCCCGATCCTTTCGCCTTCCAGCCAGTCGGTGCTTCCAATTCAGCTCGGTGCCGCTGGTACCACGGTCGTTGGAACCACGGGTTATGTGCCGATCAGCCAGCCTGAGCGTCTCATCACCCCGAACATCATCAACCAGCCCGTCTTCTCCGTCCGTAAAGTCACCACAGGCGTCTCCGTCTGGGATGGCCAGACAGTCGCCCTCGGCGGCCTGATCCGCGAAGACGTGCAGGACGTGCAGGACAAAGTGCCGATCCTTGGCGACCTCCCCTTCGTGGGCCGCCTGTTCAAGAACGAGTCGGAACAGCACTACAAGCGCAATCTGATGATCTTCGTGACCGCCCACCTGATTGACCCCTCCGGTCAGCGCATCAAGCCAGCGACTCAGCAGCAGCCAGGTCCTGATATTGGAGGAGGTGCTCCAGGAGTTACACCACTCCTGCCAGCAGTGCCCGGACCTACTCCGTAACACGGCTGCAAGGGTCTCCCTAACGTGAATAAATTTCAGGCAGGATTGCTTCGCGCATCCTGCCTGATTTGTTTTACGGCGGGCGGCTCAGCGCGCCGGAACAAGTCCATACGACTACGAAGATGAAATCTTGGGTGATTACAGGCGGGGCAGGCTGCGGCAAAAGCACCTTGGTAAATCTGCTGATCCAGCAGCTTTCCCCGCAGATCCTGCATTTCTCCGCCGACCACGCTGTGGCGGAAGTCTTGAAGCTTCCAGCCACCGTAAACGCGCTGGTGGCCGCCTTTGGCAGCAGGGTGCTTGCCGCACCCGGCGAGGTCAACCGCGCCTGGCTGCGCGAGGTGGTGCTGCCAGATGAGGCCCTGCGCAAGAAGCTCGAGGCTGTCCTGCACCCCCCGGTGCTGGTCGCTCTTGAGGCCGCCCGCTCGGAGGCCCGAAAGGCAGGGGTGAATCTTTTCCTTGCGGAAGTCCCCCTCCACTATGAGATTGGCGCTACAGTTTCAGCAGACCTTGTCATCGTGGTGGCTTCCAGCCGGTCGGTGCAGGTTAGGCGGATGATGGAAACCCGGGGGCTCGACGAACAGACCGTTCACAAGTTCCTGGATGCCCAATGGCCCATCGAAGCCAAAGTTGATAGAGCAGATGCCGTCATTTGGAATGATGGTTCTCTGGCCTCTCTTGAAGCCCAAGTGCTGACGCTGGCAAGTCCACTCTTGCAAGCATGAACGACCTATCCACTGAATCAGCCGCCACGATTGCGGCCACCCCCGACCTCCCAGTGTCGGACCTCCCTCCTGTCACGAATACCCCGTCGGAGGCTTCCCCTCAGCCTGCTGCCGAAGGGGCTCAGCCTGCTGTCGAGCCGCAGAAGCCTGAAGGCGCCCAGCCGCCCTTCCCGGAGGAAGTCTCCATCAATGACCTGCAGAACTCCACCTTGGCAGAGCTCCTGGAGCTCGCCGAAACGGTGGGTTACCGCCTCAATGCCAGCCGCACCAAGCACCAGCTCATCTATGACCTGTGCTCCTGGATGGCCGAGCACAAAACCCGCCTCAAGGTGGAAGGCGTGCTCGAAATCGGCACCGACAACTACGGCCTGATCCGCTACCCAAAATACAGCTTCGCCCCGCTGCCCGAGGACGTTTTCGTGCCTCTGTTTTTGGTCCGAAAATTCAACCTGCGCCCCAGCCAGAGAATTGCCGGCGTGGCCAAGGCCCCCAAAGACCGGGACAAGTACCTCGCGATCGACCGCATCACGGAAGTCGAAGGAATTTCCATCGACAAATGGGAGACCCCGCAGGAGTTCGACAAGCTCACCGCCACCTTCCCGACCAACCGCATCATTCTGGAAACCGCCAAACCCTGCGCCGTCAGCTCCCGCATCCTCGACATCGTGGCCCCCCTCGGCAAAGGACAGCGTGGCCTCATCTGCGCCCCGCCCCGCTCCGGCAAGACGGTCATCCTGAAGGACATCGCCAAGTCCATCGCTCAAAACCACAAGGAGATCACGCTCATCGTCCTCCTGCTGGACGAGCGTCCTGAAGAAGTGACCGACTTTGAGGAAACCGTGCAGGGCTGTGAGATTTACAGCTCCACCTTTGACGAGAGCCCCAAGCGCCACGGCCAGGTGGCCGATATCGTGCGTGAGCGCGCCTGCCGTCTCGTCGAGCTTAAAAAGGATGTCGTCATCCTGCTGGACAGCATCACCCGCCTCGCACGCGGCCACAACGCCCTGATGGGTGGCAAAGGCCGCACCGGCAGCGGTGGCGTGGATGTGAAGGCCATGCAAAAGCCTCGCAAGTTCTTCGGCTCCGCACGCAACGTCGAGGAAGGCGGCAGCCTCACCATCATCGCCACCGCGTTGATCGAAACCGAGAACCGCATGGACGAGGTGATCTTTGAGGAGTTCAAAGGCACCGGCAACATGGAGGCCACCCTGGACCGCGAGATCTCCGAGCGCCGCATTTACCCGGCTCTGCATCTGCTCAAATCTGGCACCCGCCGCGATGACCTGCTTTACCATCCCGACGAGTTCCGCCGCATCACCCAGGTGCGCAAGCAGCTTGCGGCTGTTCCCGCGGTCGAGGCGCTGGAGATGCTGATCCGCAATATCAACCGGACCAGCAACAATGCTGAAATCCTTCTCATGGGCCTGAAATGAGCGACTCAGGACCACCCCCGGCAGCACCAGCGGCGGACTACGAGTTCATCGACACCCCCGAGCACCTTGACCGCTGGGTCACTGAGATGCGTGCCTGGCTGAAGACCAGCCCGGACAAGCGCTGCTGCCTCGACACCGAGGCGGACAGCCTGCACCACTACCATGAAAAGCTCTGCCTCCTCCAGGTGAACTGCGCCGGCAGGTACGCCTTGGTGGATCCTCTGGCCATCGCAGATGTCTCCCCGCTGCTGGAGCTTCTGGACGCACATGAGCTCTGGTTTCACGGCGCAGACTACGATCTGACCATGCTGCGCCGGACCTATGACTGGAATCCGAAGGTCATTCGCGACACGCAGATCGCCGCCCGCCTGCTTGGTGCACGGCAGTTCGGCCTGGCCGCGCTCGTGAAGAACGCCTTCGACCTGGACCTCTGCAAAGCCTCGCAAAAGGCCGACTGGAGCCGCCGCCCGCTTCCGCCAAACATGCTCTCGTATGCGGTGGATGACGTTCGCTACCTCCTGCCCATCGCCGACAAATTTGTGGCCGAACTCAAGGCCAAAGGCCGCGAAGACTGGTTCCACCAGAGCTGCCGCTCATTGCAGGAGGACGTCGCCGCCCGTGACAATGTCTCCCGGGAAGATCCATGGCGCGTGCAGGGCTGCGGCAGGCTGCACCCCAGAGGCCTGGCCATCCTCAAATCCATGTGGGAATGGCGCGAAGGCATCGCCAAGGAGCGCGACACCCCCTGCTTCAAGATCATGTCAAACAAGCAGATGGTCGCCTATGCCGAGCAGTTCGAAGCAGGGCAGCCGCTGAACCCGCCGAATGGCTGGCGCCCCCGCTGGAAGAAGGAGTTTTTTGACATCGTGGCCGCCACCATGGCCTCGGCACCGGCCGACTGGCCTGCCCGTGCCAAGAAAACCAAGGGCCGCCTAAGCGATGCGCAGAGGGATCAGATCGACAAGCTGTGTGCCTACCGTGAAAAGGTGGCGCAGGGCCTCGAGATCGAGCCTTCGCTCCTTGGATCGCGCGCCACCATCGAGGATCTCGTCATCGATGGAAATCCCGCCAGCCATCTCATGAGCTGGCAGCACGACCTCATGGTCGGCGGCCTGGAGCAGGTGCTGCAGCAGGCTGTGGCGGCAGAGTAGGGGTGGCCTACTTCTGCTTCAGCCACTCTGGGAGGACGATCTCCGCGCTCTTCACTGGCGCGGTGTCGCCTTTCCAGGCAAAACCGGCTGACTCAAAGCTCGCCCGGTTTTCACGAAGATACGCAAGAAGCCGGCGGCTGAGCTGCTGATACGCGGTGTCCTTGCGCACCGCAAAAGGCTGCACCGCCTTGGCTTTGTCCGCAGGCAGCGGAATGGCCTCAAAGTGCTCCTTGTCGTTGTTGATGTTGATCCCATACACCACCGCCGCATCGAGCGAACCGGTGCGCATCTGATTGACCAGAAAATCCGCCGTGGGCACCTGGGACGAGGCGTTTTTGCTCACGCTCTCCAGCAGGTTCATTGACTTCAGAATGGACCGCGTGAGGTAGCCGATCGTGGACTGCTCCGCATTGCAGAGCCCCACTCTCAGCCCCGGCCGTGCCAGGTCCGCGAGCGTGTGGATGTTCTGGGGATTGCCCTTCGGCACGGCGATCACGATCTCGGCCTCCGTGAGCAGGATGGCCTCGGGAAACTGCTCCGCCACTGGCGGCACAAAGCAGACATCGCAGGCATAATAGACATCCGGAAACTTGGGGTTGCTGCTGTCTCCCATCGTCTTCATCGAGGCGCAGAGGATGCCGCAGCCGTTGAAGACGGTTGTCATGGTGATCCCTTCGCGCGAGGCAAACTGCTGCAGCAGTTTCTCGATGGCCGTGCGGTTCACGCCCCCGCTGTAAATGATCAAGTCCGGGCGTGCGGCCCATTTGTCTCCGGGCACCGCCTTGAAGCCCTGCTTCTCGAAAACGCCGCCGCCTTTTTCCGGTGCGGTCATGTAGCGGGCAAAGCGCAGCGCCTCGGCAGGCTGCTGGCTGTAGGCCAGCACGGCAGCCGTCGCGTGCTCTTCATGCTTGGCCAGCTCGGGCAGCGGGGCCACATCGAGTTTGAATTGCGGCACGATGGAATCCCACACAATCGCGGCATCCACAGCGCCCAGCGAGAGATCCGCGGCGATCTCAGTTACGGTGGGCTTCATCACCGCGGCTTTGGCCGCCAGCGCCTCCCACTCCGCACCGAGAAGCTTCTTCACCACACGCCCAATGCTCGCGGCCTCAGGGTTGGCGAGCGCCACTTTGATCTCCGGCTTCTTCAGCGCAGCGAGGCCGTCGATGTGCTTGGGATTGCCTTTGGCCACCGCGAGCACCGGCTTCTGCACGACGAGGGGAAACTCCTCCCGGGTGACTTCCATCTTCTTCGCATCCGCCAGGGCTCCATCATCCGCTGCGATGAAAAGATCCCCCTGCTTCGCGATCTTGAGCTGGCTCAGCAGAGTGCCCGAGCCTCCGAACTGAAGCCTGACTTCCACGCCCGTCTCTTTTTGGTAAGCAGTGGCGATCTCCTCCACCGGCTTCTTGATGCCGGCGGCACAAAAAACGGTGAGCGGCGTGGAGCGGGGCTTGGCAGGCTTGAGCGCGACCCAGGCAGCTCCGGCGAGTGCACCCAGGCAGAGGACGATGAGGAGTTTCTTCAGCATGATCTCTAAACGTGCCAGACACGCCGTGCTATGCGATCAATTTCTCGATCACCTGCCCGCCAAACTGGCTGAGCTGCTTGAAGCGCCCCGCGTGGTAGAAGGTCAGCTTGTTGTCGCTGAGTCCTAGCAGGCGCAGCAGCGTCACATGCAGATCCCGCACATGGTGCACCTCCTCCACGGCCTCCATGCCGCGGTCATCCGTGCTGCCGATCACGTGTCCTGCCTTCACCCCGCCGCCGGCCAGCCACACCGTCATCGCCTTCGGATTGTGGTCGCGGCCGTAGGCAGTTCCGCCGCGCACGCCATTGTCCGGCGTGCGGCCAAACTCGCCGCACCAGACGAGGAGCGTGTCATCCAGCAGGCCGCGCTGCTTCAAATCTTTGATCAACGCTGCGATTGGCTGGTCCACCTGCCGGATGAGATTTCCATGCGCTCGCTCGATGTAGTCGTGGCTGTCCCAGGTGCCCGCGTAGAGCTGCACAAACCGCACACCCTTTTCCACCAGCTTGCGCGCCAGCAGGCACTTCCTGCCAAACGCATCCGTGGCGTCGCTGCCGATGCCATACATCGCCTTGGTCTTCTCGTCTTCCTTGCTCAGGTCCAGCGTCTCCGGCACCTGCGTCTGCATGCGAAATGCGAGTTCGTAATTGTGCATCCGCGCCTTCAGTTCGTCATGCCACGGGTGCCCCTCCGCATGGCCCGTGTTCAGCTTCGCCAGCAGATCCAGATTCGCCCGCTGATGCTCAGACGCGATCCCCTGCGGCGGTTGCAGATCGAGAATCGGCGAGCCCTTCGGTCGCAGCGGCGTGCCTTGAAACTGCGCAGGCAGATATCCATTGCTCCAGTTTGCGCTCCCACCCTGCGGGTAGCTGATCTCCGGCAGCACCACGAAGCCCGGCAGATCTTGATTCACGGAACCCAGCCCATATGTCACCCACGCACCGATGGCCGGATCTCCGCCGAAACGGTTGCCGCAGTTCATCTGGTACATCGCCGTCGGGTGATTCACCGAGTCCACCTGGCAGCCGCGAAAGAAGCACAGCTCATCCGCCACCCCCGCGAGGTGCTGCCACGGCTCGCTCATCCACGCGCCGCTCTGGCCGTGCTGGGCAAACTTGAAGGGAGACTTCACATAGTAGCGCTTGCCGCTTTCCATGGCTGACTTCTGCTTGCCTTCGCGGACGAATTCCTTCAGGTGCAGTTTCTCCAGCGCAGGCTTCGGATCAAAGGTGTCGATGTGGCTGGGGCCGCCCTCCATCATCAGGAAGATGCAGTTTTTAGCCCTCGCAGGCACCTGCTGCGCCTTCGGTGCCAGCGGTCCTTTTGCCTCGGCTGCCATCAATGACGTCAGCGCCACGCTGCCAAGAGACGCACCCATGCCATAGACGAACTCGCGCCGCGTCGGTGCATGCAGCGCGCGCGATCCTGCACAGGGAAAGAAGGACTTGTTCATGGCTCAGTAGAGGTAGGCAAATTCATTCGAGTTCAGCAGCACGAGGCACACGTCCGCCAGTGCGCGCGTGCGGGCATCCACGTCACCGGGCTGGAGATCGGGGACGAAGTCGGCATAGCCGGGGAGGGTTTCTTGAAAGCTGAATTTCTCGCCGGTGTTTTCTTCCACCGCATCGCGCTTCACTGTAAGGGGAGGGGATGTCTTTGTGAAGGTGAGGCCGCTTTGTTTCTTTTCCATCGCCTGCCAGTGAGCTTCGCATGCGGTCTTTTCTTCGGCTGAAGGAGCGCGGCTGTAGGCGAGCTGGAAGAGGCGCGCCATCACATCCTCCGGCTTTTCCTGCATCACTCGGTGTGCCAGCGCCAGCGCCCGCGTGTGGATGGACTGCCCGTTAAACAGGCTGAAGACCTGCGGCGTGACCGTGGAAACTTCACGCGCTTCGCAGGAAAAGTCAGGGCCGGGTTCATTGAAAACCTCCATGAAAGGATCTCGCACCCCACGAATCTTCAGCGCGTACAGGCTGCGGCGATGACGCTGCGTCGGCAGCGCATTCGGCACCCACGCCGCGGCGAAGGTCCCCATCACCTGACGCGGCTGCATGGCCACTTCGATGTTGATCTCCGGCCGGTTCGGAATGCCGCCCAGTGTCGGATTGAGCTCTCCCGTGATGCTCAGCATCGCATCCCGCATCTCTTCAGCCATGAGGCGGCGGGCCTTGAAAACAGTGTAGGACTTCTCCGCTTCCTCGTGGCTGACCGTGGTGCCCTCTTTGAGGTCTGTACTGCGCCGATACGCAGCACTTGTCATGATCACGCGGTGCATCTCTTTGATCGACCACTCCTTCTCCACCAGCGTGGCGGCCAGCCAGTCCAGCAGTGCCGGATGCGTGGGCTTCTTTCCCGTGCTGCCGAAGTTGTTCGGATTTCCCGCGATGGCCTGCCCAAAATGCCACAGCCACAGACGGTTCACGATGGCTCGCGTGGTGAGCGGATTGGCTTTGTTCGCGATCCAGTTGGCCAGCGCGGTGCGGCGGCCTTCGATGGCGTCCGGAAACTCCACGCTGCCCAGCACCGAGAGCACTCCCGGCTTCACCGGCTGAGTTGGGGAAAATGGATCGCCACCGCCGAGGATGGCGGTTTGCTCCAGCTCGCCGCCGGACATGGGATCCTGCGGCATGCGGATGGGCTGGTAGATGCTGGTGACCTGCGGGGTGAGACCGTCATACACGCTGAAGGTAAAGGGTTCGTAGCGCTCCAGTTCCCATTTCAGACGCTCAAGGCCTTTGCGCGCCACCCGCTCATTGCCGTAGTCCTCAGGCTCAAAGCCGACGAGCTTGGGCGGGTACTGGTCTTCAGGAAGGTTTTGTTTTTGCAGGGCGGCACGCGCGGTCTCAAACACGCCGGTAAAGCTGCGGCCCTTCTTCATCTTGCCGCCGTTGGCAATGAAAGCGCGCGCGGAGGCCACCGCCTTGTCCCACGTGCTGCGGTCCAGCTTCTTTTGCTCATACCATTGGGCGGCATTGGCCAGCATCTTTTCGTCTAGGCGGGCGAGCATGGCCATGTGCTCGTCGCGCCGTGCCTCCAGGTATTTCCTCTCCTCGAATCCCGCGGTGTTCTCCGTCGGAAGAAAAGGCGCGGCCTGCTCCACCAGTTGCGTCGTTCCAAAGCATGCCTGGATGGAGTAATAGTCATGTGTCGGCACCGGATCAAATTTGTGATCATGGCAGCGCGCGCACTGCAGCGAATGCGCCAGAAACGTTTCTCCCACGCTGTTGGTCACATCATCCAGAAACCTCTGCCGGGCCACCTTGGCCACTTCCATGCCCGTAAGCTCCCACGGTCCCATGCGCAGAAACCCTGTGGCGACCAGCAGCTCCGGCCTGGAAGTGATTTGGGCACTCCTGCCCGCATGAGCGCCCTCTTCGCGCGCAGCAGCACTCGCATTCCCGCCATGCATCTCATCCCCCGCAATCTGCTCTTTGATAAATTGATCATACGGCTTGTCCGTATTGAAGCTGCGCACCACATAATCCCGATACCTCCATGCGTTGCCACGCTCATAGTCATTCGCAAAGCCGCTGCTGTCCGCGTAGCGCGTCACATCCAGCCAGTGCCGCGCCATGCGTTCCCCATAATGCGGAGATTCCAGCAGCCGGTTGATCAGCTTCTCAATGCTCGACTCTGGATCCTTGCCGTAGCTTTGCTCAAAAGCAGCCACCTCCTCAGGAGTCGGCGGCAGCCCGGTCAGATCAAATGTGGCGCGACGGATGAAGCTGCGAGCATCAGCAGCGGGCGCGGGGGCTTTGACATCCAGCAGCGCATCCACCGGGTGTTTGCCTGCCGGGACGGCCGGCTTCTTCACCGGTTGGTACGCCCAGAGACCTTCCGGCTTGTAGCGTCGATTCGCCCATTCAGGTGAAAGCGCTCCCGTCGTTTTCACCGTCACGCCGTCCTCCGCGCTCCATTTCTCCGCGTTCGCCTTGGCAATCGCCTCACGCTTCACCTCATCCGGCCACGGCGCACCACCCGCGATCCATGCCTTGATCCAGCCCAGCTGCTCCGCGTAAAGCTTGTCCGCTTCCTTTGGTGGCATCGCCTCCCAGTCATCCTCATGCTGGCGGGTGGAGGCGAGATACAGCGGACTCTCCTCAGGCTTCCCGGGCACCACCGCTGTCTTCTCGCTCTCGCCGCCTTTAAGCGTGCTCTGCAGCGTGCGCATGTCGAGCCCGCCCTTGATTTTATTTTTGTCATTGCCGTGGCAGGCCAGGCACTTCTCCTGAAACAGCGGCCACACGCGGCGCACGAAGAGCGCCTCGGCATCCGCGGCATGAAGGGAGGATGCGCCGAGCAGGCAGATCAAAAGGATTTGGTGGGTGGTCATTCGGGTTTGCCGTGGTCGTAAAGGTTACGCACTTCAGAAACATTTAATGCGGCGCTGTAGATCGCAAATTCATCGATTGCGCCGTTCAGATTGCGGATGGGAAACGGGTGCCCCTGCGTGGGCAGCCCCCAGTTGCCTATTTCGCACGGTCCAAAAACAATGTCGCGCCCGCGCTGGTGCAGCTTGGATATTTCCCGGCCCACCTCCTGCCCGTCGAAGTATTGGATGACCTCTCCACTCACATTCTCATACGTCACCGCCAGATGGTGCCAGCGTCCCAGGCTGTCGGCGGTGAAGACCGGCCTGCTGAAATACATCTGATTGTACTTCGCATTCTTGGCCGCCTCTGCCGGACGATACATCACGGAAAACATCAGGCTCCCATCCTCATAGATCTGCCAGTGCGGTTCGCCATTGTCGTAGCCGTCCGTCAGCAGCAGCGAGTTGTATTTCTTGTCCACGGAATCAACCTTCACCCAGCAGGCGAGCGTCAGGGCTTGGTAGGTGCCGTCGAGGTTGAGCCTCACCCGGTCGCCTGGCCGCTTGAACTCCAGCGCTTCCTTCTTCGGCCAGCGCCCCTGCGTCCAACTGGCACCGACCGCACCACCGGCGCGGCTCGGGCGGCGGGGTTCGGTGAAATTGTTCACGAGGCGGTCCCAGCGGTCATTCTCCCAGTGCTTGAAGGTGTAGTAGGCAATGAGGCGCGGGTCTTTGCGCGTGGAAAGAGACCACTGCTGCCATTGATCAAAGCGCTGGCTGTCGCGCTGTTGCACGAGGCCGTGAAGCTCATTGATGGAGAGGAAATCCTGCGGTGAGATGCCGGCGACATTGGCGGAGGCCAGCGACATCCCTTGCTTGAGACTGGCGGGAGCTTCGTTGCCTTGATGGGCGATGACCTCGCCCTCAAACACATGCACCGCGCTGGTGTTGTCCTTCACATTGAGGGCAAACTCAGTGCCGAGGTCTTCGAGCTTCAGGCCGGGCGCGTGCATCATGAAGCCACGCGCGGCGGGCGGCACGTGCACACGCACGCGACCACTGAGGCAGCGCGCCTCCCAGGCGGAGACGATTTCGATCTCGGCTGCGCCTTCGATCAAAGCGGTGGCTCCGCTGTAAAACTCGATCTGCGCCAGGCCCTGGGCGAGTTGGATGCGCCCGGGCTTGAGGGTGTCGCCACTGCGCGGTGCGGTGCCGGTGAATCTGGCATCCATCGTCTGGCTGAGCATGGCCACGCCATTGGACGTGGCTTCCGTTTCAACTTGATGGCGCGGCCAGAAAAGAAAGGCGCAAACGATGGCCGCAGCCGCTGCGGCGAGAGAGGGCCCCCATCGCCGCGGCTTGCGTTTCGGCGTCGTGGGTTGCAGGCGCCCAGTATTCACGGCGGGCTGCTGCAGCAGGCGTGCGTGCTGATCCACCAGCTCCAGGTAAAGCCGGCGCGCCTTCCAGTCGGACCGCAGCAGGTCTTCGAGCTGCGCCTGCTGCTCGGCGGTGATCTCGCCATCGATCTTGGCGTGGATGAGAGATTCCAGATTCGTGCTCATGTGAGGCCCTCCGTTTGCAGCTGGCGTGTCACGCATTCATGCAGCCGTTGCCGCAGCAGCTCCAGATTGCGGAAAAGCGTGCGCCGGCTCAGCGAAAATCGGCTCATCATCTCCTCTGCGCTCTGGCGCAGCGCATACCGGCTGGTCACGAGTTCCTGATCCTGTGCCGTGAGCTTTTGCAGACAGCCATCCAGCAGCCGCAGCCGTTCATCCAGCTGCGGCTCGATGTGCGTGCGCTCGCTGGCCAGCAAATCCATCACGTCCTCGCTGAAGAGAAGCGGAGAGTGGGCGGATTTTTCCCGATACTTCTGCACTTGAAGATACGCAAAGCGGTAGGCCCACGGCAGAAAAGGCCGCGTCGCATCATATTGGTCAAGCTTCCGATACAGCGCCAGACTCGTCTCCTGCAGAATGTCCCGCGCATCCGCCTCCTTCGGCACCAGGCTGAAAATGTATCGAAACAGCGCCTCCTGATGCTGCGTCAGCAGCAGCACGAGAGTTTCGGTGCTGGAAGGTGAGTCTGGCATGGTCTCAATGTATTCCCGGCGGGGAGGAGTCGAGTGCCAAAAAATTATCGAGCATCCAGTGTGGCGTCATGAATCTCCTTCGCCTCCCTCGTCAGCTTCTGGACAATCTCAGGATGCTGCGCCGCCACATCCGTCGTCTCACTCACATCCCTCTGAAGATCATACAGCTTCGGCTGCGCACCCAGATGCAGCTTCCACCGCCCCTCGCGCATGGATTGCAGCCGACGCTCCTTGAGGCCATACAAGGAATAAAGCGTGCCGCGCACAGACCTCGCGCCAGCTCGCCCCAGCAGAACATCAGTCTGATCAAAACCATCGATCTTCTCAGGCGGTGACCTGCCGACAAGCTTGGCAAAAGTAGGCATCAGGTCGAGCGTGCTCACAAACTCATCACACACTCGCTGGGCAGGCACCTGCCCCGGCCACCACGCAATGCAGGGCACCCGCAGCCCTCCTTCATGGACAGTGTGCTTGGTCCCCGTGAGCGGCGCGGCCGTGCCGGGAGTCTTGCGCTCTGGCCCATTGTCACTGGTAAAAATGACCAGCGTCCTTTCCGCGAGATTCAGCACACGCAGTTTCTCCAGAATCTGCCCCGTGCTGTCATCCAGCTCTTCAACCGCATCCCCATAAAGCCCCCTCTGCGATCTGCCTTTGAACTTCGCCGAGGCATCAAACGGGATGTGCGGCATCGCATGACCAAGATACAAAAAGAACGGCCGCTCACGATGCTCCTCAATGAACTTCAGCGCCTCCGCCGTATAAAGCCCCGTCATCTCCGCTGGCACCGCGGGCCGCTTTTCCACAAGATCTCCCCGCAGCACTGGCATGCCACCGTCCTTTTCAAACAGGTCAGTCTCGAATTTATCGAGGTTGTGCAGCACGCCGTAGTAGCTGTCAAAACCCTGGTCCATCGGACGCATGCCTTTGAGAAAGCCCAGGTGCCATTTGCCGATGCAGCCGGTGGCATGTCCCGCAGCTTTAAAAACTTCCGCCAGTGTCGTCTCCGTCCCCGCGAGGCCCGTCTGTGCATCCGGCCGCAGCACGCCCACCGCCAGCCCCACGCGGCCCGGATACTTCCCCGTCATCAATGCCGCACGCGATGGCGTGCAAAGCGCCGTCGTCACCGAAAAATCCGTGAACCGCGTTCCCTCCGCCGCCATGCGGTCCAGCTCCGGCGTGCGGATGTCCTTGGCGCCGTAGCAGCCCAGATCGCCGTAGCCCAGGTCGTCGCAGTTGATGAGTATCACATTAGGCACGGCGGCGTGCGCCTGAAAGCTCAGTACAATCGCGAGCAGCAGATGGCGTGAAGGGAACATGTGGAAGGTGACGTTGCGGTTATCCCTCTTTATCGCCAGTTTGTGCCAAAATTCAGCGCTCACCGCTTCGCATGAATCTCAAATCCCTCGCCCAGCATCTCGGCATCTCCGCCAGCACGGTCTCACGTGTCATGGCGGGACGCGGTGATGAGTTCCGCATCGCGAAGGAGACTCAAAAGCACATTCTGGATGAAGCCGCCGCCATGGGGGTGCGCCCGGATGAACTCGCCCGCAGCCTCCGCCTGCAAAGCACACGCACGCTCGGACTCGTGATTCCGGACATCTCCAACCCCTTCTTCGCCGCGCTCGCCCGCGCCGTGGAGCGCCGCGCCCGTTCGCTGGGTTACACGGTCCTGCTGGCCGACTCCCAGGAGTCGGACGAAGTCGAGGCGGAATGCATCCGCACACTGCTGGACCGCCGCATCGATGGCCTCATCCTCGCACCCGTCGGCGGAGACAGCGCACATCTTCAGCCCCTCATCGCCTCCCGGCTTCCTCTCACCCAGGTGGACCGCGTGTTCACCGCATTGAAAACCGCCGCAGTGGTCGCCGACAACTTTACCGGCGCCTGCGAGGCGGTGAAGCGCCTGGTGAAGCTCGGCCATCGCCGCATCGCCTGCCTGCAGGGCAGGGAGGACAGTTCGGTCATCATGGAGCGCGTGCGCGGCTATCGCTCCGCATTGTGCGATGCCGGACTGCGCGTCGAAAACAAATTCCTCGTCGGCGGCGAGCACTCCCAGGCCATCGCGCGAGAGCACACCTTGCGCCTGCTGGAGATGAAGCCGCGTCCCACCGCGATTCTTGCCCTCAGCAATCAGCTTGCACTTGGCGCTCTGGAGGCTGTGCGAGAGCGCGGACTTGCCATCCCAAACGATCTCTCTCTCATCGCTTTCGACGAACAGCCCTGGGCGACGCTTCTCTCCCCCCCGCTCACCACCCTCGCCCAGCCGGTGGAGGACATGGGCACAGTCGCGGTGGACCGCCTCTGTGACCTCATCAAGCGCGGCGCCAGAACCTCCCGAAAGACCCTCACGACCCTCCCTGTGCGCCTGATCGAGCGCGCCTCCATCGGTCCCAGGAAGAAAGATTGACCGAAAGACTTCCTTCTGCACAATCGTTTGCGCAAATCCCTCTTTTCCAACCATGAAATGCCTCACTCCACTTCTCCTGGCCAGCCTGGCGCTGCTTTCCTGCAAGCCCGCAGGCGGTCCCGCCAGCTCCTCCGCCTCAGGAAAATCCAAGGTGGCTCTCGTGATGAAATCCCTGGCGAATGAGTTTTTCCAAACCATGGCCGAAGGCGCGAAGAAGCACCAGGCCGCACACGCAGGCGATTACGAGCTTCTCGTCAACGGCATCAAAAACGAGACCGATCTCTCCGAGCAGGTGGGCCTCGTCGATCAAATGGTGTCTCAGGGCGTGCAGGCCATCGTCATCGCCCCGGCGGACTCCAAGGCGCTTGTCACCGTGCTCAATCGCGCCAAGTCCGCAGGCGTTCTCGTCATCAACATCGACAACAAGCTCGATGCCGACACCCTTCAAAAAGCCGGACTCAGCATTCCCTTCGTCGGCCCCGACAATCGCGCCGGCGCGAAAGCTGTCGCGGAGGTTCTCGCAAAAAAGCTCAAGGCAGGCGATGAAGTTGCCATCATTGAAGGCGTGACCACCGCCTTCAATGGCCAGCAGCGCAAAGCCGGCTTTGAAGACGCCATGAACGCCGCCGGCATGAAAGTGGTGGCCTCACAAAGCGGCCAGTGGGAGATGGAAAAAGCCAACGCCGTCGCCGCAGGCATCCTCGCTGCAAATCCCAACGTCAAAGCTCTCCTCTGCGCCAATGACAACATGGCCCTCGGCGCCGCCGCCGCCGTGCAATCCGCCGGCAAGACCGGTCAGGTGCAGATCATCGGCTTCGACAACATCGCCGCCCTTAAGCCCCTCCTCGCCGACGGTCGCGTCCTCGCCACCTGCGATCAACATGGTGATCAGCTCGCCGTCTTCGGCATCGAAGCCGCGCTAAAAATCCTCAAGGACAAGACCACGCCTGCCGACCAGCAGACACCGGTGGATGTTGTGGTGAAATGAGACTGGAAAATATTGTTTAAATGAATATCACAGGCATCGAGTTCTACCGCGATGGTGGTTCCATCGAGTTCTTCATTGAACGAGGTGGAATCAAAGAGAGGATTTGGCTTGAAACTCCCTTCGCTGGCGAACCACGAGCTCTTTTGATCGACTCAAACAAAGCAATCAAAGGGGGCGAGGCGGCAGCCTTACTTTCTGCTGACATCGAACGATGGTGGGCTGGACTTGGTGAAGAAATGCGAAAATCGGTGCTGGATGAAATGTCACGAAAGGACTTCTCCAGCAGTCCGAATGCAATCACGGAAAAAGCCTGGGAGTTGAGCCGTGTTCGTTTTGTTGGGGACTACATCGCCAAGCACTACATCTGAATTCAGAACACATGCGCCGCTTCACCGATTTCTTCATCCTCATCGCTGTCCTCGCAGCCATGATCGTGTTCTTCGGTCTCATGCGGGACAGCTTCTTCAGCATCGTCACCCTTGGCACCGTGGCAAACCGCATCCCCGCCCTCGCGCTCGTGGCCACGGGCATGACGCTGGTCATGGTCACTGGAGGCATTGACCTCTCCGTGGGTTCGCTGCTCGGACTGTGCGGTGCGGTGGTCGGCGTACTCATGGCGGATCTGCATTGGGCTCTGCCGCTCGCATTGCTCGTCAGCGTAGCCGTCGGAGCCTTGCTCGGCGGCACCACCGGCGCAGTCAGTGTGAAGCTGCGCCTTCCGTCCTTCATCGTTTCCCTCGGCATGCTGGAGATCGCCCGCGGCCTCGCCTTCCTCACCACGAACTCGCAGACGAAATACATCGGTGCGGACATCGAATCCCTCGGCGCGCCCTTCGGCGGACTCGTCATCTCCCCCGCATTTGTAATCAGTCTTCTCGTCGTCGCAGCAGGGCAGGTGATGCTCTCCCAGATGGCCATCGGCCGCCACCTCCTCGCCATTGGCGCAAACCGCGAGGCAGCCCTCGTCTCCGGTCTGCCCGTGGATCGGCCACGCATCTTCGCTCATGCGCTGCTCGGTGCGCTCACGGGTCTCGCCGCCGTCTTCAATGGTTCACGCCTCGGCTCTGCCGATCCCAATGCCGGCACAGGCTTCGAGCTCGGCGCCATCGCCGCCGTGGTCGTCGGCGGCACGAGCCTCATGGGCGGCCGCGGCTCCGTGGTCAAAAGCTTCATGGGCGTCCTCATCATCGCCACGCTCGAGGCCGGCCTCATCCAGGTGGGAGCCACCGAGCCGGTGAAGCGCGTCGTCACCGGCCTCGTCATCATCGCCGCAGTCCTGGCTGATACCTGGAGGAGAAAATAATCCGCATGAAACCTCTGACCTTCTTGCTGTTCCTTGCTGCTTCTGCTTTCGCAGAAAAGCCGCGCATCATCTTCGACACCGACATCACCGGGGACGTGGACGACGTCCTCGCTCTGACCATGTGCCACACCCTCGCAGATCGCGGCGCTTGCGGCCTTCTCGGAGTCACAATCTCAAAGGACAATCCGCTCTCCGCCAGCTTCGTGGACGCGCAGAACACCTTCTACGGCAGGCCCGATCTTCCGATCGGAGTAACGCGCGATCCCAAAGCTCAAAAGCGCCCCAGCAGTTATTTGAAGCTGGCCGATTCCCCCGAATATCCGCACGATCTGAAAAGCAACGATGCCGCGCGCGAGGCCGTGGATCTGCTGCGTGAACTGCTGGCAAAGCAGCCCGACAACAGCGTTTCCATCATCAGCGTTGGCATCGCCTCAAACATGGCAAACCTCCTCAAATCAAAAGCGGACAAGCACTCTCCGCTCGATGGCCCCGCACTCATCCGTCAAAAGGTGAAGGCGCTTTCCATCATGGCCGGAGCCTTCGCCTTCTGCAATCGCACCAACTATCACCTGGAAGCAAACGTCATCAATGGCATCGCATTCATGCAGACGGTGGCAAACGAGTGGCCCGAGGACGTGCCGGTGTACTGGAGCGGTTACGAGATCGGCGAGGCACTGCCATTCCCACGCGACAGCATCGCAGAGGATTTTGGCTACACACCGCACCATATCGTAAGAGAGGCCTATCTGCTCCACAGCGGCCCCGCGCACGATCGCCCCTGCTGGGACGAGAGCAGCGTGCTTCAGGCAGTGTTTCCAAATCGCGGATTCTTCGGCCTCTCCTCCCCCGGGCGCGTGACCGTGGGCACGGATGGCTTCACCAAATTCACCCCACCCGGCAAAGATGCCAGGGGCGGCAAACGCGACCGCTTTCTCACGATGTCATCCGTTCAACAGGCCCGCGTGCTCGAGGCCATCGTTCAAACCACCGTTCAACCACCTAAAAAATGAAGCGTTTCATCACTCTCCTCTTCTGTGCCATCTGCGGTCTCTCCCAGGCCGCCCCCGTCAAGCTCATATTCGACACCGACATGGGCAATGACGTCGATGACCTGATGGCCCTCGCGATGATCCACAATCTCCAAAAGCGCGGCGCATGCGAGCTGCTGGCCGTGACAGTCACCAAAGATCACCCACAGGCCGCCGCTTTCGTCGATGCTGTAAACACGCTCTACGGCTACCCGGACATCCCCATCGGCGTAGTCCGCGATGGCGCGGCAAAGGAAGCGGGAAAATTCAATCTCCTCGCCGATGAAAAAAACGCCGACGGCAGCCTGCGCTATCCGCATGATCTCAAAAGCGGCGCAGACGCTCCGGAGGCCGTGGGCCTCATCAAAGACATCCTCGCCAAGCAGCCAGACGGCAGCGTCGTCATCGCCCAGGTCGGCTTTTTCACAAATCTCTCACGCCTGCTTGACTCTCCTGGCGGCAAGGACCTGGTCGCAAAGAAAGTCAAAGTCCTCAGCATCATGGCGGGTGCCTTTCAGACCGTTCAGTGGGACACCCGCCATCTGGAGTACAATGTAAAACTCGACGTGCCCGCCGCGCAAAAACTCGCCAAAGAATGGCCAACACCCATTGTGTGGAGCGGTTACGAAATCGGTGTCGCAGCCGCGTTTCCTCACGTCGTGATCGAGGAGGACCTCAACTACATCCCTCACCACCCGCTGAAAGAGGCCTACTACTTGTACAATCCTCCGCCGCATGACCGCCCCACCTGGGACCCCACCTCCGTGCTGTATGCCGTGCTGCCAGATCGCGGTTACTTCGATCTCTCCCCGCCCGGAACAGTCATTGTTGAAAAGGATTCCGCCACGCTCTTTCGCGCCGACAAAAAAGGCAAAGGCACCCACCGCTTTCTGGTCATGAGCGCAGCGCAGTCCGCCCGTGTTCGCGAAGCCATCGTGCAGCTCAGCGTCGAGCCACCACCCGCAAAGAAATAAACAATGCCCACGCCGCGTCCCAAGATCGTCGTCGTCGGCTCGCTCAATGTGGACCACACCCTGCGTGTCCCCCACATCCCCGCTCCCGGCGAAACCCTCACCTCCAGCAGCATGCTCACATGCTTTGGAGGCAAGGGCGCAAACCAGGCCGTCGCGGCAGCGCGCGCGGGAGGCGCAGTCAGCATGATCGGCTGCGTCGGCCATGATGATTTTGGTTCTCGCTACATCGAGCACCTGCACAGCGAAGGCATCGATACCACGGGCCTCATCCGCTCCGCCGCGCCCACGGGTTCCGCCTTCATTGCCGTGGACGATCACGGTGAAAATTCCATCATCGTAAACGCCGGAGCCAATCACGCCATCACGCTGGACGATATCGAAAATCAGGCGTCCCTCATTCGCGGCGCAGAGCTGCTTCTCTTGCAGCTCGAATGCCCGCTCCCCGTGGTCCAGCGTGCGGCGGAGATCGCCCGCGCCGCAGGCGTGCAGGTAATTTTGAATCCATCCCCGCTTAGTGCAGAATATCTCGCCGCGAGATTCGCGGTCGATACCCTGATCGTGAACGAAGGCGAAGCCGCGCAGATCACCCCCGGCCAAAATTTGCGCGAGGCCATGTGCCGCCACCTCATCATCACCCGAGGCGCAGACACCACACTCAGCATCACGGCAGATCGCACCGAAGAAATCGCACCACCCCAGGTCACTCCTATCGACACCGTGGGCGCAGGAGACACTTTCACAGGCGCGTTCGCCGTCGCAAGCAGCGAAGGCTGCGAAAACCCAGTTCATTTCGCCAATGCAGCCGGTGCTCTAGCCACCCTGAAACCCGGAGCACAGCCCGCGATCCCGACGCGCCAGGAGATCGAGGCGTTTGCGAGCAGATGAATCAGTGTTGCGGGCACTCCTGCCCGCAACTCGAGCGTCCCACCGCATTCGCTTCGGGCAAGAGCATCCGAATCACTTCGATCCTCACGCCAGCATCTCCCTGATCACATGCCCCTCCACATTCGTCAGCCTTCGCTGCACGCCATTGTGCTCAAACGTGAGCCGCTCGTGATCAAGTCCCAGCAGGTGCAGAATCGTCGCATTAAAGTCATACAGCGGGTGTACATCCTTCACCGCCTTCTGCCCGAGTTCATCCGTCTCACCACAGCTCACACCACGCTTCACACCGGCCCCCGTCATCCAGCACGTAAAGCCATCAGGATTGTGATCGCGCCCCTTCGCACCTTTTTGGAAGAAAGGCATGCGCCCAAATTCCGTGCACCACACCACGAGCGTGTCCTCCAGCAAACCGCGTGACTTGAGATCTCGAATCAGCGCCGCAGCCGGTTGGTCCAGGATTGGCGCATGCACGTCATACTGATCTTTGAGCGCGTTGTGCCCGTCCCAGTTCAGCTTCCCGCCGCTGGCATACGCGCCGTTGAAAAGCTGCACAAACCTCACTCCTTTTTCGATCAGCCGCCGCGCGAGAATGCAGTTCTTCGCAAACGCCGCCTTCTCCGCGTTCTGCGCATCATCAGCCCCGTAGAGTTTCAAAATATGCGCAGGCTCCGTGCTCAGATCGCTGATCTCCGGAACACTCAGCTGCATGCGCGCCGCCAGCTCATAGCTCGCGATGCGTGCCGCCAGCTTGCCATCACCCGGATTCGCCGCCAGATGGCGCGCGTTCATTCGCTGCAGAAGCGAGCGTGCAGCCTGATCCGTCGCTGGAGTAACACCCTGCGCAGCGAGATGCCGCACCGGATCTTTGGAGCTCATCGTCGTCCCCTGAAACGCCGCCGGCAGAAATCCCGGCCCCCAGTTGTTCGCGCCATTCTGCGGCACACCGCGCGGATCAGGAATGGAAACATAGGAGGGCAGATCCTGGTTCTCACTTCCCAGCGCATACGTCGTCCAGGCACCCAGCGAAGGAAAACCATCGAGGTTGAAGCCCGTGGAGAGAAAATTCTCCGCCGGTCCATGCGTGTTCGACTTGCTCGTCAGCGAGTGCACAAACGCAAAGTCATCTGTCAGCTCCGCCAGATGCGGGATCATGTCGCTCACCCATTTGCCCGTCTGCCCTCGTTGCCGAAATTCATACTGCGGCCGCGCCAGATTGCCCGCAGGTCCTTGAAACGTCACCGCGGGTCCGCCCGGCAGCGGCTTGTCATCCCATTTGATCAGCTCCGGTTTGTAGTCCCAGGTTTCGAGCTGGCTCACCGCTCCCGCACAAAAGATCACCACCACATTCTTCGCCTTCGCCGGAAAGTGCGGCTGGCGCGGCGCATAAGGCCGCGCCGGATCGATGACCGGCCCGTTCGCCGCCAGCAGTCCATCCAGTCCCAGCAGATTTGTCAGCGCGATGGATCCCAGCGCCGTCGCATTGCTGGAGAGGAAGCGGCGGCGGTCGAGCAGCGTGCGCCCTGCGGTAGAAAGGTGTTCGGCGTGGAGAGGCATGTCTGGAGCGCGAGGTCAGGTTAAGAAAGTCCACCTGACACTCTCCACAACGCGGCGACATTTAACGATGATTCATGACTGAATGACGAAAAAAGGCAAGGTTCCCAGCCGCTGGTCTGGAGCACCACCAGTTCTTGATTCGGAGACTACTTCGAGAAGCCGGGGTGGCAGCCGCCGTATGAGGTGATTGCCTCTGTTGGGCTCTTCGATGAAATTCACCCCCACGCTCTTATTCTACGCCCTGCTCATGGTGCCGGTCATCGCCGCTGTTCTTGGCCTGATGTACAACCTTGAAGTCGATCTCTCGTTCGCCGCATGAAATCCGCCACCTGCCTCTGGGCCGCTATCTCATGGCTGTTCATTGTGCCAGCATCCACCTTCAGCGCTTCCGCCGACGAAGAGCTTGCCGCGGCGTTGAAGGCAGCGAAGTGGACCAGCGCCCTGCGGCTGGATCTCCAACGCCCCATCGATCCCCGGCTCGCCACCATTGAAGGCGGCGACGTCCTTCGCTGCGGTCTCTTCCCTGGAAAGACCCACCTGGCTCATGACGCCGAGGAGGTGCGCCGCCTCTCATCCCGGCTCGCTCCCGGAGACAAGCTCATCCTCGCAGCAGGCGCGTGGAAGGACCAGTCGTTTGTCTTTGAAGGTCACGGCACCATGGAGGCCCCCATTTTGATCTGTCCGGAGAAGCCAGGCAGTGTGTTCTTCAGCGGTGGCTCCAGTGTGCGCTTTCACGGAAAGCATCTCATCGTGCATGATCTGGCCTTTCGCGGCATCACGGTCACACGAAACAACACCACCGTTTTTGCAGTCGGGAATGGCGAGGCCAGGCCAGCCGACCATTGTATTTTCCATCGCATCCGCATCGAAGATTGCGGCTCTGCTGACTCCGCCGATCGCGCCAGGATTCATGTCTGGCTCATGGCCCTTCGCGGCAGCGACAACACTGTGGCCGGCTGCACCTTCGAAAACCTCCGCAACATCGGCCAGATGCTCGGCGCCTCTGAACTTCCCGCGCAGGGCCTGCAGCGTCTGCACATCCTGAACAACCGCTTCGCCTGCCGCCCTTACCTCGACAACCAGAACGGCTACGAAGTCATCCAGATAGGCTGGAGCGGAGTGCGTGCCGCACCCACCGGATCGCTCATTCAGGGAAACACCTTTGAGAAATGCGATGGCGAGAATGAACTCATCACCTTGAAAGCATCAGACATCGTGGTCCGCGACAATCGCTTTCTGGCCAGCCAGGGTGTTCTCTGTCTGCGCACCGCACGCCGTGTTCTCGTCCAGGACAATGTCTTCGATGGCCATGACCGCGAAAACACCGGCGGAGTACGTTTGCAAGGCGATGGCCACATCCTCCTTGGCAACACCTTCCGCAATCTCGGTAAACCTGCGGACTACTACGCCTGGCCCGTCTCCCTGATGGCCGCAGACGTCGAAACCTTTGGCGAAAGCGATGAACTGGGCGGCTACGGCCGCGCCAAAAACATTCTCATCATCCGCAACCGCTTCGAGCACTGCGCGAAACGCATCGCCGCAGGCATTTACCCCCGCCCCCAATACCCGCTGCTTCCCCAGAACGTTCTGGCACAGGAAAACATCTTCACCGACATGAAGATGTCCGGCTGCTTCGATTACATCGCGCCAGATTCATCCGGAACTCTGCCAAAAGAACTGCGGGAATCGGGCAATCAAAATCTGCCCTGAGCACAAGACCCGAACTACGGCATAAAAAGAAACTCATTACTGTTGAAAAGCGCTCGGCAGAGCGCTGCCAGTCCGTGACTTTGTACGACAGGCATCGCATCAGCCAGCTCCGCAGCGCTCGGCGCGCGACTCAATGCAAGGCGGTACGCGTGTGCGATCTGCGTCCCCACATCTGTCCCCGCCTCCCGCTCCACGCGCTCCGCAAAAGCCTCGCTCTGCACCAATGTGAACCGGCTGTTAAAAAGATTGAGCGCCTGAATCGGCGTGGTGCTTTCCAGCCGTCGCGCAGTGCTCTGCCCCGCATCGGGACAGTCAAAGGCGCCAAACACCGTCTCCGGCTCGCGCCTCACCTTGTGCGCATAGATCATGCGCCGTTCGTTGTCAGGGGTAAAAGTCTCAATGGGATCAAAGCCACTGAGGCCCCCGCGCTGGTCAAAGAAGTTAAAGCCCCTTCCATACATCTTCAGATTCAGCCGCCCGCTCACCGCCAGCATCGAGTCCCGAATCGATTCCGCCTCGAGCCTCCGCGAAGGAAAGCGCCAATAGTAACGCACATCCGCATCAACCAAGGTCCCGTCGTTTCCGCCCTCACCTGCCTTGCCACCTCGGGCCTCTCCTTCCGCCAAATCATCAATCGTAGATCGTAAATCATAAATCTGCCCCCTCTGCCCATACGTCTCAGACATCACAATCAACCGGTGCATGTGCTTCACGCTCCAGCCGCTGCGGATGAATTCGGCGGCTAGCCAGTCGAGCAGTTCGGGGTGGGTCGGCTTCATCCCCATGCGGCCGAAGTCGCTGGGTGTCTGCACCAGCCCTGTGCCGAAGTGCCCCTGCCAGATCCGGTTCACCATCACACGCGCCGTCAGCGGGTTTTGCGGACTGGCGATCCACTCCGCCAGAGCGCGGCGGCGTTCTTGTTCGCCGCTTTCCTTGGGCAGCCTCACAGTGCCCAGTGAACTAAGCACCGCAGGCGCGACTGCTTCCTTTGGCTGCTCGGGGTCGCCGCGGTTCAGCAGGTGGATGTCGTCCGGCGCGCGGAAAGTTCCCGCAAACACCTTCTGCATGTTCACCGCCTGGGCGATTTGTTTCTCGGTGCGGGCCTTCTCTTCAAAGAGCGGACGGGCGAGTTTGTTTTCCGCAGGCGTGAGCCCCTTGAGCGTGGCCTTCGCGGGCTTCTTGTTTTTCGGATCAAACTTCTGCCGGTCGCTCGCATCGGCCACCGTGTGCCATGCCCCTTCGGCATCGCAAACCTCGATCTGGTAGTCGGTGGCCAGTCGGTCCGTGAACTTCCCTTCACGATCTCGGCTCCACACCACGCGCTCGATGGCCTGCTCCTGTGGGAACTCCAGTTCCACCCACCCTTGGCCGGTCTTGCTGGAGAGCCAGCTTCGTGAGTTGCCGTAGCGGCCGTCGTGGATGAACCTCAGTTCGTGGCGCTCAGCCACTCCGATGTCGCCCGAGGATTTGCGCTGCGTGCCCGTGCTTGCCAGCGCCACGTTCTCGCCGCTGGTGTTGAAGATTTCCAGTTCGTCGATGCACGGCTCCAGATTGGTGGTGGCCTTGATGGTAAACCGCACACGTTTGGTTTTCACCGGCGCAAAACGGTCCGCGTTTTCCCGGGCGCTGACCATGGGCCTCTCAGCGCCGGATTTCACCAGAGGCACAAAGCGCGCGAGCTCTTTGTCGATCTGCGCCAGGCGTGTCTTCAGCCGGCTTTCTTCCATCCGCGCCGCTTCGGCCTCAGGGGTGTGCAGGTCGCGGTCCGCATACTCCACTCCCGCCACAAACGCCTGCATGGCATAGTAGTCTTTGGCCGTGATCGGATCAAACTTATGATCATGGCAGCGCGCGCAGCCGATGCCGAGCCCGAGGAAAGTCTGCCCGATGTTCACCACCATCTCGTCGATGGAGTCCTGCCGCGCGAGCCGCTTGGACGCATCATCCTTCCCGATCTGTCCGGGTAGCAGAACGGACGCGGTCACCAGAAAACCCGTGGCCGCGTCCTGCCCCATCGCGTCGCCCACGAGCTGTTCTCGGATAAACCGGTCGTACGGCGTGTCATTGTTAAAAGCACGGATCACGTAGTCCCGGTACGGCCACGCATTGGGCCGCTCAGTGTTCACCTCAAATCCATGCGTGTCCGCATAGCGCACTACATCCAGCCAGTGCTGCGCCCAGTGTTCACCATAGCGCTCGCTCTTCAGCAGTCGCTCCACCACAGCGGCCCGGTCTTGATCTTTTAAAAACGCGGACACCTCATCTGGAGTCGGTGGCAGCCCCGTGAGATCAAACGTCACCCTGCGCAGCCATGCCACCGGATCCGCAGGCGGCGAGCGATGCAGCTTCTTCTCGGCCAGCCTCGCCTCGATGAATCCATCGATGCTCCGCGAAGAACTTGAAACTTGAGGCTTTAAACCTGCAACTTGGATCGGCTTTAAGCTCCAGTGATCACGCCTGTCTTCGAGCTTTGCGAGATCAACCCCCTCCGGCCACACCGCCCCGTCATCAATCCAGGTCGTCAGCGTGGCGATCTCCTTTTCAGACAGCTTTCCTTTCGGCGGCATGAGCTCATCCTCATCATCCGTCGTGATGAAATGGATCAGCGGGCTGTCCTTGGCTCTGCCGGAGATGATGTCAGGGGAGTGCTTGTCGCCTCCTCTCAGGGCTTGAGATTTGATGTCCAGCCTCAGGCCGGACTTCTGCTTTTTCTCGCCGTGGCAGCTGTAGCAGTGCTGCTGAAAAATCGGGCGCACATCGCGCACAAAATCCACCGCAGTGGCGAGCGTGGAAGATGCGAGCAGGATGGAAAGGGCGGTCTTCATCAACGGTACGGATTGCCTGCGGCATGCAGGGCTTGGATTTCAGCGTCACTCATGGCGCGGCCCAGCAGGAGCAGTTCATCCACTCGGCCGCTGAGCTTGCGGTCCTGCTGGTTCCAGTTCCCGATCTGCGCCGGGCCAAGGCGTGCCGGGTAGGCGGTCTCCAGCCGCGTTTCTTTGTCGAACTGTCCGTTGAGATAAAAGCGCACGCTTGCCCGCGTGGCGTCATAGACGGCCGCCAGATGCACCCAGCGTCCCTGCTCCGGAAGCACCGGGCTGCGCGAGTCAGGGTACCCCTGCAGCTCGGTGGAGCCCGGCGCCAGCGTATCGCCGATGAGCGCAAGCCGCATCGTGGAGTTCCGGTTGATGATCCAGTGCACCTGCCCGGGATTGTTTTTGCTCCACCCGTCCGTGTGCAGCAGAGACTGGTACGCCGCCGCACCGAGCCGGTCGATCCTCACCCACGCGGCGAGCGTGAGCTGCGGCCAGTCGCGCCCGCCTCCCACATCGAGCTTCAGGTGGTCCCCCACATTCACAAACTCCGGCGCGTGAGAGCCTGGCCAGCGTCCCTGCACGGTGCGGTACACGCCCGGCAGCTCTTCGGGAGCTTCAAAGTCCAGCAAGGCAATCAGCGCCGGATCTTTTCGCAAGGCAGACAGTGCGGCCTCCGACTGCGCACGCTGACCGGCGGCGAGGCCTGCGGTGAGCCCGGGCATTTCATCCGGCTGGATGAAGGCGGAGGATCGTAGCTCGCGCGCCGTGCTGGCCCCTTGGTCAAATGACACCGCATCACCGCCATGCAGGCTTTGATTGGCCCGCGCACCCGCGGCCTTGGTGATCACCTCGCCCTGAAACACATGCACCTCCGCTGCACCGCTGGACGCCACATCCACCCCGAAGCGCGTGCCCAGATCCACCGCGTCTCCCGTCGGTGTGATGACGGTGAATCCCTTCGCCCCTGGCGGCACATCCGCGGCCAGACGGCCGCGTTTCATGTGCAGGCGCTGCGCCGACTCAAAACGAAACTCCGCCGGCGCTTCGATGACGAGGCGTGCACCGCGTGCGGTGATGAGCGACACACTGCCCGCTCGGATGTCATGGCTCTCGCCGCGCACGCTCGCGCCATCCACCAGCTCCACCACACCTGCGGCTCTTCCCACCACGGCATACGCACGGTGGGCCTCCTGCCAAAACCAGGCGCCAAGCAGGAAAGAAACGCAGGCGGCGGCAGCAGCGATCCAGCGGGGCGAGGCGCTGATCCAGCGCGTGGCCTTCACCGGCTTCCCCGTCACCTCCTCCGGCGCCCAGTCCGCAGCCAGAGCCGCGAGAGCGGAGTCCACATTCATGAGTTCAGCAAACTCACGCCGTGCCTCCCCATCGGCCAGCAGCAGCGTATTCAGCCGCTCCATCTGCTGCGGCGTTATGCTGCCGTCCAGATAGACGCCTGCGAGTGAATCCAGCTCTGTCTTCATGACGCCACCTCCTGCGTCATCGCACGGCGGATGCACTCCAGCAGCTTCTGCCGCATGCGGTGCAGCCATTGGTAAAAGCCCGGCACCGTGCGCCCGCTGCCTTGCGCCACTTCTTGAATGCTCGACTCGGGCTGGTACGCCTGCATCAGCAGTCCGCGCTGATCCTCCGGCACTTTTTTCATGCACTGCTCCAGCGCCTCCCTCTGTCGCTCCAGCAGCGGCTCCAGGGCGGTGGTTTCTTCAGCCATCTTGGCGATGACCTCTTCATCCAGCACCAGCCGGTCACGTCCTCGGTCCCGCAGCCACGCCAGCACCTCGAAGCGCGCCACGCCGAAAGCCCAGGTCTTGAATTCCGTCCCCTCATGCAGGGAGTCAAATTTTTCCCACAGCACCACGCTGATCTCCTGCATCACATCATCCGCATCTGCCCGCGAGGGCACCAGCCGCCGCACATGCGCACGGATGGCCGGCTCATGCGCGGTGAAGCTGCGCAGGAAGCGGCGGTGGCGTTCGGTTTCGGAGGGAGACATGATCGGTCATGTCTGTATCTCCGCCAGAACCGGGGATTTTACGGACGAATGCAGATTTTGTTCAAATCTCCACGCTGCACTACTCCGCCTCCAGCATCCGCTTCGCGGCCTGCAGGTGCTTCTTCTGTTCCGGCGGCAGTTCCGGATACTTCAGCTTCATGCTCTGCATCTCATTGAGGATCGCCGCGCTCACGATGAGCCGCATGTTCTTCTTGTCGTCCGCGGGCACCACATACCAGGGGCAGTTTTCCGTCGCGGTCACCCGGATGGCGTCCTCATACGCTTTCATGTACTCCTTCCAGTGCCCCCGCTCACCCACGTCGCCCTCTTCAAACTTCCAGTTCTTGCTCGGCGTGTTGATGCGGGCCAGGAAGCGCTTCTTTTGCTCGCTCTTGGACACATTCAGAAAGAACTTCAGAATGAGAATGCCGTTGCGGTGGCAGTAGGCCTCATAGTTGGCGATGTCTTCCAGCCGGTCTTCAAACAGCTTCTTAACGTGCTTCGTGGTGTGATCCGGCAGCCGCTGCACTTTGGTTACGATCTCGGGGTGCACCCGGCAGATGAGCACCTCCTCATAGTAGCTGCGGTTGAAAATCCCGATGCGCCCGCGTGGTGGCATCGCGCGCGTGTGGCGCCACATGAAGTCATGGTCCAGCTCCGCCGAGGTGGGCCGCTTGAAGGCATGCACCTCCACGCCTTGCGTGTTCACCCCGCTCATCACATGCTTGATCGTGCTGTCCTTGCCCGCCGCATCCATCGCCTGAAACACCAGCAGCAGCGCCTGCCGGTCCTGCGCATACATCTTCTGCTGCAGATCGTCGATCTCCGTCCGGAACTCCGCGATCAGCGATTCATAGTGCGCATCGTCCTTGTACAGGTCCTTCACCTTGGTCTTCGCCTTCTTGATGCGAAAAGGTTTGCCATCCGGCACGCGAAAGTCATCGAGATCAAGCTTGAGTTTCATGAGGTGAAAAGGATTCAGGATTTAACAGCAGCGAACCCTGATGAACAGGAGGAAGTGCAAGAAGCTGTTCGTTCCGCCTGTTTTTTCGGTTCCATGCACCTCCGGCTATTTTTCGGCATCCACCTCATGCTCCTCGGCGCCGCCATCGGGCAGGTGAGCAGCAGCACGTCGGATCTCGAAAAAGGGCTCTTGGAGCGGTGGGATGGAGTGTTGCCGCTGGACGGCGAAAAACCGCTAAAGTTGCCGAATCCGACACACAAGTCGGAGTTGCAGGACTTCGCCATCGCCTTTGCTTTTCGGGTCGAATCAGCCCCGGATGCCGAGCACGGGAACCACATTCTGGCCTTGGGCAACGAATCCCAGAAGCCCCTGATCGACTGGCATCTCGGCTCCCAGGGCGTCGGCATCACCCTCGAAGACCGTGGCCTCATGCATGCCGTTCCTCTTTCCCCACCCATCACCGGCCGCTGGTGGCATGTGGTGCTCAACGTGAAGCGGGACGCAAAACAGGCACTTACAGGCATCTGGTTGAACGGCATAGAACTCAATTCCTGGCGTGAGCCTCCCGGGCCGCTGCTGCTTGCCAATGCCCTGTTTGAACCCAACAGCCGCGGCCTCGGCGGCCAGATCGCCCATCTGCGGCTCTATGATCGCGCTCTCACCCGTCCGGAAATCCTCGAGCTCGCGGCTCTGCCCACCGGTGCGGCATTGAAGCGCACGCTGACGCCATGGGCGGCAGGGAAGGGCATCATGACGAACGAGGTCCTCGCCATCCTCGGCGGCTCCGAAGCCGTGGCCGTGGTGGAAGATGGCAGCATGGAGACGCAGCTTGTAGCACAGCATCCCATCAAATTGCGTGATCTCACTTGGGAAGCCGACACAGTCTTCCGTCAGGACCGCCCGATGAATTTCGGCAGCCTCAGGCAGCAACTCGAACGCTCAGGTGCCACCGCCGCCATGTTAATCTTCGGCCGCCAGGAATGCCTGGAGCGTGGTGAAAGCGGTTTGGCGGAATTTAAGACCTCTTTGGAGAAGCTGGTATCCACATGCACCGAAGTGACCCCACGCATCGTCTTGGTGCATCCGCCTGCGTTTGAAGGAAAACTCGCACAACACAACGCAGCCTTGAAACAGTATGCCGCCGTCATTGCCGAGGTGGCCAGGGCACACGGGGCTTTGGTTGCAGCTCCAAACAACTCCTTGCAGCCCGGTTCCACACGAGACGGCTTAAACCTCACGTCCACCGGCGCATCTCAGCTTGGCCTCAGCATCGCCCAGCTTTGGAGCAGCGACTCAAAAGCACCCGATGCGACATTGAGATCCCTCATTCAGCAGAAGAACGCCCTCTGGCATCGCTACTGGCGTCCCGCCAACTGGGCCTTCCTCCATGGTGACCGCACCGCCCAGCCCAGCAGCCGCAATCATGCGGATCCCGCGCAGCGCTGGTTTCCGAGCGAACTTGAGCAGTATCTGCCGCTGATTGAGGCAAAGGAGAGCGAAATAGCGCAACGAGCGAACGAATTGGGAGGAAAGCTGCCATGAAAAAAGTAGTCCTGGGCTTTAGCTTGTTCTGGTTCTGTCTCCTGCCCCTCTCCCTCGCACAACAGCCTGCCAAAAAGAAAGGCATCTCCGTCGGCGAACCACCCGCTGACCACTCACCCGAAGCAGAGTTAAGGTCCTTCAAGGTCCTCGAAGGCTTCGAAGTGAACCTGTTTGCCAGCGAAGCCGACGGCATCCCCAATCCCATCGCCATCCGCTGGGATGAACGTGGCCGCCTCTGGGTGCTGCAAACCAGCGACTACCCCCAAGCTCAGCCCGGCAAGGTCTCCGACGACACGATCATCATCCTTGAAGACACCGATCACGATGGCCGCGCTGACAAGCGCACCCTCTTTACCGGAGGCCTGAGCCAGCCCATGGGCATGGAACTCGCTCCGCGAGACCCCGGCGTGAAATCACCCAACGGCCACTCCGTCTATGTCGGCGAAGGAGAAAAACTCTGGCTCATGCACGATGACGACGGAGACGACCACGTGGACCGTCGCGAAGTCGTGCTGCGTGGCTTTGGCACTGGAGACACCCATCAGTGCCTGAACAGCTTCATTTGGGCACCCGATGGCGCCTTGGTGATGCATCAGGGCCTCCATTGCTACTCGCGGGTGACCACAGCCCATGGCACCAAGACTCTCTACGGCGCAGGCTTCTGGCACTACTACCCAAAGAGCGGGCGGCTGAATCCCTATCCCACCGGCATGCCGCTGAACGCCTGGGGCACCGCATTCACGAAATGGGGCCAGCCCATCATGGTGGCTGGTGCGGCAGGCATGTTCTGGGCACGCCCCATGGAAGTCAGCACCTCCCTCATCGAAAACGCAGAGGAGTCCCGCGAACGAAAAGACACGCAAGTGCACAGCATTCCCCATTTTGTCCTCGAACGCTTCCAGCTTCCCTACAGCGGCCAGATCATCAAGACCGACGGCCTGCGAAAATTCTGCGGCATCGACATCGTCGGCAATTCCCACTGGCCCGAACCGATGCAGGAGGAAATCATCAGCGGCGGCTTCTTCGAAAACGCCGTCTATCGCTACAAGCTCACTCCTGACAAAGAGTTCCCCAGCGGCATGCAGGCCATCGAGCAGCCCCCGCTCATCACCAGCGACAACGTCGCCTTCCGCCCCATCGACATCCGCTTCGGTCCCGAAGGAGCGCTCTACATCGCCGACTGGTACGACCCCATCATCGGTCACTATCAAGCGAGCTTCCGCCATCCGCATCGTGATGCGACTCATGGGCGCATCTGGCGTGTCGTGGCAAAGGGACAAACAAACATCCCTCGTTTTAACATAAGTGAGTACCTAGTCCCAGGCATGAAGGGTGTTAGAGTCCGAGGTCAACCCAGCAGGTGGTTAGATTATCAAGTGGATCGAGTAGAGCGGCAAGTGGGGATGGAGAACAGATGGACGGAAGAAAATGGACATGCCTCGCATGTACATGGGCTGAGTGATTTGCGGGAGATTGAAAAGGCGACGGAGGACGATTCTCCCCTCGTCCGTCTAGAAGCCGTCGTTGCTGCGGCGAAGGTGCCATCACCTGAGGCGATCAAAGTGGCCTTGAAGGTGCTCGACAAGCCGATGGACAGCTTCATCGAGCGGGCGCTGTGGCTGGCGGTGCATGCGACGGCACCGCAGTGGAAGAAGCCGCCGTTTGAGATTTTGAATTCGCTGCCGCCGAATCATCTGGCGTTTCTGGTGGAGAAGGAGGGCAGTGCGGAGCTGCTGGGGGTGGTGCGCACGATGCTGGCGGAAAAGGGGGAGTCGATGTCTGCGGAGACACGCCGAGGGCTGGTGGCGGCTTTGGTGCGCAAAGGGGGACCCGATGACATGCTCCTCGCTCTGAAGCTGGGGCTGAAGGATCAGGCGGTGCTGGATGATTTGGCGAACGCCGCGAAGCAACGGAGTGGCAAGCTGCCTGAAGGAGCGGAAGCCGTGCTGCAGGAAGTGCTGCAGAGTGGCACCGACGCGCAAAAAGTTGCAGCCTGCATACTCACGGGCGAGTGGCGTGTGAGAAGTGCGGTGGAACTCATCCGCCCCTTGCTGAATACAGGAGAGGCCACACGCGCCGCTGCCGTGGCGGCACTCGTGCGATTGGGCGAACCCGTAGAGACTTTTGCACCCTTTGCAGGCGATGTGAAACAACCGTGGCCGGTGCGGGTGGCGGCGCTCACGGCGGTGGCGGAGAAGAAGCCGGCTCTGGCAGGTCAGCTCGCGGCGGCGGCGCTTGGGAGCATTGCAGATGGAGACACAATGCGGGCCTGGCTGACGCCGCTCCTGGCGCGTGAGCCTGCCGTGGCGGCGCTGGCGAAGGAATTGAATGATAGGCCATGTTCTGCCGAAGTGGCAAAACTGGCGCTGACCACACTGACTGCGGCGGGCAGGGGCGATGCCGCGCTGACGACCGCCTTTGGCAAAATCCTGGGCGTGAAGAACACGGTGCCCGCCTATGAAACGTCCTGGGTAGCTGCCTTGGCAGCGGAGGTGAAAAGGGGTGGCGATGCGGTGAAGGGGAAGGCCGTTTTCAATGCGCCACTTTCAGGCTGCATCGCCTGTCACAAGATCGGCGGGCAGGGTGGCGTGGTGGGCCCGGAGCTGGATGCGGTGGGCCGTGGTGTGCCAGTGGAACTGCTCATCGAAGCCGTGGTCTGGCCGAACCGGCAGATCAAAGAGGGCTATGTGGCCACGACACTGAAGCTGAAGGACGGTCGCCAGTTGCAAGGCTACAAAGTGAGCGAAGCTGGTGGCGAACTGCAGCTTCGTGACCTTTTAGGTGGTCAAGTGAGCCGATTTACTCCCGCGCAGATTCAGGAGAAGCAGGAGGCCGGCTCGCTGATGCCGGAGGGGCTGATCATGAACATGACGCGGGAGGAGCTGAGGGATTTGATCGCGTATCTCGCCGGGCTGGGGAGGTAGAGAAGCAGTCAAGAGGTCAAGGAATGGTCAAGTGTCGCGGCAGTGACCTTCTTGACGGCTTCTTGACCGTCGAAGCCTTGACCATCTTGACAGAGAAAGCTTGACCGTCTCCACCACACAGGCACAAAAAAGGGCGGGGATGAACCCGCCCTTTGAAGTTTCTTTTCCCTGAGCCGGATTAAGCGGCGGAGACAGGGGCTTCCGGTGCGCCGGGGGCTTTCGGAAGGGTGAAGCGATAGCGGATCTTGCCACGCTTGGCTGCGGCACGGGCTTTGCGCTTGGTACGCTCTTTCGGAGTTTCGTGGGCGCGCAGGCGGCGGACTTCTTCAAGGATGCCGTCCATTTCAAGGCGGGTCTTGAGGCGTTTGAGAGCGCGGTCAACGGGCTCGCCTTTACGGATCTGAATTTCGGTCATAAACGGGGTCGGGGTGGTTTGGGAAAAGGGGCGTGAAAATAGGGGAATGAGGGCCTGCGTCAAATGGAATATGACCTCAAGCGACGAGAGTCTGCTCGCGGTCCGGACCGATGCCGACGAGGCTGACGCGTGCGCCGGTGAGTTCTTCGAGGCGCTTGAGGTAGGCTTTGGCCAGCGGGGGGAGGTCGGCGAACTTGCGGATGCCGCTGAGATCCTGCTTCCAGCCCTGGTGGGTTTCGTAAACAGGGACGCACGCAGCCAGATCGGCAGCGGTGCTCGGCGGGTAGTGGATGGTCTTGCCGCGCAGGGTGTAGGCGGTGCAAATTTGAATGGTGTCCAGGCCGTCCAGGCCGTCGAGGTTGGTGATGGCGAGTTCATCGGCACCATTGACCATGACGGCATAGCGTACGAGCACGGAGTCCAGCCAGCCGCAGCGGCGGGCGCGGCCGGTGGTGGCACCGAATTCACGGCCCATGTTGTGCAGCATGTCACCGATGGCGTCGTTTTCGGTCACGAAAGGACCGCTGCCGACGCGGGTGGTGTAAGCTTTGCCGACGGCGACGACCTTGTCGATCATGCGCGGTGGGACGCCGGAGCCGGTGCAGGCGCCGCCGGAGGTGGTGTTGGACGAGGTGACGAAGGGATAGGTGCCGTGGTCGATGTCCAGGTAGGTACCCTGAGCGCCTTCAAACAGGAGGCTTTTGCCGGCCTTGATGGCCTCGTGCAGATACACGGTGGTGTTGGTGATGTGTGGGGCCAGCGTTTTGGCGGCTTCGAGCATCTCCTTCACGGTCTCTTCCACGGGGACGAGTTCCACGCCGAGTTCGGCAAAGGTGGCATTATGGCGGGCCAGACGGTCACGCAGCTCTTCTTCGAAGATTTCGGGCTGGGTCATCAGGATGGTGCGCAGGCCGTCGCGCTCCACTTTGTCGGCGTAGGCCGGGCCGATGCCGCGTCCGGTGGTGCCGATCTTTTTGTCGCCACGCTTGGCTTCACGGACCTTGTCGAGGCCGCGGTGGTAGGGCATCACCAGGTGGGCGGTTTCGCTGATGAGGAGATTTTCCGGGGTGATGGTCACGCCCTGGCCACGGAGCTTGGCCATTTCTGCGAGCAGGCCGGTGGGGTCCATGACGACGCCGTTGCCGATGACGCAGATTTTGTCCTTCCAAAGGATGCCGGAGGGGATGAGGTGGAGGATGTACTTGGTGCCGTTGCTGATGACGGTGTGGCCGGCGTTGTTGCCACCGGCGGCGCGGACGACGACGTCCGTGTTTTCCGTGAGGTAATCAACGATTTTACCTTTTCCTTCATCGCCCCACTGGGCGCCGACAATGATAGTGTTAGACATGGATTCTTAGCTTGGGATGGCGGCATGAGGAAGCCGCAAGAGGGTTGGTTTTGTGACGCGCAGACTGGGGCATGGCAGCCGGAGGGGCCGCTGCAGGTCTCCCCGGAGGGAGTCAGGAAGGCGAGCGCGTGCTGTTGTCAGGCTCAGGGGGTTACACCCATTTGATTGGCGAAAAACACGGCTGCTCCGCAGGCGAGGATGCCGAGAACGCCGAGCGTGAGGACAAGGCCGGAGCCTTGGTTTTTCTGTTTAACCTTGGGGCCGAAGCCTGTGCGCATGCGCCCGTTGTAGGGCTGGCTGCCGTATCCGCTGGACGGGGTGGAAACGGAGATGGTCGGGGCGGAATAGGCATCCTCCTCCACTTCGCCATCGCCGACGAACACGCAGTTCACATTGCCGAGCTGAAAGGCGCCGCCGGGGGAGAGGCTGACCTGCTCCACGCGGGTGCCGCCGATTTTGGTGCCGTTGGTGGAACCAAGGTCGGTGAGCGTCCAGGAACTGCCGTCGAAGACCACTTCACCATGATGGCTGGACACGGAGTCATCAGCGATGATGAGCTGGTTGTCATCGGCACGACCCACGGTCATACGTTCGGCGTCGAGTTCGAGGGCGCCGGAGGCACCGTCAGGAGTGGTGAATTGAATACGAGGCATAACGGAGCAGTCTTAGCAGGCCGGGGGCGGGGAGGCAAGAGGGATTCACGGCAGGCGGGTGCGGGCTTGCGCGGGCGGGGGTTCTCCGCTAGGAAAGCGGGGAACCACCTCAGCCTTCCTCTCCCTGTGACCCAAATTTTTGAAATTCTTGGTAAATTCGACACTGAAAGCGACTGCCACAAGCTGCTGTATGCCCCGCATCCGCTGCCGCTGAAATATCGTGAGGGACGCGTGTACAAGATCGAGTTTGACGGAGACGAGTCTGCCCTGAAGGCCTTTGTGGACAAGGTGCTGATCGACCCCATCAGCCAGGAGGCCCGCGTGGGCGGCCAGCCGGCATTTGAGAAGGCGGCATTCGTCCTTGAATACGGGATGAAGGGAGCAGCGCTGGATTTGGAAAAAGAGATGATCTTGAACTACTACCGCAGCACGCCGAACGCTGGCTTTGAACTGAAAAAGCTGACGCTGCGCACCAGGATCTATGTGTTTGGGGAAGGGGCGGAGCCTGCGCAATTTGTGCGGGACATTGTGAATCCTGCGATCCACACTCACGAAGTGCTCAAGGCGGCCTGACCAATACCTGACGGGCTTTCGATAGCAGGTGTGCGCGAGGTGCGTTTGAGGTTGGTCCATGAACCCAACCACAACCAACCAACGACTCCTTTCCCTCGATGCATTTCGAGGTTTCATCATGCTGCTGATGGCCTCTTCGGGCTTTGGCATCGTGCAGATGGCCGCCGCGAATCCGGGGTCCGCCTGGGAGTTTGTGATGCCGCAGTTTGCGCATCAGGCCTGGCAGGGCTGCTCCCTGTGGGACCTGATCCAGCCGAGCTTCATGTTCATGGTGGGCATGTCGGTGCCGTTTTCCTATGCGAAGCGGCGCGAGCATGGGCAGGGATTTTTTGGCATGGCGTGGCATGCGCTGACGCGCTCCATACTGCTGGTGGCGCTGGGGGTGATGCTGGCCACCAAAGCCGGGGACAAGCACACGGTCTTCCTGTTTACCAATGTGCTGGCGCAGATCGGGCTGGGGTACTTTGTGCTGTTCCTGCTGACACGCCTGGGCTGGGAGTATCTGATGGCGTGGATCATTCTGATTTTGGCGGGATATTCGTGGTTTTTCATCCAGCATCCGCTGCCCTCGCCGGAAGATCTGGCCGCGATCGCGGGCATGAAGGATGTGGAGCAGGGGATTTTGCCGGGGTTTGCCGGGCACTGGAACATTCACACCAATGCGGCGGCCGCGTTTGACCGGTGGTTTCTCAACCAGCTGCCGCAGGCGCAGCCGTACCAGTTCACTTCTGGCGGATACCAGACGCTGAACTTCGTGCCGGCGCTGGCCACGATGATGCTGGGGGCGCTGACGGGCTGCTTCCTGATGCGCAGCAGCAAAACGGAGAAGGGCAAATGGGCGGCGCTGCTGATCATGGGCCTGGTGCTGGTGGTGGTGGGGACGGCGCTGGACGTGAAAGTCCTGCCGGTGATCGGAGCCAAGTTTGACCAGTACACGCTGCTTCCGGTGGTGAAGCGCATCTGGACGCCGTCATGGGTGATCCTGAGCGGCGGCTGGGTGTTGATCCTGCTCTCCTTCTTTTACGGGCTGGTGGAGATCCTGGGGATGCGGAAGCTGGTTTTCCCGCTGGTGGTGGTGGGCATGAACAGCATCGTGATCTACCTGCTGCACAGCCTGTGCGCCGGATGGATCCGGGAAAATCTGCACAAGCATCTGCCGGAGACGGCTTTCCCGGCGTATTGGACTCCTGTCATCGACAGATGCGGAGTGCTGTTTGTGCTTTGGCTGATCTGCTGGTGGCTGTATAAACAGAAGGCCTTCATCAAACTGTGATCTCCAAATACTTCCTTTTAGCCAGCATCTCCTGCCTTGCAGCCTGCCAGAGCAAGCCGGAGGCGCCTGCGGCCGGGCGTGATCTGCAGGACGAGGAGCGCAAGCACAAGGCGGGCCTCGTGCTGATCCCTGACCTGCAGCACTCGAGCAACTGGGAGAAGCTGATCCATGTGGACATGGGAGTGCCGGACAGCAAGATCCATGTTGAGGCCGGACCTGGGTTCACCACCTTGACCATTATGGACCTGGCGAAACGTGGAGATGCCGAAAATGTGGCGCAGGAGCTGAGGACGATCGCCGCGAAGAAACCGGAGAAGTTTGGAGTTACGAAGGTGGAGGTGAAGCTGGCCAATGCGCCGGCCACGATCAATCCCTTTGTGCTGCCGACGCAGGCCGCGCCCCAGGCACCGGCTAATCCAGGCTCGGATCTCCCAACGCTTTCATTACCGCCATTCCGCATCGACGGCCGCTGAGCAGAGCGCCGTTGATGGAGATGTTTTCACACCAGTCCCCGCAGCGGTAGAGGCCCGGTTCGAGCACGCTGGGAAGCGGCCCCTCGCCGAGGCGCAGCTGCCGGCTTTCCGGCTGTGCATGGCGGATCTGGTAGGTGCGGAGGTGGCGCCATTTCGAGACCACAGCCTCGCCGAACCAGCTGCCCATCTGCTCGCGCACGACCTGCTCAAGCTCGGTACTGGAAGGGGCGCCGATGATGGAGGCGGAGATGAGGTGCTGCCCCGGCGGAGCGTAGTGCGGTGAAACCCGCGAGAGCACGACGACGCTGTTCACCGGGCCGCGGCCGTCGCCATCCAGATGGAGGATGGGATCTCCAGGAGGGAGATCGTCCGTGGCGAAGTACATGCAGGTGGTGGAGCGGCTGGGAAGACGGGTGGTGTTTTCAGGAGAGGGCAGGAGCCGGTGTGCCACCTCCTCGCCAACGGCGACGATGACGTGGTCGGCATGGATGACCTCGCCTGTGTCCAGCGTCACCTCCCCGGCGCGCACTGCGGAGACCGGGGCATTGAGGCGGAGGCTCTTCGGCGGGAGGGCCATGGCGAGCTGATCGGGAATGGACTGCATGCCGCGTGCGGGCAGGGCACTGCCGGCGCGGTCAAACATGGAGAACAAAAACAGCAGCATGCGTGCGCTGGTGCGCAGATCCTTTTCCTGAAAGACGCCGCCAAAGAAGGGGCGGAAGAAGCGATCAATCATGCCCTCGGAGAAGCCGAAGTCGCGCAGGTAGTCCTCGGACTCCATCTCGGGAAGCTCCGCCGGGGGCTCGCGGAGGCCGAAAACTTCTTTGCGCAGCAGGAGCGTGGTCCATTTGTCCCGGAGGGTGACGATCTCGGCATTGACGTTTTTGAGCGCCGTGAGCGGATGCGCCAGCGGGTCCGCCATGCGGTAGAAGCGGTTTTTGACGAAGACATCCGCGCCACGGTAGAGTGACTTCAGATCGAGAGCCTCGTAATCCAGGACACGACGCGCCTCAGGGTAGGCGGGAAGGAAGACCTGGAAGCCGCGGTCAAGCAGGAAGCCATCGACCACGTCCGTGCGCACGCGGCCACCGACGGCATTGGACGCTTCCAGAAGGGTGAAGGGACGACCAGCGGCGGCCAAAACGCGGGCACAGGCCAGCCCCGCAAGGCCGGCGCCTACAATTACAATCCTGGGCTGCGCATCACTCATTCATCCTTAATCACTCGTGCGCCTATTTTGGAGATGCCTTTTGGCTTTGCAAGCGCCGTAGGCATGGCAAGCATGGTGCATGCCATCCCCCCGTATCCTCATCCTCGGCGCCACCGGCGGCCTGGGGCGTGCCTTGCAGCGCCATTTGGGAGGGAAAAATAACCTCACGTGCTGGGGGCGGGCCGAGATGGATTTTGAAAAACCGGACGAGATCCCGGCGAAGCTGGCGGCGCAGGAATACGACGTGGTGCTGAATGCTGCAGGCATGACCAGCCCGGATGTGTGCGAAGTGCAGCCGGAACGTGCGCTGCTGGCCAACGTGGTGGCACCGCAGGTCATCGCCGAATGCAGTGAACGCAAGGGGGCGCGCATGATTCAGTTTAGCACGGATTATGTCTTCAGCGGGGAGCCGCATGATCTGTGGCGTGAAGAGGACGAGACGAAGCCGGTGAATGTGTATGGCCGGACCAAGCTGGCCGGAGAAGCGGCGGTGCTGAAGGCCTCCCCGCGTGCCCTGGTGGCACGCGTCTCCTGGCTGTTTGGCCCGGACAAGCCGAGCCATCCTGACAACATCATCCTGCGGGCCATGCAGACGGAGGAGCTGACTGCGGTGGCGGACAAGGTGTCTGCGCCGACGAGCAATGCGGACATCTGCGGCTGGGTTGAGCGGCTTGTTCTGGAACATCCCGGCACGAACGGGGTGCTGCATCTGTGCAACAGCGGCATTGCCTCCTGGCATACGTGGGCAGAGGCGGCGCTGGGCATTGCCGAGTGGCTTGGAGTGCCGGTGAAGACTACGCGCGTACAGCCAGTACCACTGGCCAGCCTCACGCAGTTCAAGGCGCAGCGCCCGCTGATGACGCTGATGAGCAATGCGAAACTGCAGGGGCTGCTGGGGGAGGAGATCCGCAACTGGCACGATGCATTGGAAGAATATCTGGTGCAGAAGTATCAGCCGAAATGACTCCCGCCCCCTCCTCCGCCATGACCCGCTGCGAGATTCTCCATGAGGACCGGTTCCTCATTGTGGTGAACAAACCGCATGGTGTGCTTTCGCATCCGAACCCGAAGGCGGGCAAAGCGCAGATGGCGGCCTTTGAAGGAAGCTATGATCAGGACCGGCGCTGTTTCAAAACCGCGGCTGGAAGTGTGTGGCTGCTGCATCGGCTGGATCAAGACACCTCAGGTGTGCTGCTGGGAGCCAAGGATGAAAAGACGGCGGCGGCATGCCGCGCGGCGTTTGAAGCGGAGGTGGTGCGGAAAAAATACATGGCGCTGTGCAGCGGGAACGCAGCGAAACCGGAAGGGGTATGGCTGGATCATCTGATCACCGCCCATGCGAAGAATCAGGTGCGCACGACGGTGCGCCATGGCGTGCGGCCGAATGCGGAGGCGAAATACCGGGTGCTCGAAGCGAATGCGCTCAATCGCGTGGTGTTGATCGAAGTGGAGCTGATCACCGGGAAGACGCATCAGATCCGCGTGCAGGCGGCATCACGCCAGCTGCCGCTGGTGGGGGATGATGTGTATGGGTCGTTTGACCTGAACCGGAAGCTGCGGAAGACGATTTTGGCGAAGCGGCTGTTTCTGCATGCGCATGAGCTGAGCCTGAAGCACCCGGCTTCCGGGCAGCAGCTCAGTGTGAAAGCGCCGCTGCCGCCAGATTTGGTGGCGGTGCTGGCGGCGGCGGGAATGAAGGGAGGACAGTAGCCCTCTCGCGGAGCGAGAGGAGCCGAGGGAATTACGGGGCGGGGCGTTGCATGGTGTGCAGGCGCTCCGCGAGGTCGAGCGCGTTGGGCTCATCTCGACGGAGCGAGATGACTACTGTACTGACCGCTATGCTGCCTGCTTGAGCAGGAAGTATTCGATGCCATCGACGAGGGCTTTCCAGCTGGCGTCGATGATGTTGCAGCTGACTCCGACGGTGCCCCAGGTGGCGTTGCCGTCGGTGCTGGTGATGAGGACGCGAGTCTTGGCCGCCGTGCCGGTGCCGCCGTCGATGATGCGGACCTTGTAGTCGGCCAGGCGCATGACCTTGAGGGCGGGGAAGAAGGGCAGGAGGGCTTTGCGCAGGGCGTTGTCGAGCGCATTCACAGGGCCGTCTCCTTCATCCACGGTGTAAACTCGGCTGCCATCGATTTCGACTTTGATGGTGGCTTCGCAGGTTTCAAAGCCATGCTCTCCGCCGTGGAAGCGGTGGGTGGAATGATACTCGATGAGATTGAAGATGGGCTGATACTGGCCGAGCTGCTTGCGGATGAGCATCTCGAAGGAGGCTTCCGCGGCTTCGAACTCGTAGCCTTCGCTTTCGAGGCGCTTGACCTCGGCGAGGATGGTCTGCACGCGGGCGTCTCCCTTGGCGAATTTGAAGCCCATGCCTTCGGCCTTGATCAGCACATTGGACTGGCCGGACATGTCCGAGATGGTGATGACGCGCTGATTGCCGACAAGGGCGGGGTCCACGTGCTCGTAGGTGCGGGCGAGTTTCTGCACGGCATGGACATGGAGGCCGCCTTTGTGCGTGAACGCGGCGACGCCGACGTATGGGGCGCGGATGTCGTGAGGAACGTTGGCGAGCTCATCGACGAAGTTGGCGAGTTCGAGCAGACGGGTGAGGTCGATGCCAAGGGGGATGCCCATCTTGATCTGAAGATTGGGCATGATGGTGGTGAGATTGCAGTTTCCCACGCGTTCGCCGTAACCATTGATGGTGCCCTGCACCTGGCAGGCGCCAGCGCGCACGGCTGCGAGGGCATTGGCCACGCCGACGCCGCCGTCATTGTGGGTGTGGATGCCGACGGGGCGTCCCAGATGGGCGATGACTTTCCGGGTGGTCTCTTCGACGAACTCGGGAAGAGCGCCGCCATTGGTCTCGCACAGCACGATGAGGTCTGCGCCGGCGTCCTGGGCGGCCTTGACGGTTTTGAGGGAGTATTCGGGATCTTCTTTGAAGCTGTCGAAGAAATGCTCGGCATCGTAGAGCACCTCGCGGCCGTGCTGTTTCAGATAGGCGACGGTGTCGGAGATCATGGCGAGGTTTTCCTCCAGAGTGACCTGGAAGACCTCGGTGACGTGAAGGGCCCAGGTCTTGCCGACGATGGTGACGGCGGGCGTCTTGGCATCGAGCAGCATTTTGACCTGCGGATCGTCTTCGACCTTCATTTTACCGCGACGGGTCATGCCGAAGGCGGTGATTTTGGCGGTCTTCCATGAGCGTTTGGCGGCTTCTTCAAAGAAGGCGGCGTCTTTGGGATTGGAGCCGGGCCAGCCGCCCTCGATGTAGTGCACGCCGAAATCGTCGAGCTTTTCCGCCACGCGGATTTTGTCGAGGGTGCTGAAGGAGATGCCGGTGCCCTGCGTGCCGTCACGGAGGGTGGTGTCATAGATGGTAACTGAAGACATGAAGGAGGGGAAATGGAGAGGGGGACAGGGGTGCGCAATGAGAAAACAGGCCGGGCTGGCGGGTTGCCAGAAGTTCCGGGACGCCGGATGCCAGGGGCGCGAGGTGCGCAGGCATGCAAGGCAACGGACTCACCCGGCGACGTCAGGCGCGGACGAGTCCGAAGCTAATTCGGAAAATGAGGCGGTTGTCAGGGCGGTTTCCCATGATCAGCGCAGAATTACGCCGGGGCCGCCCTGATGGCAAAGAGAAGTTTTCAGCACCCGTGGGGCCGGTCTATTTGCCCTGACCGCCTGCGGCACCGCTCTGGACGGCGGGGATGGCGTTTTTCACGTTGGGTTTCTCCCAGTTGGTGGTGGAGGCGGGTAGGGCCAGAGGGGCCTTGCCTTCGATGGCTGGGACGGCCTTGTCCTTGGATTGTTCGCGGGCCAGGGGGATCCCGCTGAGATCCATTTTGGAAACGAAGGGCTTTTCAGGAGCCGTTGGGGATTCAGTGATGGCCGCGCCGGAGGTTTCGCCAGGGCGGGAAAGCATCCACGCGCAGACGGAGCAGATGGCAAGGGCGGCGGTGGCCAGGCTCCATTTGGGAACCAGAAGATGGCTCCACCAGGTGGAGAAGCGCTCCGTGAGAAGCTCAAGGGAGGACTGCTTGAGGAGTTCGGCACGCTGCCTCTCATGAAACTGCTGAAGGAAGTTCTCGGTGAACCCCTCTTCGGGCTGTTCATACCGCTTCAATCGAATCAACCGCTGGATGTTTTCGAATTCATTCATGGCGTGCTGTGGATTGTTGTTTCTTTGCGTGAGTGGCAGACGTTCCTTATTTAACGAAGTCTTCAAGATAGGTTTGGAGAAGTCGATGTGCGTAAAACAACCGGGACCTGACGGTCCCTTCCGAGACTCCTAGTATCCTGCTGATTTCGGCATGCTGGAGACCTTGTACGTCGTACAAAGTCACCACCGTGCGGTGGTCTTCTGACAGGCGCATCATGGCTGCGTTCAACCTTTTCTGCAATTCGTGGATGTTTACCTCACGAAGAGTGCCTGAATTGGCCGTGGTAACGCGAATGAATTCGGGATCGTTTTCGATGCCGGTATCTACATCGTCAAGACTGACCTTGTGATGCCGGCCACGCTTCTTGAGGAAGTTCAAAGTCATGTTCACCGCGATGGAATAGATCCATGTATAGAACGATGACTTGCCCATGAAGCGCTTGATGGAGCGGTAGGCCTTGGCGAACACGTCCTGCAGCAGGTCCGCGGTGTCTTCGCGGTTGGAGGTCATGTTGTAGATGAGGCCGTAGAGCTTGGGGGTGTACTTGCGGACGAGATCATCAAAAGCACGCGTGTCTCCCGCCTGAGCTTTTTCCACCAGGATGCGATCCTCGGCGGAGCTGCTGTTGGGCACGGGCTGTGTCAGCGAAGCTTCCGGAGATGCCGCGGCGCTGAGTGATGTTTCTTCCATTACACGGAAGAGAAACACCCGTTGCCCCAAGAGACAAGCATTTCTTCCGGCCGTACGAATTTCAATTATTTTTGAACATTCCAAAGGTGGTCCACGCAGATCTGGGACCAGGTCTCGAGCTCGTCGTGCATGGCATGGAGTTCTTCCAACGTGTGGAAGCGGAGGTCCTGGATGGCGTCTTCGTTGGACTTCACGTCATCGCTGCTGAGGTCAAAGAAGTGGACCACGCCAAGGTGCACGCTGCCGACCTCGGTGGCGTCGTCATTGATGAGACCGATGACCTTCTGCGTGTGAGTGCCGGCGATGACGAGCTCTTCGGCCATCTCGCGTTCGACGCCATTGTAGTACATGGTTTCGCCGAGACCGTCTTGCCCTGCATCCACCGGATTGATGTGACCGCCGATGCCGATGGAGCGTTTCGCGACGAGGCGCTTCTCCCCTGAGCTGCCGCCGCGAGTGTAGCTGAGGTAGCGGCCGGCGTGATGAAAGATGGTGTAGGGGATGAGCTGCTTGTGAGAAGGATCTTTTTCAGCGGCGGGGCGCTCCATGAAATGATTGGCTCCCGGGGTCAGCATGGCGTGCAGGTAGCGCGGGGCATCGGCCTGAAAGCCTTGGAAGCTGCCGAGTTGATCAAAAAGCTGACGGGTGATGACGAGAACGTGTTCCATGGGAGAGGGGGCAGAATGGGTGGCGGTGGTGCATGCGCAACCGATCAATCCAGCAACCACACTTGTGCCGCGTCTCCGGGCTGGAGAGTTTGTTCTGGCTCCAGCCGCAGCAGGGCATCTGCCCGGCTGAGGGACAGCAGGGCATGACTTTGCTGATGGCCGAGCGGCATGAACCGGTCTTGGGAGAAGGTGCCGCGCAAGTAGTGGGGGCGGTCACCGGGATTGGAGAGGGCGGTGCCTGCGGTGGCGCCGATGAAACGCGGCGTGAGATGGGCCTCTGCAGCGCCGAGCATTTTCAAAAGGGCAGGACGCACAAAGAGCATGAAGGTGACGAAGGAAGACACCGGGTTTCCGGGCAGGCCGAAGACGTAGGACGCTCCGCTCCGCGCGAAGAGGAAGGGCTTGCCGGGCTTTACCTTCACGCGCCAGAGTTCCGGCTCCACGCCGAGCTGTTTGAGCGCAGGCTTGATCTGGTCATGATCGCCCACGGAAACGCCGCCGCTGATGAGGACAACGTCATGAGTGCTCAGGAGAAGCCGAAGGGTCTCGGTGGTGTGCGGCAGATCATCGCGGCAGTGCGCTTGGGTGGACTCGCGAACGCCCGTTTCCGCGAGCATGCCGCGCAGCATGAGGCCGTTGGTATTGTAAATCTGGCCCGCCTGCAGCGGGCCGGCGCCGGGAGACACGAGTTCGTCTCCGGTGCTCAGAACGGCGACGCGCGGCGGGGTGTGAACTTGGATCTGATCCAGGCCCTGAGACGCGAGCACGGCCAGACGGCCTGGGGTGATCTTCTCGCCGGCACGCAGCACGAACTGGCCGTGGCAGAGGTCCGTGCCAGCGCGGCGAATGTTTTCTCCGGCGGAGACTGGATCGGTGCAGATGATGAAGTCGCCTTCACGCCGGACGTCCTCCTGCATGATGACGGCATCCGCGCCGGCGGGTATGGGAGCACCGGTGAAAATGCGAATGGCGCAGCCGCTTTGCAAGTGGAGCGAGGCGTCCAGCCCGGCAGCCTGCTCACCTGAGACCCGCAGAGGCCTGGAGGTGGCGGATTCCGCGGCGAGGAGGGCATAGCCGTCCATGGCGGACTGATCAAAGGCGGGGATGGGTACCGTGGCGGTCACTTCCTGCGCGGCGTAGTGATCCAGCGCAGCAAACAGGTCGAGCGAACGCGACGGTGTGGGCGCCATGGCCGCGAGGACACGTGCGAGGGCTTCGCTTTCAGAGATCATCGGATCACAGGCGGCAGTTTGCTCAGGTCTGCCGCAGGTTCGTCCGCAGGCTGGGAAGATTTGGGCGCTTTTGGCGGCAGCGGAATGGGCTGCAGCATGGACGGCGGAATCTGGTTCACGGGGGACGGAGACTGAGTTTGGGCCGGGATCTGGCCTTGCACTGACTGCAGGGTACCCATGGGCTGGAAAGGGGTATCGAGCGGTGGCGGCACATCTCCCCGCATGATGGGTGTCAAAGACACGGGAGAGGCATTGGGAGCGACCATGGGGCCGGTGGCGGGCGCGGCGCCCTCCGGGGCTTTGACCTGATAGACCACCAGATCGCGCAGCTGTGGTGTACCCTGAGTGATGTCTGCGGTGATGTAGTTCCCCTTGCGCTCGGGTGTGACTTTGAGCCTGGCGTCCGAGCCATTGACACCTTGGGAGATGATCTCGGTGCCGGCGGGGATGTCCACGCGCTGCTCGCAATTGATGAGCACGTAGTTTTGCTCCGGGTTGACCATCTCGATGACGCCGATGACCTTGGCCTCGCCGATCTTTTTGTCGCCAGACGACTTTTTCGAGGATGAGGACATCATGCCTCCGAACTTGTTTTCGAGGTAGGTGCAACTGGACAGCCCCAGGAGCAAGGCGAGGCACAGATGGCGCTGAAACGACATGCGGTATAGATGCCGCAATCGTGGCAGGCTGTCCAGCATGGAACAGAGCCACCCAAATGTGGCTGGCGCACATTGCGAGAACTCTGGTAGGATGATTCTGAATGGAGCAGGAATTGGACATCAATCCCTACGCACCGCCGCAGTCGCGGCTGGTGGATGAGTCATCGCCCGAAGCCATGCGCCGTGCGATGCTCAGGCATGAGTCGGAGATCCGAGGGGTGGGGGCGATGTTTGGCCTGATCGGAGCGGTGCTGCTACTGCCGGCGCTGATTGTGGGAGGAGAACTGGTCACCGTGAAATTCAGAGGAAATGACTTCGCGATCTGGCTGGTGATCCTGGCGAGTGCATCATCCGCCCTGTGTCTGGGGACTGGACTGCGGCGGCTGAAACCCTGGGCGAGAGTGCCCGTGGCGGTCATCTCGGGCATTCTTCTGGTGGTGTCCATTCCCACCGTCGTCGGGCCGACGATGAACGGCTATGTGCTGTGGCTGATGATGTCAGAGAAAGGACGCATCGTGATGTCGCCCGGGTATCAAAGGATCGTCGATCTGACGCCGGAGGTGAAGACCAGGTTTTCAATCGTCTCGATCCTTTTCATTCTCTTTCTCGTGCTGATGGTCCTGTCCATTCTCGTTGCTTTGATCGCTCCGGCGTTCGCACACCGGCGATGAAGAGCAGGGTTTCTCCGCGGCAATGTTTGGGTTCACCCATGGCTGCATCTAGCGGAGCCGTATCTCAAGGACGAGGGCTGACGGCTGGCGCGAGATCGTGGTCCGCGCAGTCCTCTGTGCGGCACGCGAGCCCCTGGATATCCGGGGCACTTAGGCAGCGAAAAATGCAGCGCACCCTGATTGGGGGCTTCATAAGCTACGACGACTGCACGAAGTGGTTCGGAAGAAAGCTGACCCTGGGTAGCTCGAACCGCACAGAGGATTCCCTTCGGGGCTACGCAGGTGCGGACCACTATTGCAGGCGGTCTTTGCCCAGCATCACCTACCCGATGATGCCCAGCTTCTTCAGCGTGGCGCTCAGTTCCGCGACCTTCTCCGGCTCCATGCCGGTCATCGGCAGGCGCAGCTCATCGGTGCAGTGACCGGCGAGGGCCATCGCCGTTTTGATCGGGATGGGGTTGGTGGACAGTTTCAGGAAGGCGGCGAAGAGCGGGTAGTACTTCGTGTGGATCTTCAGCGCGGAGACGTAGTCGCCCTTCAAAGCGAGCTGCACCATCTCGCTGATCTGCTTCGGAATGAGGTTCCCTGCCACGCTGACGATGCCGACGCCGCCCACGGACATGAATGGCAGGGTGAGGCCGTCGTCGCCGGACATGATCTCGAAGTCGGCAGGAAGGATCTGCTTCATCTGGCTGACGCGCTCAGGATTGCCGCCCGCTTCCTTGATGGAGCGGATGTTCGGGCAGTTTTCCGCGAGGCGCACGAGCACATCAAGACCGATCTCGATGCCGCAGCGTCCGGGGATGCTGTAAAGCATGAGCGGGAGCTTGGTGTTGTCCGCGATGGCTTTGAAATGCTGGTACAGGCCTTCGGGGGTGGGCTTGTTGTAATAAGGGGCGACCTGGAGGGAGGCGGTGGCGCCTGCTGCCTCGGCTTCCTGGGTGAGCTCGATGGCCTCACGGGTGGAATTGGATCCGGTGCCTGCCATGACCACGCCGCGGCCTTTGGAGAACTCGACCGTCAGCTTTACCACGCGGGTGTGCTCTTCGTGATCAAGCGTGGGGGATTCTCCCGTGGTGCCGCAGGGCACGACGCCGGTGACACCGTTGTCGAACTGGAAATCGATGAGCGATTTGAGCGCGGCTTCATCAATCTGGCCGTTGCGGAATGGGGTGACGATGGCGGTGTGGGTTCCTGCGAACATGAGAGAGGTGGATGGAAAGGGCAGATGTGTCGGACTGAAAACTGAGAATTGAAAACTGAAAATTGGAAATTGTAGGGGGAGGAACCTCAATCGGCGGGCTGCTCGTCCTGCGCCACCGTCTCAAACGGCCCGTCAACCGAGTGGAGCACTCCGTATTGCTTGCGGCATTCAAACCCCTGCCCGGGCCATTTGCCCACGTATTCCAGCAAGGCCTGCCTGCCGGGCTCCCAGTCCATGCCGTTGATTCTGCAATCCGCCGACGCCTCGCCGTCGGCACTGCGGGCTGCGAAGAAACGGATGGCCATGAAGCTGGAGGATTCCATGTGCGGCTTCAAAGGCTCAGACAGGGACATGAAGAGGCAGCAGGGGCAGAATGCTTCGTGTTCATCCTCAGAGACGGGTGCGGCGGGAGGCTCGGCCCGGGTCAGAGATACAGGCCCGAGCAGCGCGCGCCGGTAATGAGGAGGGCTGCCGTCTTTGGCTGGGAAGGACATTTCCAGACTCAGGCAGTTTTCCGGCTTCTTCAAAACGGTGTCTTGGAACACGGCAAAGTCGATCTCCAGCCACTTCTGGAAACCCCGGGCGAAGGAGGCTGCCAGGTTTTCTCCGAACGAATGCTGGTACTCAAAAACGCCCTGGGGGATCTGATTGGAATGCCGGACCTCGATGGTGGAGCAGGTGCTCACCCCCGAAGGCTCCTGGGGCTGCAGGTTGTAAAACTGCGGAAGGATGACAAAGCCGTCGTCGACTTCCAGCCAGCCTTTTTTGATCTGCACCGAATGTCCTGCTGCCAGCATGACATCCGCAAGGCTTTGCAGCAGGTCCACTTCCTCATTCCACGTGCCGGTGGCATTGGAAAAAGCACATTGGATGGAGGTGCCGTTGCCCGGGTTGTCCGGACAAATGATTGGAGCAGGAGTTGAGCGCAGCCATTCAAACATGGGTGTCCATGTCCGCTTTACGAGATTTAGAGGTTCACACTCCCTGTGAACACAAAGTCCGCCGGTCCGAAAAGGGTCACGTTGGTATATTCGCTCTTGTCCGGCTCTTCGAATCCGACTTTCAGGGTGTCGCCGCCTTTGACGAGGACGCTGATGGGGCCGGGTTCGCCGGTGAGCTCGTGGTAGATGAGGGCACAGCCGACCATGCCGGTGCCGCAGGCGAGGGTTTCATCCTCCACGCCACGCTCGTAGGTGCGGATGGCGATGCTGCCTGGGGCCACGACCTTGGCGAAGTTGGCATTCGTGCCCTTGGGCTTGAAGGCTTCGTGATAGCGGAGGGCGGCACCCCATTCGCGAATGGGGACGACGTCGAGATCATCGACCATGACCACGGCATGGGGCACGCCGGTGTTCACGCTGTGCACGGTCAGCCCGGCCCCGGCCACCTCGAGGTGCTGCGAGAGCTTGAGGCTGTGCGGGGTGCTCATGTTGATGCGCACCTGGTCGCCTTCGAACTCAGCGGAGATGATGCCGGCGAGGGTTTCAAAGGCGATCTTGGTGAGCTTGTCGCCATGCAGATGATTGACGAAACGGCCAAAGCAACGTGCGCCATTGCCGCACATCTCGGCCTCGCCGCCGTCGGCGTTGTAGTAACGCATCTTGAAGTCGCCAGTGCCGGTGGCGGGCTCGACGCAGAGCAGGCCATCGGCTCCGATGCCGCGATGGCGGTCGCAGAGCTTTTCGATCTGCTCTTTGGTCAGCGAGATGGAAAGGTCGCGATTGTCCAGCATGACGAAGTCATTGCCGGCGCCGTTCATTTTGGTGAAGTTCAGAGTCATGGGGCGGAGATGGGTCAAGGAGTGGTCAAAATGTCAAGGCGGTCAAAGTGCGTGGACGGCATCGACGAGGGGTTTTACGAAGGCTTCGACTTTGGCGGCGCAGTCGGGCGCGGTGCCGTTCTGCTCAATGAGCTTTACGATGGCGCTGCCCACCACGACGCCATCGGCTTTGCTGGCGACTTCGGCGGCCTGGGAGGGATTGGACACGCCAAAGCCGACGCAGACGGGGACGTCCGTAGCGGACTTGATGATGGCGACCTGCTCGGCGATGCCGGTGGCGATCTGTGCCTGTGCGCCTGTGACGCCGAGGCGGCTGACGTAATAGACAAACCCTTCGGCTGATTTGGCAATGCTGGCAATGCGGTCGGCCGGGGAGGTGGGGGCGATGAGCTGGATGTGGCGCAGCTCAGGGGTGGGCTTCAGCTCGGTGTTCTGCGCAGCCTCGTCCGGTGGCAGGTCCAGCACGAGCACGCCATCCGCACCAGCGGCGGCGGCGTCGATGTGGAAGCGCTCGTAGCCGTAGGCATAGACGGGGTTCAGGTAGGTGAAGAGCACAAGCGGCACCTGGGACTGTGTGCGGAGCTGGCGGATCATCTCCAGCACCTTCGGCGTGGAGGCCCCGGCCTTCAGCGCGCGGTCTGCGGCCATCTGGTTGACAATGCCGTCCGCAAGAGGATCGGAGAATGGCACACCAAGCTCCACGACATCCACTCCGGCGCGTTCCAGGCCCAGTACAATCTCAATGGTGGCCTCAAGCGTGGGATCTCCGGCGCAGACATAGGCGACGAATGCCTTCTTCTTCTGAGTGCGAAGCTGGGCAAAACGGGCGTCGAGACGGTTGGTTGGAGCAGACATGGGGCGGGGTGTTTAGCATGCAATTTCCCCGCTGTCGAATGAAGGAATGGGGTGGTGCCTGTGGGAAAATAGTCGGTGCCAGTTGGTTTGCAGGCTGGCAACTCGGCGCTCGCGGCGCTAGTCTGAACGGATGTCCATCTCCTCAGTCGTCCGGGCCAGTTTTGAGAGGTCGTTCGCTCTCTATCGTGATTTGGTCGGTTCCTTTGGTGATGAGGCGCTGAGTTCCAAGCTGCCCAACCTCCCTTCGAACTCCATTGGCCTGCAGTTGTGGTGTGTTGTTGGCGCCCGTGAGAGCTACTGTCAGGCTCTCATGGCTGGAGAGTGGATTGGTTTCTCTTGTTCCCTCGATTCGGTGGCCCAGAAAAGCCCGGTGGCCGAAGCACTTGACCGTTCTGCCGAAAATCTGGCAGGAATACTGACCACGATGGACTCGTTCACCGACACCCAAAACCGGTTGATGATCGACCTGCTTGAGCACGAGGCGGCCCATCAAGGCCAGCTCATCAGATACCTTTATGGCCTGCGTCTCCCCATTCCAGACAGTTGGAAGGCGAGGTATGCTTTGGAATGAGGGGCATGGTTGAACATGAAGCAGTGGCGAATTAACGCATAAGGTAAATGTCAGGCGTGAATGGCACTCAGTTAAGACCTGTCATCGTGGATTTTGATGCGCTTTGGTTAGCTTCAGTTCGGATCTTGGAGGTTCAAAACTGAGCATTTACGATTCATCTGCTCCTCGTGGATGTCGCACGGAGTGCTTAACCTGCCATTCATGCCGGGCATTTGGTTCAGGTTTCACGATGCCCGGCATCTTACTCTAGTTTTTGAAATGGCTGGTGATGAACTCCACCAGCTTGTCATCGCTCATCGGGTTGGAGGTGCTTTGGGAAACGACCGCCTTTTTGAACTGGGGCGTCTCGGCGAGATGGTGGACGAACTGCTCCTGAATGGTGCCGCTGCCGGTAATGTGGATTTCATCCGCGTTCACCAGAAGGTGGTCGATCTCCTTGAAGAATTTGTGAACCAAAGTGATTTCGAGGTGGTTCGCTGCATTCTCGTTCGAATTCGAGCCTGGACCTGGATTCTTGGCATGACCGAGGACAGTGAACGTGGCGGCTTCGGGGTCGTAGCCGATGATGGTCGCGTGGTGAGTGTCCATCCAGATTCCGAAGCGTTTTTTGATTTTGTCTGACATAGGAATTCACTGACGGGTGAATGGCCCAGATATCAAGTGGGGTGAACCCCTACCCGGACGTAGTCCACCAGTTGCCTGACAGACGGATGCCCGCCCCTTCACGGCCCAAATAAAACGATGCAGGCGATAGCCGGGGTCTTTAGAGTGCTGCACGTTATGTGCGAATATCCGACAGTCACTCCTAGACCAGTTCTCGAAAAGATTGTCATATTCGTGCTGTACTTTTTAGAATCATAGTAATGAATAGGCGGTGGTGGCCCGCCCGTGCATCGAGCTCAATATGGACAACGCGACTCTTGATGAGGTTCGCGTGGCCATGG